>NZ_AUMW01000018.1 GCF_000430885.1 Desulfotruncus alcoholivorax DSM 16058 | reverse complement strand
GAATTTCTATTTCTGTCTTGCCGAACTTGGTTTGGATAGTTTTTTTGTTGTAACCGTTACGACTGTTTCCAGTATTATTACCTTCGATGCTGTGTTTTTTATACCCGAGGTGCTCTTCAATTTCAGCCTCGAATATCTGTTGCAAAATGTCCTTGAATAGATTCTTGAGCATCTCATGTACGTCTTCCACACTGTGGCAATCCTTTGCTAATTCCTTGATCGTTTTGTCTTGCATGGCTTGCATAAATGGTCAACTCCTTTAATGGTAGTATTAACCATTTACACGTAATTTAGTATATTCTCAATACATTTATTTAAGCCAAACAATTCTTTGATTTAGCTCACCTAATTTGACATAACTATGAACTTTAGCCTTGATATGTGATGCTGATAAGTTGATGAGTACATCCCCCATTCCATTAGCAGTTAATCGCCGGTCTTTATCAAACTCCAACGGTAGCTCTTCTCTGATAAATCGATCCCCTATCTCTACCGCATCAAGGCAAAGCTGTTTTAAACAGTTAATAGGTAAAACCGAGTCAAACTCTAATGCATCTTCTGCATCTTCGCTGTAACACTCGACTCCCTTGATTATACCATCATACTCCAACCATCCTAAATGATAGGCTGTTCCCAAACTGACGGGTATATATCTGGAACCATAACCGTAATCAGCTTGTCCCAATACCTCATGTAATACATTCATTATATGTGTATTTTTGTGGTGTACCCAAATCTGGTAATGCAATTCACCGGAGCGTATATTAGCAGGTAGGATCATCTCTGTAGGTATTTGCGTATGAAATTCTTGGGAACCATTTAGGTCGTTATCAGATTTTATCATCAACAAGTTTAAAGTATGAATCTGTTTTTTTATCGGACTAAGCAGTGCCAAAGCTATATCACAGTTCTCCACAGAAAACTGCTCATAATAACTGTCTCGCTCCATTCCTAAAATTCCAGCCAGTATTCCGCAGATTGTTGTTCGGGGTGGGATGGAATATGTTAAAGAGGAAGAATTAGAATAATACCTCCGAAAATGCCCCATTTTCCCCTTTAGACGAAATGAAAGAATATTCAAAACCATACCCCCTTATGAACGGGCCGGAATTGTTTCAAATAAATCTAATTCACCAACCTGAATCGGTACGTTCTTAAAGACATCTTCCACCAAAGCTGGATGTTTCCACAATAATACTTTTTCATACATTCCAGGAATTTTACTTAACACATTATTTAAAGGTTTAAAATCAATTTGTAAATCAGTAATCTTACGAATTGAATGTTTTTCATCATAATTCACATTAATAAATCGCCTTAAATCACCTAAATATCCGTCAAATTCCGGGTTATAAACTATTTCCAAATACAACAGAGGAGATTGACCTTGTTTACTATCCGTCTGATTACTCATCATTCCTTGCACCAACGCCTTACGAAATAAAGCTAAATCATCTTCTGTCATCCCAGTCTTTTCGGCATTGCGTTTACTTACAGTCCCGTAATGTGCTGTTAGCGCATAATGAATTTTATATTTTTTTCCGAATGTAGAATTATCCTCATTCATAATTGAAGATATCGTATTTGAAATTACCAATTCCACAGGGTGTAACGAGTAACCCCAAGCCAGTTGAATAGGACCTGTGTATGTCCTTGAAACTCCTTCCACGGCCATCGCACTACCGAACCAACGAATGTCAATCAATTTTTCCTTAATTATTGCAGTTAATAATTCATTGTTGAATCTAATAAGCTCGGCCTTTTTCTTGTTATTTTTAAGTAGTTCCTTTCTGTTTCGAATATACTGATCTAAATCTTCGATAGAAACCTCCGCAATTTCAGCCAGTTCTTTTAGATTTGAATACTTATTAAAAAGGTTATTAGCTTTTACGTTATCTTGCAAAAAACTCCCAACTACTGCGTCAAACATCGTCTCCATGGACACCTTGTTCTCTGATAAGGTATCAACAAAAATAGGGTATCCCTTACTTTTTATGAAATCCCTCGCATCCCGTTTACGTCTGGCATCACTCACCAGTAGGGTATTAGTCTCATAGTCCATGCGTGGCTTATTTTCCTGGTCAGGATCGCCATTTGGGTTATTCATTACCGCCTCAAACAAAAATAAAAAATCACGATTACTTTTAACCACTATTTTTTCCCCTTTCTTTTATTCAGTTTCCTCTTGACCAATCTCTTCTTCAGACATAATACCCTGTTGTGCCTGTATTTCTTCACTGTTTGCATCCGGCACTTTGCTACTTACCATATATGAATATCCTGTTAACAGGAAGAAGACATTTTGTAATTCATCCAATTCTGCATTAGAACTAGCAACAACATGGCCATAATACATTTGGTGCTGGCTAATAAGAGCATCCGTAAAAGCTGTCATCCGTCTGTATTGTAAAAGTTTTTCAGTCAAATCCAAAAAAAGTCGTTGCAAATCCCGCGACTTCATCCCCTGAAAATTTATTTTTTTCAAGATCGGTTTACTTTTGTGTCCCTTACTATATTGCGCTAATGCCACTCGATGAAGTAGCGCTCCTAAATAGAATAGCCCTCTAGCTTCAGCACTAAACCCTTGCTCCTGTATAAAATTCTCCATACGTTGAATAGATTCTTGCACCTTCTCATTTTGAAATGTTTGCTCCAAAGCCACCACATCCTTTCTAAAAATAGGTTTAAGTAAAACATCAGTTTTTTGTAACACTTGCATAAGAACTAAATGGTTCATTATAGTATCGCGCAAATAAAAATCGGCTCCTTCTTTTGCGTAATACGGTAAATTTCGATAGATATCATATTTCTGTCTATGAATCTGAGATAATCCTTTACCTATTGATTCCATTGCATATTGAAATAATAGTCTTGGATTAATCAATTGTCTTAGTAATAGCGACTTGTATACATCTAAGACGCGTTGAATATCCAGTTGCTCTTTCTTTTTATTAGAGCGCACAGGAATGATCCTATAAACTTTTCCTAAAGACATACCAGATTTAGTCTGCTCTCTCATTCTATCTTTCCAAGTTCCAAAAAACTTCATGATTTCGATTATCCTAAAGGGGGGTACGTCTTCCAATGTATCTAATACCTTAATTGATTTCCCATCAGATCTATAAAACACCAGATTAATAGTATATCCTCCGCCAGGAAAAAACTGATTTTCAGCTTCTATTTCGGCCTCATCATACCATTTTTTAGCATCCTTAACTTTAAATACAAAGTCCACGGCATCTTTAATTTTTGGGAAATAATCATATGTGGTAAAAGGTTTTTGCAATCCTTCGGGTAAGATAAAAACACTTTCCCCAGCAATTCGGACAGAAAGATTATCTGCTATATACCGTTCACCTTGACTGAGTTTTCCGTAACATTTCTGACAAATAGCATAAGAATCATCGAATCCTGTTTTTTTAATACCTTTTGCAGTATTTATTGTAGTTGTCGTAAAAATTTTGTTTAATCCAGTTCGTGACAACTTCGCTAAATATTTATCACTAGCAACTTGGGGCATCATACAACGACACAAATGACATATTCTTAATTTTGTCTTGTTTAATTTGCTAACATCATCCATTTCCAATCGCATTGATTTCCGCACCAATAAATGATAATCCGGATGTTCGTTTAATGCCAGTTCTGAGCCATCCGGTAAAACCACGGATGGAATAATTACAACAATCTTCTCTTGTGGATTTAATTCCTCAAAA
The DNA here is from genome assembly GCF_000430885.1 of Desulfotruncus alcoholivorax DSM 16058. Lineage (GTDB taxonomy): Bacteria > Bacillota > Desulfotomaculia > Desulfotomaculales > Desulfallaceae > Desulfotruncus > Desulfotruncus alcoholivorax. Next base: position 77,467 of record NZ_AUMW01000018.1, on the reverse strand, counting down.
TCTCTAATCATTCTTTCAATAGTAATTACCTGTTCTGAAACCACAAAAGTACCTTTATTTTTATCATAATAAACTTTTTTCCCCTGGTATTCACGCCATTTATCATTCGCTACATATCCACCCTTTACTTTATCCAGTTGAACATATAATTCCGCTTTCTGCAAATCCTTTAAAATCTGGCCAAGCTCACAATTTTGCATATTAAATTTTTTTAATTCCAAAAACAAATCACTTAATGCAGGACCTAACAAGTATCTTACATCCTTCAATGCACGAACTAAAAATATCTGTGCCGAAGCACCCTTGTTATTCCCAAAATAGAATAGTTCCTGCTCAGTTTTATCTCGTGAGTGAAACTTAAAATAAAGCTGTATTTTTTGTAAATCAAAAACCAGTTTAGCAGAACAAGATACTTCCCCTTTTTCTTTTTTTACTTTTGGTAATTGAACGAATGGTAAATTATTTAAAACAGTAGAACCAACTTGGGATGTAATCTGGGTTAAATTCAATTACCTCACCTCCATAGCTTAATTTGAGTGAGCTTACTTTTGTAACCCATAAAAATGCAATTATAATATACTCTTTCTAAGTATACTAATTATTGTTAACAAGTCCAAGTTCTTAATTTGATTTTGTTGATAGTTACTTGCATCTACAAAAAATCTATGGTAAAATTAAACAATGTTGAAATTGATAAAAATTGATATTTATACCTGCCTAGGAATTGAAACATTTGTTTTTGTTGATAGTCTACCTATAAGGATTATTTAAATAAAAAGAGGTTATATTCTTGTTCCAAAGCAACAAACAGATTTTCAACCGCAATAACCATAGGAAAATATATAACGCTTGGCAATCATAAATCCGCAATCCGGTTGAAATTGATCTATTAAAAACATTCCAATGGTACTGTGATGAATGGGAAATGGCCATCACCCAAAACTCCGATTGGTTACGGAAAAAAATAGTTAAGGAAAAAGTTTGGCAGTTGCAAAAAATGCGTCTAGCGTTTTGCCCTTTTAGGAGAATACAATGAACGTCCTTGAACGAACGTCCTTGAACATAGCCTCTTGATCCGATCGTTAAAGAACTCAGCTATTTACTTGAAAAGCCGGAAATCTGAAAATGTTTCTTTAACTTTTTAAACGAAGCTAAAAAAGCCGGGGGCATTGATTAGTATACAGTCGCATATCGCGCCATCTTTAAAGTTAAGTTTTCCCGGCCTTTAACCTCTCGATCTTCTCCACACACCCGTACCCCTGGCTCCCTTTGCCTCCCAGGCCGGCGTCCAGGGCCATCTGCAGCAGTTCCCGCGGCCCGCTCAGCTTCAGGCGACAGGTGTAGCCTTTCACCACGGTGTTTTTATACGTAGTTACGTGCAGGCGGGGTCTGTCCAGCGGTCGTACCTTTATCTCCCCATCCGGGGGCCGGAGGCCGTGGAAGGCTTCGTGCTTTTTAGCCAGGTTGGCCGTGATCAGCCTATCGAATTCCCTTTCCCCAGGCTGGTAGTAGCAGGTATACTTGCCCCCTTCGGGCCTTAAAAGAGTGCTGTAAGCCACCACCGGTGAAAGAGTGCGCACAGTCAGAACCTCACTTTCCGCCTTTTGCTCATCAAATCGCACTTCTTCCACATAAAAACGAGATTGACCGAGGCGAATAGAGCTTTTTGTAAGCAGGTTGTTAACCAGCGCAAGGAAAAATCCCGTGTCCGGTGAGGAAATTACCAGGGATACCCCTTCCGGAAAGGCAATGGTTCCTGCGGTTCGATCGAAGGAAAACCTGCCCAGCAACCGGGAAAAGGAAAACATTTTAAAGCTACGTTTGCCGCTTTTAAATCCCTCGTCATGGATACGAGCTGCCATGACCTCCGGCAACGCGGCATAAACGGCCGATTGGATAAGATAATTGTAGTGAATGGGTATGGCCGGCGAGGACAGGTCCATCCTCAACTTGATGTATGCGTGCAAAATGAGCCTCCTGTGTACTAATATTTTACATATTTCTATTTCTATACTAACAAAGTATAAAGACAACTATTTGTCATTGCTAAATAACAGGTCGGAAAATTTTTTAAAATCACATCAAGCATTTATATAAAGTATCCAGAACAAAACAAAAACACCGGGCCGATTATGTCTGCGACCCGGTGATAATATTATCCATTTCTACATATACGTACATTTTCCTTCCATAAAAAAGGATTATTTTCTAATCATGACAGGAAACTATCACCTCTTGCTATGGCACCGCGGGCTATCCAGCGGACCAATTCCAGCCCTCCGGTTAATGGAAAGGCCGCATTTCTTTTGAAACCATGGCGGATATCCATAATATAAGTACTGTTGTACTTGTGCCTGGCCATCTTCGGAAGAAAGAATAAGAATTGGGAAAAAAATTGGGCAAATTTTCAATTGTTAAAAGGTAAAGATTTAAATGATGTAAAAAACATATGTTAAGTTCTGACTCTGAATATTTTCCCAACACTTCAGTTTACTAAGAAACGCCGGTTTTTAAACCGCTATATTATTAGGATATTCCTATATGCAAGTGGGATTCTATTACACTAAATAATTCTGTTATAGTTTTATACGGGGAACTGTTCAAATGTGCAACTAGAATATATTAATGAAAGCTATACTTGACCGCAAAGCTGATATTCTTACGTAAGATGCAATGGAGGTTATTTATGAGAACGGGTCCGGCTTTAGATGAAGCCCTGTCCAAGCACTTTCATTTTGAACGCTTCCGCCCGGGGCAAAGAGAGGTGATTGAAGCGGCTCTGGCCGGGGATGATGTACTGGCGGTTATGCCTACCGGCAGCGGAAAATCCCTTTGCTACCAGCTTCCGGCCCTGCTGCTTCCCGGCCTTACCCTGGTAATTTCTCCCCTGGTGGCTTTGATGAAGGACCAGGTGGACAACCTGCAGGAAAAGGATTACTCCAGAGCCACCACGCTCAACAGCCAGCTCAACCCGGAAGAGTACCGGCTGAGGATGCGCGGTATTCGCAGCGGCCAGTATAAACTTGTTTACATTGCGCCGGAACGACTGCGCAACAGATATTTCAATGAATTGATCAAAGAACTGGATGTGGATCTGCTGGTGGTGGACGAAGCCCACTGCATCTCCCAGTGGGGTCATGATTTCCGGCCGGACTACCTCTGGATCGGAGATTTTTATGAACAACTTCCGCGGCGCCCGCGGATTATGGCCCTCACCGCCACGGCCACGCCGGCTGTCCAGCGGGACATCTTGAAGCAACTGGGCATACCCGGCGCCAGGATGGTAGCAGCAAGCAGCGACCGGCCCAACCTGTATATTTCAGCACAAAGGGCTGACGACGAGGGGGAGAAACAGGCGGCACTGCGAGAGTTCCTCAACGGGCAGCGTGGCAGCGGCATTATCTACGCCGCCACCAGGAAAGAGAGCGAGGCAGTGGCCGTCTGGGTAAAAGATTCTTTGGGTATTCCCGCAGGTTGCTACCATGCCGGTCTGCCCCCCGGCGAGCGCGACAGGGTGCAGGAGGCTTTCATCAGGGAAGAAATCAGGGTAGTTGTGGCCACCAACGCCTTCGGCATGGGTATAGACAAGGCCAATATTCGTTTTGTGGTCCATTACAGCCTGCCTGCCTCCCTGGAGGCCTATTACCAGGAGATCGGCAGGGCCGGGCGGGACGGCCTACCGGCCCGGTGCCGGATGCTGTATTCTTTAAAAGACAAAAGACTGCAGGAATGGTTCATTGACAACGATGCAGTCACCCGCGATGATCTGGCTATTTTCTGGCGGGCCTGTGCCAGGCACGCGGAGGGCGGGAGGTCTGCCGTACCGCTGGTTGAGCTGGAGCGAAACGGCCTGGGCGAAACCAAGCTGCGACTGGTTGTCAGCATGCTTGAGCGGCTGCAGGCTATTAGATTGTTCGATCGGGACGAAGAATACCTTTATGTGGAACCGGGAAAACGCCCGGCGCCAGGGGCGGTGCAAGCCGCCCTGTCGGAGGTGGAAAACCGGTTGGCCTACCGCAAGAACAAGCTCTCTACCGTGGTGAACTGGGCCAATACCACCCGCTGCAGAAGAGCAATGCTGCTGGAGTATTTTGGAGAAGAACCCGAGGGCAGGACGGAACCTTGCTGTGACAACTGCCTGGCCGCTGCGTCAGGCAATCTGGAGTTTTCAAAAGAGCCGCTGGTTGTGCTGTCCTGCGTGGCGGAACTGCAGCGGGGGGTGGGCCGCAAGAAACTGGCGGACATTCTCCGGGGTGCCGCGTCCGCTAACATGTCTGCCTTTGGGTATGACAGCCTGATTTACTACCGCAGCCTGGCGGGCAAAAGCGGAAAAGCGATCCTGGAAATGGTCGACCGGCTCTTGGCGGACGGCTACCTTGCCTTAAAGGGCGCGGAGTATCCGGTGGTGGTTTTGACTGCGCTAGGCAGGAAAGCATTGAAGAAAAGTGAGCCCCTGCCGGTAATGATTAAGAAAAACAAGGTGGGATTAAAAGAATTAGCCGGCCGGCCTGTAAAGGACGATGCAAACAAAAATGAAACGGCACCGGATGAGATGGGGTTGCTGTCTGCGCTGAAAGAATATCGCAGCAGCCTTGCCAGGCAAGAGCAAAAGCCAGCTTATATTTTCTTCCACGACAGCGTGCTCATGGAAATAGCCAGAGTACGGCCCCAAACCCTGGCAGAGCTGAGGGGCATAAAGGGGCTGGGAGAGAAAAAAGTATCTGCCCATGGAGAAGCAATCCTGTCCATTATCAACAATTTTCCCTCAAAATGTTAATTAAGTCTGTCTTGTTGAAGAAAATATTGCTTCTAAGGTATAATTCTAAGGTATAATTTAGAAAACAACCATAAGGTGAAAGGATTATACCATGTCTTTATCCCAGTCTACCACCGACAACCATATTTTTGCCCTGGATATTGGCACCAGAACTGTTATCGGGATCGTCGGGCGAATGGAAGGAAAAAACTATAGAGTTATCGCCGAAGAGATGGTTGAACACGAGAGCCGCTCCATGTTCGACGGGCAAATACACGATATTCCCCAGGTTGCTGAAGTGGTTGCGCAGGTAAAATCCGGCCTTGAGCAAAAAACCGGTCTGAAGCTGGATAAGGTGGCGGTTGCTGCGGCAGGCCGTTCCTTGAAAACTGTCCGCTGCACGGCGGAATTGGAGCACGACGCCAACAGGGAGATTGAACTGGTGGACGTCCGCAGCCTTGAATTAGCAGCCTTAAGGATAGCCCACCGGGAGCTCGAATCCAACAATATCGCTGATTACTATTGCGTCGGCCATTGTGTCATTACCTATATGCTTGACAATATGCCCGTATCAAATCTACTCGGTCACCGCGCAGCCAAAATTGGTGTGGAAATCGTGGCTACGTTTCTCCCCGTATCCGTGGTCAACGGTCTTTACGCAGTGCTGCACAGGGTGGACTTGGAGCCTGTCAACCTAACCCTGGAACCCATCGCAGCAATCGATGTCGCCATCCCTGCCAGTTTCCGCCTGTTAAATCTGGCCCTGGTCGATATTGGAGCAGGCACCTCCGACATAGCAGTTACCAGGGATGGAAGCATTATCGCCTACGGCATGGTGCCCATGGCCGGTGACGAGATTACCGAGCCCATTGTGGAAAAGCTGCTGGTGGAATTTAACGAAGCTGAAAGAATTAAAAGGCTGGCCGGCACCTGCAAAGATATAACTTATACAGATATACTGGGAATAACAGGTAATATTGCTCAAAGTGAATTGCTGCAATTAATAGAGCCTGTCCTGGACCGGCTGGCAGATGCCATCAGCGCCAATATTCTGGATTTAAACGGCGGCGTTCCACCAAAATCGGTTTTTTGTATCGGGGGAGGGGCCAGAACACCAAAGCTGGCAGACAAACTGGCCCAAAAGCTGCAAATGGACCCAGAAAGGGTGGTAATGCGGGACAGAAGCCACCTGCGCAATGTTGTTTTCGATGAAAAAAGTTTTTTGTCCGGACCGGAAGGGGTTACCGTAGTTGGTATTGCCACCATTGCCCTGACCAGTGTGGGCTATGAATTTATGTCGGTACGGGTAAACGGGAATGAGTATAAACTTTTCAATACACGGGAAATAAATGTATCTCAAGCCCTCGGCCTGATCAGGTTTGACCCCCGCAACCTGATCAGCAAAAACGGCCAAAATCTTAAATTTTCTTTTAACGGAAAAGAACATATTGTTTACGGCGAATTGAGCCAGCCGGCCCGGATTTACATCAATAACAAAGAGGCAAATTTGCAATCGCCGGTCAAGGACGGAGACGATATCATGGTCATCAAAGCGGTGAACGGCAGGGACGCTTCGGCCAGGGTTTCAGACTTTGTACCCCGGTCAAGCGAAATTAGATTTAAACTGAACGGGACTGACAGAAAATGGAGGGCAAAGGCCTTATTAAACGGCGCCGAAGCCGAACCAAGCACACCCATCAAAACCGGCGATAATCTGGAATTTAACGCCAACCCCACCGTTGGACAGGTAGCAAAAGCTTATCACCTTAACACCATCGACAAAATATTAATCAACGGGCGAATTTCCACACCTCAGGACCAAATCAGCCCCGGTGACATGGTAGAAATCATAGAAATCATTGCTCCGGCTGAGCATATTGCCGGAATAAAAATCACCATTAACGGTAAAGAATTGGTCTTGAATAAATCCGACGCCATATTTGTTGACATTTTCAATTTGATCGATATGAATACCACCAACCAAAAAGGTTTTCCGGTTATGAAACTGAACGGGCAAAGGGCCCATTTCACCGACCCTGTTCAGGATGGTGACAATATTGAAATTTTCTGGTCGGACCAGGAAGGAAAATAAAAAGGCGCTGATTTGCGCCATTTTTATTGTAAATACTGTTCTTGTGCCAGCTGCATGAATGATTTGACCACCCGTGGATCAAATTGAGTTCCGGAGTTGGATTTTATTTCCTCAATCGCTTTTTCCACGGGGAAAGCATTCCTGTAGCTGCGATCCGAAGTCATGGCGTCAAAAGAATCCGCCACCGCCAGCACCCGGCTTAGTAAAGGTATTTTACTCCCCTTCAACTTGGAGGGATAACCTTTACCATCATATCGCTCATGGTGATGCTTGATTACCTGGAGTATCCCTTTCATATTCTTCATTGATTTAAGTATATTCACTCCGATAACAGGGTGCGTTTTGATCACTTCATATTCTTGATCTGTAAGTTTGCCGGGTTTGGTTAAGATTTCCTCGGACACACCGATTTTCCCCACATCATGCAATAACCCCGCCAAATAAGCCATATTGGCTGTTTCATTATCCAAACCAAGGTTAATGCAAATTTGCTGGGCATACTCGGCCACCTTTTCCGAGTGCCACCTGGTGTAACTGTCTCTGGCAGCAATGGCATTGGCAAATGCCATCATTGTTTCCATATGCTGCTGGATCAACTGGTTGCCGGTCTCCAACAATGCCCGGTTTATTTCTTCCAGCTGCTTTTTCTTTTTGCGATAGGGAGTCAAATCATGGAATACGCCACAGGCGCCGATTATTTTACCCGTGGTATCTTTCAAGGTTGTCGTCCAGACACGGCATTCCACCCAATCCGCTGAACTTGTCCGCAATGTCAGTTCCTTAACAACTCCCCACCCGCTCTGCAATGTTATCATTATCGGATCCCTGGAGTATATGTCTTCACTTTCCGGGTCCCGGTACAAAACATCTTTAATATGCCTGTTGAGTATATTCTGATGGCGAACCAGCCTGTGCCTGCTCAAAATGTCATTGCAACCCACAATCACCCCGTCGGTGTTAACAACAAGCACGCCGCATGGAGATGCAGTAATTATCAAATTTCTCAATTCTTCAAACTCCATGAACTCCCTGATTCTGTTATCATCCCCGTTAAGCAAGCCCACACCCCAGATCAATTACGTTTGTTTTTTGACAGCTTTATTTACACAATCAGACAATTTTTTGATTGTTTTTTAATTTCTATAACCAGGTCCAAAATCCTTTTAATTTGTATATTCATTATTATTATTTAAGCCGGTGCGGCCTCTAAACCAGCGCACCGCTTGCCCTTACGACCATTTTATGGTAAGCTTCCTATATGAATTTTATGTGGATTTTCCCCATATTTCGCAGGGGAGGTATATTTTTTGGGCAAGACTGTAAAAAATGCGGCATCCAAAAAAGAAACAAATTTTAAATATGATATTGCCGGTATGTCAATCATTGCTTTGGCACTGATCGGCTTAGCAGGTGTCTTTACCAGTTCGGTCGGTAAAGTGGGATTGTTGATCAAACAAGGGTTGGCCATACTAACCGGTAAGGGCTATGCTGTCTTTTTGCTGTTGCTGATCGTATCAGGCATTAAAATAATGAAGCGTGACAGCTGGAAAGTTAACACCCGTTTTTGGGGTGTAGTTGTATTATTCGGCAGCCTGCAGATTTTTTTGCACCGGCACATCTACCTTTCTCAATCCTTTGAAGCAGGTCTGCGGGGCGAGGGAGGAGGTCTAACCGGCGCTGCGCTCGGGTCGGTGTTCAAATATTGCTTTGGGACTGTGGGAACAAATATCATGCTGGTATTCCTCATCTTGGTGGGTATTGCTTTGTGCACCGCGAGTTCGGTTAAAGACTTGGGAGGAATTTCATGGCAAAAGCTAAGAGTTTCAGCAGTAAGCACATGGCATGCCATTATAAACTTTGTTTTTGTTGAGGCTGATGAAGATGAAGAACAGCCCGGCCTTGGCAATAAGATCAAAAATAAATTTAAAAAAAGCGCCGGTCCGCCCGGCTTGCCGGAATCTAACGAACAACCTGTGATAGAAATCGCCCCGGGCGGAAATAATGACGAATCAGTTAAGGGGCAGATCAATAAACCTGACTCGGAAGCTACAAAAGATGAGCCGGCAGTGCCTGTAAAGAATACGGTTAACCAGGGACAGGAATACCACCTGCCGCCTCTTTCTCTGCTCAACCAGGGTTCCAGCTCAAGTGGGAAAAATACCAGTAAAGACATTAATCAGAAGATAGCAACTCTGGAGCAGACCCTGGAGAGTTTTGGTATTAAGGCCAAGGTCACCCACGTGGCGGTTGGCCCGTCAATTACCAGGTACGAGTTAACGCCGCCGCCCGGGGTGAAAGTGAGTAGAATTGTCGGTCTATCCGACGATATAGCACTGGGCATGGCCACCACGGGTGTGCGCATTGAAGCACCTATCCCTGGTAAAGCCGCGGTTGGCATTGAAGTCCCCAATGATGAAATAGCAACCGTGTCACTGCGGGAACTCCTGGAATGCAAGAACTTTACCGGCTCACCATCCCGGCTTACAGTGGCTTTGGGTAAAGACATTGCCGGCTCACCGGTAATTGCAGATTTGGCCAAAATGCCCCACCTGCTTATTGCAGGGGCTACAGGCTCGGGTAAAAGTGTCTGCGTCAACACCTTGATCAGCAGCATCCTGTTCAAAGCCACCCCGGAAGAAGTAAAATTCCTCATGGTCGACCCAAAGATGGTGGAACTGGCCAATTATAATGACATTCCCCATCTGGTCAGCCCGGTGGTGACGGACGCCAAGAAAGCTGCCGGAGCGCTGCGCTGGGCGGTTAGGGAAATGGAAACCAGGTACGACCTTTTTGCCGCCGCGGGGGTTAGGGACATAACCCGCTATAATGCCATGTTCGAGGAAAATGAAAACGAGCCGGACCAGGTACCCCTTCCTTATATTGTCGTCATTATTGATGAACTGGCTGATTTAATGATGGTAGCGCCGGCCGACGTGGAAGACTCCATCTGCCGCCTGGCCCAGATGGCCCGGGCCGCAGGCTTGCACTTGGTGGTGGCGACCCAGCGCCCGTCAGTAGATGTCATTACCGGCTTGATTAAAGCAAACATTCCTTCCCGCATATCCTTTGCAGTATCCAGCCAAATGGACTCCCGCACCATCCTTGACATGGGCGGAGCGGAAAAGCTGCTGGGCAAGGGGGACATGCTCTTCTATCCGGTGGGCGCATCAAAACCTATGCGGGTGCAGGGTGCGTTTCTCTCCGACCGGGAAGTTGAAAACCTGGTTGACTTTCTTAAAGACCAGGCCAGGCCGGTATACAATGAGGCTGTTTTACAGGAGCAGCCGGGGGGCGGAGAAAACGTGGAAGCAGAAGAAGACTACGACGAACTGCTCCCCCAGGCCACCAAACTTTTTATCGAAAGCGGTACGGCATCGATATCAATGTTGCAGCGAAGGTTGCACATAGGCTATTCAAGGGCAGCACGGCTTGTCGACATTATGGAAAGAAGAGGGATAGTCGGCGGATTTGAGGGAAGCAAGCCAAGGTCGGTATTAATGACCATGGAGCAGTACCGGCAGGTTTTTGAAAACACTTCCAAAAGGCAGGAAACTAAAACCGCGGCATCATAGAAAAGATGACACGCCTCCTCTTTTTCATTAATGTCATTGCGAGCGTAGCGAATCTATCTCAATATGGGATTAGGATACTTATTTAAGAAGGAGAAAAACTATTGGCTGATCAACTAAAAATTCAATTATACAAATTGCTTAGCGCCTTTTCCCTGGCCATGGATTACAATCGTCATGGGCTGATGCGCCATCACCAGCGGGTAGCGCTGCTGGCACTGTACCTGGCGGAAGAACTACAATTGTCTGGAGAAGAATACCTTCCATTGTTCTGCAGTGCCATCATCCATGACGCCGGGTCCAGCACTTTCCGGGAGAAAGCCAACCTGGAGCATTTTGAAGTAAATAACCCCTGGGAACACTGTGAAAGGGGTTTCAACCTGCTTGATTCGGTACGGATCTTAAAGCCGCTGGCCGGCATCGTCCGGCACCACCATGACAATTGGGACGGCCAAAACTTTTCCGGACTGTCGGGCAACTTGATACCTCTGGCCAGCCGTATCATCTATCTTGCCGACCGCGTTGACATATTAGCACAAAAACCGGGCAATATTCTTGATCACCGGGATGAAATAGTTGAAAAAATTCAATCCAAATCCGGCACCATGTTTGACCCCGGGCTGGTTGAGGCTTTTAGCCATATCGCCCAAAAAGAATGCCTGTGGCTGGATTTAACCAACCAGTTTATACAATCCCGGCTGGAACAAAATTTAGGCAATTGTCCGGTAACCGTCAACCAGGATGAAATAACCGGCATCAGTCTAATTTTTTCCAAAATTATTGACGGGAAAAGCCCTTTCACTTTCAGACACTCACAGCTGGTAGCTGAAGTGGCAAGATTCCTGGCGGAGAAAATAGGATTTGATAAGGAACAGCAAAATAATATGTATATCGCCGGCCTGCTTCACGACCTGGGTAAACTGAGCATTCCGGATGAGATCCTGGAAAAGCCGGGCAGATTAAACAAAGTAGAGTATAATGTGATCAAACAGCATACCTACATTACTTACCAGATCCTGAGCAATATAGACTGCTTTGAGGAAATTAACAGCTGGGCATCATACCATCATGAAAAGTTGGATGGAACGGGCTATCCCTTTCACCTGACAGGTAAAGAACTGACTACCGGGTCACGTGTCATGGCCGTCGCCGATATTTTCAGCGCTCTAATTGAAGACCGGCCTTACCGCCAGGGAATGTCCAGAAACGAAATCGAAAAGATTTTAGTTGGACAAGTTAAAAGCCGGGCAATCGACGGCGAAATAGCCGGCCTACTCCTTGATAGTTATGGGGAAGCAGAAGATTTAAAGGAAAAAATCCATGGGCGGGAAGAACTATAATTTTGCGTGGAGGTTGGCAATGCTCTCATCAAAGGATTACCGGCACCTGTACCAAATTACGGCAAAATTCACACCACTGGCCGGGGACTGCGGATTACTATGCGGCAAAACCTGCTGCCGCCCCGGGAAAAATAACGAGCTGGGCATGTATTTATTCCCGGGTGAAGAAGTGATGTTTACCAGACAGGAGGATTGGTTGCTCTGGGAGGAACAGGATCCTGCCGAGCAGTTTTTCCCAGCATCCTGGCCCAACCCGGTTTTTTTTATTCGCTGCACCGGACAATGCCCCAGGGAGGCTCGTCCCCTGGCCTGCCGTTTTTTCCCCGTCACTCCCCACCTGCAGTTAAACGGGGAATTGCTCATGATTTATGAGACCCTTGATTTGCCGTACCGGTGCCCGCTGATTACACAAAGCATACCCCTTCATCAGGGCTTTATCAGCACGGTAGAAGAAGCCTGGAAGATTATGTTGAAGGACCACCGGATTTATGAGTTGGTGGTGGAAGATTCCCGCTACCGGGAGGAAAACAACCTGCCGGTGCAAGTGGTGCTTGGTTAATTATCTTTATCCACCACCATACGTACGATCAACGAGGCGAGAACCCTCTTCTCGTTTTCGCCGGCTTCAGCCCAAAGCTCATTGAGTAACTTTTGCTCCCTATTGCCCGGGTCTATCTTGTTGGCCAGAAAGTCTCCCAGCCTGTAAGCTATTTCATCAATTGTCTTTTCAGACATGCCCGCGAACTCAGCTGCCTCAACCGCCCGGCTTAGCGTTTTCTTCCATTTATCCCAGGTTGTTTCTATTTCCATAATATCACCCCGGGTTTATTTTTTTCCCCTGGTGAAAATTTATTCTTTAAACCACTCCATCGCGTTTTAATAATTCCAGCTCTTGCTCGTCAAGGCCCAGTGCCCCGTAGATTTCGGCGTTATGCTGGCCAAGGGCGGGAGGCGGCAATACATCTCCGTCACGCGGCTGCCCAAAAACCATGGGGTTACGCACCTGTTTCATGTTTTTTCCATTCGGAGCAGGAACATCTAAAAAGATCCTCCGTGCACTGGCATATTCACCGTTCATTACGCTTTCCGCATCGCTTACTACAGTTAGACAGCAATCCACCTTGCCGGAAAATTCCTGCCACTGAGCCGTGGTCCGGGAGAGGAATATGTCCCTTACCTCTTTGTATACCTGGTCTTCCTCCACTGCCCGCGATAGATGGCCTGCCGCCAGGTCCTCCCGCCCAATACCGGTACAGAAATTTTTCCAAAATTTAGCCTCAAGGGCACCCAGCGCCACATAGCCGCTGTCTTTGGTCCGGTAGATGTTATAACAGGTAAGTGCACCTGACAACATCATGTCGCCCCGGGCCGCCGGCGTACCTGTAGCCGCCAAATTGGCCAGGTGAATGGACATCATTGAGAACAATCCATCAGTCATTGACACGTCCACATAATTCCCCTGCCCATCCCTTTGTTTTTGCCAGAGGGCCGCCAGAATACTGATTACGGAAAACATTCCACCCGTTAAGTCCGCCACCTGAATTCCGGGAACCACCGGCTGGGCTCCCCTTAATCCGGTAATGCCGAGGGCGCCGCTTACAGACATATAATTGATGTCATGCCCCGCCTTATCCCGGTAGGGACCGTCCTGGCCGTACCCCGAAAGTGAGCAGTAGACAATACCGGGGTTAACTTTTTGCAGGTCTTGATAGCCCAAACCCAGCGCATCCATTACGCCCGGCCTAAAACCTTCGAATACTACGTCGGCCCTTTTGACCAGTGATAAGAAGATTTCTTTGCCCCGTTCTTTTTTTAAATTAAGGGTAATACTTTTTTTGTTTCGGTTGACCGCCAGAAAAAACACACTGGTGTCACCGACCCGGGGCATAAAATGGCGCATATAATCTCCGGTGTCAGGTTCCTCTATTTTTATCACTTCGGCACCCAGGTCCGCCAGCAGCATACTGGCATAAGGGCCGGGAAGAAGGCGGGTTAAATCCAGAATACGGATATCTTTCAACACTTCTCATACCACCTATAATTTATAAGTTATAAAGTAATTTCTTCTCCGGGTTTCAGAACCTCCACTTTGACTTCCGGCGCTTTTTCAGCAGCAAGTTTGGCAAATCCTGCACCATCCTGAACTAAGATGGGGAATGTTCCGAAATGGATTGGAACGGCTACGCGCGGTTTTAACAAAGTCAGGCTATAGGCAGCCTGCACCGGGTCCATGACGAACACACTGCCAATGGGCAGCAGGGCCAGGTCAATGGGATAAATTTGGCCAAGCAACTCCATGCTGGCAAAAATACCTGTATCTCCGGCATGGTATATGGTTTTGCCGTCTTCCAGGATGATTATATAGCCAACAGCCTCTCCCGCTGTCCCCGAGTGGAAAGCCTGGGTCATTATCACCTTGATCCCGGCTACTTCTACTGTTCCCCCGATATTCATACCCATCCCGTTAATAATATTTTCTGCACCAACCCCGGCCTCCTGCAGCGCACTGCAGAGTTCCGGCTGCGCAATCACAGTGGCGCCGGTAGCCTTAACCAGGTCCGGAATGTCTGAACCCATATGATCAAAATGGTCATGGGTAACTAAAATCAAGTCTGCCTGCTTCAATTCTTCCTTCTTAACCGGACAAGCGGGATTGCCCGTAATCCAGGGATCAATAAGAACAACTTTGCCGCTTTGGGTTTTGATCATACATGCAGCATGTCCCAGCCATTTAACATGATGAGGCATTTTATTCCCTCCCGTCAGTTATTTTATTTTGTGCATACATTTTCTTCATTATCCAGTATAACCCTGCCGGGGGTCAAAAGAAAATTTTTAAAATAACAATTAACCGGAGGGGAAACCCCTCCGGCTTAGATAATCTCCAATTAGCTTAAAAGTGTTTGCAGGCGCATTGCCAGTGACATGTCGCCGGTTACTTTCAATTTGCCGCTCATAAACGCGCCCATGCCGTCCAGCTTGCCATCTACCATATCTTGAAAATCAGCTGCTTCCATGGAAATAGTAATGTTGGGGTTGTCTGCCGTGCCTTCGTTTACCTGGGCTGTCCCATTATCAAAAACAACAAAGTATTCTCCGCCGCCATCACCGGAAAGGCTAAACTGGTACGTGGCTGTAAGGCCGGCCATTTTGGAAGGGTCAGCGTTTAGTTTTTCCTGGATACCTGCAAAAACTTCTTTCATGCTCATTAATTATAATCCCCCTTTAATATGGTACTTTATAAGATCGGCGCGTTTACGGCACCGCATCTATCTAAATGCAATTTAATGAATGAATTATCATTCACTAATACTAACAGCAACACCATGTAAGACTAAATTGATAATATGCTTTAACCTTTCCTCCAACCGGACTGGTGAAACCATATCTTCCCTCCAAAGAGAATACAACAATTCTCTTCTGGTGAGGTAGACCAGGCAAAGCCCGTGGATACTTATGATTAGCTGGTTGACGTCAACATCGGGACGGATTTGCCCCTGGCTTACCCCGTCCTTAAAAATTTTTCGCAGACCGGGCATGGCGTTCTTCAGATACCCCGGCAGCAACCGCCCGGCTTGCTTACTGCCGTAAAGGTTCTCCCAGCTGAGTAACCGCACAAAATTTTCGTTATTCGCCAAAAAATAAAAATATTCCCGAATGATTATACACAGGTTGTCCAGAGGACTGGCGGCGGAATCGAATACTTTTTCACCCAGAGCATAAATCTTGCCAAAGTTATATTTTAAAACTTCAGTATACAGGTTTTCTTTACTTTGGTAGTAGTGGTAAATCATCCTTTTATTGACTTTAGCCTCGGCTGCTATTTCATCCACCCGGGCACCATCCAAACCTTTTTGCGCAAAGATTCTTTCTGCACAGAACAAGAGCCGCTCCTTAGTATCTTCCTGCCTGTTACCTCTTCCCCCCATAGACACCTCACAAGTAACTATTTAGTTACCTCAAGTTTAATCTAAAGTTCTCTATATTGTCAATATCAGGCTTGAATATTCTGAAAATAATTTATTAAAAACAAAGGGCCCCCGCAATAAAGCGAAGACCCATTAAAAACATATTCCCCACCAAGCCGTAACCCACCAGCTTTTTATCAACCCACCTCTCACAGGTGGGTGCCCGGCCGGCTGGTTCTGTCTTCCGCAATACTTGGCGGCTTGACATAAGCACCCGGACCGAAAGCTCCCTTGTTACTTTTGTAGGTTAAAAAAACAAGGGGTTACGTACCAAGTAGGTAATATTATATTCTCATAAACGATAAATTTTTTCAAGATCGTTTGACACTAACACTCAAAAATTCGTTTGCCAATATTAAAATAAACGAAGCACGGCCGTAAGCGAGATTCTGTTTCGACAGTCATCTATCTAGGCAGACCACAGTCTGCCTCCCCCTAACGGGGGTGCCCCTACCCGCGGCTCAAAGGCCGCCTATTTGGGTTGCACGCTGGCGGAGTTTACCCTTGCACTCACCGGTTACCCGGTGACCTGGTTTCTGTGGCACTTTATGACTACTCAAAACCCGTTGGGTTTCTTTTGTCGTCGTCAGGTCGCCCTGCCCCGGCTTGCGCCGGGCACCATACTACACCGGTCAATGATGCGCCGGTGTGCGTGTCTCGACTTTCCTCTACCAACCGCTTTAACCGGCCGGCAGCGACTGTCCGCCGTACTTCGATTATATTTAAATATTGACATTACGTAATTATAAACCATTCAGCTGTCTTATGCAAATGTAATGTATACCAGCATTAATTCGTTGACTACATAAAATTATAGTGATACATTAAAAAAAACATTATACTTCTGACTTTGAAAGGGGGATTATTCAGATGGAAGGACACTGGATGGATTTTTATATCATCATGGGTACAATTGCAGTTGTCGGCATCGCCTCGGGGATATTTGCCAATTCGATTAAAAAAGCTATAAGCAAGCTTGAGTATTTGGCTAACGGCAAAGTAACGGATCACCACTCATATATCCCTTATGATTAATAAGTTATTTGTTTATTAAAAGATCTCCTTCCATACGCGCGGAAGGAGATCTTTGCTTTTTTATGGTATGGAAAAGACCCCGGTAAAATGGTATACTGTTATATATTTTCTTCTAAATTTACAAAGGAAGTGAAGCATTGCAGTTAAGCCGTAAAGTATTGTTGCTTTTAGTTTTCTCATTTGTAATAACCATGGTAGGATGCAGTACCAGGGGACCATCGCCGGTTAAATCCGAACAACCGGGCAATGTAAATGAGGAGCAAAAAAAGCAACCGGATATCAACCTTGCACTTTACTTTGTTAAATTTACAGCAGAAGATGCTTATCTGGTCAGGGAAGTTCGTTCTATTCCATATACCAAAAATGTAGCCTCAGCAGCCATGACCGAATTAATCAGGGATAAAAAGAGCATTCTTGCACCCGGAACCAAAGTGCTGGGCATAACCATTGAAAACGGGCTGGCCACGGTTAACTTCAATGATAATGTACTGGAAACAAACACCGGTTCTGCAGGCGAAGCGCTGGGCATTCAAAGTATCGTCAACACATTAACTGAACTTCCCAACATTGAAAAAGTTGCTTTTCAGGTTAATGGTAAAACAAACGGTCGCGCTATGGACTGGTGGGGACATGTAGGGCTTTACGGGCAGCCGTTTTCCAGGGATCTTTCCAAAGTCTACGAACCCGCCATCTGGGTAACCCACCCAACACCCAACCAGGTTGCCAGCGTACCACTGCTGGTCAAAGGCAGCGCCAGAGTATTTGAAGGGGCGGTCAGCGCCAGATTGCTGGATGACAAGGGTAATGTTATGGCAAAAAGCTGCGCAACAGCAACGGCAGGCGCGCCGGAACGAGGCAATTTTGAAATGAGCATTAAATTTGATCCTCCGGCAGAAGGACACGGCGTATTAGAGGTTTATTGGGCCAGTCCCAAAGACGGCAGTATGCTGGACGTAGTTTCGGTTCCACTGCAATGGCCTTAAAACAACAGGAGGTGCTCCATGAGCAAGACAATCAATAATAAAACAACCAGCAACAAAACAATCAACAGTTTTCCCACGGAAACAAGAAACGCAGAAACTGTGGTAAAAAGGGTCAAAAAGGATCTTGTCTGGGTTATTGTTAGCGTAGCTCTGGCATTTGCCGCGGCCGCGGCAACTTATATGTTGATAAAACCTGCCTGAAAAGGCAGGTTTCTTGCTAACGGTATTCGAAGTACCACAGCACGGCCGCTCCGGCCATTCCCAGAACTTTTATCAAACCGGATCTTTTGTCCCCAACAATCCCTTTATATTTAAACCATTCCACCAATCCAGTTGGAATAACAAATATTATAAACACAGCCCGGGCTACTTGAGCCAAAGCCGGGTGGCCAATTGACAGGACCCAGAGAATTACTGCCCACATGGCCATAGCCAAAGTAATCCGCACCGGCTGGGAAAAATTTTTGTTTCCTTTTTCCACCAAATATAACGCCCCCTTTTCCATATGTAATATTCATTTTTAGCCCGGTAATTCCTCCCGAATAAACAAAAGCATTAAAGAAAAAAACTCCGTCCACCCGGACGGAGTAGCTGAGAGAGATTTAGGAGGCTGGTTACTGCTCACTGCAGTATTTATATTATTGTCCCGAATTTTTCTTTTTATCCCTGTTTTTTTAAATCTTTTATCATATGGCTGGCTACACCGTGAAAAGACATGGCAAAAGAATTAAAATGGACCGCCCATTGATCCCCAAGATTGATTACGCTAAAAGGTTCAGTACTCCTAACCGTTCCGTCGGACATCGTATAATCGACCTCCACGAGGGCTTTGTCGCTTCCCACCGGATGGAAGTCTTTTAACTGCCATTCAACCGGGTGCAGCTTTTCCATTTCCTGCTGCAGCTTTTCTATAGTTATTTCACCGCCACTTTCATCAAGGCCAATCATACAAGACTGAGCCTTGCTTAAGTCGTTGATAATCAGACTGTCAATTAACGTATTTAGTGCCAACTTAACATCGGAAATATTTTTATTATATTGATCTACCGTATAAACCGTACTTTCGTTTTGGCCGGGCAGAGGTGCAGCCACAGCTATATCAGGTGTTTTAGTTTGTTTATTTTTTTCTTTCCCGCTTGCCTGCTGATCCGCTGCAACTCCTTTATCTACCGCTGATAACTTTGGCAGTGAACAACCTGCAAGAAAAATCACAAGTATAAGCAAGGCCCATAAGCTCCTTGGCGCCATTTCGCGAAACTCCTTTCGGTCCCTTTTTATGGTTATTTACATATAATAAAACAATAATCCAGGGCAGGTGAGATCAGAATGGATTGGGAATCAAGGTATGTAGAAAAAATAGAAAAAGAGCTTGAATCTATGCACAAGCAGCTAAATTCAATTGAAAAAAAGCTGGCAGAAGATTTAGAACGCAACATGGCTAAACTATTAATTTTAAATAAGGAACGACACCAGGAGTATCTTAATTTAAACCAGCGCATAGATAACATGGGGCATAAACTTGACCGGTCTGTGCAATGGAACGTTAAATTTGTTCTTGGTACTTGTTTAGCCGCAGCAGGTCTTATTGTTGCCGTATTTACCAAAGCAATATAAAACCGGCCCGGGTAAGCCCGGTTTAATACCTGGCTTCCCGGTTCCGGAGAAATTAGTCAATTACCTTGACTTCATTCATTTGATCTCCTATTTCCAATTTGTCAACAACATCCATGCCTTTTATTACCTTGCCAAAAACGGCATATTGTCCATCCAGCCAGCCGGCATCTGTTTTTAGGATATAAAATTGGGAACCAGCTGAATCAGGATTGGCCGATCTGGCCATGGCTACCGCTCCACGCACGTTTTTTAAATCCTTATGGGTTTCGAATTTAATAGTCCACCCTGGACCACCCGTGCCGTTCCCCTTAGGGTCTCCTCCTTGAACCACCCAGTGTTCAACCCGGTGAAAGGTTAACCCGTTATAAAAACCATCCTCTGTTAGCTTTAAAAAGTTACCAACTGTAATAGGCATCTTGTCCGGGTATAATTCAAATTCAATTTCGCCTTTGCTAGTGTTCAACATGATTTTTTTCGTTTGTTCCAAGGTACCAGCTCCCTCTGTTTCTTAAATTTAACACTCTTAGAAATAATATACCCTTTTGGTCTCCTGGACAACCCTTAAAAACCACTTCATAAAAGAACCGAACCCGGCCTACGACCGGGTTGGCTCTGGCATTATGACATTTTGTTAATGCCGTCCGATGTTTTTCTGGCAGACCCTTTGGGAACAAAGGTTTTACAGCAAGTAGCCATGCAGGATTGAGCCGAAGTAGGGGTAAGCTGCTGGGCCATCGTAGCATCAATGGCGTCCGAACGGTTGTCTCCAAATTCGTCAGAGGCAACCAGAATCTCATTAGCTGAACACTTGTTTCCGTTTGTCCAATAATGGCAATTGTTAATAATGCAGTGAATATGCTGGTTCAACCGCTAATCCCCCTTTATTGGTTTTTATCGTTCCCCCAATTTATTATTTTTCAAAAATTTGTTTTTATGTACTTTTATTTAACATCATGAACATTAAAATTTTGTCATTTGTCTGACAGATTATTACTGGCTAAAATGATAATTTATAAGTAATCCATAAGAAATAAATCCTCTATCCCCCAAATCACCAAAAAGCCCCACCCGGGGCTTTTTGCCTTAAGCTCGTCATAACATCTATCATTCCGACAAAGCAAAAAAAATTAGCGCCAAAATAAAAGCAATAACTATACCTAAAACCAAGTAGAGCAGCGGAGACATAGTCAAAGACCACCTTAAGTATGGTTTTGACTATGTTATCCCCCACTGTCCTATTTTATCAGTCTCATTTCCACCGGATTTTCTTTAATGCAACAGCGTTTGAGGCAATATGGTGGCAATTTGCGGAAATACAATTAAAATTGCCAGGCAAATAAATAACGCAAATAAAAAGGGCCAAATACCTTTGAAAATAACTTCCAAAGGTATCTCCGGGGCAACCCCCTTGATCACATAAACATTCATGCCCACAGGCGGCGTAATGACACCCATGGCAACCACTAATACGATAATAACCCCAAACCAAATAGGATCATAGCCCAGGATGTTGACAGCAACGGGATAAAATATCGGGATGGTTAATAAAACCAGGGCCAGCGCGTCGATAAAACAGCCCAAGATGAGATAGATGAATAATATTACAGTCATAACCACAAAGGGTGGAAACGGCAGGGCACCAGCCCAGTTGGCCAGTTCAAAGGGAACCCTGCTTACGGCCATAAAGCGTCCGAAAATAACTGCGCCCGCCACCATCAGCATGATCATAGCTGTGGTCCTGGTAGTATCAAATAGGGATTTTTTAAAGCCATCCCAGCTGATGCGCCTTTCCAGCAAGGCGATAGCCAGTACTCCGGCTGCACCCACTGCACCGGCTTCTGTGGGTGTAAACCAGCCGGCAAAAAGGCCGCCTATGGACAGGCTAAAAACCACCAACACTTCACCCAGACCGCCGCGCAGAGAAGCCGCCCTTTCTTTCCAACTTGCTTTCGGTCCGGCCGGGCCAAGCTGGGGATTCCGGGCAACTAAAAAATAAATTACAGCCATGTATAGCAACATCAGCAGTATGCCGGGTAAAATACCCGCCATAAATAATTCTCCAATAGACTGCTCGGTGGACATCCCATAAACAATAAAAATAACGCTGGGGGGAATGAGCACCCCCAGAACCCCACCGGCTGCCACACTGGCGGTGGCCAGTGAAATGTCGTACTTATACTTTTTCATTTCCGGCAGGGCTATAGCTCCCATGGTAGCCGCCGTAGCGGTGTTGGAGCCACATATTGCTCCAAACACCGCACACGCGGCCTGGGTTGCTATAGCCAGGCCGCCCGGCAGGTGTCCGATCATTTTATACGCAAAAATATATAGTTTTGAACCTATGCCGGAGTAATAAGCCAGGAACCCCATCCAAACAAACATGGCAACTACACTCAGGGTATACGATGAGAATGTCAAATATGTTTCCTTTGCCACCATACTAAATGCCGCAGTCGTTGAAGTTAACACACTGAAACCGGCAAAGCCTACCAGTGCCATGGCAAAGGCGATTGGCATCCTTAATACCAATAGCGCAAAGAAAGCCAGGATACCAATCAAACCTATTGTTTCAGGGTTCATTTATTAATAGCCGCCTTTCTGATTGACTCGAATAGTCTGATTACCAGCACCAGGCACAGGGCCACCAGTCCAAATGATACCAGGTAAATAAAAGGATAGAAAGGTATCTGCGAGGTTGGTGACACCACTCCACTTGCACTCATGCTGCCCGCGTATTTACCAATGTACCAGGCCGCCACCCCCCAGAAGGAAACAGCCAGCACATTGGTAAAAACGTCAACACAGGCTTGTATCCTTCTGGAAAACTTATCAACAACAAAGCTAACTGCAATATGGCCGTTTTGCAGGGCGCATGAAGCCAGAGCCAGGCCGATCATTCCGGCGGTTAAATAGCCCACAAACTCATATGCGCCCAGGATGGGACGGCTGACCGCCACACGCAGGATAATATTAACAACGGTCAGCAGCATTACCAATACTATACAAAATGCGGCTATCTGATCTAAAAATTTACTAAACCCGGCAACCAAGCCCGACAGCTTTTTCATGACACCAATGACCTCCAAAATTACTTGACTTGTTGATTATATTTATCAGCTAAACTCTTAACCGTATCCAAAATTTCCTGGCCGTTAAGTCCTTTTTCATTCATACTTTTCACGAACTCGTCCTGGATAGGTTTAACTCGGCTAATCCATTTTTCTTTTTCCGCGTCCGGCAGTGTTATCACTTCCATGCCTTTTTCATCCACCGCCCATTTGAGTGCCGGTTCGTTTTGTTTATCCCATAACCCGGCGCCAACTTCATTAAAGAACTTTTTGTTTACTTCTTCTATGGCCTTTTGATTTTCCGGGCTCAAGGAATTCCATTTATCCAAATTCATGGTTAAAAAGAACAAAGTGTTGTATAGGAATGGGGTCCGGGTTAAATACTTGGTCACCTCAGCCTGTTTCCAGCCTTTTAATACCTCAACAGGTCCCAGGTTGCCTTTTACAACCCCTTTGGATAAAGCTTCATAAGCATCGGACTGGGGCATGGCTACAGGGGTGGCGCCCAGTAACTCCAGGGTTTTGGCGCTAAGACCGGTTGCCCGGATTTCTAATCCTTTCAGATCATCAAGAGTGCGTACCGGAACTTTGGTATACAAGTCGCCAGGGCCGGTCGTAATCACCATCATCAGCTTGGTATCCTGAACCTCTTTAGGATTTAATTTTTGGATGCCTTCCCAGGCAACATTGCTGGCAACCTTGGAATTATTATAGGTAATGCCGGGTAATTCAAAGGCCTCAAGCACCGGAAAACGGCCCCTGGTATAAGAAAAACATGAAAGCCCGATGTCGGCAATACCGTTG
This sequence comes from Desulfotruncus alcoholivorax DSM 16058, assembly GCF_000430885.1. Lineage (GTDB taxonomy): Bacteria > Bacillota > Desulfotomaculia > Desulfotomaculales > Desulfallaceae > Desulfotruncus > Desulfotruncus alcoholivorax. The sequence goes on along the minus strand of NZ_AUMW01000018.1, from coordinate 54,238 downwards.
ACTACCCCGTCATAAATTGCATCTGCTTTTAGCAGCGTTTCGCCGGGGTAACTTGTAATTTTAACCTGTCCGTTGGTTGCTTCCTCAATAGCCTTGGCCCAGGGCTGGATTAAATCAGTCTCGGCAGGGTGCGTGCTGGGGAAAAAGTGGGCCAGTTTGAGTTCCACCACTTGCTGTTTACCCTGTTCAGCCGGAGCTTTAGAAGATGAACAGCCAGTTACAACAACCAACAGCGCTGACGCCAAAAAGACCAGTAATAACAATAACCGCCGTTTCTGCAACAATTTAAACACTTTCAACCATCCTCCCGTTTTAAAAATTTAAAGCAATAAAAAAACCCCCGTAGGAGTTAAAAAGAAGAACATTTTCCTCCAAGCATATTATATTATCAATATCAATATGCCTGAAAATAAATGCATCCCTTTTTCCTACCGTCCTAGCCATCCTACCATTTATAAATACCTTATTCAGCGAAATAATAAAGTTTCCTGCAAGTTTTGCAATTTTTTATAAAAAATTTTTTCGTTTTTCTACACTTTAAATTTTTGCACAAGATCGGTTAGCTCCACTGCTAAACTATCTAATGATTCCGCAGAGTCCGAGACTTCCTCCGTCGAGGCAGTTTGCTCTTCAATGGAAGCTACTGCTACCTGAATTCCGGAAGTCATTTGACCCGCAACCGAAGCTACCTCTTTGATTTGCTCATTTAGTGCCTGCACCGCACTAATAATATCTTTAAAGTTTTGCCCGACTTCCCGTACAACCTTATCCCCGTCAGCTACATTTTTACCGCCTTTAGCCATTATATCTACGGCTTTTTGCGTCTCCAGCCGGATAGCGTTAACCAGGCCGTAAATTTCTTTAGCAGCGCCAGCCGACTGTTCGGCCAGCAGACGGATCTCTTCCGCGACCACGGCAAACACGCGCCCTTGGCGGCTAAACTGGATGTTGAATCGGATGCTGCCCTTATTTCACCAATATTAAGCCCCAGCCCAAGACGCCCCGCAATTTTCAATTTTGCCATTATTGCCTCACCTTACCAAGTTTATGAAAATTAATTAATTAACAAATTTCAACCAAAACCTCAAAAAATATTTTTCTTATGATTAAATAATTTTTATAATTTCCAGGAAAAGATAACGTTTTCTGATGCAAATATTTTAGATGTGCCGGTTGAAACAATAAATATTGCAGGAATTTATCATAATTTATCAAATTTATTTAATATTCAGATTGCGGGGAGGCGTTGACAATAAATAACGATACCAATTCGAAAAAAGATGATAATTTGCAATTATTATTAAAAGTCGCACCTTACATTCATCAAACAATGGGGGTTGAAAACGTATTTAGCTTAACTGACACAGAGAAATACCTTTGTGTATTCCAGGGAACAAAGTTAAAGTTACCTGTAAATCCGGGAGATCTCATTAAAAATGGAAGTATTGCCGACACCATTATAAAAACAGGTAAGGTACAAGTAAAACGAATTCCCAAAGAAGTGCTGGGAACTCCCTACATTGGGAAAGGCATACCCGTAACTGACGATAAGGGAAACGTCATCGGCGCCATAGCCACCGGCTTATCAATAGAAGCGCAGGAAAAGTTAAGCAATATGGCGTTGGATTTAAATTCATTTCTTGATAACATTTCCACAACCAGCAGCAATTTAATGAGCGCATCAGAGGAATTAGCCGCCACGGCACAGGAACTGGCCGACAATACCTCAGAAATTGAAAAAGACATAAAAGACATGGACACTGTAATTGCCTTAATTAAAGAGGTTTCCAACCAAACACACCTGTTAGGCTTAAATGCTGCCATTGAAGCAGCCCGTGCTGGAGACCAGGGGCGCGGGTTTAATGTAGTGGCAGAGGAAATTCGCAAATTAGCAAGCAAAACAAATCTGTCGGTAAAAGAAATTGGTGCTAAGCTAAAACATATTCAGGAAACAATACTGGGCTTTGCAACACATACACATGAAATCTCGGCGGTTTCACAGCAACAAGCCGCCACGACTGAAGAGATGGCAGCGAATTTGGAAAAGATTAAAGTTATGGCCGAAAGACTGGCACAAATATCAGAAGATATGCTGAAAATAGACTTATAAATTCGATTAAGAAGCCCTGCGGCAGCTACATTTTTACAAAATTCCCGGAGGTGTTAAATGTGATAAACCAACTTATTCAAGATTGCTTGGAGGTCACAAGTACTATACTTTAAAGATCAAAGAACGAGAAGCTTTTGGGCGTCTCGTTCTTTGCTATACCATGATTAACCACAGCAGGTTTTTGATATGATTATCTTTTTCCCTCCTTCTAAAATTTCACCATTTAGCGCACCTGCGGCAAATTCCGCCTCCAACCAGGGTGGAACGTGGCTGCAGATTACTTCCAGTTCAAAAAATTTCTCCCGGCGCAAAAACGGCTGCAGTACCTGTTTGGAGGTAATACCGCCACCGCTGTCCTGGATTTCTTTGATGGAAACTCGATAGCGACCTTCACCAATCTCCGACGGCACCGGAATTACAACGGCGGTAGTTTTTGAGGTTAAGCTTTGTTCATCATCTGCACAGTATAGAATATAATCCAAAAAATCGCCAGGTTTTCCCTGCATCTCCCATACCGTGCAATTGGACTTTTCCAGTTCGTAATAAGGTATGCCGGTAACCGTTTGTCCCACAAATATTTTGCAGCTGCCCATTATATCGGCTATTTCGTCCATCATCCGGCGCAAGCCCGCCATGCCCTCCACGGAGGCAGGGTTAAAACTTTTTTCCCGGCAAACCTTCCAGCTGCCCTGCCTTTTGCGGTACACCACCAATTTCCCCGGAGCGTTTAAAGGTGCCGTTTCGCCATTCTCATTCACGTAAACCGCTATATCGAAACCCATGATAAATCACCTCCAAGGTCGGACCTTTAACCTACTCTCGATTTCCATGTTAAGGTTACTTTAGGAGTAAACGCTCTAAGACATTGCCACCCAAGATGTGCTCCTCCATGATCTCCTCCACATCGCCTGGAGTTACACCTCCGTACCAGACATTATCCGGGTAAATTATCACCACGGGACCCTGCTCACAGAGGCCCAGGCAACCGGTATTGGAGATAAAGATCTCCCCGGACAGCCCCTGGTCCTCAATTTCTTCCAAAAAAGAGGACAGTATTTCCAAGGAAGACTTGCCGTGACACAGACCCTTTGGTTGGCTGCCGGTCCTGGTGCTGATGCAAACGAATATATGGTGTTTAGGCTTGTTCATATAACGACCCCCTCTAATGAAAGGGGACACGCCTCCTCTTCAGAGGAAAGGGGACACACATCCTCTTTGGGGTTAGGCTTTGGGGTAGGAGAAATGTCCCCAATAATGGGCTCCAAGGTCGGAGGAATGCCCCCATTACTTTAAAAAACGATGATTTTAACTTTATAAAGCCGTCGCAACTTTCCGCTCCCTGCCACTGCCGCCGCTATCAGCAGCAGGCTTTTTACCCGCAGCGTTAAACTCCTGGGACCGGTCTTCGTCAAGCAATCCGATGGCATCGGCCCGGCATTGTTTACAGTGGCGCATCTGTCGCATTTCGTGGCCGCAGATTTCACGCATTCGGTTAAGTTCCGCAACATCAGTTGGGGCGAAATTCTGAAAAACACTACCCGGAGCAGGCACCAGCGGCATAATATTGGTGATGAACGCGCCCAGTCCTTTCACCAGCCGCACCACCTCAGGAATCCGTTCATCATTGATGCCCTTGACCATCACGATATTCACTTTCACCAGCACCCCCTGCCGGGCAAGAAACCCGATACCTTTTTGCTGGTTTTGCAATAGTATTTCCGCACCCGCCGCACCACGGTAAACCCGGCTCCGATAATTGACGCGCCTGTAAATTAATGACCCCGTAGCGGGTTCGACACAGTTAACGGTTACGGTTACGTGCCTGACACCCAGCTGCACTATTTCCCGGGCATATTCCGGCAGCATTAAACCATTGGTGGACAGGCAGAAGATAACTTCCGGGTCAACTTCCTTGATTAGTTTAATGGTTCTACTAACACTGCCCCAGTTGGCCAGAGCGTCTCCCGGGCCGGCTATACCAACCACGCTGAGGTTGGCGACCTTATCCCGCACCAGCAGGTATTTGTCCCTGGCGGCTTCCGGTGTCAATACCTCGCTGGTCACCCCGGGCCTGCTCTCGTTGACGCAGTCATACTTGCGATTACAGTAGTTGCAGCTAATATTGCACCGTGGCGCTACAGGCAGGTGCATCCGCGCATAATGCCGGTGGGCTTGAAAAGAATAGCAGGGGTGCCGGCCGGTCATTTCCAGGGTGCCGGCATCTACCTGCATCGCATGAGAATTGTTTGCACAGTTAAAGGTCAATGTATTCACCTCACCTCTTTAGCGCAGTACTTTTCATGGGGACATTCCTCAATTCCAGTTTTCCGGTAAAATTTCCGGTACATGGCGGCGCGGTAGTTTCTATGCTTGTGTTCTAGAATGGTATTGGTAACCCGGTCCAGGAACATAGTGGTGCCGGTATAGCCAACTGATAACAGTCGCTGGCCGCCCACCCGGTCGTGAATGGGAAAGCCTATCCTGACCAGAGGTATACCTTCTCTTTCCGTCAGGTATTTGCCGTCGGAATGGCCGATGGCTATATTCACCCCGGTCTCCCGGCATGCTTCCCGAATCTGGGTAAAATCAGCTTCATTTAAATAACGCGCTTGCTGTGGGCTGTCCGCCAGGATCGGGCCGAGCAGTTCTTCCAGGATGGCATTACCACTGCCGGTGGCCACCACCGCCGGGTACAAGCCGTTTTCCGCACAAGTTCGCGCCACGGCGTAAACCAATTCGGGGTCACCGAACAAGGCGCCGCTGCCCAGCGCATTGTATTTGTGCGAGTCAACCATACAGTCCAGCAGGCGGCCCCTCTCCATATTCAGTATCTGGGGCGCGCTGTTTCCACTCAATTGCGCCAGCAGGTCTACCAACCTGTCCGTGGCCTCAACACCCATGGGCACCGGTAGGTTATACAGGGGCACCCCGAATTCTGATTGCAAATAGTGGCCCGGGGAGAGCTTTTCCTCCACCGTCACACCAAATTGAATGGTGGCCGCTGCGCCCGGCATACGGCGGACGGACTCAATTGAAGTACCTCCCGGGGGAATTTTGGTGTAAGGCCTGGCAATGGGCCGGTCCAGGGTATCGGATATATCCGGTACCAGTGTGTACCGTACCCCCATCAAGTTCAGGATACGCTTGATTTCCCGGATATCGGCGGGACTAAGGTTGGGCACTATGACATTTATGCCGCCATGCTTTCCCGTAGTCTCAGCCAGGCCGGCCACAATTTTTTTCACCGCCAGCCAGTACCCCTCACTGTGAGTGCCCCCGTAGCCGGGAGTGGAAACGGCAACCAGGGATATTCCCTCCAGACCTCGCTGCTTCAAGTAATACCGGGCGATCCCCTCCACGTCCTCCCCGATGGTTTCCGCCAGGCAGGAAGTGAGTATGCCGATCAACCGTGGTCTGTATACCTTACGGATATTGTCCAGTGCCTGAAACAGGTTCTGGGCCCCACCGTAAACCGTTCCTTTTTCGTTTAAAGAGGAGGAACCCACGTCGATGGGTTCATTATAGTGCTCGGCGATGTGACGACGCATGTAAGTGCTGCAGCCCTGGGAGCCGTGGATGATCACCATGGACTCCTCAATCCCCTTGAAGGGCAGGATACCCCCCATGGGCATACACATATTGCAGGGATTTTCATTAACCATTCGGTATGTCGTTTTTTCTCGCGCCATAGATTTCACCTCATATCTCCCGGGCATATTTCCAAACCGGTGAGCAAACCGTGGAGTAAACCTCACGGGCAAAGTTCACCGCGCCCACATAGCCGCTCAAAGGGTGCTTGCGGTCGTGGTTATGATCAATAAAGGCCATTCCCAGTTTATAGGCCAGGGGTCTTTCTTTAACTCCTCCTACCAGCAGGTGAGCCCCTTTTTCAATCATAAACCGTTCCAGTTCGGAAGGGTTGGCGTCATCCAGGATGACAGTCCCGTCATCGGCCAGATCATGCAGTATCCGGTACTCCTCTTCCCTGCCGGTTTGGGTACCCACCATGACCACATCAATGCCTATTTCCCTGAACTGTTTAATTAATGAAATGGCCTTAAAACCGCCGCCCACGTAGACAGCCGCCTTTTTGCCCTCCAGTTTTTCCCGGTAACGCTCAATCTGCGGTCTGAACGCACCGGTTTCCCGTTCTATAAGCTCCTCCGCCAGGTTCATCATCCTGGCATCATTGAAAAAAGCAGCAATGTTGCGCAGTGACGCCGAGGTATCCTCCAACCCCAGGAATGAGACCTGCAGGGAAGGTATGCCGTAAAGTTCCTCCATCCGCCGGGCCAGGTAAGACATGGAGCCGGCGCACTGGATGATATTCAGCGAGGCCTCTGGGGCTTTTTGTAAGTTATGGTAGTTACTGTCCCCGGTGAAGACCACGTTTATTTCCACGCCGATTTGTCTGAGGTAACCGGTGATAATCCAGGCCTCACCAGCCAGATTAAAGTCTCCCAGATAGTTAATTTTTTTTGTATGTCGCTTAGCTCCCCCCGGCGGCTCAATGAGACGCAGCAGCGCATCGCAGGCCGCCCGGTAACCTGCTGACTTATTTCCGATAAAACCACTGGATTGAACAGGTATAACTTTGATGCCGTGCTTTTTAGACGCAGCCTTACAAACTGCTTCAAGGTCGTCACCAATTACGCCCACCACACAGGTGGCATACACAAAAACCAGTTCGGCCCGGTACTTTTGCACCAGTTCGTCAATGGCCCCGGCCAGTTTTTTTTCACTGCCGAAAATGATATCGTTCTCCTTCAGGTCGGTCGAAAAACTGTTGCGGTATAGTTCCGAACCGCTGCTGAGACTGCCCCTGATGTCCCAGGTATAGCTGGCACAGCCGATGGGCCCGTGCACCAGGTGGATGGCGTCGGTTACCGGATTCAATACAACCCTGGCCCCACAGTAAACGCAGGCCCGCTGGCTGACACAACCGGCAATGCTGTCTGTGTCACACTTGAGCCGGCTTTTCCTCTGCCGTCCCTTGATCAGAATGGAAGATTCCCTTTCCAATATCAAATTTTCATTTTTTACAGCTCCCGCCATTTTTATCACATCTTTCCTTAAAACTAAAGCCGGAACCAAAATCCTAAACCGCTAATCTGTGAAGCCAGAATTCAGGAGCCAGGAGTCAGAATCCAAAATGAACAAGGAAGAAGAATTATAATTAGTTCCCATTCTGAATTCTGGATTCTGAATTCCTGCTCCTTTACAACACCAGTTCGAAATCTTCATCCGCAGCATCACGGTCCTTACGGTCCAACAGGGCATTGCCGATCATCTCTACCAGCCGCATGGCGCCCCGGTAACCGACAATGGGCAGATAAGAATGGATGCCCCGGTCCAGAATAGGGAACCCCACCCGCACGAAAGGAATGTCTTCCGCCCGTGCGATATACTTCCCGTAGGTGTTGCCCAGCAAAAGATCCACGGGCTCGTTCTTGATCCACTGATGCAATTCGAACAGGTCGCCCGCCGCTTTAACCCGGCCCTCCAAGCCGGCCGCCGCCAGCATGGCCTTAATTTCCTTTTCAAATATACCCGAGCCGGTCAGAATGCCGCCGGGAGTACCGGTAAGCACGTGCAGCGGATGCATACCCAAGCTTAAAACGAACTCCGTCAGCCCGGTGAGGATATCCGGGTCACCGAAAATTGCCACTTTCTTTCCGTAAAAATGGTGGTGATTATCGGTCATTACATCAACCAGCTGGCCGCGCTCCTCCTCCAATTCATAAGGTATCTCACGGACAAACTTGCCCCGCAGCGTCATCAGAAAATCATCAGTTGCCTTAATCCCAACCGGTGTTTTCAGGGTAAGAGCCGGCACCCGGCAGTTCCGCTCCAGCAAGTGGGCGGCGTCGCTTGAAGCGTAATAACCCAAGGCAATGGTAAGCTTGGAGTTGCCCGAGTCGCGGATATCCTCCACTTTGGCGCCGCCGGCGGGGAACATTTCAAACTTGCCGGTCATGGGGGAGTCCAGCACCCCTGAAGTATCAGGGAACATGATGAACCTGACACCCATCTTGCCCGCCAGCCGCTTGATTTCCCGCATGTCCCCGGGATTTACGAAACCGGGGATGATGTTCACCTGCTCCTTTTTCTCGTCCGTCGTTGCTTCCGCCAGATAGGCAACCATGCCCTTGACCATGTTGGAGAAGCCGGTTATATGCGAGCCCTGGTAGCTGGGCGTGTTGGCATGGATTACCAGTTTACCTTCAGGAATCTCAGCGCCCTTGATGATGGTAGGTATATCGTCCCCGATGGTCTCCGACAGGCAAGTGGTATGCACCGCTATTACATCCGGATTATAGATGGCAAACACGTTTTTGATGGCGGTTTTCAGATTGCCGCCGCCCCCGAACACCGAGGCGCCCTCGGTAAACGAACTGGTGGTGGCCATTACCGGCTCCCTGAAATGCCTGGTCAAGTGCGAGCGGTGATAGGCGCAGCAGCCCTGGGAGCCGTGGCTGTGGGGCATGCAATTGTGGATGCCCAGGGCGGCGTACATAGCCCCGATGGGCTGGCAGGTCTTGGCGGGGTTAATCCCCCCGCCGGTGCGTTTAATTAGTTCTTTGGGCGTACAATCCAACATTTTATGTCGCTACCTCCTCAACGCATGTATTAGCCGTACAATCCTCAACGGTGCCCTCCAGCAGCGGCTGGTTTTTCCAAGGCGGCATAATGAAGTTCCACGTTGGAGTGGCAAATCCCATGGCCACATCACGGGCAAAGTTCACCGCACCCCGAAACCCTGCGTAAGGACCGCTGTAATCATAATTGTGCAGCTGCTTGGTGGGAATACCCATTTTTTGAGGAATATACTTATCCTTGATCCCCGAGGAGAAGATATCCGGCTTAAGGATTCTAATAAATTCCTCGGTCTCATAATGGTTCAAATCGTCAACTACAATGCTGCCGTCCGTCATATCGTCAATCATCCCTTTGTAGTTGCTCAACGGAATCTCCTGCTTTAGCTCCTCCATCCTCTCCGCCGGTATTTTCAGCCGGTAGCGCCGCTCGTCCGGAGTTACGTGCAGATCGGGAATATTTTTGCTGTCAGCGTCGGCTTTAATGTTCGGCAATACGTCCCGGCCCTCGTAATCGTCCCGGTGGGCGAATTCGTAGCCCGCCAGCACCGTGGTCACACCCAGTTCCTCGTACAATCCCTGGTAATGGTGGCCGCGGGACCCCCCCACAAAGCAAAAGGCGGTTTTACCCGAGCAAATTTTCCGGTAAGGCTCCAGTTGCGGCTCAATCTCAGCCAGTTCCTTCTCGATAACCTCTTCGGTACGCTTGATCAGGGCCTCGTCCCCGAAGTACCGGGCCATGTTGCGCAGCGATTCGATGGTGGCCCGAATGCCGATAAAGTTAACCTTCAGCCAGGGAGTGCCGTATTTGGTTTCCAGCATGGTGGCTATATAGTTGATGGACCGGTGGCACTGCACCAAGTTCAGCTGCGCCACATGGGCGTTTTTAAGCTTTTCATAAGAGCCGTTGCCAGTCATTACCGCCTGGACCTCGTACCCGATCTCGTTCAAGATCCGTTCAACTTCCCAGCTGTCGCCGCCGATGTTGTACTCGCCCAGGATATTGATGGTATACTTGCTGGGCGGCTCCTCCCAGTCACCCTCGCCGATGATATTCTCCATCAGTCCATTATTGGCAATGTGGTGGCCGGCAGACTGGCTGACCCCCTTATAACCCTCACAGCTGTAAGCTGTGATGTTCAGGCCGTGCTTGGCCCGGGCCGCCTTGGCCACCGCCTGGATGTCGTCACCGATAAGACCCACAGGGCAGGTGGCGGAGATAGTAATAGCGTTGGGCTTGAATATTTCCACCACCTCGTCGATCATCCGGGCCAGTTTCTTTTCGCCGCCGAAAACGATGTCGCTTTCCTGCATATCCGTTGATACACAGTAAGCCAGGAAATTTTTTTTCGGCTCATCGGCCCTGGCTTTGTTGCGCCGGGTCAGCCAACTGTAATAAGCGCACCCGATGGGGCCGTGCACTATGTGCACCATGTCTTTGAGCGGCCCCAGTACCACACCCTTGCAGCCGGCGAAGGCACAGCCGCGGTTAGTGACAATCCCCGGGATGGTTCTGGTGTTGGCTTCTATCTCCTGAGTTTCCAGGGCGGAGTCTCTGATCAGGATATGTTTTTTACGATTACGCTTCACTTTGGCGGGATATTTATTGAGAATCTCTTCCAGCATTTTTTCATTAATAGCCAAAATTATCCACCTCCCTTAATTTGGGGACATTCCTCCGAAGGAGGTGTGTCCCCTTTCATTAAATTGCCGCCTCGCCCCGTTCGCCGGTTCTAACCCGCGCGGCGTCCAAGACGGGGCAGATGAATATTTTGCCGTCACCCTTATTGCCTTCCTTGTTGACGCTTATAATAGTGTTTACAACTTTATCAACCTCGTTATCCTGAACCAGAATGCTAAGCATACGCTTGGGAATAAGCCTGCTGCCCTTGGACAGGCTTTCACTGACAATACCGGCTATTTCCTCGGTAGCGCCCATATCGTTCAGAAGTGACAGGTCTACGTGAATCTTACCCCGGCCCATCACCTTCATGGCGTGCAGGCCGCAAACCCCGATATCCGCCAGGGCTTTTTTGGTGACATTAACCTTATTCATCCGGATAATGGCGATAATCTCCTTCATGTTAGTCCTCCTTTAATTTGGAACATTAACCCCGGAACCCGGCTCCATAGGGGAGGTGTATCCCCTTTCATCGCCGGGGGCATTCCTCCGACCCCAGAGATAGGCCCTAAAGAGAAGTGTGCCCCCATTCCGCTTACAACTCCTTGGTACCGCTGCTGATTGTATAAGCCTCTTCAACCGGGGTGACGAAAATCTTACCATCGCCAAAGGCGCCCTTTTCGCCGGTTTTGGCGTACTTGGAAATGATGCTGATCACATCTTCCTTATCCTTATCATCCCGTACCACCAGCATCAACATATCCTTGGGTATCTCGTCGTAAACCACTTCACCTACTTTCACTCCTCGCTGTTTACCGCGGCCCACCACGTCAATCCTGGTTACTGCGGGAAACCCGGCGCTGTTTAATTCGGCCAGGATGGTATTGGTTTTTTCAGGGCGCACAATGGCTCTGATCATTAACATTGGCAATCACTCCTTTTCCTCTTAATCCAAGATGCCGTAGGTCATCAGTAGTTCTTCCAGTCGATCCTGGGTCATTGGCTTGGGAATTACAAACATGTCGTTGCCGTCTATGTTCCTTGCCAGGGTCCGGTACTCGTCGGCTTGGGGCACCGTGGGGTCATAATCAATAACGGTTTTCTTGTTGATTTCGGCCCGCTGCACAATGTTGTCCCGGGGCACGAAGTGGATTAGCTGTGAACCAAGTTCTTCAGCGAAAGCCTTTAACAGTTCATGTTCGTTGTCTACTTTGCGGCTGTTGCAGATGATCCCGCCCAGCCGCACGCCGCCGGAATCAGCAAATTTTTTTATCCCTTTGGAAATATTGTTGGCGGCGTACATGGCCATCATCTCACCCGAGGCCACGATGTAGATTTCCCGTGCCTTGCCTTCCCGAATGGGCATGGCAAACCCGCCGCAAACCACGTCACCCAGCACGTCATAAAACACGTAATCCAGGTCCGGCGTATAGGCCCCCAGCGATTCCAGCATGTTGATGGAGGTAATGATACCCCGGCCGGCGCAGCCAACACCCGGTTCGGGCCCCCCGGATTCCACGCATTTGGTATTGCCGTAACCCAAACGCATAATGTCTTCAAGGTCAATGTCTTCACCTTCGTCCCGCAAGGTATCCAAGACGGTTTTTTGGTTCAGGCCGTGCAGCAATAACCTGGTGGAGTCGGCCTTGGGGTCACAACCCACCACCATTACCTTTTTGCCCAACTCAGCCAGGGCAGCCACGGTATTCTGGGTGGTGGTGGACTTGCCTATACCACCCTTGCCGTAAATAGCTATTTGTCTCATCTTTTCATCCCCCCATATTGTTATAAAAAAAGAGGCACTTACAGCCAAAACGACTGTTAATGCCTCAATGCATAGTTTACTACAATGTTAATCAAGGGAAGATTGCCAACAAGATATGAGGAATTTCCCCTATAATGTTAAGACGCCGGTAATAATACCGGCGCCATCGCCCAATCCCTTTCGATACAACAATGTACCGCATATTATTAATTTAGAATAAACTTTGTGAACATTCATCCATTGCACCTATAAAGAAGGCATATCCTCTTTCAAAATTAATAATAAAAATAAATAATAAAGCACCGGCATCATTACCGGCGTCCTTGCCATTTATGTGGCACAACAACGTACCTGGTTATATTAATTATAATAATACTATATCAAGCAAAAATCAAGTATTATTTTAAATAAACTTATTTTGTTAAAATTAAAATTATCATAATATTTAATTAGTAAATACCCATAAGGCAATGTTTGTTTTATTATATTATATCACTAATTAATCAATACTAAATAAAGCTTAATCATATTTTACCAGCATATTAAAATATCCTTGCTGCACAGTGCTTTTAGCCCTCTCCGGCACGGATAATAACGTCTCCGGAATAATGCCGGTATTTTAAAGATGTCCTGTTGGCCGCCCCGGCAACATACTTGCTCAGTATAGTTAGAATACCCGGCTTGAATTCTCCGCTACGGGGGCTTACGCATTCTTTGAACAACATAACCATGTCTTCAAGGCAGGTGTTTCCTGCCCGCTCCCCCAACCCGCCGACAGTAGTACTAATGTACCCGGCGCCGGCGGCAAAAGCAGCCAGGCTGTTGGCTGTGGCCAGGCCGAAATCATTATGCCCGTGAAACTCAACCGGAATATCAAGTTTTTCTACCAGCATGCTTATCACCCTGCGGGTGTTAAACGGCTCCATAATGCCAACGGTATCAGCAAAGCGCAACCTTTCCGCACCTGCTTCCTGGGCCAGCAGAGCGTACTCCAGCAAAAAACTGAAGTCCGCCCTGGAGGCGTCCTCGGCTCCCACTGAAACACGGCAGCCATAATCACGGGCATAACGTACAGCCCTTACCAGACAATCCATGACCCATTGCCTGCTTTTACCCAATTTTTCTATTATGTGCAGTTCCGATACCGGCGCTGAAATATGTACCTCCCGCACGCCACAGGCTATGGAAGCTCTAAGATCTGCCAGCAAAAGCCTGTTCCATACAGATACCCGCGCGTTCAAGTTTAAATTGGCAATAGCCCTTACCGCTGCCTGTTCAAGGGTGCCCATGGCGGGAACTCCTGCTTCAATAACCTCAACTCCAAGGAAATCCAGCATTTTTGCTATAGTCACTTTTTCATGCAGGGTGAAGGCAACTCCCGGCGCCTGTTCGCCGTCCCTTAGAGTGGTATCGACAATAGCGGGAGCCGGTTTAAAGTGTTGTTTTTTTATTTCATTTTGCATATGATTAACCCCCATAAAAAGTTAAAACCCCCGCACAGTGGTTTATCCTCTGTGTGGGGGCATCTTTGCCAAAAGGTACAACATTGTTTATTTGTGTTATGTTATGATAAAGATTATAAAGCTCAAGTAATAAAAAATCAATATGATAAATTTTTCTTAACAATAGAGGTCATGACTTTTTTGTATTCTAACTCAGCTTTTCCAATACGTCGACAAAACTGGCGATGGGTAAGGCCGGAATACCCTCGGCCAAGCAGTACTCAAGCAGCTTTCCTTTGGCAAAAACGAGGTTACTGTAACCGGCCGGGCACGTATCGGAAATACCGTCCCCCACGTAAACCGTCTGGCTGCCCGGCACCGTCAAACGCTCCATCAGCGAGCGTTTACAGGTGCCGCATAAACCACACTCCTGATTATAGTAGGTGCAGGAAATGCGGAACTCCTTTTCATACACCAGCTTATTAGCGAAATAAGGTAATTTAAAACCATACTTTTTAAGGATATATTCAATGCAAAAGTCATAGCCATCGCTTAGGATATAAACAGGGTGGCTGTTTTTCTTGCAGTAATTGACAAAGGACCCGAAGCCCTCGTCTATTTCTATGGTATCCAGCAGATTCCGCAGGTCATCCAAGGTGGCCCGAAAGAGCTTGAAAGTCCTGTTGGCGCATTCCTCAGTTGAAATTTCCCTTTTCTCCCACAGTTCATTGATTTGCTGCCAGCCTTCGCCGGCAAAAGCAGCTACCATAGCCTCGCTGGTATCCCTTTTGGTAATGGTGCCGTCAAAGTCAACGAAGAATGTTCTCTTCACCGGTTTCCCCCTTCCCTAGCCCTCTTGCCAGGCAGCACACAGCTCCCCGGAAATCCGGCCCGGGTCCGGGCTGCCCAGAATGCCCGACACGATGGCCACCCCGTCTGCACCGGACTTCTTAACTTCCTTCACGTTATCCAGGTTAATGCCGCCGATGCCTACAACAGGGATGGACACCGACTTTTTAATGTCCCGCAGCCCTTCCGCACCCAAAGGTTGGATGGTGACAACCTTGGTTGTGGTATGGTAAACAGGACCGGCCCCCAGGTAATCAGCCCCGTATTTTTCCCCATACACTGCTTCCTCTATGTTGGAAACAGAATAACCTATTATTTTTTCCGGCCCCAGAATACGCCGGGCCACCTGAAGAGGCAAATCCTCTTGGCCGATATGGATACCGCCGGCGTCGACAGCCAGGGCGATATCCAGGCGATCATTGATGATTAAAGGCACCTGATATTTGACGGTAAGGTCTTTAAGAGCCAGGGCAATTTGGTAAAAATCCCGGCTGGAGGTTTCCTTCTCCCTGAGTTGCACCAGGGTTACCCCCCCGCGCAAGGCGTCCTCTACGGCTTGACACAGATCCCGGCTTCCAAGAACGGCCCGGTCGGTGACCAGGTATAAACTATAATCACATTTCATTGCTTCCCACCCTCTCGTCACTATCCTTATAATACCGGTAAAAGTGATGGGTTGGTCCCACACCCCGGCCCAGCGGGAAAGAATGAGCAATCGCCCCGCTGATGTATTCCTTGGCCTTTGCCACAGCTTCTTCCACCGGGTAGCCTTTGGCCAGGGAGGCAGCGATAGCTGAAGAAAAAGTGCAGCCTGTACCGTGAGTGTGAGGGGTGGCTACCCTACCACTCCCAAAATGGTGAAAAGTTTTTTCGCTATAGAGGACATCAATAGCGTCACCCTTTAGGTGCCCGCCCTTGACTACCACATGCTTCGCCCCCAGCCTGTTAATGGCCACGGCTGCCTTTTCCATTTCATTCAGGGTTGATATTTTTGCTCCGGTAATGACCTCCGCCTCAAAAAGGTTGGGAGTAACCACCTCTGCTAAAGGTAAAAGCACTCTTATCAATGCTTCCCGTGCTTCCGGCTGTAGAAGGGCGCAGCCGCTTTTGGAGACCATTACCGGGTCAACAACGATGTTTTGGGCCTTATATTTGAGCAGCGATTCCCCGATGGTCTCAATAATAGCTGCACTGGAAACCATGCCGATTTTAACGGCATCTACCTGAATGTCCTCGAATACAGCGCTTATCTGATCCCTGATGATTTCCGGATCCAATTCCCGGACATTAAATACACCTTTGGTATTCTGAGCGGTAATCGCCGTGATTACGCTCATACCGTAAGTGCCCAAAGCGCTGAAGGTTTTCAGGTCGGCCTGAATCCCGGCCCCGCCGCAGGAATCGGAACCGGCTATGGTCAAGACTTTGATCACTTTTTTCCCTCCCTATTCCTATGCAATTAATTGATTCTGTTAACACCTAACCTTGAGCCAGTGCCCCAAAGAAAGCTTCCCAAAAGCGATCCACCCGCGGCGGCAGCAAGTCTTGTTCCCTACCGTCGTCTTCAACCCAGCGGCGCCTCTCCGCCCGTGGTACCACTTTTCCGATAACGGCAGAGCCGGTATACCGGCTTTTTCATAAGCTGTTAGTAAAGACCCTGCCTGTTCCGGATCAACGGTGAGCACCCCCCATGCTCGGCCCAACTATCACCTCGGGGTTTAAAGCGCCTGTTTCCGGAAGAATAGCTTTTTTAAAAATCATCATTAACCTTGCCGATCATCTTTATCACTCCTATGCTCGTATGCTGTTTGCCGGCCGTAAAAAAATAAACACCCCTGCTCGGAGTGTACAAATGGCGTTGTTACATTTCCCTTCGCTGGCATTACCCAGAGCAGGTTCAATGGGTTGGCATTATTACCTCTCAGCCTTGCGGCACCCCAAATGACTTCTTTTTATTCATTTTACTGGCCTTACACTATATAATTATACCACTGGCAAAATTAATAATAAATATGCAGGTACAGTTAACTTTTACAGTCAGCCGGCAGATAATGAAAAAAGTATGCCTGAAGGCGGTGGTTCCCCACAAGTGATTAAAAAGGACGCTTCGTGATAACGAAGCATCTTTTTTAAGTATTATAAGTTGGCTTTGGTATCAACCAATTGATGATGATTAGTGTCTTTAACAGAAAAACTATTTTCCTTGGTTGTGCCGCCGGGTATCCCTTTTTTAAAGAGATCCATTAAATCATATCCAGTCAGACCTTTAACCGTTTCAGGCAAAGTTGATAAAATATCGGTGATATACCCCGAAACTTTAGCTGCTCCTTTGCCCTGGCCGCCGCCGGAATCCACGATGACAATTTTTTCAACCTTGGCCAGAGGTTCAGCAATGCTTTTAGCGATTTCAGGCAGCTTATCAATAATCATTTGCGCTATGGCTGCATCATTATATTGTTTGAATGCTTCGGCTTTTTTAAGCAATATTTCAGCCTCCGCTTCACCCTTCTTGCGAATTACTTCAACTTCAGCTTCACCTTCAATCTTTTTAGCCCGGGCATTGGCCTCACCGAGAAGCTTGATGCTTTCCGCTTTGGCCTGCGCGTCCTGGATGCTCTTGAATTTAACAGCTTCAGCCTGTTTTTCCTGGCTGTATTTTTCTGCGTCGGCCTGCAGTTTAATAGTAGCCTGAAGTTCCCTTTCCCTGCGCAGCGCCTCTTGCTCAGCCAACTCAATTTCCTTCTTCTTCTTAACAATTTCAATTTGCATTTTTTCCTGTTCAACATTTTGCTGTACTTTGCTTGCTTCAATATCATAAGCGAGGTCGGCGCTCGCCTTTTTCGTTTCCTGCTCCTGCCTGTACTGGTGAACCTTTAATTCCTTTTCCTTGGTAGCTTCGGCTATTTGCGTCTCGGCGACTAACCGGGCCGCCTCACCCAACCTGTTGGCTTCAGCGGTTTTGATGTGCGTTTCTTTAAGCGCTTCAGCTTCTGCTATATCCGCGTCGCGTTTAACTTCAGCTATTCTCTTTTTGCCCAGTGCTTCAAGGTAGCCGTTGTCATCTGAAATATCTCTGATGGTAAAAGCCTTGATCTCCAAACCCATTTCGGCCAGATCAACGGCTGCGACTTCCTGCACCTGGGAGGCGAACTTTTCACGATCTTTGTATATTTCCTCAACGGTAAGTTTAGATATTATTTCCCGCAACTTACCTTCTAAAACGTCTTTTGCGGTATCTTTTATCACCGCTATTGTATCCGGTTCCTTCCCGGTGTTGAATTGCTCCAATGCTGATAGGATGGATTCCTTATCTGATTTGACTTTAATTACAGCCACACCGTCGGCTTTGATATCCACGCCTTGTTCGGTCAACGCGCCCCTGGTTTCAACACTGATCTTCATATTTTCCAACGATATTCTGTCGGAACGTTCCAACAGCGGTATAACAAAGCCGCCGCCACCTGAAATAACCCTCTTTTTTAAACCTGTAATGACCAGGGCTTTATCCTGGGGCACCTTCTTCCACATGGTGGCTATACTTAAGGACAGAAGGATAATTACTACGACAATAATCGCTGCTGTAAAGAACATGCACATTCCTCCTTTATATTTTGGATACCTTAAAAACGTTTTTTTCGATATCCACAATTACCACTTTGGACCCGGCGGGTATTTCTGCTCCATCAACTGACCTGGCTGGTGCGGTATATGTATTGTCGTTGACTACATAAATGATTCTCCCAACACTGTTGCTGTGCATATGCAGTTTCACCGTCGCCAGCGAGCCGATTAAGTCTTGTTGCGATACCGCGCTTGTTTGGGCTTTATAAAGTGGTACCAGGATATATCTGAACATTAAAAAGGAAACCAGCAAGGCGGAAGCTAATGCCGCTGTCAGGGTGACAATTATGCCCAGTTGCAGATAGTTTAGCCCTATAATCCCAACTCCACCGAATACGGTTAAGAACGCTGCCATGATTACGGGCTTATGATATTGCGAACCGGGAAGATGATATTATTCCTTTGGAAGATATTTATGCAACGTATCTTGAATTAAAGGAAAGCGAGTTTAAAGAGTTTTACAGTACTTTCAATGAAAAGTTTTTATTAATTAAAGAAAAGGCCGGCAATATAAGGGAAAAATCCTACCGGGATCTGGCCGAGGTTTTTCTTACCGTTTTGATGCTAACCGCCCAGGCCAATACCGCCAAGCGACTTGCTGAAAAAACAATTGATAGCTATTTTAAACCGAAAATTTAGTCCAAATAGCCTCGTTTTTTAAACTTCCCTCTATAAAAGAGAAAAACCGGTCTTATGCCGGTTTTTCTTTTACAAAGTATCGTTCTATTATTTTATTTAACGGAGAACATAGGTAATACGGCGTATGTGCCTCGCCTGCCGGGGTTTCATTCAGGCATCAACCTTAAACTTTACCACGGTGTTTTGCAGTTCGGCGGCAATATCGGCCAGCTCCTGAGCGGAACTGGATACCTGCTGCACGGTGGTAGCAATCTGTTCACTGGCGGCGGTAAGCTGCTGTGTACCCTGATTGGACTGTTTGACACCGGTCGCGATATCTTGTATCATTGCCTTGTTCTTTTCCACCGCTTTAATGATCTGCTGCAGGGAAGCGCCGGCGTTACCGGCCACCTGAACTCCTTCACTTACTGCAACTTTCACTGTATTCCGGTAAATTTATGAAACATTTTTATACCTCCTAATAAACAAAGATTACATCTTTCTTAACCATCCTTAAAATATGTAATTTTATTTATTTTACATAAATTTACCGCATATCTGTAAAGATTCAATACGGAATGTTAAAAAACAAGAGTTTTTATCATAACCAGTACGGCCTGATCATCTATAGGAAAACCAATGTCTATATAATCGCCCTCGTCAACGACAACCTGATCAATGCACATGATTTTGGAGTTATTGGTCAGAATCCCGATGGTCTGCCCAAGGGCCAGGGCACAATCGTTTTCGGTAATAATAATGAAAGGTAGGTTTTCCATCCGGGTGGCTTTAAATATGCTCTTGAGTCGCTCTGCTGCACGGTAGATGTCAGCAAAGGAACCAAGGGCATTTTTATTGAGGGCTAAGGCCAGGCCCGCCGGACTGGTCTCTTTAACCAATGTGGTGATAGCGCGGATAACGGGTTGTTGGTCTGATAAATCGTTAATTCTTAACACCGGAATGTTTTTCAGCGGCAACAGGTTCCGGTTGATTAAAATGGTACTGCCGCTAAGCTGCACAAACTGAATCCCGGTACCGATCACGGTGGCCCGGATGGTCTCCACCGGCTTGCCGCACCGTGCCGGGAATTGGTTAAAGGCATCCCGTACAGCTGCGCCCAGTAAAGGCCCGATGTCACCATAACGGCAAATTTCGGAAATCGATTGGGGCGTGACCGGTTGATAAATAAAATCGGCCACGCCGCCGGAAAAGGTAATTTCATTGATCTGATAGTTTAAACGCAAACCTTCCGTAGTCAGAAAGAGCTTGACATGCTCATTGTAAGGTTCTAAAAAAACATGACGAATGGTGGCGGCCAAAGCCCCGGTCAATTGTTGTAATTGCTGCCTGGTCACCGGTGCAGCCGGACGAATATTTAAGCCCAGGAGCTTAATCAAAGGGCTTAATTCTTCTGCAATGGCGGTAACAATTCCGTCCGGACTAACCTTTAACAACCTCCCCCCGATATCAGACAGCAGGAATCGATGGGATTACCGTTATTAAACACAGCAATGTTGGATGTCCCGCCACCGATGTCAATGTTGGCTATGATGGTGCCGTTTTGTTTGGACCTGGCGGCAGCCCCGGCCCCTTTACCGGCCAATAACGACTCGATATGGGGGCCGGCGGTGACTGCAACGAAATTGCCGGTGATATCAGCCAGGGAATGGACTATTTCGGCAGCGTTATTTTTTTTTGGCACTTTGTCCCGTAATAATGACAGCTCCGGTATGGATATCTGTTTTATTCAGTCCGGCCTGCCGGAATTCCCGGTTCACCAAAGCCTTGATACCCTGGGGGTCGATGGTAAAGGGATCCAGCAAGGGAGTAAAGTGAATCCGGCCCCGGTACAGAATCTCGCGACCGACAATTTCCTGCCGCGGCGCCATATACTGCGGCAGCGTATTGGCCACCTGTAAACGACTGAAGATGACCTGGGTTGTGGTAGTGCCTATATCTATACCGATGGAGTTAAGACTGATATAATCGCTGCTCATATGAGTATTATTCCTTCAGGGTAATTAATTTTAAGCTCACGCCGCTGGACTTGACCTGGATGACATGGTTTACCATCCTGGCCAATTGCGCGGCGGCCTCCACAGGAGGAGTGCCTCCACTGTAAATGTTGGATAACACCAGATAATCGGCATCCATCGTGTCGGCCGTTGGCTGGTAAACAAGATAGGCACTCATGCTTTTGGCCGTGACCAGGCCGGGACGCTCGCCAATCAGAATGACAAACACCTCGGCGGCAACGACAGTAGCAACATCTTCCAGTAGTCTTACCCGGCCATATTTTACGAAAACAGGTCTGTGGCAGCTAATCCGGTAATAGGCCAGACCCAGCTGAAATGCCGGTAAAAAGTCTGATAAATTTGCCTCAATGGCCTGGGCACTTAAGCCGTCACTGATAATCAGCTGCACCTGCCGCTTTTCCGAAGTGCTTTGCTGAAAATAGGCTTTGCCGGTTGTGGAGAGTTTCCGCCCCAAGTCCGGTCTGGTGAGATATTCATCCTTGTCCCTGACCATGGTTTGCAACACCGGCAAGTCCAGCCCGGCCAACAACTCTTCGGAGACAGTGCCGTTAACGGAGTCCTGGGCTGCCGCGTGGTCGGCCCTGAATTTCAGCAAGTCGCAAGTCAGCGGTCTGGTACCTGACCGCCAAACACCGATTCTGGCCGGGGTCGCCTGAAGCAACTGCTGCAGGTAAGCGCTGTCCTGCGGGGCAGGAATATGATGCCGGTATTTCACGAAACCACCCTCCCAACCCGGGAGCGTTGAAAAATAGACGGGTCCCCAGCCCGGCGGGTCAGCCGGCCGTTCTGCATGAGGCCCATTTTCTCCAGCCATTTTTCAAAGGCCGGCAGCGGCTTCAGACCCAAAACCCCGCGCAAAGAAGCAATGTCATGATAACTGGTGCACTGGTAATTCAACATCACGTCATCACCCATAGGTATCCCCATAAAATAGTTGACCCCGGCCGCGGATAACAGCACGGCCAGATTCTCCAGGTCATTTTGATCCATTTTCATGTGGTTGGTGTAACAGGCATCCACGCCCATGGGCAGGCCGGAGAGTTTACCCATAAAATGATCTTCCAGTCCGGCCCTGATCACTTGCCTGCCGTCATACAGGTATTCCGGTCCGATAAAGCCAACCACCGTGTTCACCAGAAAGGGGTTAAAGTGCCTGGCCAGGCCATAGCACCTGGCCTCCAGGGTTAGTTGATCGGCTCCGTGATGACTGTGCGATGACAGTTCCGACCCCTGCCCGGTTTCAAAGTACATCACGTTGTTACCCGCTGCCGTCCCCTTATTTTTCGCTAATTCACACGCTTCTTCCAAAAGCGGGACGGTGATGCCGAAACTGCGATTGGCTGCCTCGGTGCCGGCCAAACTTTGAAATACCAGGTCACATGGCACTCCTCTGCGCAGGGCCTCCATCTGCGTGGTGACGTGAGCCAGCACACAAATTTGCGTGGGAATTTGCCAATAGTTTTTTAACTCATGCAAGGCTTCCAGGATGCGGCTGATGTTGTCCACGCTGTCTTCCACGGGGTTGATGCCGATCACGGCGTCACCCACCCCGTAAGACAAACCCTCTTCGGCTGAAGCCAGAATACCGGCAACACTGTCCGTGGGATGATTGGGCTGCAGCCGGGAGGCCAAAGCCCCCGGCACCCCGATGGTGGTGTTGGCGGTGGCCTGAATGTTTATTTTGCCGGCGCCCACGATCAAATCCATATTTGACATGATTTTGGTCACCGCGGCCACCATTTCACTGGTTAATCCCCGGCTTAACCCGACCAGGGCCTGGCCCGGGGTATGATCGTCAAGAATATACTCCCGTAGTTCGGCCACCGTCCAATTACTGATGGCGGAGAATACTTCCCGGTCTAAATTGTCGTCGATGAGCCTGGTCACGGCATCTGTCTCGTATGGAACCACCGGGTTATTTCTTAGCTCATTCAAAGTTAACCGGCTGAGCACATATTTGGCGGCAACTCTTTCAGCCGCAGAACCGGCGGCGATGCCGGCTAAAACATCGCCGGATTTTTCTTCATTCGCTTTGGCCAGCACCTCTTTCACGGTTTTAAAGCTGAATGTTTGCCCTAAAAGTGTGGTTTTAAACCCCATTATATATAACCTCGTTTCATATTTTGCCGGGACTAATGTTGAAACTCGTGCTCCAAAGCATATATTTTTTGACTGTCAGCCTGGAAGCTTGGTCCCTTAAACCATTTGCGAACGCTGACCAGATAATAGAGCACTAATAACGCGCTCATGCCAAGAAGCGTATAACCGGTTAACTGGTTGGGCGGAGACACAAATAGAATACAGATAAAGAAAATCCAAATTAGCCCGACGGTATTTACGACTTTGCTCCATTTGCCCAGATTCCACGGGCCGTTATTTTGTTCTTTCCATTTGCCGCCGTACTGCGCGCGCAGTTTCAAGAAAAGTGGGATGCCGTAGGAGACGTATAACCCGATGGTGCTAATCGAAACGATTACAGAATAAGCGCCGCTGTAAACGGCTATCAAAAAGGCCACGGCTACAGACAGCCAGATGGCCGGCGCCGGAGTACGGTAAGTTTTGCTGATTTTGGACCAAAGTTCAGATTTGGGCATCCCGCCGTCCCTGGCAAATGCAAAGATCATACGGGAATTTGAGGTAACGGAGGAGAGACCGCAAAACCACATGGCGATGGTCACCATCCAGAGTGTGGCACGACCGGCCACACCGCCCAGGGACTGTTCAACAACGTAGATAAAGGGGTTGGTGGCCCCGGCAACTTCTTCGGCATTACCGATGGTGCTGGTGATGACGAACAGCATAATGTAACCAAAGACCGCTGAAATCAGCACGGAAAGATAAACACCCCAGGCGGCCTTCACCCTTGGATTAATGGTTTCTTCGGTAGTATGGGCGGAAGCATCATAACCGGTAAAAGTCCATTGAGCCTGCAATAAACCTAACAGAAATGCCCACCAGTAGGGAAACCCGCTGGTAGTAAAACCTGTTTTAAAAACATAAATGCTTCCACCACGTTTGTGAGCAAATCCATGTTCCAAAGAGTTTTGAATTAATTCATTCAGCACCATGGCCGTTCCGGTGGCGATTTCCGAAGGCAGCTGCACCGGCATGCCGGAGATTCTAACCGTTACCATATCTTCGGTATCTACGCCGGTTTGGATAGAAAGCCCGACAACTTTTTCAATAAGCGGCAGCAAATCGACATAATGAATATCTTTCACCGTTAAAGCCTCATGAATCAAGGCAATGCTTGAAATTCGATTGATACTGCTTGATAATGCTTTCTTAACCTGCTCTGAATCTGAACGCCTCATTTGTAATCTTAATAAGCCGGCTACGGTATGGAGATTGTTTTTGACCCTATGGTGAATTTCTTTAATTACAGCGGCTTTTGCCATAAGTTCTTTTTCTTTTTTATGCAACTCAGTGACATCCCTGAGCATAAAGATATGACTGGCCAGCTGGTTACTCTTTTTTATAGGAACATGCTTTAATATATACACCCGGTTATCTATCACCAATTCATTTGTAGCCGGCATATCCCGAATGACATCCATTAACTTTTTTCCAGTAATCAGGTGGTTTGAAGTTTGTAGCAATTGTTGTGCCAGCGGATTGGCATATAAAACGGTATAGTCCCTGTTGGTAATGATAACAGCATCCTGTAAAATTGTCGGCAGAACCTCTTCCACCGTAGCTACGTCAAGCAGCGCGGCAGTTAACTTTTCGGTGGTTTCGGATAAAAGTTCGACTTTGGCTACGGTTTGGATTTGTTCAGAAATGTCTTGTTCCATAATTAAAGTGGCAACAACATTGCCTTTGGGACCTTTTACCGGGATAACCGACTGTTTAACCGAGATGCCTTGCTGGGTAACTCCTTTTACCTCCCAGACAGGACCGCTTGTTTCAAACGAATTAAAAACAGCTGGTTCATTTTTTTTAAAAGCCAGTTCGCCAACGACACTTTGTGTGTATAAAGATGGTGCAGTAGTAGGATTGGCCTCTGCCACGACAAGGGCTTCCTCGTCATCTGTAGTCAGCACGTCAATAAAAACATCAGCCCTGGTTAAATCCGCAATATACTTCAGGTAATTACTTAACTGCTCAATTACATAGATATCATCATTGTCTAAACTGGTGTACTGTTTACATAATGAATGAACGGAAGCCATTTTTAATTGCCTCCTAAAAAAACAAAATGCCTTAAAAGTTCTGCAAACAGAACTTTTAAGGCTTCTTCGCCAAAGTAATCTTCCATGAATGATTTGCTACCTTAGCAGTTATTTTTTTCAGGTATTTTTTTTATAGTAGCAGAAATGAATGAATTTGACAACAGTCTATAGTGAAAAATCCCTGTTCAGATTTGTATGACTCCAAAACAGTGAATTCAGTGTTCCCCGGCGTAGATGCAGCCGAAACTTCCGATAAAGTGATTTGGATCACTGTATTTTAATTGGATTTTTTTTATAATAATTATAACGTTGAAAAGATTTATTGAGGTGATGCCGGTGGCAACTATGGCAAGTAGTGTGATCAAGAAAATGATCCTTTATTTTGATGGTGACATTAAGCGTATTAACCATGCCATTAAGGTGTATGCGTTCGCCAAAAGCATAGGGGAGTTGGAGGGCGTTTCCGGTGAAAAACTACAAATCCTTGAATTGGCCTCAATTTTACATGATATAGGAATCAAAGAGAGTGAAAAAAAATACTCATCATCTGCCGGAAAGTACCAGCAAATCGAAGGGCCTCCTGTAGCACGGGATCTCTTACAGGGGTTTAATTTAAGTCAACATTTTATCTACCGGATTTGTTATTTAATCGGGAACCATCATACATATACCAAAATAGATGACATAGATTTTCAAATTCTGGTAGAAGCTGATTTTCTGGTCAACATCTTTGAAGATGACCTGAGAAAAGAACAAGTAAACTCAATAAAACAAAAATATTTCAAAACCAAAACCGGTCTGAGTTATCTGGATAGTATGTATAGTAGGTAGGCATTCTACGCCTCCGTTTAGGTTTATCAGCAGACCCGTTGCGTGATAAGAGAAACTCTGGGTTTTTACTCAGAGTTTTTTTTATTACCGGCTATGCCGATCTGGATTTGTAATATCAGTACCTTACAAAACTAAAACAATATGCCTACCTGGTTAACAACATCTACATCGTAGACACCGGGCTTGTGGTTATTATAATAACCTATCGGGAAGGCAAAATTTATCTTTTAACAGTCTACAAAGTTTACATCATTCTTAAACATTCCCTAAAACATCTAATTTTTATTTTTATAAATTTACCGCATGCCTGTTAAAATGCAATCTTTTATATCCTTTTCGGTACAACTTTTGCGACTGTGGTTATATCAAATTATTCAAAAATTATTGATAGGAGGAAATATTCCAAATGTCAGTGGACTTATTTCAAGAACTGGCCCATGTATCTGCCACCCGTAAACTGGTCCTTTACCCCGTACAGCGTAATAAAATAAGGGAAGTATATAGCAAAAAGCTGGTCACAGCTGAGGAAGCGGTTAAGGTAATCAAGTCCGGGGACAATATAGCGTTGCCCCTTGGATGTGGAGAGCCGAGAGCCCTGGTTACAGCTATGGCCAAAAGACACAATGAACTAAAAGGGGTCAAGGTGCACCAGATGCTGCCGCTTAAAGAAGCCGACTACTTAAGCCCCGAGATGGCCAAGAGCTTCCGCCACGTGTCCTGGTTTACCAGCGGGGTTAACCGCCGTGCCGTTAACGAGGGATGGGCGGATTTTATGCCCGGCCACTTTCACGATTACCCCAGGCTTTTTCAAGAATATATAACGGTGGATGTTTTCATGGGGATGGTATCCCCCATGGACGAACGAGGTTTTTTCAGTTTCGGATTGTCCGTTGATTACACCACCACTGCTGCCGCCGAAGCCAGGGTAGTTATACTGGAAGTCAACCCGAACATGCCCCGGACCAGGGGGGAAAGCCTGATTCACATTTCCGATGTGGATTATGTAATTGAAAACAATGCTCCAATACCGGAGATTCCTATCCCCCCATTAACAGAAGAAGATAAAATCATCGGGGGATATATAGCGGAAATGATCGAGGACAGTTCCACAATTCAGTTGGGCATTGGCGGCATGCCGAATGCAGTGGCCCAAGCTCTCGTAAATAAAAAAGACCTGGGGATCCACACGGAAATGATCACCGACGGAATGGTGGATTTAGTTGAAAGCGGTGCGGTTACGGGCAGGAAAAAAACCATACACCCCGGCAAAATTATCGGCAGTTTTGCAGCCGGCACCCGGAGACTTTATAATTTCCTCAACGACAACCCGATGGTGGAAATGTACCCTGTTTCCTATGTAAATGATCCTTATGTAATCGGCAAAAATTATAAGATGGTGTCAATAAATGCCACCCTTGAAATTGACCTGCTCGGCCAGTGCGCATCGGAAACTATTGGACCTAAACAATACAGCGCCACCGGGGGGCAAGCTGATTTCGCCCAAGGGTGTTTGCGCTCCCCCGGCGGCAAAGGATTCATCGCGCTTCATGCTACAGCTAAAAACGGCACTATTTCTAAAATTGTACCATTTTTACAGCAAGGTGCAGTGGCAAGTTGTTCTAAAAACGATGTCGATCACGTTGTTACTGAATTCGGCGTCGCCAAGCTACGGGGTAAAACAGCAAGGGAAAGGGCACTGGAACTGATTTCTATTGCTCATCCCGATTTCCGCGCCGATTTACGGGCCGCAGCCCGCAAAATGAATTTAATTTAAAACTTCTGATAATCTTACTTCATGACCTTTAACATCTGCATTTATTAACATGCTCATTTGGACACCGGCAGGTTTTTTCTTTGGAATCGTCGAATAAAGGCATTAGTTTATAAAATCTAATATCCAAGAAGGTCTGGGGTAATAAGCATGGTTGAATTAAGCACTACCATCAAATTGCAAAATATTTACGATTCAACCAGTAACGCAGTTCTGGCAGTAAATCGTTCCGGTATAATCATTTACTGCAACCGGCAGGTGGAGAAATTCCTTGAACTGCCGACCGGAAAAATTGTCGGCAGGCATGTCAAGGATTTTTTTCCCACCACCGGATTGCTGGAAGTTATAAAGAGCGGACAGCCGCAAACAGGCGCCCGGTTATCTTTAAATAACGGCACCTATCTTTCCAACCGAAATCCGATTATTGTAAATGGTAAGATAGTGGGAGCGGTGGCGGTTTTTCAGGATGTCACCGAAATACAAAATGTTATCGATGAGCTAACAACAAACAATGAAAAAATCACCGAGTTAAAAGAAATGTTAACCAATATCCTGGAGTTATCCAGCGACGGCATAGTTGCGGTTAACCGTGATTATATAATAACTATGGCAAGCCAGGCATTTGCCAGTTTTTTCAATAAAAAAGTTGATGAAATTATCGGACAGCATGTTAAAAAGGTTTACGGTAACCCAATTTTTCCCAAAGCGATGGAAACGGGCAAACCGGAATACGGTTATGTAACAACTTTAAACGGCCATGAAATCATAGCAAACAGGCTGCCAATCAAGAAAAATGATAAAATAGTAGGCGCCCTGGGTATCGTTGCCTTTAAAAATATATCCGATCTTTACGCCTTGTCTGAAAAAATCAATAATTTGCATGACCAGCTTGATTTTTATAAGGATGAGCTTAAAAGAGCACAACGTTCCAAGTTTACTTTTGATCAGATTATCGGCAAGAACCCGGCTTTTGTTGCTTTAAAGAAAACCGCCAGGCGGGTGGCAAGAAACCAGTCCACGATATTGATCAGGGGCGAAAGCGGCACGGGCAAAGAGCTTTTTGCCCATGCCATATACACAGAGAGCGAGCGTAAGCACGGCCCTTTTATTAAGGTTAACTGCGCCGCGATCCCTGAAAACCTTTTGGAGTCGGAACTTTTTGGCTACAAAGAGGGGGCCTTTACCGGTGCCAAAAAGGGCGGACATACCGGCAAATTCGAGCTTGCGCACAAGGGAATCATTTTTTTGGATGAAATTGGTGATATGCCTCTTTTAATGCAGGCAAAGCTACTCCGCGTTCTTCAGGAGAAAGAAATCGAACGACTTGGTGATACTAAGCCCAAGCGAATTGATGTAAGAGTTATTGCAGCAACTAACCGCAACCTTGAAGAGATGGTGGCCAAAGGCGAATTTCGCAGTGACCTGTATTACCGGATCAACGTGGTTTCCCTGAATATCCCGCCTTTACGGGAAAGAATAGAAGACCTGGACTTATTGTTGCAACATTTCATTGAAAGGTTCAATAAACAATTCGGTTTACGGGTGACGGGGATAGACCCGGAAGCCATGACTATTCTTCGCAACCACCGCTGGCCCGGCAATATCCGTGAATTGGAAAACGTCGTTGAAAGGGCTTTTAATATTCTTGAAGGAAATACTGTAAACAAGGAACACCTCCCCCTATACTTATTAAGCGCACAAAAATACAGGGGACTCAACAATCGCGGTGGTCTGCACCAATTAATCGAGGAAATTGAGCGCGAAGCCATCATTGATGCATTAAAAACCTGCGATGGCAACAAAAACCAGGCGGTGGCCCTGCTTGGCATTTCAAGGGCCGGACTCTACAAAAAGCTTAAACGATACAAGTTGGAAATTTAAGAAGACTTATATTGCATAAATATTTAAGTTATTTTTTTTTGCTCTTTTTGCAAATCAATATACGCTTTAATTACAGTCAATATAAAATCAATGTGGTTATTTCCCATGCTATTTACCATATACATGCAATGCACAAATTCTTCCGGCAAGTTCTCGGCTGGAGATTCAACAAAAAGCAAGTTGGCTTTAACACCAAGAATTTCTGCTATTATCGCAACAAGCTCTATAGAAGGGTTTTTCTGTCCTCTTTCCAAGTACCCCCAATAGGAAGGCGTAATCCCAACTAAAGAAGCCACTTCCTTTTGAGAAAAACCTTGTTGAATTCTGTAATACCTTATATTTTTCCCAACAATCTTTTTAATCATTTTCAACCCTCAATCTTCTCCAATATAAACATATGGTTTATTTTTGTTGAAATATGCAATCCGGTAGTTATATAATATGCTTGGCTTGGTTTTAATATCTGTTTCACAAAGGCAAACTACATCGAAAGATTAGGGCGCAAAGCCATGGGTCTAAAGTGCTAAAGCTTGTTTATAGCGCTATGATTGCCAGGTTGCGGGAAAAAATGATATTAATAACTTCCCCCCTCTTATCGATGAATATGTCTTGTGTCACGGTGGAGGGATGAAATACTTGCACTTTAATATAAAGACTGTCAACACCATACTTTCAGGATTTCCTCAAGACCTGATGATGCATTCTTTAAACGTATGTTATCTTGCTATGAAAACGGCTGAATATGCTGGTTGCACCTACCAAGAGGTAAAAACAATTACCTTAGGCGCTTTACTTCACGATATCGGCAAATGTTGCATTGATGAAAGAATATTAAATAAACCCACAAAGCTATCGTGCGAAGAATTTTCAATAGTTAAACAGCATACTGTGTTAGGTACCAAAATGATATCAACTTTTGAAGAATGCAATGATCTTTTACCAATTATTCTTTATCATCATGAGCGGTGGGATGGAAAAGGTTACGAGGGTTTGTCCGGAAGAAACATACCTAAACTGGCACGCATTGTGGCAATTGCTGATGCATTTGATGCGATGACAAGTCCCAGGCCATACCAAAAACCTAAAACTTTTAACAATGCTCTTTTGGAACTAAACAGTAATAAAGGCCTTCAATTTGCCCCTGATTTGGTCCAAACATTTGAATCATGCATTCTGGACTTAATTAAAAAGCCTCCCCAAACATCTGAGATTGACTTTTGGCATAAGGCATTAAGCAATATTGTTTAAACAATATTGGAAAGAGGTTTATACCTATGAGTTCCAAAAATAAAAAAAGTTTTAGTAGTAAAAAGGCAAATTTACAAATACATTTCTCTGAATTTGATCTCCCACCCATGCAGGATTTATTGCTTATAGGCAGACGTGCCCCAATCGGCCCAGAGGCCGCTCGCAGAATGATTGAAGCTCTTGCCCCGGGCCAATATGAGGTAATTTTAATCGAAAACAGTGATATTGAAGCCATAGCTGTAAGAACCAGTTTGTTTAATTGGATGCCACGTGATACGCTGATCAAAACCATACTTGAAGAAGGTATGAAGTTTACCAGCACACAATCCTTGATAAAGGCCAAATTGGAAATCTCAGTTTCTGTATTTAAAGAAGTTGATATAAATGTATAACGTAAAACACATAATGAGTAACCCTGTTTTTTCCATCACCTCCGGGAAAAGTGTCTTACAAGCCGCAGAATATATGCGGGAACACCAAGTGGGCGGCCTGCCGGTTATCGAAGGTGAAAATTTAGTCGGGATAATAACCTCCAAAGATGTGCGTTTTCACCACCCCAACCGGATAGTGGCTGATTCAATGAGCAGCCCGGTTATTTCTTGTGAACCGGATGATACAATTTGGGAAGCAGCCGAGCTATTACATGAATATAAAATAGAACGCATGCCGGTGGTGGAAAGCGGTAAAGTAGTCGGAATGATAACCAAATCCATAATAATGAAAAGTTTAGGCCAACTATATGATCCATTAACTGGCATATATAATTCCGGTTATATATACCAAGTTGCTTCAAAGTTACTTTCCGAAGGTCATGAAATCTCTGTAGCTTTATTTGACGTAAATAACTTTGGGCAATTAAATAAAAAAAATGGGCATATATATGGTGATCGGTGTTTAAAGCAAATAGCAAAAGTTTTTCAAGATAAAACAGAAGTTAACTGTGACTTTGTTTGTAGATATGGTGGTGATGAGTTTGTGCTTGTATCTTTAAAAAAAATAAGTAGCGCGGAAAAAATGGTAAAAGATATCATTGATTTAATAGCCATTGAGACTTCAAAAGCCGGAGTTCCCGCTACTGTATCGGCTGGCATCTGTGGTGGCCAAAGAAAATATGCCAGAAATGAAGTAAAATGTTATGAGGTTATTGAAAACCTTATAAATAAGGCAAGTATAGCCTCTACAAAAGCCAAAATGACCAATAAAAGTTATATTGTAGAAGTAACTTAACCGGCGCAGGGGCCATGCGTGGGAGTGAAACCTGTTCATATCATATATTATAATATATAATTTCTAGCTATAATTGAGTAATTCGAGCATTATTTGGGAAGAACCTTGAGGGATATAATAAACCCTTTTGATTTTAGACTAACAAACTGGTTATTACCAATGACCAGGTGATCCAAGACATTAATAAGCTCGCTGGCATAAGGCTGGCGAGCTTTTTTCTGCCCTTATACCTTGCATGTATTATTGGCAAAATGTGACTTTAGAAAGCCTCGGTCAACCGCACCGGCAACAAATATTTTCAGCATACTTCTCATAGTAAAGCCCTCAAAAAATAATTTTTGGCGGACTCTACCAATGACAGGGGATTTTATTAATCACAGCAGGTTTAACTTCGTCTGAAAAATCCCCTGCTGCCAGTCCTTTGCCGCCCAAAAACAAAAATCACCTACTCCTTACAGTAGGTGATTCGACATCCCTTGTCTTTCAAGGGCTTTAGCTCTTTGGAGGCGACACCCGGAATTGTTACAAAGCCGTGAAACTTAGCCCTAGAAAATATTGCAAATAAGCAGCCCGTATAGAAAATTAATTTTTGTTATTTAGCGTTGCCAATGCCCGGACAATTTCCGGGCATTATTCTTAACGGATATTCCTTTACTCTTAGACGGTCAATCTGTCGCCAAGCCTCTTAACATCTTCCCAGGGTCCCGTAGCACCACCTCTGTTTGGGCAGGCAAGTTAAGTTCAATGTCGTTTTCAGATATAGCCTTATACCTTATTTCCATAGCGATAAGCCGTTCAGTTTGGTTATTTTATACAAGCGCATCTTGAATTCCATTATGTTTTGGTTAGATATGTTGATTACTTCTCTTTTTATTAAATTCAAATTCAACTTTGCCGTTCTGTCCAAGCACTAAAATTGCCTCGAAACTTTTACCGGCTTTGGATTTAAAACCCTTAATTATGCCGGTTTTGCCTTTTTGCAATAAACCCTGTGCTTGTTTGGCGGTAATCTTTTTGCCGGCAATCTCTTTCCAGATGACAAACTTGCAGCCCTCTTTGTAACCGCTGCAGCCGTAGCCTTTTTTACCCTCAATCACTGCCTTGCCGCAAAATGGACATTTGCCCAATGCTTCACGGCTTGTTTGAAACTGGTTACTGGCGGTCTGAGTGCGGGCCAGTTCAACAATCTCACCGGTTAGCTTTTTAATCCCGGTCATAAACTCTTCCGGGTCAGCCGTGCCTGCTTCTATGTCGGCCAGCGTTTTTTCCCACCGGCCGGTCAGTTCCGGATTCTTGATTATTTCCGGCACCAAGTCAATGAGTATCTCTCCTTTGGCAGTGGGTACTAAAGTTTTCTTTTGGCGCACGATATAACCCACTTGGATTAGACGCTCGATAATCGCTGCCCTGGTGGCCGGGGTACCCAAGCCGTGCTCCTTCATAGCCGCTTTCAGTTCCCGGTCTTCTATCAGCCTGTTGGCCCCCTCCATGACTGCCAACAGGCTGGCTTCGGTATATCGTTTGGGCGGCCTGGTTTCTTTTTCCTTGATTTCTGTTTTGGTGGTTCGCACTGCTTCGCCCCGGGTAAGGTCGGGTATGATACCATCATTTTCGTCATCGCCATGGTTATTTTCCACAGGTGCGTATACCGTCTTCCAACCTTTGTCCAGCTCCACCCGTCCGGTGGTAAGGAATTTTTCGCCGGCAGCTTCGGTTACCACTTTGGTCTGCTTATACCTGGCCGGCGGGAAAAAGATGGCCAGAAACCGCCGTGCCACCAGGTCGTAAATCTTTCGTTCATCCGGAGAATAGTTGTCCAAAATGGGCTTAACGTTCGTGGGAATAAGCGCTGTATGGTCGCTTACCTTACCGTTATCCACGTAACGCTTGCCGGGTGGGCCAGCCGCCTTTGCGGTGTCTGTATAGTGCATGTATTCAGCCGCACCGGCCAGTGCGGATAGACGTTCCGGAATGGTTTTAGCAAGCTCCGTAGTTATGTGCCGGCTGTCCGTACGGGGGTAGGTAAGCAGTTTCCTGGTCTCATACAAGGACTGGGCTGCCGCCAGGGTTTTGGCTGCCGCCAGGCCGTATTTTTTGTTGGCTTCCTTTTGCAGGTCGTTGAGATTGAACAATAGCGGCGGGAGCTCCGCAATGTCCTTTTCTTCCACCTCCAGCACGTTGGCTGGCTGACCATCAACCCGGGCCTGTACCGCCCGGGCCGCCTGCTGGTCCTGGAAACGGTTTTGCTCGCCTTTAAACCACTTGCCCACGTATAACTGGCCGTTGCTTTTAGTAAACTCGGCGTATAGTTCCCAGTAGGATTCGGGCACAAAGTTTTTAATTTCGCGTTCCCGGTTCACAATAAGCGCCAGGGTGGGCGTTTGCACCCGGCCAATTGACAGTAAGGTGTTATGCCTTACGGTAAATGAGCGGGTGGCGTTGATGCCGATGAGCCAGTCGGCCCGGCTGCGGGCTTCCGCAGCAGCGGCCAGGCGGTTGAATTCTGTTCCGGGCCGCAGCTCGGTAAAGCCTTTTTTAACGGCAGCCGGAGTTGTTTCTGAAAGCCAGAGCCGCATGAAAGGTTTTTGGCAGCCGGCCAGGCGGTAAATATAGCGAAAGATGAGCTCGCCCTCGCGTCCGGCGTCAGTCGCACAGATAAGTTGTTCGATATCGGATCTGTTAACCAGCTGTTTAACGATTTTAAACTGTTTAGCGGTTTTCGGGTTGGCTTTAAGTTGAAATCTGGTCGGTATGATGGGTAATGTATCCATAGTCCATTTTTTTAGCTGTGTATCGTAATCTTGGGGTTCAGCCAATTCCACCAAGTGACCGATGGCCCAGGTGACAACGTATTCGTTATTTTCCAGATAGCCGTCTTTTTTTTGGAAGCTGCCAAGCACTGAGGCAAGGTCCCGAGCTACAGATGGTTTTTCAGCAATAACTAAATTTTTAATTTAAATCCACCACCTTTATGGTTGTTTTTAGGACATGTACAGGGACTTGATTAAATCATTTTTTGTTCGATCTCTTCTGTCTTGGTCAAAGTTGCCAACCAATAAAATACCTAAATTCTCCAACCTTGTGAATATTCTTTTTACTGTATCCGATGACCAGAGGTCAAAATCCTGCTGGAAGGGCTAAAAAGCATCTTCGAACACATAGGCGGCTCATCCCGGGAGATATGGTTTGATAACGCATCCCCGGCTTTATGGCCAGCAGAATGAATCCATGCTGTGGGCTCGTGGCCTAAGTGACCGGACAGCATCTGGAGCAACTTCGTAAGATTAACTTCCGGAAATTATGAGCCAAAGCCGGCGGAACTACCGCCAAAGGTTCCGGAATTAGCACCTGTCAAGGCCGCCTGACTATCATTGGATGTATAAAATGTGACTACGTTTACTATTTAAGGCTAGTACCATTTAATGCCATATATGGGAGCAGGGGTGCTCCAAAAATTAACTTCCGTTTGCTACATTTTCATCTAGCCAAACACATAAGCGCAACCAAGTGATTAATCTAAAGATCCCAAGCCGAGCTAATTTTTTACCGAGGTGATACTACTAAACCCAAATGGGACGAGCGGCGTGACCGGTACGAAACTCTAAGGGCAAACCTTGGAGCCTAACATATATTCGAGAGATGCGCATCAAGGCAATGGAAGGTTATTATAACGAGATAGGTTACTTTAACCGCACCGGCAATGGTCTGGTAGGTACCTGCCAAAAGTGGAAAGATACAGCGGAATGGCTTTTGATAGAAAATGCCCACCCAAAAATTATTTCAGATGAAGAACATGCAGAGTTGGTGAAAATGAAAGGTTTAGAAATGGAGCGAAGAAAGAAGCCCGGGTTCAAACCTCCAGTTGGACAAGCCAAAGTCAGTACTCATTGATAAGGCATCGCTAAAAAGCAGAAAAGCCGGAGATAAAAACTCCCCGACTTTCCCGGCTTCAGGTGGAGGCGACACCCGGAATCGCTCCAATATGCTAATAAAAGAATCGGTTTCAATTACTAGAAAAAGGGATTATGTACGCAGAAAAAATTAAGATGCCACACAAAAATTATACCTTGCGTTGCTTTGATGGAACGATTTCCAGTTTAAGATCTAGTGCGTCAAGAGTTTTTAAAACGGTAACGAAATTTCCGATACGCGCCCTTTCCAACCTGGATACCTGAGCCTGTGTCAAACGGGCC
The DNA here is from genome assembly GCF_000430885.1 of Desulfotruncus alcoholivorax DSM 16058. Classification (GTDB taxonomy): domain Bacteria; phylum Bacillota; class Desulfotomaculia; order Desulfotomaculales; family Desulfallaceae; genus Desulfotruncus; species Desulfotruncus alcoholivorax. Next base: position 18,257 of record NZ_AUMW01000018.1, on the reverse strand, counting down.
TTACGGGCAAGGGTTCCCTGACTCCAGCCGCGCCTGGTTCGTTCGGCAATAATAGCCCTAGCAATCTGATAACGAGACTCATCTTTAAGCATTTCTTCGATGATTTGCGGTTTGTTTTCAAGTTCCTCGGCAATTTCGTTCATAGTGACGAATTTAGTCATCTTTTTTTCCCCCTATCGTTTGCAAAAACTCATAGAGAATGTTTTCGGCCTTGCGTATTTCCGAATGTGGCACTTTACTAGAGTTTTTCCGAAAGCAATTTGTCATTAAAAACTTATCGTCTAAAACCAAAAAGAATAGTGCCCTTTCATTATACTGGGCAAATTTCGTTCGCAATTCCCATAGTTTTTCATTACTATCCCATATGCGATGAATATATCTATCCGGCAACTTAAGGCCAAATTCATTCAGCAACATGATATCGTGGAGTATTTTTGCCGATACTTTGGGTTGTGGGTGATTCATAATATATCGTGCAACTTCTTCGGTCATGACGATTCTGGAGCATTGAGACATCCTTTCCAGTAATTCTTTTTTGGTAATTCGGCCCATTATTTTCCACTCCCAAATGTTATTATATCAAATTTGATATAAATGGTCAATGCGAAACCAATATTTATGCTAATTTACCTGTATATTGATTAAATTGTAACCTTATTTACCTTGTGATCATTAAGTTAGCTGGCCCGGCTTACGCCAGGCCAGTTAACTTACAATTCAAAACCTACTTTATCCTTTCGGCAAAATACATATAACCATTTCCGTCAAAGCATTCCTTACAAGCTAAGCATCCATTGTTTGCACACGTTGGGCAAGGGTAAAGATGATCTGTCTTCATATTAATTTCATGTTCCTGAATCCAACCAAGTGCCTCTTCGCCGGTATAGGCATAGCCATCAGCAACACTGTCAATACCACCAACGTCCTTGCGGTCCATATGGTAGATCGCAATGACACCTGTATTTAGGTCCATCCAGTAGCAGCTATTTGGATGAAAATAGAAACTAATTCCGCCGGCTTCGTACCAACCGGCAGCTTTAATGACTTTTTCCGCCTCTTTCATCCGGAAGGATTCTTGCTCCGATGTCTCATTCATTAAATCTTTAAAAGTCAGCTTCTTGACCATACGCCCATCCCCTTACTTCTGAAGAAATTCAGAAATTTGCGGTGCTATAACTTTTTCAAGTTCAAGCGTACTTTCGCATAATGGACACTTATTATTAGACTTCGCCAGGGTGAATATCTCACCACAGCCCGTACACCTGTATTCCCAAACTTTCTTAACACCGGTTTTTACCGCATTCCAACATTCTAATAGAGGCCCGGCGACATGCAATATTTCTTTTTCAATAACTTGTTCATTTCCATTGCGCAATGCGCCAAGGAGGTGCCCCATATGTTCAGCGGCTATTACCCCCCATTCCATAGGTTTACGCTGATCATCCAACTCCGTATCCCCGTGAACTTCACGGTTAATTTGCTGTTGCAATAAAACTGCTTTAACAAAGCTTTCAGCTTCTTTAATCGTCATTGCTATCACTCCATTCTTAAATAACTGATCAATAAAATGAGAAACCTTCGTGGAGAAGCCTCTGGGCTTATCCCGGAGGAGGTTCACAATCTTTACCCCATGCCATTATTACTAGCTCTTTATAAATTTCTTGATCGATTTTATGTTCATTGTTCATAATTCCAGCTACCCTAACTAATGCTCTTAGAATGCCCATACCGTTGTCTAGCCCTCTGGCATTATTTAAACCATTATTTTTCACATAATGATAGTATTCAAATTCATCACAAGCCATTTCAAGTAATTCACAATATATCCTTTCAAACATTTTTATACCTCCCGGTTACTGCATCTTTACATCAAACCTCTGGCTTTAAAGCTCACAAACTTTTTATCTCCGATCACCAAGTGGTCTAAGACATTGATGCCGATAATATTACCCGACTCTATTAAACGTTTGGTTACCTCTATGTCTTGCTGGCTTGGTGTGGGGTCACCGCTGGGATGGTTGTGCACCAATATTACCCCGGCCGCGCTGCGCCTGATAGCAGCTTTATACAGTTCCCTGGGATGAATCGATGAAGAATTCAAGGTGCCGATAGAAATGGTCTCCCGGGCCAATACATGGTTCTTTGTATTTAATAACAAAACCCAAAAGTGCTCCCGGTCAAGGTGGCGCATTTCTTCCATCACCAGAGCGGCTGCGTTTTCCGGGGAATTAATAACCGGTCTATCCTCCGGCATGAGCTTGACCATGCGCCTGGCAAGTTCAAATGCAGCAGTAAGACGTACAGCTTTTTCTTTACCTATCCCGGGTAAATTCCTAAGTTCTTCAGATGACATCTGAGCAAGTGTCCGTAGTCCCTGTTTCATTAAAAATTCCATTGCTTCATCGGGTACAGGTCCTAGAATGGAAGCTAATACGCCAGGTAATTCAATCGATTCCACCCCATACCGAATAACTTCTTCCCTAACTTGCAAGGACAGTGTTCTCTGAACTGTTTGTACCGGTCGTCTCACTTTAAAGTCCCGTGAGCTGGGTACTTCTCCGGTATATTGTTTTAATTGCTCATCGCTCCATAAATTCATTATCACGGATACGGGCTTACGGCCCGTATCCAATCCCTCCTTTCGGATGATTGGTCTACGGGCGTACGCCCGGTTAACTTAGATTAAATTCACGCTATAGTTTTATAACAAACTCTTGTTTTCTCTCCACATTCAGCACATTTCCGTTTATGGCTCGGTGCTGCATAACAAGCGGTTACCGGTTTACCGTCCAATAAAAAGCCTTTTACGAAATACTCTCCTTGCACAATCTGTAACCTTCCGTTAATTAAGTTTGCGCACCTTTCACAAATAAACAACACTTTACCCATTTGCTTACCAACCTTTATTTCCAGAACATTAAGCGCTTTGCTTTTTTATGGCTGTAGCCACAAGCACATCATCAATACCTTTGCCTGTTTTCCATCTCGCTCTTTTTACTTTCAGCCCATGTCTTAGTAGTTCATGTTTCAAAGCCTTTTCTGCTTCAGCCACATTACAATTAGTTGTTGCGTCCATGTCATAGGCTATAATAATTTCTTTTGCATCCATTTCCAGTACTGTTTGAAGTACCGGCTTCCAGGTGGTTGCGCTTAGCGAGCCTATCACTACGGCACCCAGGTACTTAGATGCAATATCGGCTTTTAGCGGGCCTTCGGTAATCCAAACCCTGTTATCTTTCAGGTTTTCCGGCCTGGCTATATGGGCCGGGGTACCGCAGCTGCAGCCGCCCTGGTGCTGACGACCGCTAAATAACTTATATTTACCTCCACGATTAGGGTCATCCATCCTTCTTTGTAAGGCTTGAATTCGTCCGTTGCTGTCAAGTACCGGTATAAAGTAACCGGTCTGCCAATCAAAGGTCCAGTAGTTGCCTCCATACCGGCCACGGGCTTTAAAGAACCCGGGGATACCGTGCAGGTCATGGCCTCTTTCAATTAACCTGCGACATATGCTCCAGGGTTTATCGCTTTCCGGGATGGACTTATAGCCGTTCCTTTTTATATCCATTTCACTTAACCCACGTCTGATTAGGTCGTCCTTGTGGTGTGGGTTAAGCGATAAAAGTCTTAAAAAATCTCTATAAACACGGTTACGTGCTTCCACTGGTGCAGTTGTCACAGCCGCTATTTTTTCGTTCAATATTACAGCCGTTATATTAACCGCACCCGGTTTAAGCCAATGGAGGTACGCAACCTGGCCATTGCTCATGTGTACTTCTTTAAACGAACCTTCCTTTATCCTCATACAGCTCGCTATATAGCTATTAAAACCACACCAGTCACCCACACCACATATGGGACAGGGATTCGACGGCTTGGCTTTAACAAATTTTTCATATTGTTTCATGACCCGCCCTCCTGTTTATGGGGTGCTAAAATGCAAAAGGAGAACGAACGGGCTATTTACCCCGGATTAGTTCTCCCTGTGGTTTCTGGCTTTAATTAGCCTGCTTACCACTCCGCCTTCACGAATATCACAAATGCGGTACCGCTCTCCATGCGGCGAAATTTTACTTCTACCGGCTTGCCCACTGACTGAAGCAGAGCCTTGCCGGTAGCATTTTTGGCAAAGAAGGCTTCCTTTTTGCCACTGTCCGCATATTGGCACCAGGCCCGGACCGTACCGAGAGTTTTGGTTTCCTTCGCTTCCAGAACTTTGATGGGTGTCCAATCAAGTGGTTCATCGTTTGGCTGGTCTTCTCCATCATTATTCTTTGTAGACTTTTCCTTGGCTGCTTCTTCCCGGCCGGTGGTCATGTCGCAGGTTATTGTATTAATCCGTCCCAGGCCACAACCATCCCCGGCCCACATGGCGCATTCTTCCAGCAAGCATTTCATAAACTGTTCTTCCCATTCATTCTTGGCAACAACTACTCTTCTTTTTCTAAACGGACATAATTTGGTCATCTCTTGGGATACGGGCCATGCCCGCATCCATTCACCTCCTGTCGAGTGTGTTGGAATATCGGGCATAACCCTTTTCTTTACTTGCTTAATTCTTAAGTGCAGCCATTTGCGTCGCCAGCACCCAAAGAGCTCCGTCAACGGTCTGTTGTACATGTTATACATATCAAAACCCCCTCTTTTTTCTAAAATAAAAAGGGCAAAAAAGTTATTTATCATAACCTCTTTGCCCTTGCTCTCTTGCACATAAGTGCTTATTTATATGCTTTATCTCTCAGTCTGATTGATATTATTTCCACCTGGTAAGTTAAAAATTTGTAGCGGAAAAATATCCTCCAGTCTCCGACACGCAACTTGAATACATCCGAATATTTTTTAACTTTCCCAATCTCAATTCCTGGAGGATATATTTCCAGTTTTTTCACAGCTTCTTTGATTCGTATTTGGTTTTGCCGATCAATAGATTGAAGCTGTTTTAGAGATTTTCGGGAGAAGTCAACCTTAAATACCAAGTTCTTTCCATACATCTTCAGCGCTCACTTTAAGACCCGATTCAAGTTCATTCAGCCCTTCTTTAATGTCTTTTTCTTCCTCCGGGGAAATTTCAACTACCGGCCAGGCCATTGAGTTTAATATTACCCATAATGCCTGTAACTGTTCTTGGCTTAAACGATCAATAAGAGCCTTTACGTGCTCTTTTTGTACGGCTTGGACTGCCATGGCAACCACCTCAAGATTATTATATCTTAAGTATGCCAAGCAAATCACCTCTTTTTATTCCTTTGCCTTATCCAGAAACTTTACTTTCTCAGCCACCACTTCAGCTGCTTTACGCCTGATTCCCTGGCTATCCTCATATGACCGAACCTGTAAACGTCCCTTGAAGGAAACCAGCCGGCCTTTGCCGAGATATTTAATGCAAGTCTCGGCTAGCTTTTCCCAGACGATGATTTCTATGAAGTCAACTTCCCGCTCCCCGTCAGCGTTTGCGTAATCCCGCTCCACAGCCAGAGTCATCCTGGCAACAGTCTTTCCATTCGGTGTTTTCTTTTCCTCCGGGTCCTTTGTCAGCCGGCCAATCAACCAAACCTCATTCATCTTGTATATTCCTCCTTTTTTTTAAAATAAAAGCCCACGCGTAACATTCGTCGGACTTTTTTACCCTTTAACTTTTTTGAATAAAACTCAATTTAGCCGCTTTTTTTTCTCTTGAAACAGAAAAAGACAAGCGCATACAGACACTTGTCTTTTAAACTCAATTACCATTATCAAATTAAACAAACCAACGGCCCGAAAGCCGAAGGTACTCAACAGACACATTTCAGCCCGCAAGCTGAAATAATAAACAAAAACATACTTGCGGCCCGCAAGCCGAAGTCAAAATAAACAACTTATACTGGTAAAATAACACATAACCTGAAACATTTCAATAAAAAAAATATTATTTTTTCACTTGCTTAAAGATTATTTGCTTATTATTACTAATAAGTAAAGTATCCGCAGTATATAACTTTCCCTCCGGTGTAAGCTGCCGTGCCTCGTCCAGCGTTGGAAACAACAACAGATCAGCCTTTTCGAAGGGTTTTTCTCCACGCCGCACCGGGTCCACCAGGCGCGTATTATTAATTATCATCCTCGCTACCTGCCCCGGCAACATCTCCCAGATCATCCCCGCATATTCTCTGCGCAAGCGCAAAAAAAGCACCCCCAGGGCTGCCAACCGCGCCGCCTCCACCGGACCGGGCACGGGCACAGTGGAGGCAAGCCAAACACGCACATAATGCCCATCTTTTAAGCAATCAAGCCGGTAGGCCAGGCCGGCCCGCTGCAGAGCATACATGTTCTTCTGCAGCGACGACTTTTTACACCTAAAGTAGCCGGCCAACATAGTAGTAGTAAGCGCCGCTCTTGACTCGCGCAGCAATTCCAGCACCGCCAGCGCCCGGGAGCTCAAACTTAATATTTTACCCCGGGCCTCATTCATAGGTCCCGGGGTAATATTATCAAAATAAGCTAACGGACTGTCCCGCACATTGCCACCACCCTAAGCCAGCCGGTCCGTTAGTTTCAAGCGCAGCAACTTCTTTTCCGGGTCAAACCTGGTTACAACCCCGCGCACCCGGTCCCCGGGGCTGATCCTGTCCAAAAGCGAAAAGTTGGCCAGGGCGACCACACCATCCTTGAACTCCACGAAAGCCTTGTCACCATGCACCCTCACCACGGTACCGGAGATCCTGTCCCGGCGCTTGAAGTCAACCTTCTCCCAGGGATCCGGCAGCAACTCCGTGCGGGATACAACGATTTTATTCCGCTCCGAATCAACCTCCATCACCTTAACCCGCAGCTGCTGCCCAAGGTTAAAAACCTTGCGCAGCGATTGGAGCTTTTGAGAAAACGTGGCCATCTTGCGGGGCATCTCTCCTATCACACCGCCACCAACGTCCAAGTATACGGTATTGCGTCCTACACCCCGCACGATTGCATCTACGACCTGTCCCGGACTAAGCCTTTCCATGACCGACTTGCGCATATCAGCCAGCGCCTCTTGCCGTGAAAGGGCCGCGATACCTGAATCTTTATCAATACCTTTCACCTTGACAAAAACCATTGAACCGGTAAACTGGTCCATCTGCCCGGGGTACTCCAAACCAGATTCGGAAAAAGGAACCAACCCTTTGGCGCCGTCCAATTCCAGCTCCCAGCATTGTTCACCGCCTATCTCCGTTACCTTGAGCACTTCAGCTTCAACAACCAGGTTACGTTCCCAAACCGTGTACAAGACATCAAGCCCGCTGGCCTCAGCAGCAGCTTTAAAACCTTCGGGCCGCGTAAATGATCTTGAAATTTGCATTAATAAAACCTCCCGTTTTTCTAATTTAATCTTAAATATCATTTTTTAAAGAACCTTAAGAACGAACGTTTCTGTTCAACCACTTTGTCCGGCAACACCTCCGAGAGCATTGCCTGCAGCGCCTCGCCCGCATCATCCGGCCTGAGCGGGTCGGGAATGTATGGCAAACTATAAGCCTTTAAACCGGTTTCACTTGCCAGTATCTTATAAAAATCTTCTGAAGGCGCAATAAAGGCCAAACTGACATTACTCTGCTCCCCGCACTGCGATAAAACCAACAGCAGGTCATGCCAGCGCCAGGGTGCAGCGGAAGCGACCACCACAGCCAGATTTGACCTAGAAAAATCCGCTATTTTGGAATGATCAAGCTCACCGAGATCGACAACGATATACTTAAACCTACCGCGTATTTGCTGCAGCTTTTTATAAAACACCTGGTCCAATTCCGAATCGTGCACATCCACACCAATCGGGAAAATATGCAGATTCCCCACCCTGTAAGAATCCGGCATGTCACCTTCGCGCAATTTTATAACTCTAACCAAATATCCAAGACTTCTTTTATTATTCAATTCCAGCAAGGCCACGGCATATTTTTTTTGGGCTATATGCGAGGCTATGGCCAGGGCGGTATGCGTGCAGCCTATTCCCGAAGCCGCTCCGGCTACGGATATAGTCACTGCGCCGATCGGGTGGCGTTCAATAACAACCCGCTCACTCGTTCCGTTATATTCCCGATCACGGGATACATGCCACCTGGCCGCCTGCGCAAAGGTAGCCGGCGGCGCCTGCAGGGTCCGGCCGGTCAGAAGAGCCCAATCCGACTCATCACTGCCGGCTGAAATATCATAAATACCTAGGCCGACCAACTGGGCCACTGTAACATCACCCGGCTCCCTATCCGAAACAAGGAGCACTATCCGCACGCCGGGCCTGGCAATACGATACCCCTTTACCGCGATTACCAGGTCCTCCCCCGGCCCGGCATCCACGTCCAGAATCAAAGTATCAGCCGCCACCCGGGACAACGACTGAAACATGCTCTTAATACCGCCGCTGTCCATTTTCTCCGCCTGGCAAAACACCAAATCACCGAATTCCTGCACAGCCGCTTGCACCTGCTCCGCCCGCTCCGGGACGGTAACTACAGCGAACATTAAATCACCAGCCTTCCTCCAATCAAGCGTCCGCAACAGAAAAAGCAAGTTCATCAATGGTAACATCTTCAGGCAAGGGCTTTTTCTCCGTAAAACGCACATACAGCGTATCATGTCCCCGCAAATCCCCGAGCAAAGGCTTGATGGCCAGCTGTCCATAGCGATAATAATCAACCTCCGTCCAGGGACCTTTGGATGAAAGCGCTATTTCCGTCTTAATATAGCCGGTCAAATCGAAATCAACATGCGAATAACTTTCAAAATCCTCATGCCAGTTTAAACGACTGCCGCGAACCATTACCTCTATCCCGTCAACCGGCCTGCCACGGTTGGACACCGGAAAAGTGATCCCACCGGGCTTCAAGTGATAAATCTTTTCCTCTTCCGTGGACATGGTTTTCGTAATACCGTAATGCCCGGTCCTGATTACTTGCAAATCCTTCTCTTCGACTGGCGCGCCGATATAAACGACACCCAGGTTTCCGGTGGTTTTGTCTTGCTCGTCCCGCTTAATCTTTTCCATGACCTGTTCATTAGGCTGGGAATCTAAAAAACGAAAAACATACATACGCGTTGTGGTTTTCCAGTTAAAATAATTACCACTCAACTCCGGTTCTTGAATGTCGTTCAAGCCGGCATTTTCAGATGATAAAGCTCCGGGTTCCGGTTCCCGAAATACCATTCCCGCGAAAAAAGCTACAGCGGCAATTAAAATTGCCGCAGCAGCTAAAACCAAATACTTACGATTCATTATTGAGCACCTCCGTAAAAATCAACTGGATTGCGCGGCCGGCCGCCTACACGTACTTCAAAATGCAGGTGCGGGCCAGTGCTCTTGCCCGTACTGCCGACATAACCAATTACCTCGCCGGCGTCCACCTGCTGACCTGGAGCAACAACAATACTGGACAGGTGGAAATACCTCGTCTCCGCAACTCCATGGCTTATAATCACCGCATTGCCCGCATTACCCATCCACCCGGCCGCCTCTACCACCCCGGCTCCGGCAGCATGCACCGGTGTGCCGGTCGGAGCGGCCACGTCCAGCCCTTCGTGAAAACCAATACTGCCATTTACAGGATCGATCCTTTCGCCGAACCCTGAAGTAATATTAAATACACCGGTCAAAGGCCACACCAAAGGTCCGGACTCACCCGGCTTCCACCCGGGTGGTACACCGGAACCGGCGTTTAAAAGAAAGCTCAGGTCGGCAACTAAGTAATTCTGAACTTCTTCCATGTCCACACCCAGGTCACTACAAACTTCCGCCAAGGTTTTCAGCCTGAAAACCGGATAAGTGGTTCAGGTTTTATCCTCACCACTACCCACGCAGTGAGTTCACGTACCCACCTGTTCAATAAAGCTTTCAGCCAAAGATTCAGTCCTACTCTTGGTAACATTTTTAAAATCCTGTTTGAGGCGCACAGCATCTATGGCAATCATCTGCTGCCAGTTAATCAACTCAACCCCGTCGTCGCAGGGCGACTTTGTGCTTGCCGTTACCTCTTTGGCAGCTTCCACATACATTTGAACTATACCGGGCATCGCCATGGGCACATGCTTAAAAATCACAATCGGTCCGGCAAAAATCAGGGCAATAAGAGCCAGGGGCAGCATTATTGCCAGCAAGATAAATTTAACAACCTGTTCCGGTTCCGGCATAACTCCCGAAATAAAAGATCTAGCTATAGCCCTAGCGATAAAACCAGCCGGCGGGGCCATTATTCGCCACCACCCGTCAACATGGGCAGTTCGTAGGGTGCCGCCTCAATCCTGACCCGGATGCGCTGAGCGCCGGCAACCAAAAGCCCCTCGCCGCGCCTGGCGCTGAAAAGCAACTCCTGCTCCGCCTCGGATAAGTTCATCAGCCGCGACAGCGCCTCCAAATCCTTCTCACCCTGGGCAAGCAACAGCTTGTAGCAGGGGTTGTCCAATAGCGCCTGCCCGTACCTGGCCACAGTCGGGTCAAGGAAATCCACGACATTCTGACTGATAACGAACAGACCGCCCTTGTACTTCCTGATCCGCTTCGAGGTATCCCTTAGAAAGGCAAGGGCCTGGGGCGTCTGGGGGTCCACCAGTAGCCACGCCTCGTCCACCACCAGGATAGTCTTTTCCTGACGGTCCCGCTCTATCTGGTGCCAGGCATAGGATAGCACATTAAAATACTGCGCCCGTCGTACGGCTTCGTCGGCGTTCTGCAGTTCGTGCACGTCAAGGACAATCAGATCCGAATCAGCCTCGGCCGTAGTGGGTCCGGACCATAGGGAAGAATCAGCACCTTCCGCCGCCCGGCGCAACAACACGGCCAGCCGCTCCCAGTTACCGGAGCCGGTTTTGGCTTTGGCCGCGATATAATCATACAATTCCCTGGTCGTAGGCCACTTTTCTCCGGGTACGGTAGCCGGATCAGTATTCCAGCCGATGCCGGACTCTTTATAAATTTCCACCAGGGCATCTTCCAACGCCGCTTTTTCCACGTCCGAAAGGTCCCGCAGGTACAGCGAAAAAAATGTGCGCAGCGTTTGCAAATGCAGCGCCAGAGGGCCTTGCACAGACACAGCCTTTTGATAGTCCTCTTCATCATCATCGCCGACCGGCACCGCCCGCACCTGCAAGGGGTTTATACGCCCCTGCCCGCCGGCACAATTAATCCAGGCTCCGCCGAGCTGCTTACACATCTCCCTGTACTCGCGCTCGGGATCAATAATAATCACCCGCGCCCCCTGCGCCAATTCCCGCAGCAGCATCATTTTAACCGCATAAGATTTACCCGCTCCGGGCTTTGCGAGCACCGTCCAGTTAGAATTAGTTCTATCGCCCCCTCTTTTCCATATATCCACCAAGACCAACCCACCGTCCCGGTCCCGACCAATAACACTACCGCTACCGTCATTAATCCCGCCTGCCGTAAAAGGAAACGAAGCCGCTACCGTTTCGGACGGCATGTTCCTCTTACCGGCATCCGATATTTCAGAGGGCAATATCGCCCAGGGGCCAACGGCTTTAAGACCGTCTTCCTGCCTGAATAAGGCCGCCCGGCCCCGCATGCCCGCCGCCGCCAGCGCCGCCTCCACAGCCCGCGACCGCCTGTCCAGCGTCTCCCGGTCGGAGGCCAGTACAAGCAAAACCGTGGTCAAATTAAATACCTGCTGCTGTTCCTGGTCAATTTTCCTTAAAAGCTCCCGGGCATCTTTCAACCCCTGCTCTGCACGCTGCATAATAAGGGCGTTGCCGCCTTGTTCCAACCTCGCTTTCAACTCACCAATGGACTTATTAATGTTGCTGGTTAATTCCACTGGCTCTGTGGGCGTTATGTGTATAGAACAAACCACCCCCGGCATGCCGGATACTCTTGATAACCAGGCTGAGTTAACCCGGGGCGGATAATCTGTGATAACAATTACCCGTCCCATTTGGTCACCAAAAACAATGTCGCGCGCGTTAAACTCCAGCGCCTGCGGGGCCAGGCTGTCCAAGAGCCCTGATGCCGCCACCGTTGTAGTACCTTTTTTAGCCATTTTTGACGCCTCCTACGAATTAACCAGAGTTGTTATATACTGTGTGGGAGCTGGCGGCCGCTCAAAAGCCGCCTGCACCGGATGAGTGAAACAAAACAACAGGTCGATAATCTCCTGATCATTACAAACATCTACTTCCAGGCCCGCGCCCTCCAACATCCCTTTTAATTCAAAAGCCCGCTGGATCGCTTCCTCACGGGCCTGACTCCCCTTCTTTTGGGGCAAAATAATATAATATCGCCGTTCCAGCGCCTCGCCGCCGGCAACCATGCCGGAGACATACCGCAAGTAGTTCTGCAGCAGCCGCCTCCTGACCGGTTTGCCGGTCAAATCCCGGGAAAGGTTTTCAAGATGTCGCAAGTACGCATCCAGGTCCACCGGGCGACCCAAACATAGTATTTGCAGTGGTTCTTTTTGCCCGTTGAACGCCTCATGCACGGCGCTTATTACACGCCTCTTTTCGTTTCGTGACTTCAGGGTAAAATTATAGGGCCGCACCCGCAACACGGCCGCCAAACTGCCGTCCCGTATGTGAAGAACCCCACCCGCTACATCTTTAAAAGGCAACCACCGCTGCACCGTAGCTTTGGCATCTTGCTTGGTTTCTTCCGCCGCCTCTTTTTTGCCGACTGCCTTTTTATTACCCCTGATTTTTTTAATAACCATCAACCAATCCTCCTGTACAAATACCGCCGCCGGGATTTGGCCCAGCGGCGTTTTCTGCGAATCAAATCATAAAAACTCAGCCCGTCCGGCCCGGGCCTGGTTACGGTAAATACGAGAGCCGGCGGGATAACCAGCATCACAAAACGTATTCCCGCCGAGGTAAATAAACTGACCACACCGAACAGCGCCGCCCCCACGGCAGCGCCGGCCAACACCACACCCAGCTCAAACCAGCCGAAGCCCGGGAAAATTTCATACCTGGTCATCACATTGCGCGGTATTAAATACATATCGGAATTTGTATCGTTCACCGAACCCATATCAAGCCCCCCTCGTCAGCATTTTCCGCACCAGAACCATCTTGGCCGCACCCCCGGCCGCACTGCCGATACCGGTATGGTGGGCAAACTGCCGCAAGAAACTGGGCGCTTTAAAAGTCACCCAAAGCCAGGCGATGGCAAAGAACGGGCCGGTTCCGCTGCTGGAAAGGTTTACTCCCTGGGCCAGAAAGCCCTTGATCAGCAATACCTGAAGGGCCTGGGTCATACTTAAAACTACCAGTTCCCGCCACCAAGTGGCAAACACGCCCTCATCAGACCTGAGCAGCCCGACGGCCATCACCGGCCCCACAACCGCCAGCGCGCCCAGTTCCACCCCGCGAATGGCAGCCTGGACCAAAATAAGAAACCACAGAACCAAAACTATAACAACCATGATAATCAGGGATGCCGGCATATTCAGGGCCGAATTCAGACTGATGCCCTCAAAACCCTGTTTTACTTCATACGATGATATAGTACCAACCGCCCCGGCCAGGCTGTTGCCCAATTTATATACAAACTCGGCCAGCCACGGCATTCCGGCTATTGCAGCAGTACCCAAGGCAGCCCTGGTCAACAACCTGCCAATATCCGCGCCGGGTTCCCCGTGCTGGTATAAAATATACGAGCGCAGGCACTCCACCGCCACCGCCACCGCAAGCAGGCTCCCTGCAACCGCCTGGGATATCACAATGGCGTTTCGTACCAGGGGATTCTTAAGTACATCCATAGCCACTTTCATTAAATTCGTAACCTCAATCATGGCCATGTTGATCATAAAGTCTGCTATGCCGGCGAGGAAATTGACAATGGCGCCGGAAATAAGGTTGTATATTACATCCACTCTTTTACCTCCCCTCACAAGGGCCGGGTGCGTACACCGGCCCTTTTAGGCTTTAAAAATACGATAAAAACGCCTTAACAATTAAAGTTGCGCTGACACCTATCGCGCCGCCTACGAGAGCGTTTTTAATGCCCTTGTTATGCACTGACACACTGTGCATCTCTTCCTCCTGGCTAAGGTTTTTCATTAATGCATGATATCCTATTTTGGCCCCGGCGGCGACCGGAATCAACCCCAAAATCCAGCTGGTGGCATCATTGAGCAGATTTTTAAAACCGGTCACAAACTCAGGCTCCCCGGCCGCAGCAGCAGGGGAAACAACCACAAGAAAAACCATAATCGTCACCGGACTAACAGTTAAAAGCTTTTTAGCAATTCTTCGCATGTTTTTTGTCCTCCTTAGTCAACTAATTACAACTCACTTAAAATATCCACGGGTTCCGCTTTTTCAACAATAAAGTCATCCGTATCCTCCACCGGCCCGGGTTTGGGTACCCAGATCTCAGGTAAAACTATCGCCCCCTTTCCAGAAGTAATGGACGACTTTCCAAAGTCAGCCGCCGCCGGCCACTCGGATAAATCCGGCAGCGGCAGCCGGGCTGGATTTGTCCGGCCCCGGAAGATAAGGGACCGGCCCACCGGCCACCTGAGCACCTCGTCCGGCAGTAAAAGTGCCCGGCCCGCCAACCCGTACGAAACACCCCGGGTATGGTCAATTTTCCTCACCTGGGCGGACAGGCTTTCCGTCTGCTGGGTGTACTTGCCGGTTTTTTCGCTTAAAAGCCTGGCCGTTTCATAATCGGCCGTGGACAGGTATACCCACGTATTGCAGTTTCCGGTAATAGTAGTTGCATCATCCTGATAACGCTTCTTGACCTGATCCAATCCCTGTATCGCCAATAAAAATTTCATTCCGCGCCCGCCGGCCAGGGTGATTTTTTCTGCAAAGTCCGGTATCGGCGGCAGGTTGCCGAATTCTTCAAGCAGGAAGTGGACTCTTTTATCCAACCGCCCACAGTTCGCCCGGGCAAGTTCGGTCAGCGCTTGGTAAACTTGCGCTATATACAGCGCTGCCAGTATATGCAGGCTGCTGTCCTCGTCCGGCACCACAATAAATACAGCCGTTTTTTCCCTGCCGGGAGCGGCCAGGTCGTGGTCCTGCTCCGCCGTCAGCCAGCAGACCCCCGGATCGGACCACATTTCCAACTGGGCGGCCGTACCGGTAAAAATACCGTTGCGGAGTTTACCCCAGGCCATGGCCGCTACGCCATATGCAATCTTGGCCGGGTGATCGTCATCAAGACTGTTAAAATATACATCCAGATCCTCTCCTCCGTTCTTGCCCAGTGTGGTTAATGTGCGGTAAACACTGCCCATGTGCCGGCCCGGCGCCGGGGCCTCCATGCTCACCGCCAAAGCAAGGGCCGCAGTGAGGCTCTTCTGTGACTGCGGCCAGATTTTGTCTCCCTTATAGTCTTCCGGTCGCTGGAACTGGTAGGTCAGCATGTGCGCCAGTTGCTTGGCCGCTTTCGAAGCCCCCGCAGCATCGCCGCTTTGCAGGCGCATTATGACCGGGTACAGCAGGTTCCAGCGGTTACCGCTGCCCGGATCCTGGAAATCCAACAGTATTACGTTGTACCCCTGCTCCCGCAAGTAACCGGCGGTTGTATTATATAGCTCCTTCTTTGGGTCGGGCATAATCATACTCTCCCCAGACCGGGCAATAGTCCAGATGCTGGGCATGATCTGCCGGCGGGACTTACCCGAACGGGTCGCGCCAATTAAGAGGGTATGGGTATCGTCCGTGTCAAGCCAGGCATAAAAATTCTTGCCCTGCCGCTTCGCTCCCAAAACCACCCCACCTCCGGGCAGTTCCCGGCCGGCATTCCACAGGTGAAAATTGCTGTTTACCTCTTTTTCCGTCTGCCAGCGGGCTGTACCGAACTGCCCCTGGCCCACAGCATCCGGCCCGCCGATGTCTTTGCCGCCTTTTTTGCGCCGCATCAAGCCATACTGGGTAAATATACCGATAACTGCGGCCATAGCCATGGGCTGAAAGTAATACCAGACCGTTCGGGTCTTTTCTTCCCTGAACAACACAACCGGCCCGGCAAAGGGTTTTGGGGCCACAAATTGTTTCCACCCGGCCAGCCCTGCTTGAAAACCTTGTTCCTTGACGTACCAGGGAAGTTGCAGCAACAAGGGCAACATGAAAAAATCAAGAAAAAGTAGTGCTGTCAAAAGCACCAGACGGAATTTCATGCCCCTGGTCAACCTCACAAATGCCGGTATTCTTTTCCCTGTAAACAACTAACAACCACCTCCAAAAAAATGTGATATAAAAATAAAAAATCCAGGGTCAATAACACCTGGATAAGATAATTCAAATATTAATTTCGTTACTCAATCAAAGATTGTGAACCTCCTCCGGAATGAGCCCGGAGGCTTCTACCCATAAGTTATTTTTAGGTTTAGACTATGGGCGCGGTAAGCAAGTCAATGTATCTGAATGAAGAGTGTAAGACGGATAGTTGGATGGTTCATAACTACCTAATTGGTTACCCCATTGATACCAATTTGGCCGTGAGACTCGGGCAAATAATTCTAAATATGGACCTGGGCTGCATTTTTCAATAATGTCGTACAAATCTTCTGGTTTTCGCGAATGCTCGCGTTTACGGGAAACAATGATATTAACCTGACTGCGTCCGGGCGGCAGCGTGCGAAGATTACCACGTACCCCAAAAAGCACAAGCTCTGTTACATTTCTAAAGTAAAAGCCTACACCACGTCCATCAGGACCACCATCTTTGCGAACTTTATACCAAACGAGATTGGTTTTATATGTAAAACCCCAAGATTCCATTACCTTGAGTCCTTCTAATATAAGAGCGTTTGGCACCCACAAATAAAGATGGCTTTGGGGTAAAACAATTTCTGACACCGGCAATCCGGCAATTTCATCAACACTTAATGTACTGTAACGTAAAAGTCTTTTATGCTCAGGTGCCATCTTGCCCGTTCGGTTGTTAAAACGCCAAGGTGGATCGGCCAACACCGTTGCTACTTTAGTGCCATTTAGATATTCTAGAAATGATTCACTTGCTTTTACCCCTAATCCTCCACATACAAGGTCCTTTGAATTCCGAATACTAGAATCGGACATCCACCACCACCTCCTCCTTCGATTCTGGGTAGTAAACGGCTCATATGAGTTGTTGATGCTCCATAACTAGCGCCCTTACCGAGTACATTAAAAATTTCCTGCAATTCGTCGGACCTAGTTATTATAACACCTACATCTATCACCCTTAATTCAAACAGCAAACGGAAGTTGTTAAGATCACGATCGTAAAAGGGATCTTTATTATTCCATTCAACCTCTAAAGCCACTTTGTTTTTAAAACAATCAACGCTATGTGTTGGAGAGTCATGTGAATTATTATCCACCATTATTTTTGTATTAAATGACTTCTCTACCCAACCCAGACGGTAAAAATGCGAATCGATACGGTTGGCAATCGGGGATTTACGCCCTCCAGGCTTAAGTATCTCGCTTCGATAAAGTTGAAATCCCCGTAATACAGTAATGAGGTCATTCCATTCTTCAGGATAAGCTCCACAAAGTACAGCGCATGCGTTTCTCCACTCATAAACCTCGTATAATTCCCGAATATCTTGAGGTAAATGATGTATACTTACCACTTTAACATACCATCCTATCAAGCATTACTTTGCCTTATTTGCTTCGCTCTTAATGCAACAATTTCCTGCTATTAATCAAACAACTAAAATTATTTAATATTGGAATACATCACAATTTACAACTCATAAGTTAATTATCATCAAAAGACTACCTTTCCTGCTCTCGCTCCTCTTCCTTTTCCCGCCTGCGCATGCGCTTTTCATCTTGCGCCCGTTTTTCCATCTCGCCCCGGGCCTCTTCCCGGGAACGCGCCCTCTCAATTGCCCGCCAGGCGTTGCGCCAAAGACTTCCAACCAGGTTAAGCGATTGAGTACGGTTAAATTTATATTCCCACGGCGCCGGCGGCGTATTTTTAACTCCCAGGTTTTCATTCAATCTCTGCCAATTTACCGGTCCCAAGAAAAAATCTTTGCGGCCCGCCACGTCTAACCTATCCAAAATATCCCGCAACCTGGCTTCAGAAATATTTACACCGGCCCTGTTCACCCACTCTTTAACAATTTCATCCCTTTCACGTTTACTCACGCCCAGTGCGTATAACACCTGTGCCATACTCCTGACGGTCCAATTTAATTCTTTATAACCAAGGTTTTGCGGGGTAGCCGATGCAAATTCAGTAATCACTTGTTCAATATGCTTTGTTATAACTTCAGGCGTTTCAAAAAGTTTGTTTTCCTGCTCATCATATTCCGGCTCTTTTATCCCAAACCACGGAGATAAAAGTTCTT
>NZ_AUMW01000017.1 GCF_000430885.1 Desulfotruncus alcoholivorax DSM 16058 | reverse complement strand
TACCTGGCCACCGTTGAAGCAGCCAAAAAGTGGACCATGCCTGTTAAAGACTGGAAGAACTGCATCTCACAGTTCGCCATATATTTTGGGGATAGATTGGAAACTGAGTTGGCCATATAAGTTAGCCTGGCGATTAACCGACGGCAGCCCTTGACATGGAGCCCTCCAGGCCTGTGTTTCCAGGAGGCCGCGGGGAGTCCACGCTGTGCGTTGGCCTCCCGCCCAAATAGGCTAACACAGGCCTCTCTCCATGTAAAGGGCTGCCTGGCTGTTTCTAATTAACCCCAGTTTTATCTTAACCATTTACACGAAAATATTCACACTCCCTGGAGCATAGACTCCGTGTTCTTTTGTTCTATTTTCTGCGGCACCTATTTCGGTATTATCTAGCTTTAGTTCGACCGTCATTATAGTGTTTTAATTGAAATTAGGATTGGTTCAGCAAACCCTAAATAATAAAGGCCCTGCGGGATATAGCTTTAGGAGATCGCAGCGGGCCGGAAGCCGGTTCATCTCGCAGGCATTAAGGTTGCTTAAAATATGACGGCATTTAAGATTCAGTTTAAAGAAAGAAGGTTTGGGTTTTGGGAACATTATTACTAATTGGTGCCGGTGCGCTGGCCCTGTATTTGGGGTTTAAATTTGTGGCTGGAATTATTCGAATGATCTTCTTTTTGGCAATAATTGGGTTCGGGCTGTGGGCCTATATGCATTTATTAAAATAAAACCAGGCTTGAAAGTTTTCCTTGTTATAATTATGGCCAGGGCGGTTTGGGTTAACAATAAAAATAATTACGGGGGTGAGAATAATTCCCAACGTCAGTTCTTTTCAGCTGCCGCAGGAATTTTTAATTGTCGGTGCGGCGGTTACCAATGGTTTGTTTGATGCATTAAAGGACGGCCCCTACACTTTGGTGGAACTTGCGGACAAAACCGGGTCCGATTTAAGGGCGCTTTGGGTGGTGGTTGAAGCGCTGGTAGCCCTGGGGTACTTGAAACACGAAGCGCCTTGTATCAGCCTCACAGATGAGGCGTACTCGATTTTCTATGACGAAAACAGCGAACAGTATGTTGGTTTTGGCTTTATGCACGCCTATAATTTAATGCATTCCTGGCTGCAGCTTCCCAAGGTGCTGGAAAGCGGCAAACCGGCCACCCGGGAGCGGAGAAGCGGCCTGCGGCTGAAAAGTTTTATTTTGGCCATGAGACGCAACGCGTCGCCGGGCGCCCAAGAAATTGTCGACTTTTGCCTCAAAGACCTGCCGCAGAGCCCGGCCGTGCTGGATGTGGGGGGAGGACCGCTAACTTACGCGCTGGCTTTCGTGGAAAGGGGGGCGGAGGTTACCGTACTTGACACCCCGGAAGTTGTTGATCTGATGTTGCCCGGTCTTGATCCCGGCCTTCCTATTCATATGGTGAAAGGCGACTTCACTGTTGCGCTGCCGCGCGGGCCGTACGACCTGGTTTATTTGGGCAACGTGTGTCATATCTATGGTGAAAAGGAAAACAGAAAACTGTTTCGGGAGGCGGCCGCGGAATTAAACCCGGGCGGGCGGGTTGTAATTAACGACATTATCCGGGGTACCGGAGTAAGGGCCGCTGTTTTTGGCGTCAATATGCTGGTCAACACCGAATGTGGCGGTACCTGGACCTATAATCAATATAAAACCTGGCTGGAGGAAGCGGGCTTTATGGTCACGCCGGTCAGCGAAGTTGCCGGCAGGCAGTTGATTACCGGTATTAAAAATTAAGCACCCTTACGGGTGCTTTAACTATTGGTGAGCCGTTCAAATTCATCCAGCAGTTTACCGAATACATCCAACCCGTCCTGAACCGGCTGCGGGGAGGCCATATCCACGCCTGCGGTCCTTAACAGGTTGAGCGGGTAGTCCGACCCGCCTTTTTTGAGAAAGTCCAGATAGCGGCCCACCGCCTGGTCCCCCTGATCCAGAATTTGACCGGCCAGGGAGGTTGCTGCTGAAAAGCCGGTGGCGTATTTGTAAACGTAAAAAGCGCTGTAAAAGTGAGGGATGCGCGCCCACTCATATTTAATTTCTTCGTCAACCACTATGTCCGGTCCGTAGTAATCAACATTCAGCCGGCGGTAAATCCGGCAGAGCAGTTCCGGGGTTAAAGCTTCCCCGGCTTCCAGTTTCTCGTGGGTTATTTTTTCGAATTCGGCAAACATGGTTTGCCTGAATACCGTGCCGCGAAATTGTTCCAGGTAATGATTTAACAGATAAAGCTTTTTATCACGTTCACTTACGGTATCAAGTAAATGTCTGATCAACAGCGTTTCATTTACCGTTGAGGCCACTTCGGCGGTAAAGATTTTGTAATGGGCATAGATATACGGTTGCTCCCGGTATGAATAATACGAATGCATGGCATGACCCATTTCGTGGGCCAGCGTGAAAACGTTGTTCAAATTGTCCTGGTAATTCAACAATACGAAGGGGTGAACTCCATAGGGTCCCCAGGAATACGCGCCGCTGGTTTTTCCTTTATTCTCGTACACGTCCACCCAGCCGGAATTGATGCCTTCGGCAACTGTTTGAATATATGCGGAACCCAGGGGTGCCAGCCCTTCCTTGACCATTTCAACAGCCCCGGGGTAAGGGATATCCCACTTCACTTCCTTGGCCAGCGGAGTATAAAGGTCATACATATGCAATTCTTCAAGTCCCAGTATTTTTTTACGTAAAGCTACGTAGCGGTACATTTTGTCAAGATTGGCCCGCACGGTTTTAATCAGGTTGTCGTAAACTTCCCGGGGGACGTTATCGCTGAATAATGATGCTTCCAGAGCAGATGGATATTTGCGCACCCTGGCATAAAAAACGTCTTTTTTAACGCTGGAGTTGTAAGTGGCGGCCAGGGTGTTGATAAATTTTCGGTATGTGCTGTACATTGATTCAAATGCTTCTTTGCGCACCCGGCGGTCCCTGCTTTCCATAAAACGTATGTAGCGTCCATGGGTTACTTCCACCTCATTCCCTTCCTCGTCCTTGATCGGGGGAAAGGTGAAGTCGGCATTGTTGAGCATGGTAAAAATATTGGACGGTGCCTGGGTTACTTCTTCCGCCTGGGCTATAATTTGCTCTTCAGCCGCAGACAGGGTGTGGGGTTTCTGCCTGTAGATTTCTTCCAGCGCGAAGCGGTATAATTCCAGGCCGGGCTCTTCTTTTCTAAACTGCTCCAGGGTTTCTGCCGGCAGGCTTAAAATCTCCGGAACAAAAAAAGAAATGGCGGCCTGAACCATGGCGCTCAAACTCTCGGACCGGTCGGTCAGAGCCTGGTAAACCGGGTTGGCGTTGTTCTCGTCACGCCTCATTTTGGCATAGGTAAAAACCATTTCGTCTATTCTATTTAGATCCTCCTGCGTGCGAAAGGCTTCCAGCAAAGTTTGGGCGGATTCACCCAATCTCCCCTTATAGGACGCGACTTTTTCTATCAACCTGCTTACTTCTTTAAAATCCTTTTCCCATAAATCATCATTGGGATAGATGTCTTCCAGGTGCCACTTGAACTCCTGAGCTATCTCCTCCCGGTTGGGCAGCGTTTTGTTAGACATATATATGCATCCTCCTATCCGGTTCTGGTTGATTTATTTTCCTTTCAACTGTATTGTATCCGGAAAAAAGCATGGTTAGAGCCGGCCGGAATTAATTTGATCGCCAGTATATTTGTGTTAGAATATTAATATTATATACTTTGATCCGTGGGGTGGTTCAACTGGCAAAATTAAATTTTAAGTATGGCTTGGATGAGATTCCACCACCGGTGGAACTTATACTATATAGCTTGCAATGGCTGGCAATATCCATACCTACCATTATAATAATCGGTAAGGTGGTGGCCGGCCTTTATTTTGGCAACGCCGCCGATCAAATTGTTTACGTACAAAAGGTTTTTTTTATTACGGCGGTGGCAATGCTGGCGCAGCTGCTCTGGGGGCATAAACTACCTTTAATCCTGGGACCGGCGGCGGTTTTGCTGGTGGGTATCGTCGCCAGTCAGGGCAACAATCCGGCAGCGGTTTACACTTCAATTATGTTGGGCGGGGTTATTCTTTCCATAGTCAGTGTGACAGGCTTGTTTGGCCGGCTGCAAAAATATTTTACGCCGCGGGTTGTGGCCACAATTTTAATCCTGATCGCTTTCACCATTGCCCCGACTATAATGAACCTGATCTTATCGCCCTCACTGGAGTCCCCGCCGTTGTTCAATCTTGTTTTCGCTCTGGTGCTGGTGTTGATAATGTTTTTGGCGGGCAGGCATCTAACCGGTATCTGGAAATCAACTTTGATTATCTGGGCCATCATTGCCGGCAGCATTATATATTTATTGTTCTTTCCGGAAATGGCAGGTTCCGGGGGTGTTCCCGTGTTTTCGGCTTCCTTTTTCAGCAATATCAACAGCAGTTTGGAGTTTCACCCCGGGATAATGTTTTCCTTTATTGTTTGTTTTCTCGCCCTTTCCATTAATGACCTGGGTTCGATTCAGTCCGTCGGTGAATTGATCAAGCCGGACAACATGCACGGGCGTATAACCAGGGGGATAGCTTTGACCGGGCTTGCCAATGTCCTATCGGGCTTTTTAAGTGTGATCGGGCCGGTAAATTTCTCTCTAAGCCCGGGGATAATAATGTCTACCGGCAATGCATCAAGATTTACCCTGATGCCAACCGCGGCGGGTTTATTAATACTTTCTTTTTTGCCCGGGGCAGTTGCCTTTGTAGAGGCGATTCCTTCCTTAATTATTGGCACAGTGATGATTTATGTCATGTGCTCGCAAATCGCAGCGGGAATGCTGGTGGCTTTCGGTTCCACGGAAGGGTTTAATTTTGACAGCGGTTTAATCATGGGGCTGCCCCTGCTGCTGGGAATAATTATCTCATTTCTGCCGGAAAATGTTTTGGGAACTTTTTCCGCTGCTTTGAGGCCCGTTATCGGCAACGGATTTGTCACCGGCGTGCTGGCTGTTCTGGTGCTCGAACACATTATTTACCGGAAAAAATAGAACGGTGCCGCAGCGGCCCCGTTCTATCAAATCCAATATAGTGATGAACCGAAAATAACCGGATCAATTATATGGCATTACGTCAACTGCCAGTTTTCTAATGTGCTGCTTTTCTTGTTCGATCAGCCCGGCCAGTATTTCCTTGCTGGTGGCATCAACCATGCTGTACAGTTCCTGAAAGATTAGTATAGAGTCTTTTTCAAACCTGAAGGCTATAGCCAATGCTTCCCGGGCCACCGTGACCTTGGCGGCCAATTTTTCAATGTTGGCATGGTTAAAAACATGGTTGTCAATCAGCGCTTTGACATAATTGCCGTATTCCCCGACATAACTTTCGTTGGGCGTAAAATCGTGCGGCAGTTTTTCACCCAGTTTTTTAAAATCTGAAATGTGCTTGTCTTCCTCACCGGCAAGGAATTCAAAAATCTTTTTTACTTCAGGGTCGTCAACCTTTTGTGCCGCGATTTCATAAAACTTTTGTCCCTGCTTTTCAATTTCAACCGCCAGCTTAATGATTTCGTCTCCGCTAAATTTGGTGATACTCCAACTCATAAATTATCTCCCCCGTCTATTTATTCTTTTTCAAACTGGTCCTTACCTGCCCCGCAAACCGGGCATACCCAGTCATCAGGAAGCTTGTCAAACGGGGTGCCCGGGTCTATACCTTCCGCGCCTTCCTCAGGGTCATAGACATACCCGCAAATAGTGCAAACGTATTTATCCATATGTAATCAATCCACCTTTCCAAAATTGATACATGTATTATTGGCATTATAGAAAGCAATAATTACGTTTCAATTACCAAATTATTAATATATCCTTAATCTTGGAGGAAGAACAACTAGATTATGGTATATAATGTATATAATATAGTTGTTGTACTACTATAGAACGGAGTTGGGTTCCTTGAAGCTTTTTGGATTATTCATGATTATCTCCTTGCTTACCCGCAATCCCTTGCTTGCGCTGCTTATTTTGATTATGATCTATGTTTTTGTAGACCGGAGCTTTATCGGCATATTACCGGATTTCCTGGCTCCGCTCAGGCGAAGCAGGCGCCGTTACGAATTGCAGCGCGAGGTGGAAGTAAACCCGCATAATGCCAATGCCCAGCTGGAGCTCGGGGAAATGTATTTCATGCAAGGACAATATGACCGGGCTGTGGAGCGCCTGCAAAACGCATTGGTTAAAATGGATGACTCGGCCCTGGGTAGGTATTACCTGGGGGCGTCCCTCTATTATCTGGGTCAAAGGGAACGAAGTTTAAAAGAATTGGAAGCGGCGATTCAAATTAATCCCAAGGTGGCGCACGGTTTGCCATATCTTTATTTGTTAAAACACAGCTATTCTGAAAGTTTGACAGATAGCTTAATGCGCTACGGGTCTGTCCAGGCGCTGTTTGAAACCGGTAAATATTTAAAACAAATAGGTAAAAAACAGGAAGCGGCCAAATTTTTTAACGAGGTGCTGGATGTTTATCGCCTGTCGTCGCCGACCATGCGTCGTAACT
Organism: Desulfotruncus alcoholivorax DSM 16058; assembly: GCF_000430885.1. Lineage (GTDB taxonomy): Bacteria > Bacillota > Desulfotomaculia > Desulfotomaculales > Desulfallaceae > Desulfotruncus > Desulfotruncus alcoholivorax. Next base: position 77,587 of record NZ_AUMW01000017.1, on the reverse strand, counting down.
ACCGGCGTATGGCAGTTTACGCCAGGCTTTTCGGCAAGTAAAGGAGAGAATATAAATGGCTAAGCTTAGAATTTCAGGTTTTGTCAGAGAAAGCGTGGTGGACGGCCCTGGTTTCCGGCTGGTTATTTTTACCCAGGGCTGCCCGCGCCATTGCCCGGGGTGCCATAACCCGGATCTCATCCCAACCGGGGGCGGGCAGGAAGTCGGCACGGAAGATGTATTAAAGATGATTGAGGAAAATGTTACACCGCTGACCAGGGGCATCACCATATCGGGCGGGGATCCGCTGATGCAGGCTGCGCCTCTGGCGGAAGTTCTTATAGCGGTGCGGGATAAGTATCCTAAATTTGATATTTGGGTCTATACCGGCTACACCTTTGAGAAAATTAAAGAATTGCCGGTATTGAAATATATTGATGTACTGGTGGATGGTCCTTACGAACAGGATAAAAGAGATTTAAACCTTGCCTTCAGGGGTTCTTCCAACCAAAGAATAATTGACGTGCCAAGGAGCCTTGGTCAAAATCAAGCTGTTGTGCTTGAGTTTTGATATTAACATGAGTTATGCATTTAGACTCCCATGCCGCCGGCTTTTATCCACCCTCCGGTTCACCTTTATGCTTTTCAAAACATAAAATATTTTGGGCATTATTTAGGAAGGGGGGAAGGATTAACATGGCAACGACATATAGGGTAAGACGTGGGGATACAATTTACACTATAGCCAGGCAATTTGGTACTGGCGTAAGTGCAATTCTTGCAGCGAATAATATCAGAAATCCCAATCAAATTGAAGTTGGGGATGTATTAATTATACCGACCGGCGGCACTGCAGTCCCGACAACGCCCGGGCCAGGGGCGGGGGCGCGTAACACCAGAATTTTTAACGGATTGCGTTACACTATTTCGACCAATCGCACACAGTACCGGCGCGGCCAGCAGGTAAGAATAACTTTTGAAAAATGCAACACTTCCGGTAGGACATTAAGATTGCAATATAACACCGGACAGCGGGTGGATTTTGTAGCCTTGCGCGGCAGCAGGGAAGTTTGGCGTTGGTCGGATGAAAGAACTTTCACCAGAGCCACTGGCGTAGAAGTATTTAGTCCGGGCGAATGCAAAACTTATACGGCTACCTGGGATCTGCGCAATAAACAGGGCAATTATGTAGCGCTGGATAATTTTCGTATTCGTGCCTATAACGTGGCAAGAAATATAGAAAACCAGTATGTGGAAACAACCATCAGGGTTGTGCCGGGGCAGCAACCAGGACCAGGTCCGGCGCCGGTTGAAGAATGCCCGAAGAAAAACATGCTGCGCGACCCGGGCTTTGAATTATGGAGCGATGGCAAGCCTGATGCCTGGTATTCTCAGAATGTATTTCGCACCAATCAATCGCACAGCGGTTCTTATGCCGCTGAACTTGGCCGGTCCAGTGACCAGCAAGCGTTGTTGTCCCAGAGAATTAAAGCAGCGCCTGACCGCATTTATCAGGTTACTTTCTGGGCCAGGGAAAATGTACGGTCGGGTGGAGTTTCCAGATTCACGATGGAGTCCCAGATCTATGTATATAACAGTGCAGGCGAACTGATCGGTCGGGTTGACCCGGTCTATACAATGGATAACATTCCTAATAATACCTATCAACAGTTTTCATTTACCTCAGGAGTACTTCCAGCCGGTACCAGCGAAGTGGAGTTGAGGTTTATATTCAGGCCCAATTCCAATAACAGCAACACCGTTAAAATCGACGATGTCGAGGTAATATGCGTCCGTTAAAGTATAGCCCGTGCCGGTGGCACGGGCGCTGCCATTATAAACCAGGTGGTTTGGGTAACTTTGTCTCCTTCTCTGACATAAAGTAATAGTAGGCAAACGCCGGAAGGAGTGAATTTACAGTGGCCACATATAAGATAAAAGGGGGCGACACACCTGGCCGGGTTGCTGACCGCCACGGCCTGATGCCGCAGCCGGCTAAATTAAACAACATTAAGGACTTTAGGCAAAGTGCCTATATTCCGGATTATGATTACAATTATTACGAATACCCGCGGGACAGCGAATATGCTACCAGATATTATGACGGCATACGCTATGACATTAGAACCAGGCGCAGAAGATACTACCACGGGGAGGATATACCGGTTATATTCAGCTACTGCAACCTGTCCGAGCGTCCCAGGATCTTTAGGTACCCGGACGGCCGGCGCGTCAATTTTGTCGTTATGCACCACGGCAGGGAAATAAGGCGTTGGACTGATGCCGATTTTGCTGATTATAAAAGCGGTGATTTTGTGCTGCAGCCGGGTGAGTGCCGTACCTATAGAACTAGTTGGGACTTGCGTGACCACAGGGGTTATTATGTTAACCACGGTCCCCATATAATTCGGGCCTACGACAGATCAGATAGAAGGCGGTACGTGGAAGCAGGTGTAGAGGTGCTTGGACCTGAAACCGGGCCTTCAAAAGTTTATTCACCATGTTCACGTTCAAACATGTTAAGAAACCCCGGTTTTGAAGAATGGTTGGATAGGAATGTTCCGGAGAACTGGTCCGCAGCCAACGTGAATCGGTCCAGGATGGCCCATTCTGGCAACTATGCTGCTGAATTGGGTGCCGCAGCAGACAAAAGGGCGCTATTGTCCCAGTCTGTTCCTGGTGAGCCAGGCAGGATTTACGAGGTGACTTTATGGGCTTCGGAAAACCTGCTCCTTGGTAGAAAGAGCGATTTTAGCCTGGAGGTTGCAATTTTTGTTTACAATAGCCTGGGCCGGCAAATCGGCCGGGTAGACCCGGTTTATAAACCTGACAGCCTGCCCAACGGCACTTACCAGCAATATACCTTTACAACAGGGGTGCTGCCTTTCGGCACGGACTGGATGGAATTGCGTTTTGAATTTCGACCCACGACGGGCAACACCAGCACGGTGCTGGTAGATGATGTCTCCCTGAGGTGTATGAAATAGGGGGTCGGGCTTAAACTATCCTGAAAAAACTTTGACGGAATATCTCCAGATGACTAACAGCTGGCTCAGAGGCGGGCGGACAGGGTCGTCCGCCCCTACAGCAACCCCTTTTTCATCTTTTCGATGGTGCCTCATTAGCGGCATGGTGGTCTAACTATAATAACCAGCACTACAGTGTAATTTAAAGGTTAGCGGAGCTATGGAGATAGTTCGTGAGTCCCGTAATCGCTAGCTGCGGGCTGAAAGGAAGACGGTGGAAGAACAAAATCGCTTCGTGATGGCTACAAAGGTAAATGCTTTACCCTTACCATGAAATGGCGGCAACAGCTAACAGGTTGCCATTTTTTTTGAAAAAAGGTCGAAGGAACATGCCAGCATGTGGTACAAGGTTAATAAACTAACTTTTATTGAGGTGTTTTTATGAGCAAAAAGAAACAAAGGGTTAGATATCACCTTGATCCAAAAGATATAAAAGATTTGTCGTTTGAAGAGATAAAAACAATTTTACGCGGCGCCGACGAGCTTATTGCCACTGGAGGCAGGAGCCTGCTCGCCAAAATACTTAAGGGGTCAAAAGATAAAAAGCTTCTTGAGTATGGCTTGGACCAAAGTCCCGTATACGGTTTTTATAAGGAATTAAAGATTGAGTATATAACCGCCAGGATTGACTGGCTTATTAAGAGAGGATACCTTAAGATTGAATATAACGGCAGGCTGCCTGTGATCGTTTATACCGGCATGGGTTGGGAAATTGAACGGGATACTTATTCGGATGAACTGCTGGAAAAACTCAGGTCACTAATTCCGGGTGGAGATTACAGCTTTGTAAATGAACTGAAGGACAGAAACAGAGGTATGATCTTGCTGTTGCTGGATAAGATTAAAAAATCCGGTGAAAAGGAGTTTATTCCGCTCCTAGAAGCCTGGAGGGAAATAGATTACAGGAAGGTAAGGGAGGAAATAGCCAAAGTTATAAATCATCTTGAAAAAGGCGGCGACTTACCTGATAAAATGATTGATCTTCGTGCGTTCAGGCAAAGAAGGCAGAATAAAGATTGATTTTGTGCAAGATGGCAAAGTGAGCATTGCAGCCTTAATAGGGCACGTACGGTTCCGTCGAGGAGTATGGGCGGAAACGCCCATGCTTACTCAAGAAAACCTCCTCTGGTTCTTTTTTTGTGCCTAAAAAATAATTTGCCAGAATAGGGGGTTTTCCTGCTTTTTTATTCATTATTTCTCGATTTTTCCTTGTTTTTCTCCTTTGGGTGTATATTCCGACATGTCAGAGCCAGCCATTCCGGAGAGCTAGAGCCACTACTCCGGTGAAAATGAGCCACGATTCTGTTTAGAGAGCCACCGGGTGGGTCAAGACAATGAATTAAAGATTTTAAGAAACCATAATTATTTATTATGATGTGCTTTGGTTCTGCCGCCGTGGCTGTGGTCAGTGTGGATAACGTGAAACGTTATCCAAGTACTGTGGTCAACCTGGAAGGTTGTCCACAATTAAATGGGGTGAATGGAGTGGTTGAATACCCGAAGGAATTTTATGAATAGCAGGTGCTAGGCACCGCTAAAAAAAGACCCTGGCGCGCGGGGTCGTCTTTTAGGGGAAAGGCGGTAAACCCGCAGCGCCGTTTGGTCGAAAGGAGAATTTTTGCTGTCAGGCGCATGTCGGAACCGGACAGCAAATTTTTTGGAGGTCAGAGGCTATGCCAAGGCCTCTTGACTAATGAAAAATGCCATGCCGGTATTGTCTGCTTCGGCAAGACATATACCTCCATGGCATAGAGTTTTTTTTCTTATCAGCCCCGGCTGTAGTTATCAGCGCAGGGAATACAAACGACCTGACCGTCTTTCACCCTGGCGCGGGACTCCATAACATATTCGCCGCAACTGCCACACTGTACGGAATTAAAAATCCGGGCTTTGTCAGGCATCTTAAAATTAATTTCCTCTGTTACGCAGAAATCTTCCTCAGGCATATTCAATATCTGATCTGTCCTGGAGGCTTGATATTCATAGAACTTCTTTTTTTCTTCCTCTGTGGCGGCACCTCCGAAAACTTTCTTGCGCAGTTCGGCAACACCAGGGTCCTGCCTGTGTAAAACCTCGCCGTTTACCGAAATTCTTAGTGCCCTGTTGCTGTTACGGCTGCCGAAGGTATAAACCTGCTTGCCGTGATCCCGGTAAATCAAGTTGCCTTTGCCCAGGGTACAACCCGTCAACAGCATAATGGCATCGACGCCGCAGGCATCATTTTCCACAATTGCCACTAATTCCTCATCGACAGCCCGGTATTCCTTTAATTTCTTTAGCGCTATGCCGGCCACACGGTAGCCCACGGCCAAACCCGGGCAAGAGTGCCCGTGAAATTCGATGGACCTTTCCCACGGGTTTTTTTCTATACACATGCATACCACTCCTCGCAAATAAGTATTATTCTTTTTCTGTACTCAGTTACTATGCAACAAAAAAGCCACGAAAAGCATTCCCTGCCGGAGGGAAACGCACCTTCATGGCACTCTTTAAAATGGTTGATGATAATTAATTACCTTGATTAAGTTATTAAATAATGTTACATCATAAATAATTATATGTCAACATATATGTCAACAGATTCTAAATCCATTGTTGAATCTAAAAACCGAATATTGTATAATTATCTTCAAGTATCTAATATTGATGGTAATATTGATGGTTACGAAGGCCATCTTTCCATAACATATTTAAAAAAATTTTCAAGAGACCACGAAGGTTTGTTATTCCATTAGTAATGGGGTACAGCTTTGGTGGTTTTTTCTTTTTCGGAGGTGAGACGAGGCAAAAAAAGCATCAGGGCAATGCCCGAATTGGGTGGTATCTACCTAAACTTCAAATAGCGAGGGGATTTTATGTTAATAACAGCTGCACCTTGGACCAGGTTGCGAACCTGTATATTTGCCATCTTTGTCGTGTTGTTGCTTCTTGCCGGCTGCGGCCGGGAGCAAGCGGGTGAAAAAACCGCCACCGGCACGGCAGCCGGCAACGGTGAACTGCTTTATACCGTGGCGGACGCTACCGGCGACTGGGGTCTACCGGCGCCTTACACGCACTATGCCAGGGGGCCGGGGTATATTAGGATGAGCCTGGTTTTTGATACCCTGGTATGGAAAGACAGCCAAGGTTACATACCGGCGCTGGCCAATAGTTGGGAATATAATAAAAATGAAAACTCCTACACCTTTGAGCTTAACAACAACGTTACCTGGCATGACGGTGAGAAGTTTACCGCTAAAGATGTGGTTTTCACGATAGACTATACCAGGGCGCATCCTTACCAGTGGGTTGACACCGGTATCGTCAAAAAAGTTGAAGCCCAGGGGGACTACACGGTAAAGATGTACCTGGATAAACCGTATGCCCCTTTTTTGGAATATGTGGGCGGGACTCTGCCCATACTGCCCGAGCACATCTACAAAGATGTTAAATCCCCGGAGCAGTTTCAGACAAAGGAAGCCTGTACCGGGACAGGCCCGTTTATGCTGGAGGACTACAATAAAGCCCAGGGGACCTATTTATTTAAACGCTACGATAATTATTACCAGGGAAAGCCCAGGGTTGCTGAAATTAAGTTTGTAAAAATAGGCAATGAGGCTGTGGCGGCCGCTTTGCGGCAAAAGCAGGTCAATGCTGCCGGTGTGCCGCCGGAATTAAGCGGCACGCTGGAAAAAGAAGGCTTTAAAATACTTCCTGGAAGCCACGATTGGGTGGCCAAGCTGGCGATCAACCACCAAAAGGAACCTTTGTCCAATAAAGAATTCCGCCAGGCGCTGGCCTATGCCATAGACCGTCAAGCTTTGGTGGATACCTGTCTCAGAGGTTACGGTATGCCTGCCAGCCCCGGGTTGATACCGCCGGACAACCGGTGGTATAACAACAAACTGAACGACGCCTATCCCTATGACCCTGCCAGAGCTGAAGAAATTATTAAAAAGCTGGGGTATGAGAAAAAAGGAGATTATTTTGAAAAGAACGGACAGCCGCTGCAGTTGGAACTGCTGTTTGGCGCCGGGAACGGCGGTAACGTGGGAGATCGTGAAGGTGAACTGATCAAATCGCAATTGGAACGGGTTGGTATTAAGATCAATTTACAGGGTATTGAAGCAAAAACCTTGGACAGCCGGGTGAAAGACTGGAAGTTTGATCTTGCCTTGAGCGGTCACGGTGGATTGGGCGGCGACCCGGCCCAGATGAGTAAATTTATTGCCGGCCAGGACTTTAACAGTGCCAGGTACCTAAAAAACCAGACCATGCTGGAGGAACTGAAAAAACAAATATCGTTGACGGATCCCGTCAAAAGGAAAGAGTGTTTAGATAAAGTCCAGGAACTGTATGCGGAGGAAATACCGGCCCTGCCGCTTTATTATAATACCTACTACTGGGCCCACGACGGGCAGGTAAATTTATACTACACCGTGCGTGGTGTCGGGCTTGGTGTGCCAATTCCGCTGAACAAAATGTCTTTTGTGAAATAAGCTAATAAGTTAAGCAAGGCCGGGCTGTTATTGTACCCGGGTGCAAAACAATATTTCGGAGAATTGAGAATGAAAGGTCCAACCACGGTAATCAACTATCTAATTGCGCTTGTCCTGATATTGAGCCTGAATTTTATTTTACCCAGGCTTATGCCCGGAGACCCCCTGCAGGCTATCTACGGTGACGAAGCCATAATTGCCATGACGCCGGAACTCAAAGCGGAGCTGGTTGCCCGGTTTGCCCTGGACCAGTCAACCGGCCGGCAATTTTGGGCCTATATCAGTTCTCTATTAAGGGGCGACCTGGGCTACTCCTATTTCTATAACGCACCGGTTCTGGCTGTCATCTTTGGTTCACTGCCCTGGACTGTTTTACTGGTGGGCCTGGCTATTATCATTTCCACCCTGATAGGAGTTGTCCTGGGCATAGAATCCGGTTACAGGCGGGGCCGCCCGCTGGACCGCGCGCTTCTTGGCGTGCTGATGTTTGCCAGCGGCTTTCCCGACTTTTTCGCCGGTATTTTGCTGTTGCTTTTTTTCGGCGTGGTGCTGGGACTGGCGCCTCTGGCAGGGGCTACTACACCGTATGCCGGGTGCGGCGGGCTCACATTTTTGACTGATTTGTTCAAACACCTGGCACTGCCTTTGACGTCGCTGGCTATGGTCAGGATTGCAAGTCCCTTTCTTTTAACCAGGAATGCAATGGTTATCTCCCTTGGTGAACCGTTTATTCTTACTGCCAGGGCCAAGGGGTGCCCCGACAAGGTTATCAGATACAGGCATGCGGGAAAGAACTCCCTGTTGCCTGTGGTTACCGCTACTGGCATGCAGCTGCCCCACATGGTGTCGGGTGCGTTATTCATAGAAATTGTTTTCTCTTATCCCGGGATGGGATCACTGCTGTACAATGCTTTGCTGACCCGGGACTATCCCCTGCTGCAGGGAATATTACTGGTGCTGACTATTACTGTTTTATCAGTCAATTTACTGGTAGATATTGTATATACCCGTCTTGACCCGAGGATTGCTTATGCATATTAACATATTAAAAGAAGTAAAAAGTGATTATATGGGCCGCACCGGGCTGACCATTCTCTTAAGCCTCTTGGCCCTGGCTCTGTTGGCGCCGTTGTTGACCCACTATCGCCCGGAAGACTATACCGGGTTGATTTTTCAGCCGCCGTCCGCACGGCACTGGCTGGGAACCAACGATGTCGGGCAGGATGTATGGACTCAGCTTCTTTACGGCGCGCGCAACTCTTTGCTGACCGGCGGCGGGGCGGCCGTGCTGGCAGTATTATTCAGTTTGCTGACAGGCGGAAGCGCCGCTTTGCTGGGAGGTATGTATGACCGGGTGCTGATGAGGCTGGTGGACGCTATGCTGGTTATTCCGCCGGTTATTGTGGTAATACTTACCGCAGCTTATCTAAAGCCCAATCTTTTATTGCTGATAGTCATTATTTCGGTTTTCCTCTGGCCGGCAGGGGCAAGAATGGTCAGGGCGCAAACCCTTGCTTTAAAAGAAAGCATGCATGTAATGGCCGCACGCAGTTTCGGCGGCGGCCGGACATATGTGTTGAAGCGCCATCTGGCGCCGGAAATGGGCCCCGTGCTTACCGCAATTATTATCCAGTTCGCCCGGCGGTCGGTTTTCATGGAAGCCGGGGTTTCCTTCCTGGGTATTTCCGATCCCTCTCTGGTCAGCTGGGGGAAAATGATGCAGGACGCATTACAATTCACCTATCTTGATGTCTGGAAGTGGTGGCTTTTACCGCCCGGTTTCGCCCTATCATTGACCATCATAGGGTTTACCTTCACCGGGACCGCACTGGAAACCGTTATGAATCCACGTCTGCGAAAAGAGGTACACCATGCTGGAGATTAAAGAACTAAACGTATCCTATAATGGAACGCAAGTCTTAAAAAATGTAAATTTAAAGTTGGAAAAAGGGCAGTTTCTCTCAATTATCGGAGAATCGGGCGCCGGTAAAACCACTCTGGGATTAAGCATAATGGGTCTGGTGGAAGGCAGCTGCTCCGGAGCCATGCTTTTCAACGGACGGGACTTGCTTTCTATGTGCGAAGACGAGCGCAGGCGTTTGAGAGGCTCAAAGCTGGCCATGGTGTTTCAAAACGTGGAAAATACGCTGCATCCTTTGTATACCATACGGGAGCAGATAATGGAGGCCGTGTTGGTGCACGGAGCCGACGATAAACGCAAAGCTCTGGCAAAGGTTTCGGAAATACTGGCACTTGTAAAGATAGACGGAGACAGGGCGGCCAGGTATCCCCACCAGCTGAGCGGCGGGGAGAGGCAGCGGGCATTAATAGCAATGGCGCTGGTTAACGACCCGGAGGTGCTGATCCTGGACGAACCCACCGCATCACTGGACGCTTTCACCAAAAATGAAATCATTCAATTATTAAATGAAATTGCCGGGGATAAAGTTACTTTGCTGATAACCCATGACCTAGCGGTAGCCGCTCAACTGTCAAATCAGATGGCGGTTTTGTACGGGGGCAGAATAATCGAAACGGGTCCCAGTGAAAAATTGCTGGCTAACCCGCGCCATCCTTATACCCGGGGATTATTACGCTCTTATCCCGGTATGGACACCACCAAGGACTTACAAGGTATCCCGGGCAAAATGGCCCATAACGTTACAGGCTGCCCGTTCCACCCGCGCTGCACGCAGCGGATAAATATTTGCGCCCAGGAAGCGCCGGAGCTGGTTGACAACGGCCGGGGAATGATTGCTTGCCACCGGGGCGGTATTATTCCCCTGCTGGAAGTAAAAAAACTAAGCAAAACTTTCGGTTACTATAAAGCAGTTGATGATGTGCAATTAACACTTTATGAAGGAGAAACACTGGCCCTGGTTGGAGAAAGCGGCTCGGGGAAAACCACCCTGGCCAAAACAGTGCTGGGGTTGCTCAGAGCTGATGCGGGAGCAATTTTTTACGAGCTGGAAAAAGTCAGCGCCGGGGACGCAAAATTTCGCCGCCAGGTGCAAATGATTTTTCAAAACCCGAGAGAATCAATAAGCCACCGGATGAATGTTTTTCAGGCAGTGAAGGAGCCGCTGGATATCCATCGTCTGGGCAGCGAAGAAGAAAAGCTGGCCTTGGTCAGAGAGGCGCTGGAGGATGTGGAGCTCCCGTCTGATGACAATTTTCTTAATAAGTATCCCCACCACTTAAGTGGGGGGGAGAACCAAAGGGTGTCCATTGCCCGGGCGCTGGTGATGAAGCCCAGGGTTCTGGTTGCCGATGAACCAACTTCGGCCCTGGATGCCAGCGTGCAGGCCAAAATTATCAAACTGCTGCTTAACCTGCAGGAAAGGAAGGGGCTGGCCATCTTGCTCATTACCCACGACCTGGCCCTGGCCAGGAAAGCCAGCGACCGCATAGCGGTGATGCTGGCGGGACGCATTGTGGAAGAAGGGCCTACCGGCAGGGTGCTTGCCGTTCCCAGGCACACTTTCACTAAAAGCCTGTTACAAAACAGCCGGGTTGGGCAACTGTGTCCGGGCTAAAGCCCGGGTTTGGCAAAATATTTCTGTTAACACTTAAATGCACTGAAAACAAAACGATCCGGGGTATCACTGTATCGAATGTTATCGTAACCTGCTTTTCTTAACATTGATTCCAGCTCTTCGGCCGTTGGTAATAAGTCATTGCATACGGGGTGCCCGATTCTTTGGTGCGTTTGGTTAATCTCTTCACGGCTGCTGGCGTGACATATGACAAGCTGACCGTTGTTACGCAAAACGCGTTTCATTTCCTCAAGGGCAGCCATGATATCGGGAAAATGCGGCAATGCCCCATTGCAAAAAACGTAATCAAAGGAATCATCATCAAAAGGCAAATCTTCGACGTCTGCCACAACAAAACTGACGTTGGGTTCATTGTTTTTAGCTTTGGCTATATCAATCATTTTAGGCGCAAAATCTATGCCTGTCACTTTACCTTGTTTGCCCACACAATTGAGTAGAATGGGAGTTAATATGCCTGTGCCGCAGGCCACATCCAATACCCGGGCGCCTTTGGCAATACCGCATTCATGCACAATCTCCTGTAGTTTTTGGGATACTTCGGGTCCCATAATGGAATCCCATTTTGCAGACATTTGATCAAAGTAATCTTTAAGCATTAATATTTACCTCCTTGGGGGTGCTGATTTTACACACCTTTCGCTTGGGTGAAAAGGCGTTGGCCGCAAAGAAAATAACAGTGGACAGTACCACGATGGTGGCCCCTCCGGGCAGGTTGAAAAAATACGCGCAGGCGAGCCCGGCCCAGCAGGATAGCACACCTAAAAAGGCGGCCAGCCCAAATAACCATTTTAAACTGTAGGTTAATTGGTAAGCCGCTGCAGCCGGATTAAGTATCAAGCTAAAAATAAGCAGCCCTCCGATAGGCCTTAAAGACGCCGCTACGGTCAGCCCCGTCAAAAACATCAGCCCGTAAAAAAACCAGGCTGCCGGCAAACCCACTGACAGCGCGATCTCCCGGTTAAATATGATAGCCTGGATTTCCTTGTATAACAGCGTGATAGTTAACAGCACCGGTACAGCGGTTATAAAAAGTATCATTAAATCCTGGTTGTTAACGGCCAGGATGCTGCCCCACATCAAATTCAAAGCTTGTGTTTTAGGCCCGGGTATCATACCCATAAACAAAAAGGACAGGCCGATCATCAACGAAAAGACGATACCCAGTGAAGTATCCGGCTTAAACTCACCCTTGTCCGCCAGCGGGCCAATAATTGCCGCCGCCAACAGGCTGAAGACAAAAGCCCCCAACATTGGATTAAGCCCGCAAAAGACCGCGATGACAGCACCCGCAAAAGCTGCGTGGGAAATGGAAACGCCGATAAAGGACAACTGCATGCTAACCACCAGCACTCCAACCAGTGAACAGGCAATGCCGCCCAGCAAGCCGGCCAACAGTGCGTGCTGCATAAACTCGTATCTTAAAATCTCCACGGCTAATAAAAACCTCCCTGGCAGCAAATGGTGCTTTCTCCGTATACTTTGCGCAGAACAGCATCTGAAAGTGTTTTTGCCGGTGGACCTATTGCCGCAACCCGCCCTTGTTGCAGTAAAACCACGCGGTCACAAAAATTAAAAGTATCTTTGGGGTCATGGGTTACCATCAGGGTGGTTAAACCTTTTTCCCGGTGGACCTGCTTAATTAATTGCAATATTTCCTGCCGTGACCGCCAGTCCAAATAAGTGGTCGGTTCATCCAGCAGCATTATGCGCGGTTCCTGCGCCAGAGCACGCGCTATGGCCACCCGTTGCTGCTCACCCCCGGACAGGTGCCCGAAAGGTCTTTCCGCCAAATGAGATATTTCCACCATTTCTAAAAGTTTGCCGACCACCTGCCAATCATCCCGCCCCGGCCTGCGCCAGAAACCCAAGCGACCGTAGCGGCCCAGCATAACGGCATCGCGCACGCTTATGGGCGTTCCGGGGTCAACGGAACAACCTTGTGGGACATAACCAATTAATTTACGAAGACTCGCAGTTTTATAACACAAACGAAAATCACGGCCCTTTTTGCCGGCACTCATTAAATGTCCCAGCACTTTTGCCTGGCCGCGCACCAGCCGGCCAAGGCCGTTGACCACCGTCAGGATGGTGGTTTTGCCCGCTCCGTTGGGGCCGGCGATGCCGATCATTTCACCGTTTTTTATTTCAATTGAAAGGTTTTGTAGTGCCACATCTTCACGGTATGACACAGTAACATTTTGCATGTTTATAACAACGTCTCTCATTTAACATCACCGGTTATCATTTAATAGATTAACGAGCAGATCAACATTTTTGGTTATAGTATCAGCCCATGTGCCGGTACCGGGCACACCACCGGGGAAGTTGTTTAGGGTTAATTGTTTACAGTTTATTCCTTTGGCTATCTCTATCCCGGCTTCCTTGCCGCTTTGCAGGTTATCTATCACCAGACTTACCCCTTGTTCCTTACCTAATTTTATTAAGTCTTCCATTTCTTTAGGTGAAAGGTCTTCAGCACGGCCAAAGGTACCCACTACATTAAAGCCCGCCCATTTGATAAACCCCGCCTGCATGTCGTTCACCAGAACATTGACCTTGCCCGCCCCGGCCTCAGTCAACCTTTTTTTCTGGGCGGAGCCGATGCGGTTTGTTTCCTCTTTTAATACTCTCGCAGTGTTTCTGTAAGCTTCACCATTTTTAATATCGGCTGTGGCCAATGCCTCCGTGATTTTATCAATAGCCTCATTACGCACCGGTGGGGCCAGCCAGTTACCTTGAACATCCAGTATAACTTTTTGCAATTGAGTATTTCCAGCGGATTTGATCATATCGTCAGTGAACTGCTCGCCTTGCCAGTTATGCAGCATGAATAGCTTTGAGCCGGCTAATACTTGCATATCAGCAGGTTTAACGTCAAAATGTCCCGGACAAGATGCAGGGGGAACAATGTTGTTAACAACGACTTTATCTCCGCCAACTGCCTGAACAATATCAGCAATAAGGGTAGTTGATGTAACAACCTTTATTTTTTGATCGCCCGACACGGGCTTTTGACTATTGATACCGCATCCTGTTGTGAACATGGATATTGCCAATATAAAACAAACAGCATATTTGAAAAATGCTTCTTTTCTCATTATTTCAACTTCCTTTCTCTTAATAAAGTTCAATACAAAAGTTTAAACTTGGTTTAACCGGGTTAAAAAAGACCCTGGCGCGCCGGTACCGCCTATAGGGGAGGGCAGTACCGGCTGCGCCACCGGTCGAAAGGAGTTTTTTGCTGTCCGGCGCATGTCAAAACCGGCAGCAAAGTTTAAGGAGGTCTGAGGCTATGCCAAGGCCTCATGACGAGTTAAAAAATGCCATGTTGGTATTATCTGCTTCGGCAGGACAAGATACCTTCATGGCATAGTTATAAACGTTTGATCGCGTGTTTTTTATTAAGGAAGATTGCTAACCTGGTGGTGTCAAATCTAACATCTGGCGCACTCTGTCAACCATCATGTCCACCAGGTGAGGCAGCGGTTCGGTTGCACTGCCGATAATTTCAATCCCGGATCGGTTTAAGTGCAAAACCAATTTTGGTGCTGTGGACAGGGCCACGGCTTCGGCAGCAGCAGTGGTCATCTCACCGTTAAAACCAAATGGTGTGATCATACCCACTGTTCCAAGTATAATGCCGGCCTGCTTGGCGTTATAAATAATCGCATTTTCACCGCTGGCGCCATCATTGGCACCTGCTTTATACATCCGCCTGGTTGCCAGGGAGTTGGTGCCCAAAGCTATGATTTCAGCTTTGGAGGCCGGTAGAGATACACTTAGTCTATTTACGATTTGAGCGCCAATGCCGCCGCCCTGGCCGTCTATAACAGCAATACGGATAATTTTACTTTTATTCATGACTGTTATAACCACGAGTTGTTAGTTTTCTTTTTTGCGTACTAATTTACCCAGGCCGTAGGCTGCTCCAAAGGTGAGCACAGTGCCCAGCACGCCAGCCGTTGAAGTGGCCAGGACTCCATTGCGAACTCCGGGAAAAGTGTAATCAGGGATGGGGGAAGTAATCACCTCTTTACCTTCGCCCTTTTCCAAAAAGCCCTTGTCTTCGGCCACCCTTTCCAACCCATCAGGAAACGAAGATGCAAAGGGGGAAAGACAGGCAGCCACTATTAATGCAGCAATAAACACTTTGACGGTATTAGACATTTGTTTTCACCCCGCTCTTTGATTTTGCTGTTGCATCGACAAAGCCAACCTTTTCCACAAAATTAACCACCGCAACGGTAATTAAACCTTCGCCTATGCCAATGAGCATGTGAATACCGATCATGGCAGGAAATGCCACGCTAAAAGGGATGGTGTTGGATGCCGCCAGTTCCACTGTAGCGCCGAACGCGGCCACCACCACCGAGGACCACGAGGCCAGGAAAATGGAAATATTTCTGCCGGTCGTGCCGGGTATAACTTTAGCGAGCAGCGAGTATACCAGGTATGCCGTTATTACTCCCAATACGGCCATGTTGAAAATATTGCCGCCCAGTGCCGTTAGGCCGCCGTCCTGAAAAGCTAAACATTGAATGACCAACACCGTTGACAGTATCAAACAACCGCTTACCGGTCCCAATAAAACCGTGGCCAGCGCTGCCCCCAAAAGGTGGCCGGATGTGCCCCCGGCTATGGGAAAATTAACCATTTGTGCCGCAAAAATAAAGGCGGCCATAATACCCAGCTTGGGAATAAGTTTATCTTCTAAAACTTCCTTGGATTTTTTAATACTGTATGCCAGCGCACCGGCACTCAGCGCGTAAGTGCTGACCCAGGTTTTGGTATCTAAAAAACCGTCAGGTATATGCATTTGTCATTACCCCTTTCATAAGTAGTTAATAGACATATTATTGCCGCAAATTAAAATTTAGTTTTGATAGATGAAACCACCTCCATGATAAAGTACAAAAGCCACCAAGACGTAACCCTGCTTCGTGCAGAGTAATGCCTCCGTGGCTTATAGTTGATTTTTAAATTTATTGATTTACATTATATATATTAGACCGTTTTACGTAAACGGTTATATGACGGTTCTTGCCGCCCGTATAATAAATAATTATTCTTGATTTCTTTTTAATATCCTTCTTGAAATAATTAATATTTTTGTGCTATTTGTTGGTGGGGGTAGGATTTGTAAAAAATTTCCCGGTAGGGGCCAACTGTGTCTGAATTATATAATTATGAATAATATCTATACCCTTAAAACATAATAATTCTAAATTAATAGTTTTTGGCAGGAAAAAGATCAAGGGGGATAAAAATGAGCTGTTCCAGTTTGAAACATCGCTTCGAAAAAGAACGCCGTGACGGGATTACTTTTGAAAGAGCAATGGAAATCTATCAAGATGTTGACGGTTCCATTGCCGCCCATAAAACGGAGTTGACGGAATTAATGCAAAACAATCAAAATCAAGATGAGATCAACCATCTGCGGGCACACATTGAAGAAGGAGAAAAACTGCTGCAAGAAATCAAATCATTGTATCTTCATTAAGAGAGTCATTTTGACTCTCTTTTAATCTGGCCTGACTTAAAGTGTTTTAGACCTTACCGGGATGCAGGAAATAAGGTGTTTGTTTTGTGTAAGGATGTTTAGCACTATTAAGTAGCATATTTGTATTCAATTCCTCAACTATCCTACCGTCATGGATAACTGCAACTCGATCATTCTTGATTCTTTATTAATATCCTTCTGAAAAAAATATTTTTAATTCCGGTTGAAAGGTGCCGTCAGGATAGCCATGTACAACCTTACTTGCCACCAGGTTGTTTACCGCCTGATAGGCAAAATGGTTGTGTTTTTGATGCCTGGTGCAGCCTTGTGTAAACCGTCTCACCGGTTGAATAATCGACCAGGGCTATCAGGGCTTGGGCTGTAGCCATATCGTTGGGCAACCGTTCAGGGCCATGTGAAAAGGAACCATTTGGCAAACGGTACTTTAGTAACCCGGTTACAGCGTTTTTCCCTTCTTTGGACCACTCAGCCCCGGCAGGATCAATACCCAGCATGACCAGTGCCTGT
Organism: Desulfotruncus alcoholivorax DSM 16058; assembly: GCF_000430885.1. Classification (GTDB taxonomy): domain Bacteria; phylum Bacillota; class Desulfotomaculia; order Desulfotomaculales; family Desulfallaceae; genus Desulfotruncus; species Desulfotruncus alcoholivorax. The sequence continues at coordinate 60,519 of NZ_AUMW01000017.1, read as the reverse complement.
ATGACCTGGGCACAGGACTCCGTGGTTGAGGTGCCCCAGGCGCCAAAGGTGCCGTCATCGTTTTGCTGCTCTTTTAAATAGGCCAGCGCTTTTTGCACCGCAGGGTAACTTGTATCCTTGCCCAGGCAAGCCAGAGCGATGACGGCCATGGCTGTCATATCCACGTCTGATTCTTCCATGTTGGTATCAATGCTGAATCCACCGTCGGTGTTCTGATGGTCCACCAGCCACTGTAAAGCTTTATCAGCGTCAGCAATTTCCCGGCCCGCCGCATATAAGGAGATTATCCCCCAGACATGAGCGTTAACCAGCCTGTCTCCCTGTCCGTTGATCGAGTCGGCAAACTTACCCCGGGGCGTCTGGGATAACCAGACTTTTTCCAGAAGCTTGATCCCCCCGTAACCGTCCGGGTTTTTCCCGGCAGCCAGCGCTCCCAAAATCGATCTCTGGTAATCAGTATTTTTATTGGCGTCAATCATTACTCCCCGGGCAATTTGCGCTTCCCTTTTCAGGGAAAAGGATTGCACATTTTTGTTATCTGCATATAGCCCCAGCATGGCCCATTCCAGCATACCGTCGTATTGAGGGGCTGACATTTTCTTTACCAGGTATTGTTCAGCGCCCTTTATAGCTTCCGCTACCCGGGCATGACCGGCCGCCGCCCCGCCGGCATTTGCCCCGGCGCAAGCAGGAGTTGCGGATAGGGCAAAGTTCATAACAAATAAAACTACCAGTGCTGAAATTATTTTCTTTATTCCTGTCATATAGATTCCTCCTTATTTAATATTTTGACAAGGAACTGTCATTGCCAGGTTGAACTACTTATCATTTCTCAGCACCTATAAATTTTACCGACAATCTTTGCTTAAAACGATCCAGGGTACTGATTAAATCCCGGCCCATGAACCACATAAACAATCCGTTGCCGGCGGCGTGGAACGTATCAAACCAGACAGACGCGACGCAAGTTGCCGTAAAGGTCTGCCAGGTCAACGGGTAAATAAAAGTAAGCCAGTGCCAGGTATTCATAATCAGTCCGTAAAAGTAACCCCAAAGCACGGAAAAAACAACCAGGAGCAAGCGGGGCGGGGTTTTGGCCAGGTAGCGGATAATACCAGCCGTCCAACCGGCCAGCCCCCATGCCAACATTTGCCAGGGGGTCCAAGGTCCCAGGCCCAAAAAGAAATCAGATGTAAGTGCAGCCAGCACGCCCACGGCAAACCCGGCACCGGGACCAAAAACATAGCCCGACAGCAGCACTAAAAAAGTAGTGGGCTGGACGTTGGGAATAGCCGCAAAGGGTACCCTGCCCAGGGCCGCCAGGGCGGACAGGGTGGCCAGAAGTGCTGTTTCCTTGGCTGTGGGCATTTTGCTTTCAAAGTGTGCAAAAAAGCCGGAAAGCGCCAGCACGGCTATGGCCAAAGCGTATATGGACCAGTTGATAGACCAATCGGGGTGGGCTTTAATATCAATGGTGAAGTAGATTAGTAATCCCGTCAGGTAAATAGTAAAAAATATTTTACCCCACTTCATAGTTGCACCACTTTAGAGAGTTCAGGGCATCACGGAAGGTAATCACTCCGTCACAAAAGCCCCTGAACAGTTTATTCAGCTGCGAAGTATAATAAAGAGCGTTATGGCCCGGTTTGCCCCCGGTTCGGTCATGCTGGTAGCCTTAACCACCAGGTTACGGTCAACCCAAAGGCCACTTCTTCAACAACCGTCATGATAACCACCAGCCGTATACCCATGTTCATGTTCAGTCATGGGGTTGTCCGCGCCGACAATGATGGCTTTTATGCCTGTTAATTCAACTATCTCATATAGCTCCTCCCGTTGTGCCGCCGGGGTGGCAAAACTTTCCGCCATCTTTTTAAGCTCTTCCATGGCTTTTTCATGGGCCTGCTGTGCCGCTTTTTGTCTTCCGGCGGGTATCTCTGGTATCTCAGGAGTTATAGGCGACAAGTCTCCATTGTCCGAGGCGTCAACTGCCCAGAACCATTCCAACTCATCCCCGTCTTGCAATTCGTAATCCCTGGCGGAAGTTGAAGGGGGCGCAACCCCGTTCACTTTATATTTCCAACCGGCTGTGCTGCCGGTATCCTCGGCAATTCCTTCAATACTGTAAACATACTGTCCGTCATAACGCACTTCCACATCAAGACCGGTTTTTTGCAGGGCAAAAATCGGATCCCGGCGTTCGTTTTTATTTAAATTTAGCGACCCGGAGTAGAGCACCTCCCTGTTTTTACCGGTGACCTTGATTTTAATTTTAAATGTTTCGCCCGTTGGGCCGGAAGCGCCTTCGCCGGGGGATATGGTAAGTGGTATAACCGCCGGGACCACGTTGGGATAACCAAGCCGGTTATAGTTTTCCACCCTGACAGTTAGTGTGCCGGCACTTACATTCGGTATGGCAACCTGACCGGACTGGCCGGTGTACGTGTTATTGTCCGCTATTACAATATAGTCGCCGATTGCCGACGTTTCTTCGGGTGTCAGGTCCAGCAAGCCCGATCCCCAGACATATTTTTTAGCCGAGATGGTTAAAGTTAGAGTTTGTCCCGCCGTGGGCGATTGCGGACTTACGGTTATAACCGGCAGGTAGGTTTTGCTTGCGTAGGTATTGCTGTCAAGCGCTCCAATATAAAAGACGATCTGGTCGCCGTTTTGGACGTTGAAGCTGTCTGCGCCCAGATCAAACGCGGAGAGATCAGCGGAACCGTTCCTGATGACGTAGTAGAACCAATATGTGTCGGTATCCTCTGCAACTCCTGCCTGGCCGCTTTCACCCAGTATCCGGGTAATAAACCCGCCGGTGGCCTGCAGGTTCTCCTCGCCTACCGCTGCCTTTAAGGCATCCATAGCCGTAGCTGTGCCGGTTAGCGTTACCGTTTTATCGGCCAGGCAGGCTGACGCGCCTTCCACCCTGACTCTGGCCGTTACGTTTTCTGCCGGTTTGGGAATAGGTGTGGTTCCTTCCCTGATATTGTAAAACACGTTTCCGTTGACTAAATCAGCAAGGGCTATTAGTGCCTGTCTGGTGGCAATACTGTCACTGTTGCCTCCTATTATATGGGAAAAAGAACCATCTTCCAGCTTAAAGGCTAATAAGGCGTCAATCATGGTTTGATCATTCTTTTTCCATTTGTCGGCGGTTATATCTTCACCACAGGCTACCAGGCCTCTGATGACAGCGGATATCGACTCCGTATTTTCTATAGTGCCACTTTTAAATCCACCGCTTGCCAGTTGTATATTGAGCAGGCAATCCTTGGCTCCGTTGATTGCGGCGTCAACACCATTGATATCCTGGTATGAGGCAAGTGCGATTAACGCAAATCCGGTTATATCCGGATCAGGGTCACCTGTTGCTCCGGTCAGGGAAAAACCGCCGTCACTTCTTTGCCCGGCCAGCAGGTACGCTACGGCCTTGTTGGCATCATAATCCGCTTTAGCCGTGTCAAGGGCAATTATTGACCAGATAGTCTGGTTGATAGCACCACCAAATCCACCATCACCCGACTGCTTGGCCGCCAGTTCTTCAACAAGATTTCTACCCTCTGCATCAGCCGGGTTTTGTCCGGCCGCCAGCATACCTAAAATGGTTTTGGCATAATCCAATGCCGGAGAAGTGTCATCCAGTTCATTAACTTTCCAATCAGGTAATTGCCAGGGAGCGGCAGACAGGTCTTCACCGGCTCCCCTCAATCCAATGACTTCTTCCCAGCTGCTTAATTCGGTTTTGTTGTTTTTGTAGTAGTTAACCGTATCATAAACCGCATCCTGCACCGAATAAGTACTTGCAAAAGCCGGAACAGCAAAAGAAAACAGGATAAACAAAATTAACAATATTTTTATTTCTATTTTATTACGCATTAGTATCATACCCCCAATATGCCTTGCTCAAAAATTCTCATAAAATAAAAATATCCAGTCTACATAGACTGGAGGCCTGTCCCTGCTGCCGGGATAATCAATCATAATTTACACCTCCCTATCCGCGTAGGTTATGGCTGTTGCTCAACGGGCAGGTTTCCTGGCTCAGGATCATCAGCATGCCGCGCCTTCCCGGGGATTTTTTACCCCAGTGACATGTTGCGGCATACTTTACCATTACAGTGGCGGGACCGCGCCGGAATCGCACCGGCTTCCCTTTTAACTTTTGCCTCTCCGGACAAAAGCACCCGTTTGTGATTCAACTTATTTAATTTTTAACTGAAAAATACAAAATACAAGTAAAAGAATTGAACGGCGTTTACATTCAAATAATATCAAATATTTGAAATATAGTCCAGATAAAATTGCGGCCAGGTCGACCGTTCAAACAGCGCCGCAAGTGTTGCCCCCTAGCCCGCTGCCATTTACCCGGTACCGCCCGCCGCCCCAAAATGGCGGTAAACTACCGTGCTTTGCCGCGCTTCCTTTCCTCGACACCCGGTAAATACTTTGTTATAATATCTTCGATTTAAAAGCCCGGCGGAAACGGCTTTGGTATTGCTGACAGGACCGCACATCGTGGTTAAAGTGGGTGAAACTATTGGCGCTACCATATCCTTTAATTTTCAAACTGTATCCCGACCATAAAATTGAAGCAAACAGTAAATTATACCCGCCATTTGATAGTATGGATTTCCAAGATTTTCTGGTTGCCAACCTCCCTTCCCGGGACGAACCTGAGATACAAGTTTTAAATTACTCTCCTTATGGGGAGTTGGTTTGCAATTATTTGCCGCAGGATGACGGGTTCCGCTGGGTCGAGGTCCGGGACGCACATGAATGGAGGCGTGCACTAAAAAAAATACCTGAGATTGTTGAATTGCAGCAAGAATTGGACGGCCTTCTGGAGATCCTTGATGATGTGCTTATTGCGGACAGCCGGGGGGTAATTCTGCACGTGAGCCCTTCTTTTGAGCAAACTTATGGTGTTAAGACCGGGGAGGTTATAGGTGACACGGTTTTTAACATGGCCAAAAAAGGTGTTTTTTACCCGTCTGCCACAGCCATGGTTTTAGAAGGGCGAAAAAAAATAACCATTATTCAATCGGCCCGGGACAACAGGCGGATAGTTGTTACCGCAACGCCCGTCTTTGATAAAAACGGAAACATAACAAAAGTGATAAGTTATTCAAGGGATATTACCGAACTGGAAACCCTCAAAGCCCGCTACCTGGAGTTGGAGGAGCAGATGCATAGATATAGCTGCGAGCTGGATTATCTGCGCCAGGATATTTTAAATGTCGAGGGGTTGGTGGTCAAAAGCGAGGCGATGAAAAAAGTGCTCCGGGCCGTTCAAAAGATTGCTCCGGTGGATGCCAATGTCCTAATTACCGGGGAAACCGGTGTGGGCAAGACCATGATTGCTAAAATGATCCATCAAAAAAGCGCCCGTTCCCGGGGCCCGTTCCTGGAAATAAACTGCGCGGCCATTCCTGAAAACTTGCTTGAATCCGAACTCTTTGGTTACGAGGCCGGAGCTTTTACCGGAGCTAAAAAAACCGGCAAGCCGGGGCTTATTGAACTGGCCCGGGACGGCACCTTGTTCCTTGATGAAATCGGTGAAATGCCTTTATCTCTCCAGGTGAAGTTGTTGCAGGTAATACAGGCCAAAACACTTACCAAACTGGGCGGCTCGAAAAGTATTAAAGTGGACTTTAGACTTATAGCCAGTACCAACAGGAACTTGGAAGAGATGATTGAAAGCGGCCGTTTTCGCCAGGACTTATTTTACAGGTTGAATGTGCTCCCTGTTTATATCCCGCCGCTTAGAGAAAGGCGGGAGGACCTGCTCGCATTGATTGGTCATTTTTTGCAAAAGTCCAATAAAAAATACGGTAAAACCAAGGAAATATCGGGTGAAGTTTTAGATGCCCTGCTCCAGTATTCATGGCCGGGAAATGTGCGGGAACTGGAAAATGTTATCGAATACTTGGTGGTGACTGCTGAAAAAAAACACCTGGGTAATTCGGACCTGCCCAAGAAGTTTATGCCGATAGCCGGTGATTTACCGGTCTCTCTTGTTCAGGCATTGGAAATACTTGAGGGGCAGCTGGTTGAACAGGCGTACCAGAAATACGGTACTTCCGTTAAAGTTGCCGAAGCGCTTGGGATAAGTCAACCCACGGCAGCCAGAAAAATCAAAAAGTACTGCCATAAAAAACCGTTTGACCGGTTTTGATCGCACTGAATATTCATCAATGAATAAACTATTCATTAATGAATTGACGCAATATTTGAATAAAGCTGTCCCCCTATTCATCCTTGAATAGGGGCCTGTTGTGAAGAACCCGGAATAGTTTTAAAATCATGTTGAAAATGCACGAAAAAAGTGCCATGCCGGTCTGATGAGGACGGGCATTTTTTTTGCTTAAATATCTTGATGATAGAAAGTATTTTTAAAAAGCTAAAAGGAGGTTGGAAACAGCCGTGCAGAAATATCAACCGGCAAATTCCTTTGAAACACCACGTTTTTGTGGCCCGAGAACATTTATGCGCCTTCCTTACAAACCTACCTTGCAGGATGTTGACTTTATCGTGGCAGGTATACCATTTGATACCGGCGGGTCTTTTCGTATTGGAACGCGGTTCGGCCCCGGGGCAATTCGGAACACCTCAATATTATTACGGCCATATAATCCCAATTTGGAGGTAAATATTTTTGATTATCTTTCAGGTGTGGACTACGGCGATATTGCAGTTATACCCGGTTATATCGAAGACTCCTATGAAAAGATCCAAAAGGCAATTGAACCGGTCATTGCTGCCGGAGTGGTGCCGGTGTTCATGGGAGGGGATCATTCAATTACCTTGCCGGAATTGAGGGCCATTGCCAAAGTTAAAGGGAAAGTGGCTTTAGTACACTTTGACTCCCACAGCGATACGTGGGATGCATACTTCGGCAAGCCGTATAATCACGGCACGCCATTCCGCCGTGCCCTGGAGGAGGGTTTGCTTGACCCGGATCACTCAATCCAGGTGGGCTTAAGGGGGCCTTTATACAACCCCGACGATTGGCAAACGGCCCGGAACCTGGGTTTGGAAGTTGTTACGGCGAGACAGGTGAGGGAACTGGGTTTGGCGGAAACAGCGCGCAGGATTAAAGAAAGAGTTGGGACACAGCAAGTATTTATTTCATTTGATATAGATTTTTTAGACCCGGCATACGCCCCCGGCACAGGGACACCGGAAATCGGAGGGTTTACCACGTGGGAAGCCCAGTACTTGCTGCATCACGCCTTAACTGGTTTGAATTACGCGGGGTTCGACTTGGTCGAAGTGCTTCCGGCCCACGATCATAGCGAAATAACGGCTTTTGCCGCCGCGGGTATGATCTATGAATTTATCTCCCTTATGGCTCTTAACAAAAAAGCTAACAACGAAATACCAGTAAAGTAAATATCTAAATTATTAATTAATTTTCAACGCCTAAATTGGTTTGTAAATATTTGGCAAGGGGTGGTGTATGTGTCAAGTTTGACCACATTTGGAAATGACAATGTTCGACCGCTTTCTTTGGATAACAGGACTATGAACCTGTTTTCCACCTTCTCCATGTGGCTGGGCGCCAATGTCGTGGTGACCACGGTATTTACAGGGATGTTGCTGGTACCGGATATGACCTATTTAACTGCAATAGCCGTAATTGTGCTGGGCTCGGCTATCGGAACAATTCCTTTGGTTCTGACAGGAAATATCGGCACAAGGACCGGGCTGCCCACGATGATTCTTACCAGGGGTTCATTTGGCACCAAGGGCGCGGTATTGCCTTCAGCGGTGAATACGATAGTGCTCATAGGCTGGAGCTGGATTCAAGCTTATATGGCTGGTTTAAGTTTGGATCATGCCGTGAATTTTCTCACCGGATATAGCAATATCAACTTATTTACAATATTGACCGAAATCGCAGTGGTTTTAATAACCATTTACGGGCATAGAGGAATTGAAGCCACTGAGAGAATAATTGCTTCATCCATGCTCGTTCTCTCAGGTATTGTTTTCGGTTACATGTTCTATAATTTCAATATCGTCAATCTCATTACCATGAAAGCCAGCGAGCACCCTGGTGTTACCGTCATGGTGGGATTTGACATAGTGGTGGCGACTGCTTTTTCGTGGATGTCCTCAGTGGCGGATTTTAACCGTAATTGCCAATCACAAAAAATTTCGATTATTGGTACTTATCTGGGTTATATTACGGCAACCCTTATTGCAATGGGTCTTGGAGCCACAGTTTCCGGGTTTTCTATAATGAATCATATGACACAGACTTATGATCCTACAATGTTGATTGGGCAAGCTAATCCCATATTGGGATTTGTGGCGGCAATTGTCATCTTCTTTTCTGTACTGTCAACAAACGTTATGGCCCTGTACAGCGCCACAATGTCTTATTTAGCCATCTTTCCCAAGCATAGCTTTTGGAAGCCGGCACTTATTTTAGGTATCATTTGCACCCTGGGGGCAATGCTGCAGGAGTGGCTTTTAGAACATTTCCAAAACTTTTTATTGATGGTGGGAACGCTGTTTATTCCAGTTTGCTCCATATTAATTGTAGATTATTATATACTCAAGAGAAAGTCATATGATGCCGGGGAAATTGTCAGTGGAGACAAGAAACTCTATTGGTATAGCGGTGGAACCAATATCTGGGCTTATATAGCTTATATCATTGGTGCAGTGTTCGCTTATTACTTTTCATATATTCATACCTTGCCCACCGGAGCAACAATATGGACTTTCATCTTAACAGCCCTGGTTTATTGGGGCAGCATGACAATAAGCAAAGTTGGGCCAACTAAAGAAATATAAAGAACAATAAAGCAAAATAAAGTAAGAACATTTATAACATTATCTCTATGAGAATTAATATTTGGCTGCATATGCCGGATACCGTTTGGGAGGTTGGCCAATTGGAGCAAGGCCCATTTCAAATAGCAGTGGTTCAAGCCGGTTTTGCATGCGGTGAAGCGGATCATAACTTGGATAAGATGAAGAAAATAATCCACTCTTGCAGAGAACAGCACCGCGATATGGAACTAATTTTATTTCCCGAGCTGTCCGCAACAGGATATAACCCTTCATTGGCAATTCGACAATTGGCTGAGATGCAAACCGGTCCAATATTTCAAGTTATGGCGGAGTCGGCCCGTTCGCATAATGTTCATGTTGGGTATGGCTATGTTGAGCTGGGGGAAGGGGGCCGGGTTTTCAATTCGATTATTTTAATCGGCCCGGACGGCCAATTACTGGCCAATTACCGAAAAATGCACCTTACTGTTTGGGAACAGGGAATTTTTGACCCCGGACGAGATTTTGTTACTGTAGACACAAAACTGGGCCGCATTGGTCTAATGATTTGTTGGGACTTGGCTTTTCCAGAAATGGCGCGCGTGCTGGCAGTGAATGGAGCGGAGCTGTTACTGGCTCCCAGTGCTTGGGAAAAGCCGTACGACCTGCCTTACCGCCGCTTTAGTATGGCCAGGGCTATTGACAACACAGTGTTCTTGGCAACATGCAATCAAGTCGGGGTGGCAGGGAATCTGGATTTTTTCGGTTTATCGGGAATATACGGTCCGGATGGTGATATGCTGGCTTCTGCAGGCGCTGATATTGAAGATGTTATTGTAGCCAATATTGACCCGGGGCGGCGCCTGGATTTGCAAAAATCTTTTTTTAGTATGATGTTGGAAAGACGCACGGAGCTTTATGCGTTAAAAGTTGAAATGGAGGTATAAAAATTATGAAGGTTAAAAAGATTGTGGACTTATCCATTCCTTTAACAAATTATACTCCGATATATCCGGGCGATCCCAAGCCCAGTATCAGAGTGGCCACAACTATTGCCAATGAGGGATACAATCTTCACTATGTTCATATTGGTTCTCAAACCGGTTCCCATGTTGATGCTCCGTATCATTTTGATGATTACGGGCAGAAAATTGACGAATGCAATTTGAGACTGTTTTTTGGGACCGGTGTTGTTATTCCGGTTAATGGAAAAAATGAACAGGAAGAGATAAGGCTTCAGGATGTTGAGGATTACCTCGATTTATTGGCTGAAGGGACAATTGTGCTTTTCCACACCGGCTGGTCCCGGTTTGCGGGGGAAGAAAAGTATTTTCGCCACCCGTATGTCCATGTTGAGGTAATTGAGGAGATGATCAACCGGGGAGTGAGGACCTTTTGTATTGACACAATTAATTTGGATTTTACGGGAGGAACGAAATTCCCGGCTCATAGTGCAATAGCGGCAGTGGGCGGGATAATAGCAGAAAATCTTGCCAATTTTGAAAGTATTGATTTTCCCAACCCGGTAATTAGCCTATTTCCATTAAAAATCGCAGGTGCTGATGGCGCACCCGTGCGCGCGGTTGCTTTGGACCTGGGTCTATAAAATGATAAGAATTTCCAAGGCACATAAATAAACCCGGCCAATTCCCGCACTTCCACCATTGCGACCAGGCCGGCGAGCTTTGATTAGCCGTGGGCCGGTATTTGCGGGGATTGGGCGAAGTAATTGTCTTGCCCGGTCCCACCCCGCATTTTACCACGGCGGTCCAGGCCAGGCCGCAGCGGCAAGTTTATTCAGTTCCTCGTTGGCAGCACAACAAACTAACCTGTTTTATTGATAGCTGAACCAAGTGGACGACGTTTTATTCCATATAGCCGTCGGTAAGTCCCAATCCTTTTTGTTTTCTAAATTCACAGTGCTGCAGGAATTTTTGTTTGCAACCGTTGTTGTTCTCGAAAAAATCAACCAGGCTTTCCAGTGCCCGTATGGTGGGTAATGATAAATAATGTTCCATTGCCTCGGCTTCCGCTCCCACATCGCAATCTGATTTAATGGTCAAAAGGAATCTTTGCAATATGCTATTTCTTTCTACAAGAAATTTACCCACCCGGCGCCCCTTTTCAGTTAATACTAACTCTTTGTATCTTTGATAGATTAAGTATTTTTCATTATGTAAATTGCGTATTGCATTATTCACCGAAGGCATGGTTACATCCAGGCGGGTGGCTATGTCACTTACCCGTACCACATTGTTGGATAGTGAAAAACGATAAATTTCTTCCAGGTAATCTTCCATGCTTGGTGATAACATCAAGCTTACCCCCTGTTGAATAGATAAAAGTTTTATAATTGAACTATTACTGCATAAAACTTGGACTATCCAAAGTACTAGTATTAATAGATTTTATTATGATTAAAGTAATTAAATGCTTAAATAATACTTACAATATAATATTTATGTTGCAATCTTCTTGCCAACAAGAAAAGCGCGCTAAATTAGTTCCATAAGCGCGCGCTTTTCAATACTTTTTTCCTTTTTTCCTTAATCCCGGCCTATCCTGAAAAATTGTGGTTTGAGTACAGGTGGTCCCCGCTGCGTTTAGAACTCTCGCGCCGACAGCACCAGCGGCTATAAGTTGGGGACATTCCCCGAAGGGATGTGTCCCCTTTCCGCTAAACCAGGTGTACTTTTAAAGTATAAAAATACCCAGGCATATAAACCTGCCCGGGCATTTTGTGCGGTTTAATGCCCGCAGCTGCTGCAGTTGGTTGAACTGCAGGAACCACAGCCGCTTCCTCCGCCGCTGCCGATTACTTCCGTGCCCCCGGAGCTTTTCTTGGTGAACCCCGACATTACCCTGTGGGCTCCCACTGCCGAGCATTTGGGGCACTTAAGTTCCTTGCCGTTTTCTCCCAAGGAGCATAGCTTTTCAAAACGGTTCCCGCATTTATCGCAACGAAATTCATATATAGGCATATTAAAACACTCCTTTCCATTAACTAATTTATGCCCTTACGCATATTCTGTCAAGGGTCGTTTATTTTTGCCCATTGGGCAGGGATTGCCGGGGTGGGCAGAGAACAGTTAAATACATTAATCGGGGACATACCTCCGACCCGAAATTTACAACCCTAAAGAGGAGGCGTGTCCCTTTTCCTTATTACCGTAAAAAATGTTGCTTTATAACAAAGAAAAATTGGAGGTTGGTCATGCAAATTACATTCTACGGGGCGGCTCAGACAGTAACCGGTTCCTGCTATCTTTTGGAAACCGGGGATAAAAAAATTATGGTTGACTGCGGAATGTTTCAGGGCCACCGGCTGTCACGTGAACGAAATTATCTTCCATTTGCTGTGATACCGGCCAGTGTTGATTATTTATTGCTTACGCACGCTCATATTGACCACAGCGGCCTGGTACCGAAGTTTTATAAAAACGGTTTTAAAGGGCGCGCGTTAGCCACGGATGCCACAGTGGATCTCCTGGAGGTGCTGCTTCCGGACAGCGGCCACATTCAGGAAATGGAGATTGAACGTCTGAACCGCAAGGCCAGGCGAGCCGGCAAGAAATTATTGGATCCCATCTATACGGCTGAGGACGCTTTTGGTTGTGTCAGGGAAATTGAGCGGGTAAAATATAAACAGGTCATCAGTCTTGATAATAATATATCCATTCGTTTTAATGATGCGGGCCATATCCTTGGTTCTGCAATTTTGGAAATATGGGTGCGTGAGGGGACCAAGCAGACTAAACTTGTCTTTAGCGGCGATCTGGGTGCTAAAGACAAGCCGTTTGTTAATGACCCCGCACTTATTGATGAAGCCGATTACCTGGTAATGGAATGTACGTATGGTGACAGGCTGCATCAAGATAAAGGACACAGGCTTGAAAAATTGCGGCAGGTAATCAAGGAGACCTATGACAGGGGTGGCAATGTCATTATTCCCGCCTTTGCGGTGGAACGTACCCAGGACTTGCTGTATGATATCGGCCAGCTTGTGATTAAAAACGAAATTCCACCGGTGCAGGTCTTTATCGACAGCCCCATGGCGGTGGCGGCCACTGAAGTTTTTATGAAGCACCCCAATTATTTTGATCAGGATACCGGCAAGCTGATTGCCAGTGGCATTAATCCCCTGGCTATGCCCAACCTGCATTTCTCACGCACTGCTGATGAGTCCAGGCAAATCAACGAAATTAAAAGCGGGGCCATTGTCCTGTCAGCCAGTGGAATGTGTGACGCCGGGCGGATTAAACACCATTTGAAGCATAATTTATGGCGCCCGGAATGTACTGTTTTATTTGTCGGTTACCAGGCTCCCGGGACAAAGGGCCAGCGGCTGTTGAGCGGGGTTGGCTCCATTCGCATTCATGGTGAGGAAATTGCGGTTAAAGCCGGAATCAAGTCAATTGACGGCTACTCATCGCATGCGGATCAGGAGGGCTTGCTGGAATGGCTGGGTTCCTTCAATAAACTGCCGGGGCGGGTTTTCCTGGTGCATGGGGATCCGGAAGCCCTTGCTGCTATGGAAAAATTAATTCCGGAAAAAACAAGGGTAGATGCATACGCGCCGGCCTGGCAGGAGACAATTCAACTCACCCCTGGAGCCGAATTCAGCGCTGAGGATCTACAGCAGGCCTATCATGCAGTGGCGGCAAAAATGGATGCATTTTTAAAATCAGCGCCCGAACAGGCTGATTTTAACCTGGTTATGAAACGGCTCAAAGATTTGGAGATTCTTTTGGCCGAAGTCAAGGCCGGGTAAAATGTTCCGAATTAAAGGAGACTCAAATTCATTGGAACATGGTTTTGTTATCAATGAACATGATAATTTGGTTTTTTTAACCGTGCCTGCTTTGTCTGCCTGCAGAGGTGTGGTGCACGCTTATACCACCCGCCGGGGTGGTGTAAGCGTGGCACCTTATGGTTCTCTGAATATGGGACTGCATGTTGGGGATGAACCTGATCAAGTAATCACAAACCGGAAACGGGTTTGCCGGTTGCTTGGCGCCGATATTTCCCAAATGGTTGCGGGGCAGCAGGTGCATGGTGCTAAGGTGGTTACGGTGGGGACCTCCTTTTGCGGCAGAGGGTCATTGTTCCGGGATGATGCCATTCCAGGCGTGGACGCACTGGTGACGGCGGAGCCCGGTGTCCTGCTTTCCAGCTACTATGCCGATTGCGTACCGCTGTTTTTTACGGACCCGGTGCGCAAAGTGGTGGCCCTGGCCCACGCAGGGTGGAAGGGAACCGTATTGCGCATTGGCGCGGCGACCGTTCAGCACATGCGTAAGGAGCATGGCTGCGAGGCGGGGGATATTATTGCCGCCATAGGCCCGTCAATTGGCCCGTGCTGCTATGAAGTGGATGCGCCGGTGATGAAAAAAGTTGAGCAGTGTTTGCCCGGATATGCCGGTTTCGCCCGCCCGGGCGGGCCCGGAAAATGGTGGTTAAACCTGCCGGAAATTAACCGCCGGGTGCTTCTGGAGGCGGGGATTCGCCCGGCCAATATAACTGTGGCCGGCTATTGCACGGCCTGCCGAAAAGACTTGTTTTTTTCACACCGGGGGGAAAGCGGCCGGACCGGGCGAATGGCTTCTTTAATAATGTTAACCGGGGGTTGATGGATTTGCCCAGAATACTGGTGGTGGATGATGAAAAGAATATTGTGGAATTGCTCAGGTTTAACCTGGAAAGGGAAGGGTTGGAGGTTATTGCGGCTTACGACGGCCGGCAGGCGATAGAACAAGCCCGCAATGGAAAGCCGGACCTGATCATTCTGGATATCATGCTGCCATTGATAGACGGGCTTGAAGTATGCCGGCAGTTGAACCGGCAACCGGAGACCAGGAACATCCCGGTAATTATGTTAAGCGCGAAGGGTGACGAGTTGGACAAAATCCTGGGTCTGGAAATAGGCGCCGACGATTATGTGACCAAACCATTCAGCCCCAGGGAATTGGTGGCCAGGGTGAAAGCCAGACTGCGCAGGCTTCAGCCGTGCGCTGAAGATGGGGAACCGGAAGACGTAGGCGGGAGAATGGTTCTTGGCCGGTTGGTGATAGACCAGGATAGATTTGAGGTACTGGTGGACGGCGAGAAGCAGGACCTAACCCCCAAGGAGTTTGAGCTTTTGCGTTTTATGGCCGGTGAGCCGGGTAAAGTTTTTTCCCGGGAACATTTGCTTGAAAAAATCTGGGGCTATGACTTTCCCGGTGACTCGCGCACGGTTGACGTGCATATCAGGCATCTCAGACAAAAGCTTGAAAAATACCCGGGCGTGGCGCAATATATTGAAACAGTCAGGGGTGTTGGCTACAGATTCAGGGAGGTGCCGGATTGAATTTCCTGCAGTTTTTCCGCGGTATTGGCTGGCGTCCGGTTGCCAGTTATTTTTTTATGCTGCTGCTGTTTTATACTATTTTAAAGCTTTACGCGGTGGATAAGCTCGATATTTTCGAGGCCATTGTGCTGGCGTTTCCGTTTGCGGTCGGCCTGGCCTGGGTTCTCTACCGCCGGGTAATCAGACCGCTCAATGAAATCATCGGTGTTTCCAAAGAAATTGCCAGGGGTAATTTAGAACGCCACCTGGAAATCAACACTCCCGATGAAATAGGGGATTTGGCCAGGAGCATCAACGACATGGCGGACCGGCTGCGGCTAACCATAGAAGAGATTACGGAGGAAAAAAACAGGGCTCAGGCTATACTCAACAGTATGGCTGACGGAGTTATCGCGGTGGACCGTGAAGAACGGGTAATTATGGTTAATCCGGCTGCCGAAATGATGTTTGGCCTGGACCAGGCTGAGTGTACCGGGAAAAATCTGATGGAGGCGATAAATAACTTTGACCTGGATACTGCACTGAAAAGGGTTCAGTTCTGCGGTAAGCCGCATACCAGCGAAGTGGAGTTTATTTCCCCCGAGCCGCGTACTTTCAACCTTCGTATTACACCCCTGAATGTCAGCAACCAGGGTGGCGCGGTGATACTATTGCGGGACATTACCGAACGCAAGCGCATGGAACAGATGCGCAGTGAGTTTGTGGCCAATGTATCACATGAGCTTAGAACCCCTTTGACATCGATCAGAGGATTTGTTGAGACACTGCTGGACAGCGGTACGGAAGATCCCGAAATGACCAAACATTTTTTAAATATTATTAATACGGAGACCAGGCGCCTGGCCAAACTGGTGGATGAATTAATGTACCTTTCCAAGATTGAGGAGCGCAGGGGGGTGCACAAGTGGCTGCAGGTTGAAATTGGGCAGTTGTTTGACAGGGTTCTGGCCATTTGCGGTCCCCAGGCCGAGGAAAAGCAAATCGAAATCAGGGCCAACCTGCCTTCCCGCTTGCCTCCCCTCTACGGCGACCCGGATATGCTGGCCCAGGTGATGATTAATCTAATGGACAACGCGATCAAATATACGCCTGCCGGAGGAAGTGTCACGGTTGGTGCCTGCCTGCACGGGGATGAAATCAGGGTTGATGTGGCGGACACCGGCGTGGGGATTCCAGCTGACAGCCTGCCCAGAATATTTGAAAGGTTCTACCGGGTAGATAAGGCCAGGTCCCGGGAACTGGGCGGGATTGGACTTGGCCTGGCCATTGTTAAACACATTGTCATCGGGCATGGCGGAAGTGTGGAAGTAAAAAGCAATACCGGCAAGGGCACGGTTTTTTCCGTATACTTGCCTTTGGAAAACAGGCGTCAAATATTAAATTAAATAAATTGTTTGATACCGGCAGGAAATTTTTTTTTTGTGAGGTACTATTTTATATCATGCAATTTTTTACAGGGGGGAAGTTGTGGGGAAGTACAAGCTTCATCCCGGCCGGTTTATTTTGGTGCTGGCAATGCTTGTTGGCATATTAACTGTTGCGGTTTGGGGTGTTTTCAGTACCCTGGGTTTTGCCAAGGGCGCAATAGTGGCCAGGATGCTGGACGTTCAGCAGTTGACCTGGCAAGAAAGTATCAAGTCGGTGCCGGTTGAAGGTACCATTATCAGGCGGGAGGAAACTATCAAGGCTCCCTCGTCAGGCAAACTGCAGTTGCTGGCCAGGGATGGCGACCGGTTGCGGGTGGGCGCTCCTGTTGCCCGGATTAACGGAGTGTCTAAAGAAACAATCATAAGCCCCGGGGCAGGGATTTTTTGCACTCATTTAGACGGTCTGGAGAATTTACTTGACCCTGGCATGACGGACGTATTGGACATGGAAGCCGTTGAGAAAATAAGTAACAGTTCCGGTGATGACGGGAGCGAAGAAGTTTCCGGAGGAACATTAATTGGCAAGGTTGTGGACAACCTCAACCCGATAGTAATCTATCTTCGGGTTGACCTGGCGGGTGATGCCTCAGGTGAGCTTTTTAAAAAGGGATTGAAAGTAACACTGAGCCAGGGTAAGCAGGTTATTCGGGGTAATATAATCAGGTTGTGGAATGAAAAAAACAGCTATACCATGTTCATTCAAGTTGATGATAATTACCCGGAAAGTTTTGTTCATGGGCGCCGCCAAAAGATGGACCTGGCGCTGGAGAGGCTGGAAGGCTGGCTTGTACCTGAAGGCGCGATTGTGTTTAAGGACGGGAATCCCGGCCTTTACCTGGTGGAAAAACAAACCGTAACCTTTGCCCCGGTTACCGTTGAAGGGCGGTTAAACGGATTGGTTAGTGTAAGGGGTAAACGTCTCAGTAATACGGTTCGATATGTCGTCAACCCGGACTGGGCCTCGGAAGGCAGCAGGCTGGGCAGTTAGGGGATGGTTTTTTGAGTGTGCGGGAAAACCTTATCAATATCAGGGAGAGGGTGCGGCTTGCCGCATTTCGGGCGGGCCGGGACCCGCAAACCATTAAAATCATAGCGGTTACCAAGCGGGTTGATGTGCCCAGAATCATGGAGGCCGTAGCAGCAGGTGTAACGGATCTGGGTGAGAACAGGGTTCAGGAACTGTCGGCCAAGGTTGATAAGATTCCTTCCAGCCTGCACTGGCACTTGATCGGCCACTTGCAAACCAATAAGGTCAAACATGTTCTGGGGAAGGTGGAACTGATTCATTCGCTGGATAGTTGGAACCTGGCTGTCGAATTGGACCGCCAGGCGGCACGAATGGAAATAATCCCCAGGGTATTGGTTCAGGTGAATGTTTCCGGTGAGGAAACCAAATATGGCATCAATCCCGGCGAGGCTTATGATTTTATTACTGAGTTAAAGAATCTGGGGCACATAAAGGTTGAGGGGTTAATGACCATTGCGCCGTTTGTGGATAACCCGCAGGAAGCCAGGCCGTTTTTTAGGGAATTGCGGTTATTGTCCCGGGAGTTGAATGAGAAGATAAGTGGTGTGGAGCTTAAACACCTGTCCATGGGCATGACCAATGATTATGAGGTGGCTGTGGAAGAAGGCTCTGATATGTTGCGCCTGGGCACGGCGATCTTCGGTGCTCGCATAGATCAATAAAGGGGTGGGCTAATTTGGCAAGAAGATTTATGGACAAAATGCTGAATTTTATGGGCTTTGAAGAGGAACAACTGGATGACAGGGAGCAAGACCTCCGCGCCGTTGAAGAGGAACCGGTTCTGTTGCAAAAACCGAAAAAGAACCGTGGCCAGGTGGTGAGCCTTCATACACAGCGCCAGGTGCGGGTTGTGGTTATTGAGCCCGCAAGTTTTGATGATGTGCCTGCAATAGCCGATAATCTGAAGAACCGGAGGCCGGTGATAATTAACCTGGAACAGGCGGATTCCGAACTGGCCAAACGGGTGGTGGATTTCGTAAGCGGTGCCACCTATGCCCTTGATGGGAGCATGCAAAAGGTTGGGAAGGGCATATTCCTCTCCGTGCCCAGCAATGTTGGTATTGAAGGGGATTTTGACGGAAATATTAAAGAAAAGGGAATTTTTGCCTGGATGAAATAATGTACATAAGGTTATGGAAGGATGCATGGAAATGACCCAAATAAACTACACCATTGGCTTTATTGGCGGGGGCGCCATGGCCGAGGCACTGATGGCTGGTTTTATCAAAGCCGGGCTGGTTACGCCGGAAAAGCTAATAGCCAGTGATGTAAACGAACACCGTATCAACCATCTTAAAGAAAAATTCGAAATTCAGGTTACCTCCGATAATGCTGCCGTTGTTGAGGGTGCCGACATTATTATTTTGTCTGTTAAGCCCTTTGTGCTGGGCGAGGTGTTAAAGGCCATCGGAGGCAAAATAAGCCAGCAACAAATAATAATATCCATAGCTGCAGGGATATCAACCTTATACATAGAAAAATTTCTGCTGGATAAGGTACCCGTGGTAAGGGTTATGCCCAATACCCCCGCACTGGTTGGCGAAGGTGCCACTGCGGTTTGCTGCGGTAAATGGGCCGGCGAAAAGCACCGGGAACTGGCTCTGGCATTGTTCGGCGCTGTGGGCCGGGCGGTGCCGGTTCCGGAAAACTTGATGGATGCCGTAACAGGTCTTAGCGGCAGTGGCCCGGCATATATGTATGTTATAGCCGAGGCATTGTCGGATGCCGGCGTCCGGATGGGTTTGCCCCGCGACAAGGCACAGACTCTGGCGGCCCAGACCATGCTGGGTGCGGCCAAGATGATCCTGGAAACAAACCGTCATCCCGGAATGTTAAAGGATATGGTAACCACTCCAGCCGGAACGGCCATCGAGGGCCTTTTGGCCCTGGAGGAAGGGGGCCTCAGGATTGCGTTGGGGCGGGCGGTGGAAAGGGCCTGCCAGCGTTCCCGCCAGCTTTCCGGTCAAGATAAAAAATAACGGGGTGACTTATGAATATTGGCATTATAACGTTTATTAATGTGGCTTTTGAGGTTTACACGTGGTTGATCTTTATTCGCATTATCCTTTCCTGGGTTCGGTTAAATCCTTACCAGCCCCTGGTAAAATTTATTTATGAAACGACAGAACCTTTTCTCGGGCTTTTTAGGAGGATTATCCCTCCAATCGGTGTGGTGGATATTTCCCCCATTGCTGCTTTTTTTGCCCTGGAACTGGTGCGCAGGCTTTTGACCAATATTTTGCTTTCACTGGGGATTTTCTAACATGAGCCGCGATAAGCTGCTGGATGCGGCAGTAACCCCGGAAGACAGGGAAATCCTGGCCCGGGTTCTGGACCTTGGAGAAATAGCCTTGAAAACTCACCGGACTCAGTTTACTGATTTTTACGACCCCTATCGCTGCGGGCTTATAGCCAGAACCGTTGAAACAATACCCGGCCTGGCAGCCGGGGTGGACGGCGGTTACCCCGCGGCGGAAAGGTCGCGGGTTTTAATTTCTCCTGATTACCTGCCTGAAGTTACGGAAGATGGACTTGCTTTTTTGGAGATCAAGGGCAATTTCCGTTTTAAGCCGGTAACCCACCGGGATTACCTGGGCGCTTTGATGGGACTTGGCATCCGCCGGGAAAAGCTGGGGGATATACTTGTTGATGAAAACGGCGCCCACTTGATTGTGGCCAAAGAAATTGCCGGCTACATCAAGTCCGGGTTAACAGCGGTAGGACGTACCGGGGTTAGTGTCAGGGAAATCGGCCGGACTGATTTGGTTCTTCCCGCAAGGGAATGCCGTGAGATTAAGACCACGGTTCAATCCATGCGCATTGACGCTGTTGCAGCGCATGGTTTCGGGCTTTCCAGGAGTAAAATGGCGGGGGAAATAACGTCCGGAAAGGTTTATTTAAATTGGCGTCCCTGTTTGGACCCTTCCGCCGGGGTTAACGCCGGAGATATGATTTCCGTTCGGGGAAGGGGCCGCGTTGAAGTGATTGAAACCGGAGGCAAGACTAAAAAAGGTCGTTTGGGCTTACTGCTAAGACGGTACATTTAATTAGATCTTTATGGAGGTGTGGTCCGGTGCTTACTCCCCTGGATATTCAAAAGAAGGAATTTAAACGAGCTTTTCGCGGTTACAGCGAAGACGAAGTGGATCAGTTTCTGGACCAGTTGGTACGTGACTATGAGTTATTGTATGTTGAAAACCAGTCACTTAAGGAGAAACTCGAAGCCAGCGAGGCGGCCAAAGCGCGGTATCTGGAGATGGAAAAGATAATTAAGGACGCTGTGATTATGGCTCAGAAAAATGCAGACGACCTGATGCGCAACGCCCGCCAGCAGGCGGACATGATCACGGAGGACGCGCGCCTCAACGCGGAGAAAATCATTGGCGAGGCTGAATCCAAGGCTGGACAAACCCTGCAGGAAGCGCGAGAACGGGCACGCTACAGGATCAGGGAGGCGGAGGAACGCGTCAGGGTTTTAATGGATGAATACCGTTTTTTGGAAAAGCAGGCCAGCGTATTTAGAATAAAATTCCGCTCTTTTCTGGAAGCCCAGTTGGAACTGCTGGCGGGCCAGGAAGATGAGGCCGGGGAACTTCTGGCAAAAGCAGGTTTGGGATTGTTCGAGGCAGCCGCGTCAATCGAAGACCGGGAGGAAAAAAGGGATACCGGTGTTGACTCTGGTGATCAGGAAATTGCAGAGGATAGCCATGATCAAGAGGGTTGGGTTGGTTAACGCATGTTGGATATTAAAGACGACGGCCAGGGAGTGAGTATCAGGGTTAAGGTACAACCCAGGGCTTCAAAAAACCAGGTGGCTGGTTTTTTGGATGGTGCGGTTAAACTGCGACTGACCGCCCCGCCGGTTGACGGGGCGGCCAACAAAGCCTGCTGCGAGTTTTTAGCGGGGCTTTTGGGAGTTGCTAAAAACAGGGTGGAAATAACCCATGGGCAGACGGGCAGAAACAAAACAGTCAGAATTGAAGGAATATCAGCGGATGCTGTGTTGAAAAAGCTCGGCAGTTGACTGAAATCCAATTATTATATATAATATTATAGCTGCTATTCAGGTATTCAGAATTCAGTAGTCAGAATTCAAAATACTTATAGATGGTAAACCGCTTTCTTAATCTGACTCCTGACTCCTGAGTAGTTTCAAAATTTATAATCTTATTGAAAAGCCAGTGAACGGGAAGAGTAGGCGTTGCAGGCTGTCCAGAGAACCCGGGTAAGGTGTGAGCCGGGTACAGCAAAACGCTCCAAAATCACCCGGGAGGCGGCGTCTGAAATCCTGCGGGAAATTAAGTTTGCCCGGTTAACCGCCGTTAAAGGTTTCAAGTGGGGACCGGCTTGAATGCCGGTTGCTATTAGGGTGGTACCGCGGAAAGATCCGTCCCTTACGGGGCGGTTTTTTTATAGTTCGAAATGGACCTGGCGTGGACTTTTCGAACATTCTCTTGAAAAGCAAAGATAGAGGTGTCGTTTACAAAATGGATTATGGAAAAACACTAAACCTACCCAAAACCGACTTCCCCATGCGGGGTAATCTACCCCAGCGTGAGCCGGAAATTATGCAATTCTGGGATGAAATTGATATTTACCACAAGGTGCAGCAAAAGAACAGCGGCAGGCCCAAGTTTATCCTGCACGACGGCCCGCCTTACGCCAACGGGCATATCCACCTGGGCCACACTTTAAACAAGGTGCTTAAAGACATAGTGGTTAAATTTCACTCCATGACCGGCTACGATGCTCCATACGTGCCAGGGTGGGATACGCACGGGCTGCCGATTGAGCAGCAGGCTATCAAGAACATGGGTATCAACCGCCATGCCATTGATATTGTGGAGTTTAGAAATAAATGTAAAGATTACGCGCTACAGTTCGTTGATATTCAACGGGAGGAATTTAAGCGCCTGGGTGTGCGCGGTGACTGGGGGCACCCTTACTTTACCCTGATGCCGCACTTTGAGGCCAGGCAGATCGGCGTTTTCGGCGAGATGGCCAAGCGGGGCTATATCTATAAAGGCCTTAAACCGGTCTACTGGTGTGCCACCTGTGAAACCGCCCTGGCCGAAGCGGAAGTTGAGTATGCCGATAAGAAATCGCCCTCAATTTTTGTTAAGTTCCCCGTGCGGGACGGCAAGGGTGTGATACCGGAACAAAACACCTATGCAGTCATCTGGACCACCACGCCCTGGACGCTGGTGGCCAACGTGGCCGTTACCCTGCACCCTGATTTTGATTATATTTTAATGCAGTGCGGCAATGAAAAATACCTTATTGCGCGGGAATTGAAAGATTCGTTCCTGCGGGAAACCGGCCTGGAGGAAGGCAGTATTTTACAAAGTTTCAAGGGAGTCGACCTTGAGCGGATAGTGTGCGGCCACCCCTTTATCGACCGGGATTCACTGGTCATCCTGGGCGACCATGTCACCCTGGACGCCGGGACCGGTTGTGTGCACACCGCTCCCGGACACGGCCACGAGGACTACCTGGTGGGGTTGAAATACGACCTGCCCATCCTGTCTCCCGTTGACGGCAGGGGGCGGTTTACCTCTGAAGGTGGCCGGTTTGCCGGTCAGTTATACCACGAAGCCAATGGAAACATTCTGGAAACCCTGCGGGAAACAGGAACATTGATTAAGTCGGACAAAATCAGCCACCAGTATCCCCATTGCTGGCGCTGTAAGCAGCCGGTCTTTTTCCGGGCCACCGAGCAGTGGTTTGCATCCATTGAGGGGTTCCGCCAGGCGGCCCTGGGCGCCATTGACGATGTGCGCTGGATACCCGCCTGGGGCAGAGACAGAATTCATAACATGGTGGCCAACCGGGGCGACTGGTGTGTGTCGCGCCAGAGGACCTGGGGCGTTCCCATCCCTATTTTTTACTGCCGGGCTTGCGGCAAGGAAATTATCAATGACCTGACCATCAGCCACCTGCAAAAGCTGTTCAGGGAGCATGGCTCGGATGTCTGGTTTGCCCGCGAGGCTGCCGACCTGGTGCCTGGTGGCCTGGCCTGTCCGGAATGCGGCGCCAGGGAATTTACCAAGGAAACCGATATCATGGACGTCTGGTTCGACAGCGGTTCAAGTCACCTGGCTGTTCTGGACGAACCGGAAATCTGGCCGGACCTGACCTGGCCTGCCGACCTGTACCTAGAAGGCAGCGACCAGCACCGCGGCTGGTTCAACTCTTCATTAAACACGGCAGTGGCTGTAACCGGCCGGGCCCCGTACCGGGCTGTGCTCACGCACGGGTTCGTGGTTGATGAAAACGGCCGCAAAATGAGTAAATCACTGGGCAACGTAGTCGACCCGCTGAAAGTAATTAAACAAATGGGTGCGGATATTCTGCGTTTGTGGGTATCCTCAGCGGATTACCGGGGAGACCTGGCGGTT
Source organism: Desulfotruncus alcoholivorax DSM 16058 (assembly GCF_000430885.1). Classification (GTDB taxonomy): domain Bacteria; phylum Bacillota; class Desulfotomaculia; order Desulfotomaculales; family Desulfallaceae; genus Desulfotruncus; species Desulfotruncus alcoholivorax. The sequence continues at coordinate 36,531 of NZ_AUMW01000017.1, read as the reverse complement.
TCCCAGAACATTTTAAAACAGCTGACCGAATCGTACCGCAAAATCAGAAACACCTGCAGGTTTATGCTGGGTAATATCTACGACTTTGATCCCGCCAAAGATTCCGTGCCCAGTGAAAAAATGCCGGAAATCGACCGGTGGGCAATGCTGAGGCTGCACCGGCTGATTGAAAAGGTGCTGGCCGCTTACCGAAACTATGAGTTTCACACGGTCTATCATGCCATTCACAATTTCTGCACTGTGGATATGAGCGCCCAGTACCTGGATATAATCAAGGACCGGCTGTATTGTGAAAAGGCAGATTCTGCCGTTAGGCGTTCGGCCCAGACGGTTATGTATGAATCCCTGCAAGCACTGGTACGCCTTTTGGCGCCGGTGTTGACCTTCACCACTGAAGAAATATGGCGTTACCTGCCCAAAGGAGAAGGTGCTCCGGAAAGTGTTCAGCTTAATGATATGCCGGAACCTGACGACCGGTACATTGATGCTGCCCTTGAAGAAAAATGGGGGCGCTTTATGAAAATCCGCGGCGTGGTTAACCGGGCTTTGGAAAAAGCGCGCCAGGAAAAAGTAATCGGCAACTCACTGGAGGCCCGGGTTCACCTTTACGTAGATGAGAATTTATCCGAATTTCTAAATACGTTTGGTGAAGAACTTTCTGTGCTTTTCATTGTTTCCGGTGTTACGATGCACCAGCTGGCGGAGAAAACCGTAGATACCCTGGCTGTGGAAGATGTGCCGGGGCTGGCGGTGGGAGTATCCCGGGCTGCCGGGACCAAGTGCGCCCGCTGCTGGATGTACCATGAAGAAGTAGGCCGGAATGAACAGCATCCTGAAATATGCCCCCGCTGCGCTTCAGTAGTAGAAGCGCTATAAGAACTGGCAATAGCATTGAAGCACTGCTCCTCAACAAATGAGAGGCAGTGCTGTTTTTTTGGCAGTTTCGTCTGAATGTCACAAAGGACATTTGCTATGTATCCCCTACTGGCAGCTGATGGGTCTCATCAAATAGCCGGCCTTGCGCTTCAGAATCCGCTGCAGAAGATGAGGGGTTTCAACCCGTCAAAAAGCCTGAATTTGTAAAAGTTGAACAAGATTTAAGTTGGATTGATATTACATGGCATATTTTTTTATAAATGCGCCCACAATAATAAAAACTAAGCAAGCAAGAAGGTAATAATTTTGGTAGATATAATGGATAAGATCCAAAACATTAAAGAAATAGGCAAGTCAACCAGAGAAAAACAACAATTTATTAGTGTCAGTGAAATTTTCAATATTTGGGATATCATGGTGGCAAAATTAGACCAGTTGGAGAGTATCCAAATCATTGAAAATTTCATTGATGATGTTGATTTAAGGTATATTTCAGGTAAAATCGTAGCCGCCCTTCAAACTGGTATCAACCATATGGAGCAAATAATGGACAATTATGGCGTGCCATTCCCGGCCAGGCCGCCCGCCGGTGTCAATACACCAATCAAGATGGAGTACATCAACGATAGGGACATTTACCAGAGTTTATATGAAAGCATCCAATCCTTCTTTCCCATCCTTGCCGCCGGCTATATGCAAAGCACCACACCAAAAATAATTAAGGCAATTAAGAATCACATGTTGTTGACAATGGAATTGCACGAGTTGCTGGTTGAATATGGCAAATTTAAGGGTTATCTCAACCTGCCGCCCAATTATAATACCTAGCTTTGGGGTAAAAAAAACCGGCCCGGGAGGTGTTAAGTTGAAGCTGTTAAAATATATGAAAAAAATAACCGAACGAACCTTGTCCACCGGGGACAGACAAAAAGATATATGTGTCAGCGATGTTTTTCACCTTTGGAACCATCTGGTGCAGAGATATAATGTACTTCATTTAACGAATTTTTTGGAGGCTTTTGCCAGTGACGCGGATTTAAAGCTGATTCTCGCTTTGGGTAAAAAAACCCTTGGCGAGCATGTGTCCAAATTGGAAAAAGAAATGCTGGCATATGGGATACCGCTGCCGTACAGACACCCGAAACAAACCCGGGCAATAAATAATATAGGGGCTATTACCGACAGGTATATTTACCGGCGCGTTTTAAGGGGAATTCAAAGTTTTTTGCCAACCCATATTATGGCATATATTCATAGCACGTCTCCTGACATCCGGGAATTATTTTTAGCATTTTTGATTCAAGAACTGGAATTATATGATAAATTTATCGAATACGGAAAATTCAAGTCATACCTAATAATACCGCCAACTTACAAAAGTAGTTAAAAGAGCAATATAAACATTTTTGTTTGCAAAGACCATCATGGCAAGAGCAAGTGGAAGCACTAAAATGCAGCTCTGGAAGAGCTGCATTTTTTAATTCTGCCTTACCCATAAAAATGGTAATTTGGCATCGAAAATTATATTGTTGGCGGCTAACCAATGTTAAGCCCGGGGATTTTTAAGAGTTGTTTTCACTTTTTAGGAAAAATTTTATCATTACTGGAACTAAAAGGTGGTGATTAACGTCACCTGTTGTAGAATATAAGTGCGGGGGTGTTTGTGTTTGAATGAGACCGGTTGCAGGAATTCGTGTTTTAAAACCATGACTTGCGGGTGGACGCATGTAGTAACGGCCATCCTTTTGTTGTTTATGTTCTTTATTATGCCTGGTTCGGCCTGGGCAAAACCTGATGACAGCCCGGTTCAAATCAAGGTGGAACTTGGCTGGCAGGGTAAGGTGGTGCCGGGCAGGTACGCGCCCGCCGTGGTTAAAATGAAGAATACCGGAAAAAGAGATCTTGCCGGCACGATCGAAGCAATCAATTACCAGGTGTATATGCTTCCGCCGCAGCCCGGAGCAGCACCAGGGACCAAGCAGCTTTCAAAATTTTTCCCGTCGTCTGCTTATGGAGCAATGGTATCGCTGCCGGCCGGGGCGGAAAAGACAGTAACGTTGTGGTTTCCGGCTGACGGGTCGGGCGGCCGTACTGATTTTGTTTTTAAAAGCGGCAGCAAGGAAGTGGCCAGGGTTAGTGAAAAAAGTAAAGCGGCGGTAATCAATGGCCCTATGCCCGGAGCGGTGGGCGTACTGGGACAGGTTCCGGCCGCCATGGAACGGGTGCGGCTGACTATGCCGGACGGCGTGCCCAGGTCACCCATGGTATTGGAATTAACTGCTGAACTGTTTCCCCGCCGGGGTGGTGAGTTGAATGCTTTCACTCAAATCCTGGTCACCGCCGAAGGTGCTCTATCCCTGAGTGATGAACAGCGCAGCGCCCTGGCGGAATGGGTGAAAAGCGGCGGCCAGCTGGTTTTAAGCGGGGGGCTGGAGATCAACGAGGCCCTGTCAGCCCTGCCGGATCAGACCATTAATATTAATGTTCAACAAATTGAGCCGCAGTCCGGCTGGCAAGCCGCAGCGCAGTGGCTGAACAGTGCCGGTTCGGGTGCTGTTGCCGCCCCCGCGGCCGTTCTATCCGGTGACGGTACACCCTGGGGGCCCAAGGAAAAGCCGCTGGGTAGGCAGTACATCCTGGGGGACGGCGGAATCACCGTACTATGTTTTGATCCCAATCAAGCACCCTGGCAGGCCGGGGCGATGGGTAATGCGTTTTGGCAAAAGTTTTTAACTCCAGTCGACCAGGAAAAATATTACAACCCTTATGGCAATGATTTTAAGCTGGGCAACCTGGTGGGCAACACCACCAATATGCCCGTGCAGGCCTTTCCCGGCTGGCGGCCCGTGGGCCTGTATTTATTAGCCTTTCTGCTGTTGGCCGGTCCCGGCGTGTTTTTGGTGCTGAGGCGGATGCGCCGCCCGGAATACACCTGGGTGGCGGTGCCGGTGCTGGCAGTGCTCTTTGCCGGAGCGGTATACGGGTACATGCTGCAGTCCGGCGGCAAAGTTTTGGTCAACGTGGTGCAGGTTCTGGACAACCGGGACGGCAAAAGCCCTTCCGGCTATACCGCGGTTGGCTATTTTGCCCCCACCGTGCCGGTTTTTGAATCAGTGATGAAAGACCCCGACCGGTCGGTTATGGTACAGCCCATGGGCGGGCGTCCATTGGAGATGATGAGCGAGGATGACGACCCGCCCTACAGCGTTATCAGGGGGTCCGACCTGAGAGTGCGTTTTAGCGACGCTTCGCAGTGGAATATGCGGGCAATTTCCTTTAGGGACGATGATGCCGCCGGTATAGCCAGGGGCCTTGGCGCCACCGTGGAGGTCAAAGGCAATCAATTAGTTGGCAAAATCAAAAATGATACCGGTCTGAAACTGGATCACGCTACATTTTTCTATGGCTCTGATTACCGGGTGGTTGGTGATTTGCAACCGGGTGGCGAAGCCTCGGTGGAAATGAAAGTCTCAGCCCCGCAATATAACCCCCAGGGAAACCCGGGACCGGGTTATCCCTCTTCCTGGCAAGTTTTCATGTATCCGGGCGGGCCGCCGCCGTCGCCAAAACCGGGGATGCCACCGCCCGTCCAAAATAGACAGTTGACCGTCGAGGAGCAGCGCAGGGCCAATTTAATCGATAACTGGATGAACGGCATTATCCGGCAAGGCCCCATGGCAACGGGCTGGCCCCTGACCGTGCTGGCCTGGAGCGACAGCCCGGCCGGGAACCCGGGTCTGAAGGGGATCTCCGGCACACCATTTTACCTGACCATGTTCGTGCTTAAGCCGGAAATAAAAATGCCGGCCGGGATCTTTAATATTCCGGCGGGACTGGTGGTGCCCGAGGTTATTGACTCCCAGGTGCGGGGGATGTTCGGCAACAATAATTTAATGGGACTGGATGGCGGTTCAATCAGCTTTATGTTCAGTCCCCGGTTCGGGCCTAAAACCAGTGTCAAAAAAATTACCGTGCATATGGATTATTTCCCGGTGCAGGGTAACGCAAAGGGAATGGGGCCGCCGTCCCCGAAACCGGCGGCGATTCCGGACGGCGTGCTGGAAATCTATCACCCGGGGCACGGCGCCTGGCAGACTCTTTCCGGCCCGGGAACGTTTACTTTAACAGGTGATTACGCTTTACCCGACGGTGAAGTAAGGCTGCGTGTTACCGGCGGCGACCCCAACAAGGGCACGGGCTTTTACATGCTGACGCCTACGGTGGCTTACGGGGGTGATCAGGGATGATAATAACCAGGGGTTTGATCAAAAAGTACGGCCGGGTCATGGCGCTGCAGGGTTTGGATCTGGAAGTCCCTGAAGGATCGGTGTACGGTTTTATCGGCCAGAACGGGGCGGGTAAGACCACCACTTTGCGCATTCTGGCCGGATTATTGATACCCGAGGAAGGCCGCGCCGAAGTGGCGGGCAGGGATGTGCTGCGCGACCCCCGGGGGATCAGGGAAGTGGTGGGCTACATGCCTGACTTCTTTGGTGTTTACGATGACCTGAGGGTGGGTGAATACCTGCTGTTTTACGCTGCCGCGTACGGTATCAGGGGGGAGGTGGCCCGGAAACTGCGGGATGACTTGCTGGAGCTGGTTGAGCTTGGACACAAGCGGGACGCCTTTGTGGACACGTTGTCCCGTGGTATGCAGCAGCGCCTGTGCCTGGCCCGCTCCCTGATCCATGACCCGCAGGTACTGCTGCTGGACGAGCCGGCCAGCGGGCTTGACCCCCTGGCCCGGGTTGAAATGCGGGAGATACTGAGAGAATTATGCCGTATGGGTAAGACCATAATTATCAGCAGCCATATTCTTTCCGAACTGGCCGACCTGTGCACCCACGTGGGGATGATCAGGGAAGGGCGGTTGCTGCGGCAGGGGCCGCTAAGCGATATGCTGGCCGGGGACCGGGTGAGGAAATTTATCTTGCGCTGCAACGGGCCGGTGGAAGCTGCCGTTGCCATCATCGAAGGATGGCCGGGTGCGGGAATCCTCAGTAAGGCGGTAAACCAGGTTGAATTCCGGCTGTCCGGCGATCCGGGCGACATAGCCGCCTTATTGAGAGAAATCGTGGGCTCGGAGGCTCAGGTGGTGCATTTTGCACAGACCGAGCAGAGTCTTGAAGATACCTTTATCCAACTGGCCCGGGAGGTGAACGGAGCATGAGTATATTAAAGAATTTGGGAGCCGGTACGCGTAATGGCCTGGTTCCCATGTTAAGCAAGGAAATGCGTTCCCGCACCAGGGGATGGCGCTCGCCGGTGCTGCTCACCGTTTATTTAGGTTTAATGAGCGGCGGCACTGTTGCTTTCTTGTGGCTCAACCTTGATAAGAACAATTATATTTATCCCAATGTGGGACTGTCCTTTTACGGCATCCTTATTTTCGGGTTGGTGCTGTTATTATCCTTTATCGCTCCTGCAGTGGCGGCCGGCGCCATCAGCGGCGAGCGTGAAAGGCGGACCTATGATTTATTGCTGGTGACCAGGGCTTCGCTTACAGGTATCGTGCTGGGCAAGTGGCTTGCCTCGGTGGCTTATCTGCTGTTTCTGGTGCTGGCCGCCCTGCCCGTGATGGCTGTGGTGTTCCTGTTCGGGGGAATTCCACCGGCCGACATGTTCATGGGTGTCCTGGTATGCATGCTCACCGGCCTTGGCTATGGTGCGCTGGGATTATGCCTTTCCGCGGTGATCAAACGAAGCCAGGCTGCCACTATCGTTTCTCTGGTGCTGGTATTTCTGCTTATTTTTGGAACACTGGTGGTGGCCGGTATAACGGCGGGTGGAAGTAATTACGCCGAGCCCCAATATTCAGGGGAACCGAATTTTGAGCTTCCGGGCATACCCTGGTATGTTTTCATGAGCCCGCTATCCGCGCTGGCCGACGCCATGCCGGGAGCGGGCGATATCAGCCCCGGCAGGGGCATCCCCCTGATCAGTTCGGTCATGAATGAGCTGATGCAGCAGTTTCAGCCCCGGCTGATGCGTGAATATGCTATGAAAATGGGTTATAGCTATAGTTCAGCGTATCCGGTAAGTGCCGCCGGAGGGGAGAAAAACAAACCGAAAGGATTGGCGGCTTGGCCATACTGGGCCCGGTTTGCCTTGAACCAGGTGATATTGACCCTGTTGTCACTGGTAATTGCCATTGCGGCCATAACCCCGCGCAAGCCCTGGCACGCATGGCGCGCCCGCAGAAGGACGGCCGGGGCTCGTGCCGGCGGGAGTTGATGTGCATGTTATTCAAATTTCCCCAACCCGATCTTAAAAAACCCCGGCGGAGAGGTTGGCCCGACCCTGAACTGGCCCGGGCGCTGGCCCCGCTGGGCAAAAAGGTAATGCTGCGCTATTGGCTGGAAAGCGCCAGGCTGGCGCTGTTATGGGGCTCTGCTGCGGCAGTGGCACTGCTGGCCTTATCCCGGCTCTGGCTTTTTTCCGCCTTTATTGCGGCGGGTATTGGTGCAGCCGTGGCCCTGCTGGCTGGGGGGCTGCGGGTTTACCTGCGCCCTGATGCCCTTACCCTGGTGAGCGTTGCGGACCTGGCCGGGTTAAACGGCTCGGCCGTTACAGCTTACAGATTGCTCGAACAACGGTCCGGTGACGACTGGGCCCGGGCAGCTAAAAACGAAGTCATGACAGATTGCCGGGACAAGAGCCCGGCCTTGGCGGAGGGCTATCCGGTTATTCCCCGGCCAAAGTCGTGGGGTGGTGTGTGGTTGCTGGCCGCCATGCTGCTGGCTTATACTTTTTTGCCCAACCCGCTGGCCGCATACCGGACGTCTGTGCGCCAGGAGCGGGAGGCCCTTAAACTGGCGGCGGAGCAAGCCCGCAGTGCGGTGGAGCTGGTCAAAGACGTTAAAATCAAAGGCAATAACATTCTGCCTGATGACGTTAGAAAACAGATGGCAAGCCTCCCCCGGGACATCAAAAACTCAGGCGACAGGCAGGAGGCTGCAAATAAACTGGAAACAGCCCGCTGGCAGCTGGACCAGGCCAGGGCTGTTTTAGGCATGACAGCTAAAAAGGATTTGGAACGCCTGGCGGCCGGCTGGGGGAAGATGAACGGTAAAGAATGGCAGGGGCTGGCCGGAGCGCTGCGGAAAGGCGATTCCGCTGATATTGACCGGGCGGTGCAGGTTCTGGAGAAAGCTATGCTAAAAGCGGATGATGAAAAAAGAAAACAAATAGCCTCCGCCCTATATAGCGGGGCCGGAGCAGTGAGCGACCCGGCCTTGCGGCAAGCGCTTAAAGATGCGGCCGGTGCAGCGCTCGACGCAGGCCGGCGGTCCGGAGGCAAGTCCGCGAATACTGCCGGGCAGGGAGACGCCGGCCTGGCCGCGGCGGCCGGCGCGCTGTCCGGTGCCCTGGCCAATGCGGCCCAAACGGCCGGCGCGGAGGCGGCACTGGGAAGCGCCTCGGCGTCATTGGCGGCCCTGGCCGGCGGCCTGGCCGGAGGTGGAGAGTCAGGCAATATGGGCTTGGCCTCCGCAGGCAGTGCTGAATTGGGCGGGTCCGGCGGCGCCGCGGCTGATTCCGGCTTCAGTTCCGATCCTGGCCCACCGGGCAGCGGTAATGACGCCGGCAACGGTTCCGGCGGGGATGGGGACGGCAGCGGCCGGGGCAGCCAAAATGGCGGCGCGACCGGCAATTCCAACGGCAATGGCAGCGGCGTGGGAAATGGCGGGCAGGGCAGCGGCGGGTCCGGCGCGGGCAGGACGGGCAGCGGGCTTAATATGGTCTATACTCCGTTTTTGCCCGGCGAAGGCGAAAAGAGCCGTGTTGCCGGACAGGTTCGACAAGGTCAGGCCGGTAATGAGGTCAGCCTGGAAAGCTCGCCCACCGCTTTGGGAGCGCTGCGCCCTTATCAAGAGGTTTACGGGCGGTACATGGCCGAAGCCCATGAATCCCTTAGCCGGGCGCCGCTGCCGCCGGAAATGGAGAACCTGGTCTGGAGCTATTTCAGTTCCCTTGGCGAGGAAAATGGGGAATAAAAACGGGGGAAGAAAAATGGTTCAAGAGCTAATTGAGCTTAATGAGGATTACAAGGCTCACGAGGAAACTACAACCCATGATAAATTAACCGGCGGCGGTGACGCTGCGGTGCGCGAAGTGCTGGAAAAGGCCGGGAGGCGGCTGCAGGAAATGGAGGACGCCATCGGTGCTGTTATCATAGGGCAAAAGGATGTCGTCCACCAGGTACTCATAGCCATGCTGGCAGGAGGCCATGTGTTGCTGGAAGGGGTACCGGGCCTGGGCAAAACGGCACTGGTCCGTACTATTGGCGGAGTAACGGGGCTGGGCTTCCGGCGCATCCAGTTTACCCCCGACCTGATGCCGGCAGATATAACAGGAACCCAGATTTATGACGCCAAGTCAACCGGACAGCCCTTTAAATTCATACCGGGGCCTGTATTTTCAAATATCCTGCTGGCGGATGAAATCAACCGGGCGACACCCAAAACCCAAAGCGCCCTGCTGGAAGCGATGCAGGAAAAAACCGTCACTGTGGGCGGCGCCGGCCACCCGCTGCCGGAACCTTTTTTTGTGCTGGCCACCCAAAACCCGCTGGAAATGGAAGGCACCTACCCATTGCCCGAAGCCCAGCTGGACCGTTTTATCTTTAAAATCAACGTTTCATTTCCCACGGCGGAAGAACTGGCGGCCATTGGAAACCTTACCACCGGCGCGGATAGCCCCGTGATCAAAAAAGTGCTCGAGCCGGGTGAAATGCTGCAGTGGCAGCAGCTGGTGCGCAAGGTGGTGGTGGTTAAAGATATTATGGATTACGCCGTGCAACTGGTGCTGTCCACCCGGCCGGACAGCCCGACCGCCTCTGAGCAGGTGCGCCGCTACGTACGCTACGGCTCCGGCCCCCGGGGCCTGCAAGCGCTGCTGCTGGGGGCCAGGGCGGAAGCCTTCCGGGCCGGGCGTGCCAGCGTGGGTTACGAAGACATACGCAAAGTAGCTGCGGCCTCACTGCGCCACCGGCTGCTGCTCAACTTCGAGGCCGCCGCAGACGGCATCACCCCCGACACCCTCATCCAATCCATGGGGGTATAAACAACCATGTCGCAACGCGTCAACAGCAGAGGATGAATTAGGTGATATTTAAGTGGCAAAAAATTTTTTACCCAACCCTGCTCTGATCAGCCGCCTGGAAGGTTACAGATTGATCCGGCAGCGCCCGGTTGCCGGGGGGTATGCCGGCGGTAGGCGTTCGCCAATTAAAGGCGGCGCGGTTGAATTTGCCGATTATCGTGAATATACGTTTGGCGATGAGCCCCGCCGGGTTGACTGGAAAGCTTACGCCCGGTTGGGGCGGCTTTACGTTAAAGAGTTCCTGGATGAACGCCAGGACTCTGTTCTTTTCGTTGTGGACACCAGCGCCTCCATGGATTGGGGAGAAGGACAAACCCACAAGGGCAGCTATGCATTGCAGCTCGCAGCCGCACTGGGCGGGTGTGTTGTGTCCGGAAACGACCGGTTGTCTGCAGTGGCCGGGTCTTTAATTCAATTGGCCGGTGGCAGAAATGGTCAGAATAGGCACGTTTTTAATCCCTGCAGCGGTAGAAATTCCTTACCGGTTTTTTGGAATTGGCTGGGACAAACCCAATTCGGCGGCGGCACAGCTTTAAAAGAATGTCTTCAGTGTGGCATTGCCGCCGTTCCCGGCGCAACATCTTTGTTTGTGTTTTCAGACTTGCTGGACCCGCCGGGTGTGGAAGAAATGCTGTGTCTTGCCGCCAGCCGGGGTATGGTCGGCACCCTGCTGCACATCCTTGCCCCCGGTGAGCTTGAACCGCCGGGTGAGGGGGAATGGGCCATGCAGGACATGGAGACCGGCGAGCGGGTGGAAGTTTCCCTGACTCCTGCGGCATTGCGCGATTATAGAGAGCGGCTTGATGAATTTTATAAGACACTGGACGACAGCTGTCGCCGGTGGGGTGCCCGGCGGGTAATGATAAACAGCGGCCGGCCGCTTGCGGAAACCCTATTACGCTATCTGCCGCTAAACGGAGTATTGAGTAAAGGAACAGCAAGCTAGTGGTATAGTTTAAGCCTGACCCCCGGGAGGTGTCGAGGTGTTTTTTAGTAATGCGGGGTGGTGGTGGCTGGCGCTGACCGTACCGGCCATACTGGCCCTTTACATATTACGACCAAGGAGAAAACAGGTTCAGGTGCCCAGTACACTGCTGTGGCGCGCGGTTGCCGCCGACCTGGAAGCCAGCAAGCCCTGGCAGCGGCTGCAATCACGACTTTTGCTCTGGCTGCAGCTGCTGGCTGCGGTATTGCTGGTGCTGGCCGCCATGGGACCGGTGTGGCTGGCCCGGGCTTCCTCCCGCGACACCATTGTGCTGCTGGATACTTCGGCCAGCATGAAGGCACGGGAAGGGGACCGGACTCGATTCGACCAGGCCCGGCAGGAGGTGGAAGATTTGGCGGCGGGTCTGCGCGGCGGCTCCACCATTACCGTAATTGCCTTTGACCGGCAGCCCAGGGTATTGGTCCGGGACGGATCTGATCAGCGGGAAGTGCGCCTGGCGTTACAGAACATTACCCCTTCGGCGGCCGAAGGGAACGTGGGGCAAGCCTTAACGCTGGCGCAGGCACTGGCCAGGCACCATGACAAACCACGGCTGGTGCTGGTGAGCGACGGTGGGGTCAGACTGCCGGCAGGTACTGCTGCAACTTTTGAGTTCATTCACGTGGGGAAAGGTGACGCCAGTATCGCGATTGGCTCAATCAATCTGCGCCCCGCCGGCAACGGCCAAGCCGCCCAGGTAACTGTGGTCAACCTTGGATCGCAAGAGGCATCAGGCGTGGTCTCGCTAATGACGGGCAATTACCCGGCGGGAAGCAAAAAGTTTAAGCTGCCTCCCGGGCAGGTGCAATACCTGCTGTGGCCTGACCTGCCCGCAGGCGTAAGCGTGTCGGCGGAGCTAAAACCTGACCTGCCGGAGATGGATTTGCTGGAATTGGATAACAGGGCCTGGGCGGTACCGGAACAAAAGGCCAAACGCAAAATTTTGCTGGTTACCGGGGGTAACATATTTTTAGAGCGCGCTCTGGGACTGCTGCCAAATTCGGAGGTATACACGGCGGATGCGGCGCGATACCGCCTGCTGACGGACGGAGAATATCCATATGATCTAACGGTGCTGGACGGCCTATCCGGCCCGCTGCCGCCCGGCGCGGCGCTGCTGTTGGACCCGCCGGCGGGAAAACCGGTGCCGGGTCTTACAGTGGGAGCGTCTACGGGCCAGGTTGAACTGTCCGCGGTGCAGGACAGCCCGCTGGTAAAATATGTGGATCTGGCCGGGGTAAATACCGGAAACGCCCGGACCCTGCAAGCGGGATCGGACTGGCACCCGGATATAAAGTCAGGCAATAATAATCTATTTGTCCACGGCGAGGTGGAAGGAAAAAGGATGGCGTTTTGGTCAGTCAACCTGCATCGTTCTGATCTGCCGCTGCGCCCTGCTTTTCCGGTTTTGCTCCAAAATACGGTGGACTGGCTGGTGCCGCCTTCCCTTGGTGCGCCCGGACAGGTCCGTCCTGGTGATGAGGTTGGAATTGTTTCCCCGTTTCCGGCCACAAGTATAGTGGTTAAAGCACAGGGCGGAGCTGCTGAAGAGATTGCCCCGCCTTTCCCGCCCTCACCCTGGGTGCCTGGCGAACCGGGCCTGTACCGGGTGATTGCCTACCGGGAGGGCGGCAGTTCGGTACATGAAATTGCAGTGAACGGCTACAGTTCCATGGAGTCGGACCTCAAGGTGAGCGACCCGCGACAGGCGGCAGGAGGCACTGGGTCCGGCGAAAAACAAAATGAACAGGCGAGGCGGCCTTTAGCCTTGATGAAATTACTTGCACTGGCTGCCCTTTTGCTGATTATGGTTGAATGGGGGGTGGCCAGTCGTGGGCGTTAGCTTTAGTGATCCCTTGTGGTGGCTGCTCCTGCCGCTGCTGGGCTGGCTGGCCTGGCGTCTCAGGCTGCCCTGGCTGCAGATGCCAGGTCCGGAGAGCCACAAGCAGAGGGAGCGGCGCAGGTTATACACCCGTCTGTTGCTGCTGTTTTTACTAATTGCCGCCCTGACCGGTCCCGGTTTTGTCAGCACCATCAACCGGCAGGCGGTGGTCTTTGCCCTGGATGTTTCAGACAGCGTGGGCTCCGCTGTTGGCAAGGGCGAGCAGTGGATCAGGGAGGCGCTGGGGAAAAAACCTGCCGGCACCGTGGCCGGTGTAATCTCCTTTGGCCGGCAGGCGCTGGTGGAAGAGCCGCCCGGCGAGCAGCCGTCCTTCTACCGTGCCGCCACCGACCCGGGACCGGAATCCAGTGTGATTGGTGAGGCGCTTCGTTTTTCGCGCTCAATATTACCCCGGGATGCCAGGCGAAGAGTTGTTTTAGTTACGGACGGCCGGGACACCGGCGGCGATGCCGTGGCCGCGGCCCGGTCCCTGCACGCCGAGGGGGTGCGGGTGGACGTTGTCCCCGCGGGAGCACCGGCAGGCCCCGATATCCGTCTGGACTCGCTGCACCTGTCACCCCGGTCCCGGGTGGGCGAAAATACTTTGGTTGAAATTGCAGTAACATCGGATAATGCTGTAGACGGCGACCTGTACCTTGAACGCGATGATCAACTGCTGGCCGCCAGGCCGGTGCAGTTACAACCGGGCGAGAACAGGTTAACCCTGTCGGTGCCGGCGGGAGAGGCAGGGCTCCACCGTTACCGGGTTAAAATATCACCCCTGGACCGGTCTGCCGACGCCTTTGCCGCCAACAACGAGGCCGGCGGGATCCAGGAAGTATCCGGTCCCCCCAGGGTGCTGGTACTGGCGGAGGATGCCGCCCAGGCGCAAAACCTGGCCGGCGCGCTGCGGGCATCGGGCCGGGTGGATGTGGAGATCAAGGAACCTGCGGCCGCCCCCCGGGGTATTGCCGGCTGGGCCCGGTACCAGGCGGTATTTCTGCTGGATGTGCCGGCTTACAGCCTTGGCGAACATGTTATGAGCGAACTGGAGACGTACGTCCGGGATGTGGGCGGCGGGCTGGTGATGACGGGCGGGCCCGACTCATTCGGTCCCGGCGGCTATGCCGGAACAGCGCTGGAACGCGCTCTGCCCGTTAGTATGGATATTAAAGGGCGGGGCGAAATGCCCTCACTGGGATTGATGCTGGTAATTGATAAGTCCGGCAGCATGGCCGGGATGGCGGGTGGCGCAGAAAAAATAGCACTGGCCAGGGATGCCGCCGCCCGCAGCGTTTCTATGCTCACCAAACGAGACCGGGTTGGGGTTGTGGCTTTTGATACCATGCCCTGGTGGGTGGCGCCGCCGGGGCCGGTTGAAGACAAAGAAAAATTGCAGCAGTTAATTGGCAGCATTCAAGCAGGTGGCGGGACCGAGATTTACCCGCCTTTGCTGGCGGCGTACCAGACTCTGCGTGATCTGCCGACCCAGGTTAAGCACATTATTTTACTGACGGACGGGATTTCAGCCAGCGGCGGAGATTACCAATCTCTACTGGCTGATATGCGGTCCGATGGGATTAGTTTAAGTACTGTGGCGGTGGGTGCCGAAGCCGATGCCGGTATGCTTAAAGCCCTATCCGAACTGGGGCGGGGTAGGTTTTATGCCACTGCTGACGCGGACAGCATCCCGTCAATATTCACTAAAGAAACCTTAATGGCAACGAGGAGTTTTGCAGTTAATGAAAAGTTTTACCCACAGGTTGCGTATTGGAACCCGCTATTGCGCGGCCTGGAGCAAGTGCCGCCACTAAATGGTTACATTACAGTGTCGCCCAAGGAATTGGCGGAAACGCTGCTGGTATCGCCCCGTGGCGACCCGGTGCTGGCGGCATGGCAGTACGGCTTGGGCCGGAGTGTGGCCTGGACTCCGGACGCGGGCGGGCGCTGGAGCACCGATTGGCTGGGAGCGGTTTTCCCCAGGCTGTGGGGGAATGTGCTTTCCTGGATTTTGCCGGCAGACACTACAGATTCCCTGCGCGTGCAGGCCGATGTGATACCGGGTTCCGGCCTGTCGGGACGTGATTTACAGGTTGAGGTCGAGGATTCCGGCGGTTGGCGGGAAGTGCGGGACCTTAAAGCGCTGGTTACCGGGCCCGGGGGGGATACCGTGACTGTTCCGCTAAACCCCGATGGCCCCGGCCGCTACTCGGCCCGGCAGCCGGCTGGAAAACCGGGAGCCTACCTGGTGGCGATAGCCGGCGGCGGCAAGGAACAAAGTCAATTGCTGGCCCGCGGCGGGGTTGTGGTGCCGTACTCCTCTGAATATCAGGAAACCGGTGTTGACAGCAATGCACTGCAGGCCATTGCCCGGGCAGGCGGTGGTGCGGTTTTGGAAAAACCGGAGCAAGCATTTTTAAAAAACTTGCCTCCGGTGCAAGCCCGGCGCGACCTGACCCCGCTGTTGCTGGCCCTGGCGGCCATTGTCTGGCTGGGTGACGTGACAGGGCGACGCCTGATCATCGGTGCCGAAGAGCGTGCCGCCCTGCGGCGCTACCGGCAGTTGATTGTGCAAAAGCTGCTGCCCGGACGCGCGGCCAACGGGGATAAACCGGCATGGGCCGGTGAAACCCTGTCTGCGGTTCAAAATTTGCGCCTCAAGAGACGGGAAACGGCCGGCCCGGAAAAACCGTTCAACCGTTCCGGCGATGCTCCGGCGGTTGAAAAAGGAACGAGCAAAACCAGCGAGAAGAATACAGGCGCTGTTGGTTCCAAGAAGGATGAAACCCGAAGCGATAAAAATAAAGAAGCTAAAAAGGAAGCTACCGCGTCCCGTTTGCTTGACGCCAAGCGGCGCGGGTTTAAAGAATAAAAGAAGCCCTCTTTCTTAACCTGATGGGAAGGAGGGCTATTATTTTCCTATATTTTGTTCTAATGTTCATTATTTGCGAATAAACTGCCCGAATATAACGTTAAGCGGTTTTTATGGTTACTTCTTTCGTTTTGTCCCCGCTGGGATTCTTTATTTGTCTTTTTACGGAAAATATCAAACAAAAGAAACAATCTGTTATAGACTGATATAAAGTACCTATTAAGGAGTGTTTGGTAATGTTAGAGGGCCTGTTAAATCGCATAGAGGCCGAGCTGGTTAGCAGAGATCCCAGAATTTCGGGACTTCACTTTGTATGCTCCGATGAAAACAGGGGTAGGGTGCAATTAGCCGTGACGGTCGTGCGTGACGGGCGGGATATGCAACTGCCGGTATCTGTATCCTTGGGAGAACTGACAGAGGATGAATTATTTCGGACGACGGGGATAATACTGCAGGCGGTGGATTTAACCACTTGGGGTAAACATGATTTTAAAATGCGAGAATCCGTTAAAGTTACTGCGTAAGTCTAAATGAAACTATGTACCCTGCCCTGAATTGGCAGGGTTTTTTGCTACTGCATCCGGATTAGGTCCTATCGTTTTCATACGCTCACCTTGATATAATTCCCAATAAGTATATTTATATATTATGGACACCATTCACTATTGTTATCGACGCGGTGTGCTGTTTCTTTTTATCCTGCATGGGCAGGATTTTCATTTATCAGGGGTAAAATAGAAAATGTGTATAAATATAAATAAGAAACCGGGGTGATTTCGCTTGCTGGAAGGCAGGGAGATCAAAGTTGAGATAAATGATATCAATCATGACGGGGAAGGAGTGGGCCGGGATGATGGCAGAGTTGTATTCGTGCCCGGCACCGTACCGGGCGAACTTGTTTCGGTACGCTTGACGGAAGTTCGCAATAACTACGCCCGGGGTATCCCGCTGGAGATAATTAGTCCCTCCAGGAACCGCCAAGCGCCATTATGTTCAGTTGCAAGCAAATGTGGCGGGTGCAGGCTGCAGCATATAACCTACGAAGAACAGCTACGATTAAAAACCGGGCTGGTAAGGCAAAACATAACCCGTATCGGGGGCGCAGACGGGTCTTTAGTCAAACCAATAATCGGCATGGCAGACCCGTGGCATTACCGGAATAATGTTCGCTTTAAGGTGCGGAGGCGCAACGGTAGGGTGCTCCTTGGTTTTTACGAGCAGGAATCGCACCGGCTGGCAATTATAGATGGCAACGAAGAAGAGCCATGCCTGCTTGCCCACAGGGAACTAAACGAGGTGGCAATGTCAGCCCGCAGGCTAATGGAAGAAAACAGCGGTAGGCATCAGGACATACCTGAGGAAATCCAGTTGCGCCGGGGCAGCTCCGGAGAAATCATGGTTATATTGATAGCGGAACCCGGAAAAAACAGTAGTTTAATAAGCCTGGCTGAAGGGCTGATTTCAATTCCGGGCGTGATTTCAGTGATCGAATACAAGCGACCTGCTGATAAAAAGGGTTATGGACGTTATAAGCGCCTGGCCGGGACAGAATTCATTGTGGACGAAATCAACGGTCTGAAATTTAAAATTTCCGCCGGCTCTTTTTATCAGGTTAACCCGGTGCAGACAGCCGTTTTGTATCAAATTGCACTTGACTATTGCAATTTACAGGGACAAGAAGAACTGGCCGATGCCTATTGCGGGGTAGGCACCATAACCCTTTATGCCGCGCGTAAGTCGGCCATGGTGCGGGGGTATGAGGTAGTAACCGGGGCCGTTCAGGATGCCAGGGTTAATGCCGAATTAAATGGGATCAAAAACGCCAGCTTTTACGAAGGTCCGGCGGAAAAGGTGCTGCCGCAGCATATTGCAAAAGGTTTTAAGCCAAGTGTGATCGTGCTGGACCCGCCACGCAGCGGCTGCCGGCCGAAAGTTCTGGAAGCGGCGGCCAACAGCGGCGCGCGGCGGATTGTATATATATCCTGCGATCCAGCCACACTGGCCAGGGACGTTAGGAGACTATCCGAACTTGGCTATGAGCCGTTGGAAGTCCAGCCGGTGGACATGTTCCCACATACAGCGCACGTTGAGTGCGTGGTATTGATGACAAATGTGAATAATAAATAAAAGGTTGAAAAACGGCTTGAATACAGGGCTTTCCAGTATTTTGCCATCTGCCGAATGTGCTTTTTAACGGTGGAGATACCGGAAAGCCTTGTATTTTTGTTTGCACAACTGTTTGTGGAAACACATCCACAGTCTCTCGGAGCGGCTTTCAGCAGGCAGGGTTGTGTAGACGGAAAAGACGGGGTTGAAATATTTTGACGTGTTTGTGGGAACATATCTACTTGCATAAATTTATTCTAAAAGCTAAAAATGCACACCTTTCTGCAGCTTACAGGAAGGTGTGCATTTTAATTTAATACAGTTTGCGGATTTTTTTAAGATTTTCTTTTACAGGCCGTATATCTTCTGGTATGTCTTCCATTTTAATTTTGCTGTGTACCTCGCAAGTGCCGGCATTTTTTGCAGTTTCATAATACCAGCATTTATATTTCAAAAGTTCAAGGGTTTCTTGCAACTGGGCAATTTGCTTTTCGACAGCCGCTTTCTGCTTTTTAAACATTTCAAGCCTTTTATCGATTGTTGAATCTCCTTCCATAACCCAATCGATAAAGGTTTTAATATCTTTAATTGGCATGCCGGTCTTTTTCAAACATTCTATTATCATTAAGCCTTCAAAATCTTCATCTTTGAACATTCGGATTCCGCTTTCGCTGCGTTCAACAAAGGGCAGTAATCCTTCTTTTGCATAAAAACGCAGGGTATGCGGGGAAATATTAACTTTTTTAGCAATCTCACCGATGGTGTAATACATAATCAACCTCCAAAATGTGAAAATCTTTGTTAAATGATTATTAAGAAAAAATTCACTTAAAAAGACAAAATAACTCTAAAAAACCTCTTGACTTAGAGTTAACTCTCAAGTTTATTATTATATTATCACATACGGGTGTATGTGTCAACTTATGAAATGATAAACCATAGGAGGAATTAAAAATGAGCTTTAATATGTATGTACCGACAAGATTTATTTTCGGCTGCGGAAGACTTAACGAACTTCATAAGCAGAAACTTCCCGGCAAAAAGGCAATGGTAGTAATTTCAAACGGAAAATCTGTTAAAGAGAACGGTTCGCTTGACCGCACATTAAAGGAACTTACCAAAGCGGGTGCAGAGAGTGTTGTATTTGATAAAGTGCAGGCAAATCCTATTAAGTCTACGGTTATGGCAGGGGCAAAAACAGCAAAGGATAACGGCTGTGACTTTATAGTTGCCCTCGGCGGCGGCAGTGTCATGGACGCTTCCAAAGCAATGGCGGCAATGGCAACAAACGACGGCGACATTTGGGATTATATCAATGGCGGCACCGGCAAAGGCAAAGCAATTGTAAATGATCCGCTTCCGGTAGTTTGCATTACTACAACCGCTGGAACCGGTTCGGAAGCGGACCAATGGGGTGTTATCACAAATGACGAAACCAATGAAAAAATCGGTTTCGGCGGTGATGACCGTTTGTTCCCGGTTCTTTCTATAATTGATCCTGAACTGATGAAAACTGTTCCGCCTAAATTTACCGCTTATCAGGGTTTTGACACGCTTTTTCATGCTACAGAAAGCTATATTTCAAAATTTGCAAGCCTGATGAGCGATATGTATGCCTTAACCGCAATTGAAAATACAGCTAAATATCTCCCATGTGCGGTAAAAGACGGCAGCGACATGGAAGCAAGAGAGCGCATGGCTTTTGCCAATACCCTTTCCGGTATAGTTATGACCATAAGCGTAACTACGGCAGAGCATTCAATTGAGCATGCTATGAGCGCATATCATCAGGAGTTGCCTCACGGTGCAGGGCTTATCATGATTTCAAAGGCGTTCTATGAATTCTTTATTGAAAAGCACGTATGCGATGAGAGATTTATTACTATGGCAAAGGCAATGGGAATCAAAGATGCCGATAAGCCTGAAGATTTCATTACCGCACTGGTGGATTTGCAAAAGGCGTGCGGAGTGGCGGATCTCAAAATGAGCGACTATGGCATCACACCGGATGAATTTGATAAAATTGCGACCAATGCCCGTGAAACCATGGGCGGATTGTTCGCAGCCAATCCATGTGAAATGACGCATGAAGATGTTGTTGAGGTGCTTAAGAGATCATATAGATAGGAGGATTTTTATCATGGATTATGTGACTTTAAATAATGGAATAAGAATACCAATGGAAGGTTTCGGCGTGTTTCAGATAGAAGACGCCAAGGTCTGTGAACAGGCTGTTTCAGATGCATTGGACGCGGGCTATCGTTTGATTGATACTGCATCTGCTTACTTTAATGAGGAGGCCGTTGGAGCAGCAATCAGAAAGAGTGGTATTCCACGAGAAGAATTGTTTATTACTACCAAATTGTGGATTCAGGACGCCGGTTATGAAAAAGCAAAAAAAGCATTCCAGACTTCTTTGGATAAGCTGGGGCTTGAATATCTGGATTTATATCTGATTCATCAGCCATTTAATGATTATTATGGTTCTTGGAGAGCGATGGAAGAACTTTATGAAGAGGGGAAAATTCGGGCGATTGGTGTGAGCAACTTTTATCCTGATCGTCTGGCTGATTTATGCGTTAATGCAAGGATTATCCCTGCAGTCAATCAAGTGGAAATCCACCCATTTTTCCAGCAGGATGAGGCGCTTAAAATCATGAAAGAATTTGGCGTGCAGCCGCAGGCATGGGGTCCTTTGGCTGAGGGTAAGCATGGTATTTTTACAAACGAAATACTGACCAGCATCGCAAGCAAATATGATAAAACTGTTGCCCAGGTTGTTCTTCGTTGGAATGTTCAGCGCGGAGTAGTTATTATTCCTAAGTCAAAACGGAAGGAACGTATTGAAGAAAATCTTAACATCTGGGATTTTGCACTCAGTGATGAAGATATGACTAATATTGCAAAGCTGGATCTTGGTCACAGCGAAATTATCGATCATTTTTCACCTGAAACGGCAAAGTGGCTGAATGGATGGAAAATTCACGAATAATGCTCGGTAGCATCCTTAATATATCCGAGATTTGAGGATGTCACCATGAAAGGAGTAAGATAGTAAGATGATGAAAAAACAGACAGCGGGCAGAGATGCCCTTGGATCATTTGCACCGAAATTTGCCGAATTAAATGATGATGTTCTTTTTGGAGAGGTGTGGTCAAGAGAAGATAAATTATCATTAAGGGACCGTAGTATTATTACGGTAACTGCTCTTATAGCAAAAGGTATTTTTGATAATTCTCTGAAATATCATATCGCCAATGCAAAAAATAATGGTGTTAGCGCTGAGGAAATGGCAGAAATTATTACTCATCTTGCCTTCTATGTAGGGTGGCCTAATGCGTGGGCAGCATTTGCATTGGCCAAAGAAGTATATGCTTAATAATCGAAGGGATGAAAAACGGAAGGAGTAGTTATTATCATGGAAAGAAAGGAATTAGAAAATGTATCTGATTTTCCGTTGGGGGAAGAAAATATAGCCTTTGCTCCATATTTTATCGGGAAGAGCTACTTAAGTTTTTTGAATGATAAAGAAGTGGCCATCTATAATATCACATTTGAGCCGGGATGCCGTAACAATTGGCATATTCATCATGGCTGCGGGCAGATATTGATCTGTGTTGGAGGACACGGCTGGTATCAAGAGTCCGGGAAAGAAGCCCAGTCTTTGAAAAGCGGTGATGTAGTGTATATAGCGCCGGAAATTAAACATTGGCATGGAGCCGTGCAGGATGAAGCATTTGCACATCTATCTTTGTCTGTTTCAACTGAAGGCTCAAACACTGAATGGTGCGAACCCGTAACAGATGAAGAATATAACAAGTTAAAACGGTAGAGAAATTGATAGGGATAGAAAACTTGGGATTAAAAAATGGTTTTGTGAACCTTGGTAGTGTTAACTAACTTATGAAAAATCAGATTTTTGGGAGGTAATTCTAATGAAAAAAAATATTGGTTCTGTAACAGCGTTATATCCTACGCCAGTGGCTGTCGTTGGTACGATGATAAATGGAAAGCCCAACTGGGTGCTGGTTGCTCATATTGGCATTCCTGCACATGACCGCATCATGGTAAGCCTGGCCAAGCCCCATTATACCAATCAGGGTGTCAAAGAAACAAAAGTGCTTTCTGTCAATATTATAGACGAGGCATTGCTGAAAAAGGCGGACTATGTAGGCTGCGTCAGCGGTGCAAATACGGATAAATCCAAAGTGTTTGATTTTAGCATCGGTGAAACCGGCGCGCCGATGATCAACGAGTCGAAGCTCACCATGGAATGCGTCGTAGAGGATGTTTATGAGACCAAAACATTCGAGAACTTTATTCTGGAGATCAAGCATACCTATGCGGAGGAAGAAATTCTGAATGATGCCGGCAAGATAGATTACAGCAAATTTAAGCCCGTTTTGTTTGAAATGCCGGGCTACACCTATTTGAAAACCGGTGAAACCATCGCAAGGTGCAGGACGCTGGGCAACGAATGAGGAGAAAAAAATGAGCAATAGTATAGTTGTATATTACACCTGGGCAGGCCACACAAGAGAGATGGCCAAAATTATTGCGGCGCAGATAGGTGCGGATGTTCGAGAGGTCCTGCCGGAAACGCCGTATACTACGAATTACAGCGCAGTGGTGGAACAAGCCAAGAAAGAAATTAACGCAGGGTTCCGCCCGCCAATCAAAAAGCTGGACTTAGACCTAAGCAAGTACGATGTGGTGTACATCGGTACACCCATCTGGTGGGGTACCATGGCACCTCCCATCGCCACGTTTTGAGCGAAAATGATCTCAGCGGTAAGACCGTAATGCCATTTTCAACTCATGGTGGTGGCAAAGGACACTCGGACAGGGATATTGCGAAGATGTGTCCCAATGCAAAAGTGCTGGATATGTATACCGCCTACGAAGGCGGAAGACGCTCCGCGGAAAAGGAAATTGCCGCGTGGATTAAGAAAAATGGGCTTTATAAATAAACTATCAAAATTGAATTTATAAAATAAACAGCCATTTGGTGGAGCGGAAAAATCACTACTCCACCAAATGGCACATTATAAATTCCCCGAACTGGATTACAAGATGTGAAAAGAAAAATGTCTAAAGCAAATACGTAATAGGTGGTTATTTATGGCTTATTTAGGAGATAAAATAAAAAAATTAGGCTTTGGGCTCATGCGTTTGCCAAAGGATGGCGACAAGATAGATATCACACAGGTAAAAGATATGGTAGATTGTTTCCTTGAGGCGGGATTTACTTATTTTGATACTGCATGGGCTTATCCTGGCAGTGAAGATGCAATCAGGCAGGCATTTGTTGTTTCTCACGATAAACTGCTGGTAATTTCTCAAAATAAACAGCCGGACTAATTTCCAATTACATATGTACCTTTTAATGGATCAGTACAAACTAGACTCATGGCAGCAGAAAGGTAAATAAAACCTCCTTTACACGTATCCAATAAAGATAAACAAAAAGCAGGCTGTGGACAGTGCCGCCCTATGGACAACCTTACGGTTGACCACAGGGCTTGGACAACGCTAAGCGTTGCCCACACTGCCCACATCCACGGCTACAGATAAAAATTTCATAATAATAATCCAACGTAGAATAAACTAAAATTTAATTTCATCAGCCAGAGCACATAATGCAGAACTTACAGTAATACCATCCACTTTGCCTAATACTCTAGTCAATTGTTCAGTATTCCAGAAGTGATCTTTTAAATCTGCCAAATGGCAACCTGCGCCAAAATCCGGCATACAAGCAAACCCGCCCAGGGCAGTCTTGCCAAAGACTACAGTAATACTGGAACGGCTATCAATTCTAATTTCGTAATGACTTCCATATTTATTAAAGCCTACAATGGTTCCAAGCCATCGTTCTGTTCTTCGGCCGAACTTGGCCTCGCAGGAAAACATCATATTTAAATCCCCTTTTAGTGTTCCAATTCATTTTTAATAACCCTTTTTACCACAATATCGTCCACAATACGTGTTTTATTCAAATAACAATTCAGCAGGCATTTATCGCAGAGCAGGTTAATCTTCCGGGGGATTCCGGTGCTGTAAGTATGGATTTCACGCACAGCCTCACCGGTAAAAAGTTCACTACTTCCTCCTGCTGCCTTAATGTGAGTTCTAATGTAATCCTCCACTCCCTGTAAATCCAGTTCCTTTAGCATATACCGGATAGTAATACGCTGAGAGATTGCTCGCATACTATGGTTGGTCAACATTTCCGAAAGTTCCGGCTGGCCTACCAGGATAAGACTTAAAGGCGACAGCGAATCCATATTAAAGTTGACTAAAAATCTCACTTCCTCCAGCATCTTTTCAGAAAGCAGGTGAGCTTCATCGATGATAACAATTGGGGTTTTCCCATGTTGGTACAACTCCAACATAGCCTTATTCACCTTACGCTTTGAGTCAGGTTTAAAATATGAGGGAGTCATATCGATCTGCTCCAGAATTTCATTGTAAAAAGCTTTAGGTGACATATCCGACTGGGAAATATAAATAATTTTATGGGAGACAGGGTTAATTTCTTCTACCACAGCCCTAATAGCAGTGGTTTTGCCACTGCCCACCTCCCCGGTTACGGCTGCAAAGAGCCTGTTTTCGATAGCATACTGCAGACGTCCTTTTAGCTCCTGAAAATCTGCATGCAAAAACAATTGTTTTACATCGATGTCCCGAATGAAAGGAGTTTTAGAAAATCCAAAGTAATTTTCATACATGGGGTTCATCCTCCTTTTGGTAGAGTTTGGCATAGTGGATACGGTGAGCTTTGTCTTTAAGTTTTTGCTCGTGTTTCTCCTGTAATAGTTTTAGAAAGCTGGTCTGCACTGTCTTTTCACCTGTGACTTCATCTTGTTTAGGCACCATTGTGGCCGATTCTGTTGCCCCGTCCCATACATTAGCCCGAATAATCAGGGGTTCGGCATTGCTGTATTGCTGTCCGTTGTAGTAGACTTCAACGCAGGATAGATCCTTGGCGTCATAGCGCAATTCCACTTTTTTACGAGCTAGAAAACCTTCAACCTTGTAAAGATTGCCGCCTAAGGATACCGTGGCTGCATTGTCGGCTTTGCGGATCTGCCGCTGGATAAAGATTTTCCGTAATTCTTCCGGGGTTATATATCTCAGTTGAGCTTGTTCACTTTGGTGTGCTTCTTGTGGCGTGCGCCTGATTTCGGCATGTACCTTATCGTTATAATTTTCCGCAAGCCAAACTTCAAAGTACTGATTTAATTCTTCTAAAGTCTTAATCCCAAGTCGCCGGGCTTCTGGTTCAAAGGACCGGTCGACATAAGCGTTAAATTTTTCCAATTTGCCCTTGCTCTGGGGAGAGTACGGGGCACACCCATCTGGATCAGGGCTTTGCGGAAGCAATCCTCTACATTGGCACCGTTTTCAGCCCAATAGATTTTGCCGCAAACTTTTCTGCTTTTATCGTCTAAAAAGGCAATTAGATAGGTCTTTATATATTCTTTAGAATTGTGGGGATTTGGCAGATAAATACAGTGTTTCACGTCGGATTGCCAAGTATCATTAACGTTTTCCTTCTGATACCGGCGAAAGGTTTTACCCGGAGATAGTGTTCGCAACTGACCGGTGTGCTGAGCCACTAATCTGGACAGGGTGGAGTGTTTTACGCTACCGGGAGGTGCGTCTCCCGACAGTTCGAGCATTGCAATTATTTCACGGATACTGCGCGTAGGTAGTTCTTCTTTTAGGGAAAAGGCTTTTTTTAATACTTCCTCTGAAATTGACCGAACTTCTCCCCGGTCTTTCCGTTTGCAGGTTATTAATGCGGAGAAGCCGCCTTCCCGGTACCACTTGAGATATTGTCGCAGGGTTCTTTCACTTATGGTGGCTCGGCTGCTATGGGGATATTGTATGTTTTGGAAAGTATTTGTTTCCTTAGGGCAGATTTTTCCCCGGAAGATAGGCTGTCATCCAGTAAAGGGTGGATCAACCCATAGCGGAAAAAGGCACGTTCCAGGTTTTGGTCTTCATTCATGTTATTTTCCTCCTTGACACCTTTAGTTTTGGAATAAAAACATTCTACTCCGGTGATAAGGAGGCTTTGGTTTAAAACTATGGGAAATATCGGCGGCTTTGGTAATGAGAATTTATAAAAAGGTTTGGGATTTAAGAAGATCTAAAATTCGATTGAGGTAGCGGTAAGGCCAGGTGGCAACATCGGAGGCCGGGTAGCTTACCCAGGCACCGAGGGCATGGGTATAAATGTTTGTCCACTGCAATAGAGCGGAGTATGACGATTTCGGTTTGTAGGGTGTTGGATTTATATTGAACTGTGTAACAGGCATGGTAAACCATCTGTGAACCACAGGTGTTACAGTGGATTACTATTTGCACCGTATAGATGATTTTTATGTAGGTCTTGACATCACAACCAAAATTGTATACTCTCAAATTGCTTATTTTGTGAAAAGTGTTCCCCGGTTATTTGATTCTGGCAGGAATCATGGGGAGCACTTTTTTATTTTATCCGCTGGAAATGTTCCTGGCAATTCTTTGTGAGAAATTTGCCGCTCTTTGCGGTAGTTTTTTGTTGTTAAAAACCGCTGGATTTGTGTGGTACTGTGTGTTGCTGATAAAGCATCATGTACTGAAAAGTGAAAGGAGGAAGCGTATGCCAAAAGTAAAAGTCATCAAGCCCATCCATCGCATGGAAGCAGAAGTTGAAGCTCCAAAACTGCGGGTGTGCGCATACTGCCGGGTCAGCTCGGATCACACCGGGCAGCTGCAATCCTTTTCAGCACAGGTGGAGTACTACACCCGGCTGATAGAAAGCAACGATGCCTGGACTTTTGCCGGAATTTATGCAGACGAAGGCATCAGCGGCACCGGCAAAGACAAGCGGGACGAGTTTCTAAGGCTGATTGCCGACTGTGAAGCCCAAAAGGTGGACATGGTCATTACCAAGTCCATATCCAGATTTGCGAGGAACACCGCAGACTGCATTGAGACGGTGAGAAAGCTGAAAGCGCTCGGGATTGCCGTTTATTTTGAAAAAGAGAACATCAACACTCTGTCCGCTGAAAGCGAGCTGCTGATGACGGTTTTAAGCTCCATTGCCCAGGAGGAATCCATTTCCACCTCCAAGAACAACCGGTGGGCGATACAAAAAAGGTTTATGAAAGGCGAATGGAAGCCTTCTTACCTTCCCTACGGCTATAAGAAAGACAAGGACGGAAGAATCATCATCAATGAAGAAGAAGCCGCTATTGTAAAAAGGATTTATACTGACTACCTGAACGGGAAAGGAACGTACGTCATCGCAAAAGAGCTCACGGAAGAAGGAGTTCCAACAAGAAAAGGGGCAGAAGCCTGGGGAGAAAATGTGGTGAAGGAAATCCTGACCAATGAAAAATACTATGGCGACATGCTCCTTCAGAAGACCTTTACCACCGACACATTGCCCTTCCAGCGGAAGCGGAACCGGGGACAGAAACAGTGCTACTACATCGCCAACGACCATGAACCCATTATTCCAAAAGAGCAGGCCGAACGGGTCAGGGAGATCATGGAGCAGCGAAAAACTGAAAAAGCCATGATGGATACCGACACGCGAAAATATAACCAACGATACCCGTTCAGCAGCAAAATCCAATGCGGTGAATGCGGGAGTAATTTCAAAAGGCAAATTATATTCAAGGGTAAACCTTATGAAACAGAGCAGTGGTGTTGCACCAGACATATCAGGAACCGGACTGAATGCGGCATGACGGCCATCAAGGACAATCACATCAAAGCTGCATTCATCAATCTATATAACAAGCTGAAAAGCAATTATGACAAAATATTAACCCCCCTGGCCGAGGATTTGAAAAAGCTTTACTGTGGCAGGGAGTACGAATCCCAGGTCAGGGAAATCAACAAAAAAATAACGGAACTTACCGAACAGAGTCATGTACTGAGTAGACTGAGGTCGAAAGGATATCTTGACTCTGTTCTTTTTATAGAGCAAAGCAATCTGATCACCAAGCAGCTCTACGAAGCCAAAAAGCAGCGGAACAAGCTGTTTGAATACAACGGATTTAATGATGAGGCTGCCAGAACGGAGGAACTGATCGCTTTCCTTAAAAAGCAGGATGACCTGATGGAGAGCTTTGATGAAAATATATTTTCGCTGATGGTAGAAAAGATCATCGTAAAATCCAAGCTTGAAATCGCCTTCCGCCTAATCAACGGACTGGAGCTTCCGGAAATTATCGGAGAGGAAGTGGACTAAATGGCTCAAAGACATATGCCCTTCGGCTATAAAATCATAGACGGAGCCGTAACCATCGAACTGGAAAAGGCGGACCTGGTCAGAAAAATATTCAATAATTTTATATCGGGCATATCCTTGAAGCAGATCGCAAAGGATCTGACGGAAATGAAGGTTCCCAATGCCAATGGAAAGCCCTCCTGGAATCACGGCTCCATCGGAAAAATTTTGAGCAACTGCAAATACACCGGAAGTGACTTCTATCCTGCCATTATCCCGGAGGAAGTGTTCAATGCCGCCAACAGGCTCAGGGAAGAAAAGAACGCCCAGCTTGGCAGAAATGTCAATTACTTTGCCAACGGTGTGGCCAGCACTTACCCCTTCACCGGCAGGTTGATATGCGGGGAATGCGGGAGTGTTTTCAAAAGGTACACCGAACACCATAACAAGAACAAGAAATGCAACTGGAAATGCAAACGGTATATCGTTGACAACAGGGTCTGCTGCAAAAGCGGCGTGGTTGATGACAAGCAGCTTGAAGCAGGCTTTATACAGATTATCAACCGGGTGATGGAGAACCCTGAAATGATAGAAAAGCGTCCGGCAGTGAATGCAGTGGCAGAAAGTGCAGAATTAAGAAAGATAAAATTGCAAATATCCAGCGGACTAGGACAAAACGGCCTAGAACCGTCAGATGTAGTACAGCTGCTGTTCAAAAGGGCTGTAGAACAATATCGAATCTCCCAGGTGGATGATTTTGATTATAAAACCAGGAAATTGAAAGCGGTGCTTGAGAGTCGCAAGCCCATTAAAGCATTTGACGAGGCTTTATTCAAAGCAACCATCAAAAGCATTACGGTGGAAATCACCGGGCAGCTCCGGTTTGAACTGATCAACGGAGTGACGCTGAGCACATCATATAAATTACGGGTACGCTCTCGGAAATGAGGGCTGGGGCATCTGGTAAGGCATTGCTCCAGATTTTCCGCGCCGTCATCGGAGGGTTCTTTTCAAAATAATGGATTTGCAGTTGTTCCCTAACGAATTTCTGAAAATCTTCATGAGAGCGCACTGGTCTTAGCACACAAAATCACCGCCATAATCGTTAGTAGGCTGGAAAATAATGCCTCCATTGCGATTATGGGGCCGATTTCGATTTGTCAAGAGAACAATTGTTCTGATTTTCGACAAAGCAATAAGTGGAGGAAAAAACAAAAAAGTCCAAGGCGTAAAGCCTTGAACATAAAGAAATCTCGAATTTCCGAGAGAGTACATTACGGGGAAAAGGAGGAAAAGCCCATGGCGATGGGACAAAGAACAGTATCGGTAATTCCTGCAAATCCAATTTATGATTTTAAGGAAAAAGCAAAGATAAAAAAGCTGAGAGTGGCTGCTTATTGCCGGGTCAGTACGGAGCTGGAGGAGCAGCAGTCCAGCTACCAGGCACAGGTGGATTATTACACGGCGGAGATTATGAAAAACCCAGGCTGGAAGTTTGCAGGCATTTATGCCGATGAGGGCATATCCGGCACCAGCACAAAAAACAGAACGGGTTCAATAAATTGATTGAGGACTGCATGGCAGGCAAGATTGACCTGGTGCTGACAAAATCCATCAGCCGTTTTGCAAGAAACACCCTTGACTGCATTCAATACATACGAAAACTGAAAGAAAAAAACATCGGCGTGTTCTTCGAGAAAGAAAACGTCAATACCCTGGACAGCACCGGAGAATTTCTCATCACTATCCTCGGAAGCCTTGCCCAGGAAGAAAGCCGCTCTTTAAGCACCAACACAAGGTGGGGGGGGTCCGCCGGTTTGAAAAAGGACAAATTATGGTCAATCACAACCGGTTTTTGGGCTACACGAAGAACGAGGCCGGAGAGCTGGTGATTGTACCCGAAGAAGCAGAAATTGTAAGGCTGATTTTCAGACTGTATTTAGAGGGTCAAAGCATTACCCAAATTAAAAAGTACTTAGAGGAAAACGGCATAAAAACGGTTACCGGAAAAAACGAATGGTCTACTACCACCATCAACAGGATGCTCTCCAATGAGAAGTATATGGGAGATGCCCTGCTGCAAAAAAGCTACACTGTGGATTATCTCACTAAGAAAAGAGTTAAAAACAATGGAATTGTTCCGCAGTATTATGTGGAGGACAGCCATCAAGCCATCATTTCTAAAGACTTGTTTCATCGGATACAAGAAGAAAAAGCACGCCGGGCTAACATCAGAAAGTCTGCTGATAAAAGAGTCAAAACCGACAGCGGAAAATACAGCTCAAAATATGCTCTCACTGAATTGATGACATGTGGGGAGTGCGGCAAGCCCTACAGACGGGCATCCTGGACAGCATATAGTGAGAAAAGGATTGTCTGGCGGTGCTTTAACAGGCTGGAGCATGGGAAAAAATACTGCCAAAAATCTCCCACAATTGATGAAGATGTTTTACATAGAGCCATTATGGATGCTTTCAATTCACTCATACAGGATAAGGGAGATTTTGTGGACACTCTACAGTCCAACATTCAGCTGGTGATGAGCAACCGGGCTAAACGGATGGACATAACAAGAATAGAGGAACGGATCGCGGAATTAAAAAAAGAGATGTTAGGCTTCGTAGAGGAAAATGCAAGATGTGGAGCAGATAATACGGACTTTGACGAGCACTATGCTAAAATCTCCTCCGAGTTGAAAGAACTCCAGAAGAAGAAAACGCAATATACTGAACAGGAAGCCAGGCAGGACAGCTTCCAGAGAAGAATCGAGGATATGAAGAAGTTTCTGAACGCCGCAGACGACAAATTATCGGAATTTGACAACCAGCTTGTCAGGCAGCTTGTATATAGTATCAAGGTTATTTCAAAGGATAAGATTATCATAAAATACAAGTCAGGTTTAGAGATGGAGCAGGAGCTGAGTAAAAAATAAAAGCAGTTTCTTTACGAATTTGCTAAAATGATATATAATATTAGCAAGTTCGTAAAGAGGGGTGAGTTTTGTGAGCAATTCTAGAAAAACTTATTCAGCTAATGAACAGCTGTTATTGTACACGCAAGTCGAGGGAATTTGTCCGATTTGCACAAAGCCTTTGTACTATGAAAAAAACGGCCAGATTCATAAAAAGTATGAAATAGCTCATATATACCCTCTAAACCCTACTCCAAAGGAAGTTGAACTTTTAAAAAATGAAAAGCGGCTTAGCATCGATGTAAACAGCTTGGATAATGTTATACCGCTTTGTCCTGATTGCCATGAGAAATTTGACAAGCCACGCACTATTGAAGAGTACCGCATGCTGTATAAAATAAAGGAATCTCTCATACAAAAAAGCAAGATTATGAATACATATTCTTATTTTAATATTGAAGATGAAATAAGAGTTGTATTGCAAAAATTAAATTTGGAGAGCGGTGAACTGGCTAAGCTGGAGTATACCGCTTTAAAGGTGGAGCAAAAATCAGACAATACTCTTCCTTTGCTGCTGAAAAAGCAAATTATTAATGATGTTACGGAATACTTCAAGTTTATTCAAAGCATTTTTGTAGAAATTGACAAAGAATGCCCAGAAAAATTCAATACTTTGGCAATGCAGATAAAGGGCTTTTATTATAAGTGCAGGCAGACTACACAGAGCCAAGAAGATATTTACCATAGCATTGTTGCTTGGATACATAATAAAACGGGGAAATACTCTTTAAGGGCATGTGAAATCATTGTATCTTTTTTTATTCAAGACTGCGAGGTGTTCTCATGATTGTTCCAAACAAAATTACACCTTATAAAAAAAGTATTATAGGCAAAATTCCTATTGTACTTGAGATGCTTAAGCAATGTGCGAAAAGTCCGACGGAATTATGGGAGGATACTCAAAATCAATTCGAAGATATAAACGAATTTATATTAACGCTTGATGTCGCATTTGTACTTGGCGCTATAGAATATTTGAAAGGTAATCGGGTGATTAAATATGTTAAGACAGATAATATGTGATAAGTTTAGAGAACCAATACTTACATTTAAGGCTGGCTTGAATGCAGTAATTGGTGATGAAGTGGCCTCAAATTCCATTGGTAAATCCTCGATACTGATGATTATTGATTTTGTCTTTGGCGGAGATAGCTATACAAAAGCAAATAAAGATGCCGTAGAAAATCTCGGACACCATGAGTTTAAATTTTCATTTGTTTTTGGTGAAGAAGAGCTATTTTTTTCAAGAGGTACTAAAGATTATAAATACACAACAATTTGCGATGGCAATTATAATCCTGTTAAAACTATAAAGACTGATGAATATACAGCCATGCTAAAGGAAAAATATCAGATTACACTAAAAGATATATCTTTTAGAAATATAGTTGGCCGGTATACCAGAGTATATGGAAAAGAAAACTTAAATGAGAAAAAGCCGCTGCAATATTTTGATAAAGAACCAAAAAAAGAATCTATACTGGCATTAATAAAGCTTTTTGACAAATACCAGAGCATTAAGGAATATGAGCTGCAAATTGATAAATTAACAGAAGAAAAGAATGTTTTGATGAAAGCTATTAAAAACGAATTTATTCCAAAGGTAACAAAGGCTATTTTTAATCAGAATGAAAAGAAAATTGCTGAGCTGACTGCTCAATTGGAAAAGGTGAAGAAGGATATCATCGGTGTATCAGTCGATATTGACGCTTTGCTGACAAAGGACATATTAGAGCTAAAATCTGAGAAAAGCCAGCTTGTTAGGCAGTATAATATATATGAAAACAGATTGAAAAGGACAAAACATAATATAAATCAAGAAAAATTAAATATCGATCCGGAACTTGCTAGGTTAGCTGAATTTTTCCCAAGCATAAATTTGGAAAAGATCAAAGAAATCGATAGGTTTCATAATTCTTTAACAGGAATTTTAAAGGAAGAATTAAAAAAATCTGAATTGGAGCTGACCAAACAGATTAAATGTATTTTAAGCGATATAGAAAAAGTAGACAGAAAAATTGAAGAAAAGTTAAATATAAAAAATGCACCAAAATATACCTATGAGAAAGTTATTGATCTTTCTGCGCAAATAAAGCAATTGAACGATGAAAACAGCTTTTATACAAAAAGAAAATCACTTGAAGATGCTCTAGCATCAGCTAAAAGTGATTTGGCAGAAATAAGGAGCAGCATTGTTGCTGATATCTGCAGTCAGATTAACAACAGAATGAATGAAATAAATAAGCTTATTTATCCGGATAACCGCAGAGCACCTACCCTGAGTATTGATGGGGAGAACTATATTTTTGCCACTTTTGGCGATACAGGTACAGGCACGGCCTATGCCAATTTAATTACTTTTGACTTGGCATTATTAGATCTAACCTGCTTACCTATAGTCATACATGACTTGCCTCTGCTAAAAAATATACAAAATGAGGCAATAGAAAATATTATAAAAATATATGTAGCTCATAAGAAGCAAATATTTATTGCTATAGATAAAATCCATACTTATAATGAAGAAACTGCTGAAACTTTGGAAAAAAATAAGTTTTTGAGTTTATCGAAGGACAAAACCTTGTTTGTTTTAAATTGGAAAAGCGATAGTTAAGTGATTATTAAAATAGGCATTTATGCAATAATAAAAGTTGATTACTGTTTATATAAGTTAAAGAAGCGATTTGCAAAAATGCTAAAACGAAGTTTGATATTAGCAGTTTCGTAAAGAGAGGAAAATAAAATGGATTATTCTGCTAAACTTCATAATTTAATTAAAAAGCATAATGGCGTCATTTCTACAAGGTTTGTAACTGAGGCAGGTATTCCAAGAACCTATCTTTCTGAATTTGTAAGGAAAGGAGTATTAGAGCGTTTAGAGCGTGGAATTTATATTGCTCGCGACTGCTACGATGATGAAATGTACCGTTTTCAGATGAGGTTCAAGCAAGCAATTTTTTCTCATGAAACAGCACTGTATTTTCACAATCTTACAGATAGAGATCCGCTTGTATATTCAGTAACCGTAAAGACGGGAATGAATACAAAGAGTCTGCGAAATAGCGGAGCTAAAGTATATTCTATAAAACCGGAGTTGTATGAACTGGGTTCTACAAGAGCAGCAACACCTTATAATCGTGTAGTCAGAACTTATGATATGGAGCGAACAATTTGCGATATTATCAGAAGCCGGAGTCAAATGGATATTGAAATTTTAACTGACGCTTTAAAAAGATATACAACACGCAAAGATAAGAACCTTCCACAGCTTATGCGTTATGCAGATAAATTCAGGATCACTAATGTTTTGCGAAAATACCTAGAGGTGCTGCTATGAAATCATCAACGCAGCTAAAAGCATTGATTCGCAATTTGGCAAAAAAGAAGAACATTAATGCTCAGATTTTGATGCGAAACTATATGTTTGAAAGACTGTTGGAACGAATCTCCTTATCAAAATATCGTTCCAACTTTGTGTTAAAAGGGGGAATGCTTGTTGCTGCCATGGTGGGGCTTGATACCCGTTCAACTATGGATATGGATGCAACTATCAAAGGCTATCCTCTTTCAGAAGAAACTATTAAAGAAGTTTTTGAAAATATCCTGGCAGTGTCGATTGATGATGGTACACAGATGAGGATTAAGGGTATTGAGTCAATTCGTGACGAAGCAGATTACAATGGCTTGCGAGTGTCCTTAGAAGCCCTGTTTGACGGGATTCGTACCCCTTTAAAGATTGATATAACTGTAGGAGATAAAATAACACCCAGAGAAACATTATATAGATTTAACCTCATGTTCGAAGAACGCCAGATCGATATTTTTGCTTATAACCTTGAAACAGTGCTTGCAGAAAAATTGGAAACGATTATTTCCCGCGGCACAACCAACACTCGCATGAGGGATTTCTACGATATATACATATTGCAAAAAATGCATTCGGAAATCTTGGATAAAGAACTGCTTGCGAAAGCTCTTGTGTCAACCTCAATAAACCGTGGCACATATGGTGTTCTGGCAGAGGGCCAAACTATTATAAATGAAGTTTCAAAAGATATTTTCATGCAAAAGTTATGGGAGAATTATCGCAAGAAATACAGCTATACAGAAGATATTCGCTGGGATGAAGTTATAGTAGCGGTTAATGAAATTTGGCAAGTCGCAAAGGATTAAAGATCGTTGGCAAAGGGAGGGGTATTTTGAGCATGGACTTAGAAACTTGGGATAAAGTAAATAAGATGCAATCACTAAAAAGAGCAACTATGCGGGCGGTAACAATAATATTTTTCGCAATTGTGGGTAGCATGATATTACCTAAGATGGAGTTTATCACTAAATATAAAAGTTATTTGTATATAGTAGTAGCAGCAATAACAGGAATTGAATTTTATAGAGTTTATCATTGGTATAAAAAAAGACTTGACTGTTTGGCTGTGATTCGAGATATAAAAAATAATGATATAAATCCAGGAGTATCTCTGAAAAAGTTCATTGTTGCATCTGAAAACCAAATAGAGATAAGTCAGAAAAAAATAGACTTCTGTAAAATATTATTTCCTGTTCCGTTTTTTACATATTGGCTCGGGATTTATATTAACAAAGATGACAAGCCTAATAAATTGCTTGATGCTAATATTTTAGGTATTGATGTTGCGACAGGCCTGCTATTTTTATCATTCATAATTGTCATTATATATGTGTTTTTTATTGCTAAATTCTTTGGTCATTATATTGATAATAAGTTCTATATAACTGAATATAAGAAAGCACTTATAGAATATGAAGAACAAAAGATCTGAGCCAATAAATGAAGTATCAAGGTTATGTCGAAGGACAAGATTATCATAAGATTCAAGTCAGGTTTGGAGATGGAGCAGGAGCTGGCTTGCAAAATAACATAGCCGAGAAGAGACTACCGCCAAACTGTGAAAAGCAGAATGGCGGTTGTTTTATTCATGCATATTACTTGCTCGAATAGTTACTTTTACAGAAATATGTTCACAAAATACATTGTTTTCATTTGTTTCTTCGTATACAATATTATTTGGAAAATATTTCTGCGAGGTATAAAGAATGGATTATATTACGGCAATAGAAGCAGCAGAAAAATGGGGGATATCCCAGCGCAGGGTTCAGCTCCTATGTGAGCAAGGACGAGTAGCGGAAGCGGTTCGGTTAGGCTGGACATGGGCAATTCCTGCACTATGTCAAAATCTCCTCCGAGTTGAAAAAACTCCAGAAGAAGAAAACGCAATATGCCGAACAGGAAGCAAGACATAATAACTTCCGTCAGAGAGCCGATAATATGATAAATTACTTAGGGTTTGCTGAACCAATCCTAATTTCAATTAAAACACTATAATGACGGTCGAACTAAAGCTAGATTATACCGAAATAGGTGCCGCAGAAAATAGAACAAAAGAACACGGAGTCTATGCTCCAAGTTCATCACCAGGAACTGTAGACAAATCACGCTTTCGGCGGTCTCTTTCAGGCGTGCCA
>NZ_AUMW01000016.1 GCF_000430885.1 Desulfotruncus alcoholivorax DSM 16058 | reverse complement strand
CTATTAATAAGCAATTAGGGGTCGTGTTGAGCGGCTGGCCGTCCACAGTTAGTGGGCGGTTTTTATATTTAGGGGAAAACTTTTAAGCCTTTACCAAAATAATTTGGATATCCATAAAATTTTGGTTCTATAGTGGAGAATGCTAAATCTCGTGAACCGTTCCGAATATATTTGTGAATCGGGTATGAGACTAAATCAGCAAGTTCTAATCCAAAGTAACTTTTCTTAAAATTCCACTGTTTAATTGACCATTTATTATTAAAATATACGCCTTTGATGAGATTCAAATCTGATGAAGAGGCGTAAGATGTCCCGTGTTTTAAAATTCTTGAACAATGTAGTAGCAGTGAGGCGTCTTCTTTTTTGCCTCTTGCTTCTAATACAACTACCCCAGTAGCATGAGTTCTTTTTAAAAAATATTTTCCAAAACGTTCAAATATAAAATCCATACATAAGTTATATGGGTGCCTAGGTGTGGAGTATTTTAAAAGTTCTTCCATGTTAACGGTTGTTGAAAATATTGTAAAACGGCTGTCGCTTATAAAGTTACTTAAGTCATTGAGAAAATTTTCTCTATCTATTTC
The DNA here is from genome assembly GCF_000430885.1 of Desulfotruncus alcoholivorax DSM 16058. Classification (GTDB taxonomy): domain Bacteria; phylum Bacillota; class Desulfotomaculia; order Desulfotomaculales; family Desulfallaceae; genus Desulfotruncus; species Desulfotruncus alcoholivorax. The sequence continues at coordinate 89,146 of NZ_AUMW01000016.1, read as the reverse complement.
TTTGCTTGAAAAAGGCGAGTCTTTTCTTCTAATATTTCTAGAGCGAAAACAAACTTTTCGCATTCTACCTTTATAATTGTATTCACCATTTGGAGGCCAATAACTGTTTTTTAAATCAATCAAAGACTGTCTAATTACCGGAAAATCGTTACGGTTAATTGCGCAACCAGTTACGGTAAAATAGATTGAATTTCTGTCATTACAATAGCTATTTAAAGCATTCTCTTTCATATTTTTTATATGATCTGCGTGTCCATTTTCGTCTAAGAATAAAATGTAATCTATATCAGCATTAAATTCCCTTAAAGAAGTAGGCCTTACCCACCAATCATTAGTCATCTGTTCCTCCCACAACTTTAAAAAAAGTCATAAATACAGTTTTCATTCTTTACCTATTACATTTTTTAAACCAGCCAAAATGGTTACTCTCTATATTTCACAGCATACCCAGCTGCAATTTCCATTGCAAAAATATCTGCATTTTTTTACATTTGCTCCCTATACATGTCAATTCCTAATATATATCCTTTTCTTGGCATGTCCTTTATAACATGGTAGAGTTCATGCAAAAAAACCTCTCGCTGAGATTCTGGAGAAAGATCGCTACTAACAAAGATATGATAGCGGCCTTTTTTTGAGTAATAAACAAAGGCAGCTACAGATCCAGGAAGTTGAACTGTATGAGAATATATTCCAAAAGCCATCATGGCTTCATTGACAGGTATTGCATCACAAATAAACGTCTAATAATCCGGTCCCTGAAATGCTTGTCCATAATTACCTCCGGACTTATTGTAATAATTTGTCGAAAATATATAACCCGTTGCCTTATCCACTTCGGCAGCGGGTTAATCTTCCTTTGCTTCTTCATCCTCAACTATTTTAATATACTTGATTATTCTTTTTATTGCTTTTGGGGAAAGCTCCTTAACTTGTTTAAATAAAAGCTGTAAGTCATCTCGACGTTTTAGTTCGTTAAAAAGAGTTACAACTTTCGGGTCATCAGATATAGCCTTTTCAATGAGCTGTTCAGCAGTTTCGCGCGAATCGGAATTGCCTAAAAGATAGTCTGTGCTACAATCAAAGTATTCTGAAAATACCTGTAAAGTTATGTAATCTGGTTCTCTTTTCCCTGACTCGTACAAAGAAATAGTAGATTTGCTTAAATTAAAAATTTTACCGAAATCTTCCTGTGAAATTTCTTTTTCGAGTCTTAATTCTTTTAATCTTTTAGCAAAATTACTCATAGTACACCTCTAAAATATTATATTGGTTTACATATGGTAAACACAATTTTGGTTTGCAAAATGTCAATTTAGTCTCGTAATATGCTTGACTGTTTACATATGGCAAACTATAATAAGAATAAGAGGTTGACAAGTTGCAAACTTAAAGGTGGTGATTAAATTTATGACTCTGGCTGAATTGCGCGGTGACAGGCATTTGGCAGCAATTGCAGAGATAGTTGGTATTTCAAAGAGCTATTTATCATTACTAGAAAATGGTAAGAGACGTATCTTCTTAGATATAGCTGAAAAGTTAGGTCTAATTTATGGAGTTAGCATTGATGAGATTTTGTGTGCTTATAAGGTTTGCAGAATGTCAACGAGTTGCCAGGCCGAAATTAATGCTTCAGCATTAGAACAACCTACCGGCACAGGTTAGAAAATGGACATACCATAGACATATCACCGGCAACTAAGAAAGGTAACTAAAACTAAAACAGCATATCCCTCTGATGATGCTTTAAGAAAGATAATTTACCTTGCTACTGTTGAAGCATCTAAGAAACGGACCATGCCGGTTAAGGACTGGAATCCTCCTCAAGGGAGAACAGCCACCTGCACCATTGTATAGTATTACCAATTGGACATGTTTACGATTCATAATAATCTTTGGCAACATAACCATTTACACAAAAGATTTTACACTACCAAAGATTTTACACTACCAAAGATTTTACACTACCAAATTTTCCTTTAAATTTAGCCATGAAGCCATTTGTATGAATATTTCTTACGTCCTATAATTATGGAAGTTCATAAACGAACAGTACATTACTAAATTATGGCATAACAAATAAACCATCTCCAATGGTTCTAATGTTCAATCTCATTTAATCCATTCACTTTATGCTACAAGGTTTAGTGTCCATAGCCACTTAGCTTCACATACCTTTTGTATCTCCGCTTTATTAAGAGGACTTCCATTACATACAAGCTTTAGATAGCTAATGAAACCACGTACCCCAAGCTCCTTGACTTTATTTACCAAAAGTTCACTGTTTAGCGCCATTACATTCAATAGCCGGCCTATTTTCATTAAATAATGGAATCCTTCCATTGCATTCCAAGTATAAGAATAACAGTGCTCGTATTTATACCCCTGGTGTTTTTCGGTCAAAATATTATTTTCTATTTTCCAACGGTAACGGCCCATTTTTGTACAACGCTCAAACACATTCTTTGCGTTGATTCGCTTTGAGGATAACCAGGCATACCGTGTATTCTTCTCTTCAATGGTTTTTGTGCTTCTACTATGGTTTTCCCACCAGGTTTCCTGACAAATCACCACGTTCAAGATTTCTTTGTTACGGCCATTTTTCCCATATTCATATTCAATATCGTTGGCCCATTTATAAACATGCTTGCGGTCTCCCCATATCACTTCCAGGCTGTTCTCAGGGTCAATACGTATCAGTCCTGTTGCTTCGTGCCAAACATCCTTCAAACAATCTTCCTTCAGCACAATCATATAATCCCAGCTATTGGTTCGGCAGGTGCGGATGATAGGGCCGCACGCATATAAGCCGTCCACCACTACCGCTATGCGGGTACGGGGAAAGATTTTCTTCAGTTTCTCCGCCATCCGCCGGAAAGCCCTTTGCTCACAATCCTGTTTTGTTACGCCTTCGATGTAATCCTGATTCTTTAAAAATATGCTCATTAACGGCAGTGTAATGCCGTTATCCAAAATCAGCACCGATTCCAGCACATATACATAAAATTGCGGAATATGAGCTTCTCCTCCCACGTGCCTTTTCAAGCATTTCTCATCCCATTGGTAATCTCTGTAGAACTTCTGGGTCCCGTCAATGGCAATCAGGTAGTGCTTACGGATCAGATAGTTTTTAAATTTCTTCCTGCGAATCAGATCTTTTATCAGTTCTATCATGCATTCCTGTATTTCAGATACATTAATTTATTCCAGCAGTCTGGCAAGTGTGTCTGCATGTGGCAGAGTCTTTAATTCGGGAAATATGCTATTTAGGTTCTCAAAAAATATTGGGTTGCTCATTGTTCTATTGGCTTCCCGCCTTGAGCCGATCTGAAATACATAAAGAAGTATCCCATGGGCCATTAGTACCGTCATTTTGTGTTTCACTTTTTTCGGGTTCCTTGGATCTTCAATCCGATTAAGTTTTACAAGTAGTCCCGGCAACATCTGACGGTAAACTATCGCTGCTCTTTGTGCAGTGTCTTGTCGCATAGCCAATTCTTCCGGTGATGTTTGAGCTTTACTTTTGCGGTTGGGTAAAGCTGGTTTCTTCTTCCGCTCTTTGTATATTACCTTGGGCTTGCTCATTCGGGGAGCACCACCTTGTACGGTTTCTCTCCTTTGAGACAAGCTTTGAAATCCCTTTGTAGCGGATACATGAATATTGCTTTCTTGGACAGGGCATATTTCTTGTTTATGTCCATCCGGCCCCGTCCTTTGGTTTCGCCAAGGTATATCCAGTTGGCAGCCTTGTAACAGGTTCCTTTGAAATGGGCAAGGTCTACAAAGGTCTCCATCAACACCGGTGCATAGCAGTACTCCCGTAGCCAGTCATCCTGGATTTGTTTGGCGACGAGCGATAGTGTTTTGCTGGCCAGGTTCTTTATATGAATCCATGGAAATATCAAAAACCGGCTGTTATTTACTATCAAATTAAGGCGTGCTTTACGGTCGTCTATGGTCCAGCCTATCCATTTGTCTCGCTCTGCAAGCGCCCAGGATGATGCCGAAAATTGTAGGCAGCCCAATTCGGTGTCCCCGGCTTTTACAAAGTATTGCAGCCGTGAGCCGAATACTGACTTGTATTTCAGCATGTGGTAACGATTAATGTATGCCCGCCAGCGGGCCATTTCTTTTCCAGGTCGTACTATGCTCAGTTGGATAGGTTCAAATTCTCTGACTTCACCATGTATTTCTTTAAATGTTATTGCTTGATCTAAATCAGTTTCCTTTTTTGTTTTGCCTTTTTTTCTTGATTCTGTTTTGGGTGGAAGTTGTAGTATCCCTTCGGTTTCCAGTTGCTCTAAAAAAGCCATACATTGTAACCGTTTTGCAACGCCTGCAGGCGTAGTCCACCCAATAAATTCACATATTGTTTTCGCTAGCTCTGTCCTGGACAATTTGGGATATGTTTTCCTCGTCCATTTTATTAATTCGATTTCTTCAGAACTGAATGTCCTGCCGGAAAATTCCCTGATAGTATCGCTCATGACTTGTTCAAACTTCCTTTCCAAGTCTAGCATACCATCTGGGTCTACTAGAGTTCAGCTCTATTTGGCGAAAAAATTTTTTCAAGGTTCCTTTTAACCTTTGCTATTACTTAATCGTAATTTCATGCTTCAACTCTGACTGCTCCTCCAACTGTTTTTGTCTTTCCAGCCGCCGCTTGGCTTTTATATTCAACTCCGGGTCATCTTCCCACCAATTGATGCCGATTTCCCGGGCCTTATCCACAGAAGCCACCAGTAACCTAATTTTAATACTCAGCAATTCAACGTCGGCCAGTGATATTTTAATGTCACCCGCTATGACAAGCCCTTTATCCAGTACCCTTTCAAGTATTTCCGCCAGGTTAGTGCTTCTTGTCGAGTGTTCCACATTTATCCCTCCGGTTACATTAGATTGCCGAGGGGGCCTAAGTCTATATTCAATTCCTCACCTTCCAAACCAAAGGCAATTTTTAACTCTTCCAATTTTTCCTCCAATTTCATCAAGGTCAGACCCACTTTTTCAATCTCTTCATCAGTTAAAGTACCCCGCTCAACGCGGCGTAAAGCTTGCTTTTCCATCAGTTGCCTGATTAATTCCACAATAGTTAATACCAGCTTGGCTAATCCTTGTTCCACGTTGTCCGGATTCGCTTTTATTTTCTTAGGGTATTCCACCAACGTTTTTTCCAGTTCGCCAGCCAATTCTTCAGCAATTTCCCGTTCGTATTCAAAAGCGGTTACCAATTTAATCACTTCCCACTGAACAGTTGATTTTGACAAAGTTATAGGGCGGCCACGGACCGCTCAATAAAAAATTATAATTTGGATAATTTTTCCTTAAGCGTAAGTATTCTTCCCGGAACGCGTTTACGTTGCACCGGAGCAGCAGGTACGCACCGGACAACATAAGGGAGGGCGTACGCAGGATGGAGCAACATGCTTCTTCGGCTATTGCCGACAGCGGGCTGTGTATTTGTTCTGCATTCTGTTTCGCTATCCGCCGCAAGTGCATCTCCGGTGCCCTTTTCCGGTACTTGCTGAGCAAGTATTTGTGACCGGGGGAACCGGTATGTAGTTTTTGGCACATTAATACCTCCAATGTACCTGAGTTCGGGAGCTCGATTTGGGCCTGCTTCATATTCCATATAACTTTAACCCCCATTTCCAACTTACCGCGCAATCTGTGCAGTTGCCGTCCAAACTCTCCGGCATAGCGGTCAAACAACTCTTTCACGCCGCTTTCACCATAGATCAAAGTGCCGAAACTGACAGGCAGCACTGTAAAATGCTCTATAATATGTTCCATAACAGCATTATGGGCCAGGATATTACCGGCTCGTTTCTCTGCATCTTTACTTTCGGCCTGTGATACAATCATCCCCAGCCCGTTTACCGGCAGGTTATAAACCTTCCTGCCACTGGTAGTCTCGATAAAAGAATACGGCTGATCAGTGTCAATAATACCGTACAAATACAACATATTACTCATCCCGTATAACCGGCAACACCTTATCGACCGATGCCAGCACAAGTTGTAATCCAAGATAGATCAGGTCCACATCTGCGATGGAAATAATTACTTCCCCTTTTATTACCACGCCTTTATCTAAAATGTGATCTAAAATTTCCAGCAAGGTTACATTTTTTTCAGTTAAATTGCTCATTTTCCCCGCCACCTTCCAGGCCGCTAAAAGAAGTAAAATTATAAGGAGGCCAGGGCCCGGTAAGAACAAAATCAAACCCCTGATTTTCGTATTGCTCGCTAAGATCTACCACCCTTTGTTTAAAATCATTTATTATGCTCTGCTCTACAAGATATACGGCGTTTAATGCCATTGTCTCCAACCGGCCCGTTATTTCACTGCCCAAAAGGCGGTTTAGTTTTGCTTCCTCAGCGTATTGCTCAACTTTGGTATGTACTTGCTCTACGATTAGGGCAGCAGTGTTTTCCACTTCTTCAGCCAACAAATCATCCATTTTCTTTCTTATAAAATATGCAGTCCCGGCCCCCTTCGCTTCTGCCATCCCTTTTGCCTCCTGTATTCGGGTACTGTTTTTTTCCACGTGCCGGCTGAGAAGCGCGGGTTTGTAATAAATTTTTAATCCCCACTCCTCCTTGCCTTTAAGGCTGGTTAGCATATTGTTAAATTCGCTTTCCTTTTGCGACAGTAGTTGCTTTACTCGCTCATGGGTGTGGAAGATAGTACAAAATTTCATAGGAATAACCGGGTATTGCCCGGCAACGTATTGGATAATGACCTCGTGCCTGGTAACCCGACTTTCCAACCAGTCAAGGTTTTTTACCAGCTCTTTCAAAACATTTTGGGAATATGTTTCCACCGGTACGGGACTAACTATTGCCGCGATGTTGCCGTATTCAATACTTCTGACACTTCCTCCATCGGGCAACCCCGTCACTATTTGATCCTTGAAAATATTGGCTGCTTCCAACGGTGCAATACAGTACAGGTAGATAAAGCTCTTAGCCTGCCGCTGGGTTTTTTCAGACAAAGATTCAATTAACCGGTCACCTGCAACAGTTTTTTTTTATGGTCTGTCACCGGGCTATCCTGATTTTTTTCAGGAATTAAGGAATCAAAGAAATGCTCCAGCAACAGTTCAGTGAAAACATTGGTTAAAAAATGCTGGCACCGTGCAGCGGCCAGTTTCCATGCGGAATCTCCAATTTGCGCGACCTCTTTATTCAGGCGGTCAAGGAATATTGTTTTTAATAGCTCCTTTTCTTCCCGGTTTAATTGTTTCACACTATACCTCCTCGGACCGTTCCGCATTTCTCTCCCTGGCAATGCGCAGCCGCTCAACCAAATCTTCTTCCGCCCGGTCATATTCTTCCTCTGTAATGTCACCAAGCTGAAGTGACGTTTGCAAAGAACGCATTTGATTAATTATATGCTCTTCATCGTAAAATTCTTCCTCTGCACGCTTGTGGATTTCTTTAAAAATAAAAAACAGGCCTCTAAAAGGTGCTAATAGTAGATCATCTATGATCAGCATAACAATACCTCTTTACGGGGAAAATTTAATATTTACAAAGCTATACGGGGGCCATGGACCGGTATATTTAAATTCCAGGCCATCGGAATAACGTTTATAAATATCATTTACCGCCAGGTCAAACTCCTCCTCCCTGGTTTTATCCACCAGAAATGAGGCATTAACAACCAATTTTTCGTTATTAATGTTATCGTTTATCCATACATCAACAGCAATCTTTTGCAGCGGATCGATGAGCAGCTTTTTATAATGATTACGCCTTTCATTGGCCAGGGACTCCAACTTTTCGCCTATTTCAAGCAGCTGCCTGTAAACAACCTCGCCGTCGCCCTCTTTGGAAACTTTCGCTTTAAATGCTTTTATCCCGGGATCTAAAGCCTCCAATTCCTTCGCCAACGCATCTTTTTTCCAAAAAACCTTTAAGCCTACTTCAATTTTATTTTTTATTTTATCCAGGGCAACTAACGCCTGATCATAAAGCATGGCAAGTAATCTCATTACTTCCTCGTAACTATATGCGCATGTGCCAAAACTAACAGGCAACACATCATATTTTTGGAAAATGGTTGAGATAACTTTTTGATGGGCCATGGCATTTTTCCGCACGGGGTCGTATGCTTTAACCAGCACCCGGCTTACGGCCACTGCCAGGTCTTGATAATGCAGGGTATAAACTTTGTCCCCCTGCCCCCCTATCCCCGTACAGTCAAACTCCTGCGGCTCTTTTTCGGCAAAAATGGCATACAGGTAATAACCCTTTTTGACTGTCAATAGCTAGCTTCCCCCTCCCAATACTTCGTCTCTTTGTTTTTTAATCTCAATTAACGCATGGCTGAAATGGCTGCTGCCGATTCTGAATTCAGTTTCATTGGTTACTTCTTTTTCCAAACGTCCCAGATATTCCCGTACGGCCTGCATCGCCGCCCGTTGGCACAAATTTCGCAATTCAGCGCCGGAAAACCCCTCTGTTTCCCTAATTAGAGCACGGGTATCAATATCTTTGGCCAGGGGCAGCCCTTTCAAGTGTATGGTTAAAATTTCATATCTTTCCTCTTGCACTGGCAAATCCATGCGGAGTATCAGATCAAACCGGCCTGGACGCAATAATGCAGGATCAATCATGTCTATCCTATTGGTAGCCGCCAACAGCACTACTTGATGTAATTCCTCCAACCCATCCATTTCCGTAAGCAATTGGCTTAACATTCTTTCAGTTATCTGGTCGCCCTTACCGCGGTGAGGCACCAGTGCGTCTATTTCGTCGATAAAAATTATACAGGGGGCTACCTGCCTGGCTTTCCGGAAAATATCCCGCAAGGCTTTTTCTGATTCACCAACCCATTTTGACAGCAACGCCGGGCCTTTGACCGAGATGAAATTGGCGTTAATTTCATTGGCCATTGCTTTGGCCAAAAGTGTTTTCCCTGTCCCAGGGGGACCGTGGAGCAGTATTCCTCTTGGAAGATCAATTTTGGCCATTTTATAGATCTTTTCAAACTTAATGGGCCCTTCAACCGCTTCTTGCAGCTGCCGCTTAATTTTTTTCAGCCCACCGACGTCGTGCCACTTAATTTGTGGGACTTCAACAGTCAACTCCCTGGTAACAGACGGCTCTACTTCCTTTAAAGCCGACTCAAAATCCTCCATAGTTACATATATCTTATTTATTAGGTCAGTTGACAAATTTGTAGACTGGTAATCTAATTCGGGTATGACCCTGCGCAAAGACTGCATTGCCGCCTCCCGGCACAGGGCTTTTAAATCAGCACCGACAAAACCGTTAGTCAGCTCCGTGATTTTATACAGATTTACTTCCCTGATCAGCGGCATACCACGCGAGTGAATTTGTAGTATTTCCAACCTGCCGGCCCAGTCGGGCACTCCTATAGTTATTTCACGGTCAAAACGGCCAGGCCTGCGCAGAGCACTGTCCAGCGCATCCGGTATATTGGTGGCCCCGATGATAATAATCCGGCCCCGGTCTTGCAACCCGTCCATTAGCGCCAACAGCTGGGCCACTACTCGTTTTTCAACCTCTCCGGTTACATTTTGCCGCTTGGGAGCAATGGCATCCAGTTCATCTAAAAAAATAATGCTGGGCGTATGCTTTGAGGCATCTTCAAAAATCTCACGCAGTTTGGCTTCACTTTCCCCGTAATATTTGTTAATAATTTCCGGGCCGTTGACATGCACAAAATATGCATTGGCTTCATTGGCCACTGCCCTGGCAATTAAAGTTTTACCCGTTCCCGGAGGCCCGCATAGCAGTACCCCCCGCGGGGGGTCTATCCCCAGGTGGTCAAACAGCACTGGGTACTTTAAAGGCAGTTCAATCATTTCTCTGACCCGCTGCAGTTCTTTTTGTAAGCCCCCAATATCTTCATAACGTATCGCAATGTTACTGCCCTGTGAAAAATTTCCAGCAGTCTGAATTGTCACACCGGTATCTTTCCCCGAAATGACAACGCCGTCCGGTACCGTGTTAACAACAACCCATTCCTGACTTTTAAGACCCAGTAGAGAAATTCTGATTTTGTCCCCATTTTTCACAGGCAGGCCTTGTATGCTGTACTGAAGATATTCCTTATTGATCAAACTCTGGCTGAAAAGGGGGCGTAAAACAACCTGCCGGGCCGTTTGGACATCAATTTTGTAGACAGAAACCCTCTCACCCAGTCCAACGCCCGCATTCTCCCTGGTAATGCCGTCAATTTGGATCAACTGCCCACCCCTTCGGTCCGCATGGGTGGGCAGTACTCTGGCCGCCGACTCCCTTTTTCCACGCACCATAACAACATCTCCAACATTAACAGCAAGAACTTCCATATCGGCCGGGTCGATTCTGGCAATACCTCTACCCATATCTTTGTTTAATGCTTCTGTAACCTTAAATAAGATGCTGTCATTCATTACCCCTTGTTTCACCTCCCCCATATCGCCAGTTATTAATAAGTATTCAGAATTCAGTAATCAGAATTCAGAATGTTTTCGCCGGTTATCTTATTCTTACTCCTGACTTCTGACTCCTGACTCCTAGTAGTTACCGCCAGTTTATTTCTTTTTTTTGGGACATTCCTTCGACCCCAAGTTCATTGGGGACATTCCTCCGACCTAAAAGCCATGAACCCCAAAGAGGAGATGTGTTCCCTTTCCTTATGCACCCTAAAGATAAGGTGTATCCCTCTTCCTTAAAGTAATTTCCACAATACCGTTTTTAAAGACTGTAATTATATTTTTGTCTTCCACCGCACAGGGCAAAGGCACATTTTTTTTATAATTCCGGATGCCTGATGCCACAAGGCGCAAGCAGTCATCTACAATTTCAAGCTGCAATTGGTTTTCTTCAATACCCGGCAGTTCAGCAACCACCAACACATGATCTTCTTCATCAAAAACATCCAGGATCGGCTCCCAGACTTCTTTAAATTCAACCGTATCTTTATCTGCTCGCAAATTACCAAAGGATTGGACGGTGGATTTGCCCAGTTCACCAATCCTTACCCGCAACCCGTAGGCTCCCTTTAGTCCTTTGGGTTGAGACGAACCAAATTCCCCGGTTTTTTTAATTTCATTAATGCCCCGGGCATCCATCTTCTGTAAAACTTCCAACAGTTCCCCCAACCCCCTGAATATATCGCCAAATCCCAAACCATTAGAATGATCTTTCTTATTCATCTTTGGATCCTTTGCTGACAAGTAACTTTTTAATTATCTCCCGGGCCTTTAAGTATGATTTAGAATCACCATACCTGATTTCAGACATGAGTACATCATTGACGATTTTTCCGAAAAACTCCTCATCATAAGAAGCATCTTCCAGCGTAAAGCTAAAAATTTGAGCAATGCGAATGGAGCTGCGTACCGAAACGTTATTATTAAAATTGCAACTCTCCCGAAAGTTACGGACCAAGTCAACTATGGAAGCGGCTTCTTCCTCCGGCAAGCCTGATTTTCGGGCAGTAATAGCAATCTCAGTTTCCCGGTCAAACCGATCCATTTCCAGGTTAATCATTCGGTCAATCAAAGCGATCTGAGCACGGTGGACACCGGCATATTCCTCAGGATTGCTGGTAAAAATAAGTCTGAATTCAGGGTGTACCTTAATATAGTTTTTTTCTTTCTGCCAGCCCGGCAAACTTAATACTTTTTCTTCCACGATAGATAGCAGCAGGTTGTTTATTTCCGGCCTTGATCTGGTAAATTCATCGTATATGAGGGTTATGCCATTACGGCAGGCGATGCCAAGCATCCCTTCCACCCATTGGTATTGTAATGACTCCTCGAAATCTTGCACTGAGTGGATATAGTTATCTATTTTCATTCTCTTTTTATAACCGAAATTGCCCCCGACTAAATTAGTTGATGACAGCCCGTCATTGCCGTGCAGTAGCGCCACCGGGCGGCCGACTTTTAATGCCAGGTATAAGGCCATGGTTGTTTTTCCCGTCCCCGCCGGACCGCTTAAATTAACGGGGAAACCCGCCTTAATGTATGTCAGCGCGCGCAGGGCTATATCGTTAAGATACGGTGTATTGACAAAATCTTGTTCTCCAAATTCCATTGGTAATAATTGTTCTATATTCATAAATGCACCTCATAGAAGCCAGTATTCTTCCAAAAAAATGCTCAGCATGATCCATACTGAGTTATGATGACCAGCCTATCTTAAACGTCACAGATGTTGATAGAAGTCCTTTCCCGCAGGTGCTTTCTCTCAAAGGAGATAATTTCTAAATTGCTGTCTACAGCAACCTCGTAAATGGCTAAGAGGTCATCTTTAGCCCGCCTGCGCATGTATTCCACTTCTTCGGGAACTTCTATCTGCACCTTGTAGATATCTGAATCCCTAACGACACCGATAACAACCCCGGGTTTTTTGATGATATCTTTAAAAAAATTTTCTACAATGGCCACCACTTCAATAATATTCAAACAGACTTCACCCCATCGGCTTTAAATTTTTCCTGCGCGGATCTTGTTCATGGTCTGAACAGCTTTCGCCCAGCTTTGCCATGACTCCATTCTGATTTGAGTTAATTCTCTTAACATTTTATTCACTTCAACCTGGCGATTATGACTGACTTCATATAATCTCTTCCACATATCTTGAGCCATTTCCGCCCGGTTTTTGGATGTTTGCCCCAGGAGATCAGCCACGTATTTTTTTCTATCATGCATATTTTTCTGTCTCGCTTCGCAAGCACTAACCATTTTTTCAGCAACGGATTGGAGATAGTTAACAGCTGCCATGATTTAATACCCCCAATTAGTAAAATTAAAAGATGTTTTTTTGGGGCATACTAAATGAGTATGCCCCAAATCCACCACAAATATTAGAGTTATGCAGTAAGCGGCACACGTTCATGATGATGATGCACTGTCAGCCCAACTGCTTCAGCGTACTTCAACCAGGTTTCAACGCTGGCAATAACTACCCTGGCCTCTAAAGCAAGCAATTCGATTCCAACTAGTGCTACCCGGACAAAAGCATCAATAACTATACCTTTTTCCAAAATCCTGTCTACAACTTCTGCCAGGCTCGAGGCGCTGACGCTCTTTTGAATGGCCACACTTGATTCCTCCCTTTTATTTTTTTCCTTTTAACAAGGAAATTTAACTACTAATCTAAGATATTCATTGGCACAAAATTATGTGTCAAAATATCCAATTTTTGCAGAAAAGATCAAGCTTCTTATGGACTGGCTTTATTCCAACAAAATTATGATGTTATTGTTAAATTTATACGAAAGTATCAATAGCTTTAATAGGAACAAACACCTGGTCGCCGGCCACAAAAGGTTCTATCGGCTTCCATGCGCCATCCTGGATAACTACAGTACCGACACTTATCTGCACAATGGCATCGCCAATAAATCTTATTATTGTACCAGGGATAAAAGACCCGCCCGCTATATTGTCAGGGAACACTACAACGGGTGATCCGACAGACTTACCCGCAAGGGTTAAAATATTGATAGAGGGATATTTGTCCATATGATTTGCCTCCTTTTTACCTTCAAAATAATCATCACTATAACCGCGTGTTAATGATGGCCTGGCAAAATATTTTTTTGATCCACGATCAACGGTTTCTCCCCGTAGGGCAGATTCCCCCCGCGGGATTTGTGAGTTTCTGGCTTCATCCACTCCACGAGTTAAGAGATCTTTCATTGTATTTCCTCCTCCCGTGTTTAAACAAACGCTTTTATGGATCTGATCGGTATAAATACCTGGTCGCCTGCTACAAAAGGATTTACCGGTTTCCAGGCTCCATCTTGAATAGTTACCGTACCCACAGATACCTGAATCAGCACACCGTCAAAAACTTTGACCAGTGTACCAGGCACATACGACCCTCCCGCTATGCTGTTGGGGAACACTACAATGGGTTTCCCAACTTCCTTGCACTTTAATAGACCATCAACATAGTACTCCATAAATAAGACCTCCCTTTTATTATTTGTTTGGGGATTTAGATCTTGTTATAAATTATGACATGATTTTCCGTTTGGCTACTATTTTATGGCAATTAAGTTAATACTTTTAAATAACAAAAACGATTCAATTTTAAAACCCCGTGCCAGTTTAAAACACGGGGGTACTTTTTGATAACCAGGTTATATCCAACGGCGTAGGCAGGATAAGCCAGCATAATAAACCGTCTCAATGCTTACCTCCCCAAAATATCGCCGAGGCTGTCGACAACATAGTCAATATCCTCTTCGCTTAAATTATTGTGAAAAGGCAAAGCAAGCGTGCTTGCTGCAACGGCTTCCGTCACCGGAAAGTCTCCCGGTTTATAACCGAACATTTGACGATAAAAAGGCTGCAGGTGTATGGGTTGGAAATAAGCCCGGCAGCCGATACCCTTCTGAGAAAGCCGCCGCATTACCTCATCACGGTCGATCCCGGGTGCAAGACGCACTACGTATACAAACCAGCTCATTTTAATTCCCGGCGCAACATAAGGAACGGTAACACCATCTAGATGTTTTAATTTATGGCCATATTTAGCGGCAATTACAGCTCTTTTATCAAGTATTTCCGTTATCCTGGAAAGTTGCGCGCAACCCAGCGCCGCGCTCATTTCATCCATACGATAGTTATAACCCAAACGACCGTGGTCGTACCACCCGGATCCCTCATCACGGCCCTGATTCCTCATGCTCCGGCATAAACCGGCCAGGTCTTCACGATTCGTCAGGATAACCCCGCCTTCCCCCGTAGTAATCTGTTTATTGGGGTAAAAAGCAAATACAGCTGCGGCGCTTTCGCTGCCCACCTTTTTCCCGTGATATTCCGAGCCGATTGCTTCACACGCGTCTTCTATCACTGTAAGCCCATGTTCCAAGGCAATTTCCACAATAGAAACCATATCCGCAGGGTGACCAAAAACATGGACTGGCAAAATGCCCCTTGTTTTGCCGTTAATTTTATCTTTAAGACAGTTGCAGTCCAAGTTTAATGTCAACGGGTCAATGTCGACAAATACGGGACGCACCCGCTCAAACAGCAGGCAGTTGGCTGAAGCCACAAAGCTGAAAGGCGTAGTGATCACTTCATCTCCGGGTGATAAACCCAGGCCCCGCACCACCAAATGCAGCCCCGATGTACCGCTATTGACAGCCACAGCATATTTAACCCCAACATATTCAGCCATTTTTTTTTCAAAATTGAACACTACCGGTCCCAAGCTGAGCCACCGGCTTTTGAGCACAGCCATTACCGCATGCCTTTCCCGGTCGCCTATATCGGGCATGGATAAGGGGACTTCCTTTCTCATCATGCATACCTCCGTCAGGAACAGGAAAATAACCCCGACCCTGTGTTGTGTCAGGTAGTCGGAATTCAGAAAATTACGAGACGATGAACCATTCTCTTATGCCGACTCCTGATTTTAACATATGCGGAACAGCCCGGTTTCGTTATCCGGGACTACTGCAGAAAATACCCGGGGAGCACGCACACTTTTTCAACAACTGAATACAATGTGATAAATAGGAGCCACTAACTTTAGAAGATACGAAAGGAGGCGAAAGTCCATTAACCTGACCAAACAAGACATATTTTTCATGGTTTCCATAACCTGCTTGGGAATATTGATATTATGCGGGGTTTATATTTGGCAAGGAGAGATTGTACACTCCACAGAAAGCGGCACAAACATTGAATCTGATGCAATTGTGGCGGAACAGCAAGAAAATCCTGCTGTTCCGGATAACCAGCCGGTTAAAAAGCCGGCAACTACACCGGTTCCGGCAACCCCGTACTACTCCGCCAACCCACAACCGTCACCGCAAGCTGATTTACCAGAGCAGGCGTTTATTTCCGGAACCAAAGTTGGTGACATCATAAAATTTGGAGATGTTGAAATGCAGGTAACGAAAGCCCCCGCCAGGCATAAAATAATCGACATCACCCTGAGTGGCAACTCTTTTGATCAACCACCCGAATTGATCCGTTCGGAAAACAATCGAATCATGTACGAAATCCCTGCCGATGTCGATGTCCATATGGATGTTACGGAAAAAATAGTCTTTAATCAATAATTGCAAATGCCGTCAACCGCCGGAAACATGCCGGCTTTTTTTATGCGGGCTAGATAGTTGCCCCTGAAAAAATCTGTGCTGGGGCTTCGTGTTAATTTCCGGGTTGCGACTCAATGGCGCACCAAAATCATATATTGTCAACGGCAATTTTGAGCAAGGATCGCTTGGTTGGGGCAATCAAAATGCCATTCAAAAAGAGGACGACGGCAACCATTACGTTATTAATAATTATAACTGGTTAATTAAACAAGATTTGAATTTGCTCGCGAATAAAACCTATGAAATCGGAGCTACCATCAAAAGGGGCACAGCAACAGGACCGGCCAGAATCGTTATTACGTTTCTCGATGTTAACGGCAAGCGATTAAACAAATATTATAATATCAATTACACTAATCAAAGTGAAGGCTGGGAGGAGATTCCACACCAATCGATCACGGTACCCGAAAACGCTGCCAAAGCAAGAATTTATCTGTTGAGCAAGGATAAAAAAGGCTACTATTGTTTTGACAATATCAGGATAATTGAGGCGATTGCTTCGGAAAATAAAGAATAATGAGGGAGCTTGATTCGGCTCCCTCTCACTCTTCTACCAAGGATTGAGTGGTTTAAATGAAAATAGCCTTTCTGCTACCGGTCGTTTCGGATGCAAGAGCACACAAGAGAATTTCAGGCTTAAAAAAATTCGGGGCCCGGCCTGTTGTCCTTGCTTTTGAGCGGAAGTACTACAAAGGCAAGCCCTTCCCCGAAGGATACATATCTTTAAGCGCAATCGAGCACTCCAAGTATCACAAACGACTGATACCCTTTTTAAAAGCCTTTGTTAAGGTTCGCGCCGCAGTAAAGAAAACAGATGTAATTTACGCCTTCGGTTTAGATATGCTTTTGCTGGGATGGTTGGCTTGCCTAGGTCCGGCCAAGCCTTTTACAGCGGTTTACGAAGTTGCGGACATCCGGGAGGTGCTCCTGGGAAAGGGATTGCTGTCACGCTGCCTGCGCTGGTTGGAGCGGTTTCTGCTGCGGCGCACGAAATTCGCCGTCGTAACCTCGGAAAGGTATATCTCCGGCTATTATCAAGAAATACAGGGGATCAAAGATTTTCGTTATATAGTGGTTGAAAATAAAATTGATCCGGTTGTCACAGCCAAAGCGCCGGCTTGCCCCATTGGAGAGAACGCTGGAATTTTGCGGATCGGCTATTTTGGAGTCATCCGCTGCCGGCGCTCCTTAGACATACTTATGGAGGCGGCGCTGCAAAGCAGCGGCCGCGTGCAGGTTTATTTACGGGGCTTTCCCCTGGGGGTGGGGGACCTGGAAAAAGTGGTCCAATCACCCGCCGTTACATATGGCGGACCATATATGGCGCCCGATGATTTGCCGGACCTTTATGGCCGGGTGGATCTGGTTTGGGCATGCTACCCTTACCGGGGCAATATAACCGGAAACCAGTGCTGGGCACGAACCAATCGTTTTTATGAGTCTTGTTATTTTAACAAGCCGATGTTGGCCCAAGCGGGTACGGAAGACGGCAGGGTCATAGAGGCTTTAGGGTTGGGCACGTGCCTTGATCTAGCCGATTCAAAAGCGGCGGTCAAACGTATTTTAAGCATTACCGGCCAAGAGCTTAAACAATGGCAATACAACACCGGCCTTCTGGACAAGGAAATCTATATTATGACCAGTGAGCACGCGCAACTTTGGGAGATGTTGACACAGGAGCTTTCCGCTCGTGAACAGGATGATAAAACTTATTAACTTGAGCAAAGAATTATTCAGCCTGGGGTTAAAAAAATCATGCTTTAGAATTGGCTACGAAGTTTTAAACCGCTCCGGTGCAAGGCGTTATTTACAGCCGGTCAAATCCTGCCGGAACGTTCCCCGGACTGCTTACCTCGGTGAAAAGGCTGTGGACATACAACAGTTCCGCAGGGGAAAAAGGCCGTTTTTTATCCCACCGGCAAAGGAATTGGCTGCAGGCATAGAAAGAATCCCGCAGCTTTCCCGGGAAAATATTCTGCGGGAAGCCGGCCGGGCCGAAAGAGGACTAATTAAGTGCTTTTCCTACTGGTATGCCGACTACGGCAGCCCGGTAAACTGGCATTTGAATCCTGTCCGGGGGGTGAGCTGGCCGTCAAATGTACACTGGTCGAAGGTAATGACTTATGAAAAACAGTGCGGCGATTGTAAGTTAACCTGGGAAATCAACCGTTTTCCCCATCTCTACACGTGGGCAAGGGCTTATGCCTGCACGGGCGATTCCCGCTGGCTAAAAGACTGGACCGCCCAGCTGCAAACCTGGGAAAGGGATAATCCGTACAGATCGGGTCTAAATTGGCACAGCGGGCAGGAGCTGGCTGTGCGAGGTCTGAGCTGGATAGCAGGTCTATATTTATTTATTGAAGATGAAAGCTTTCAAGAAGAAGATTTTAACCGCCTGTTAAGGTTATTATATTTGCACGGAGAACATGTTTATACAAATATCAATTATGCCCGGCTGGCGGTCCACAACAACCACCTTATCGGCGAGGCACTGTTGTTGTATCTATTGGGAGCATTGTTCCCCTGGATGCGGGGTGCGGACAAGTGGAAAAGAAAAGGCCGAAAACTTTTGGAAAAAGATTGCCTCCGCCAGTTTTACAGCGACGGCGGTTACTGCCAAGCCTCACATAATTATCACCGTTTGGCATTACATTACTACCTCTGGGCTTGCAGGTCCGGCGAATGCCTGGGGGAACCGTTCGATGAGGAAGTTTACCGGGTGCTGCATAGATCTTTAAATTACTTGCTCTCAATGCTGAATAAACAAGACGGACGGCTGCCCAATTGGGGTTGTAACGACGGGGCCCTGTTATGTCCCTGGACTTCCTGTGACTACAGCGATTTCCGGCCCGTATTAAATGCGCTGTCTTACTTGACCACCGCCAGGCGGTGTTTTAACGACGGCCCCTGGAACGAAGAATTGCTATGGTTCTGGGGTATTAATGCCTTGATGAAACCGGTTGGAGAGTACCGTTATCAAAATATCGCCTGTTTCCCCGTCAGCGGCCTGTATTGTATCCGGCAGGGCCCCGGCGATTTTGCCGTTTTGCGCTGCGGATCGCTGCGCGACCGTTTCGGGCAGGCGGACCAGTTGCATTTGGACCTCTGGTGGCGGGGCCTCAATGTAGCCCGGGACGGCGGGTCATATTTATATAATGATGAAATGTCTTACCACCACTATTTTATGGGCACCTCTTCCCACAATACAATAACGGTGGACGGGCAAAATCAAATGCTGCTGATCAGGCGTTTTAAGTGGCTGGAATTGGTCAAGGCGGGCCGGGTTGTCATTAAAAACACCGCCAACCAGCTGGAAGTGGCAGGTGAGCATTACGGCTATTGCCGCCTGCCCGGCAAAGTCGTCCATCGCCGGAGAGTGGTACTGACTGATGGTATCTTTGTTATTATCGATTATTTAACCCAAACCGGAGCAGCCAGACACAGCTACGCCATCCATTGGCTTCTGGGACCGTGGCCCTGCACAATGGTCAAACACCGTCACTGGTGGCGGGTGGATCAAACCACCCCGTCCGGCAGTTACACTTTAAATATAATTATCCTGGACCAAAACTTTAAACCCCGCGCAGGAAGTAATTGCTCAATTACAATTGGGGCGGAAGAGCCGGCCCCCCGGGGCTGGGAATCACGTTACTACGGCAGGCGTCAAGCCATCGCTTCGGTTAAAGCCGGTTGTTCCACCAACAAGGATATTTGCGTGATCAGCGTATTTTCACCGTCCGAAGCAAATGCTCCGGCTGTCGTGATTATTTAACTGGTGTAATAACCAGATCATCAAAGTCCTGGGTACCGCTGTCGCCAGGCATCCCCGAAAGGTAAATCCTGGTAGTCGCTGCCGTGGAAGGCACTACCAGGGTCATCCCGGGCATGGCCTCCCAACCACTGCCATTATTGGTGTAGGTAAAGGTCTTAAAATTATCGCTGCCATCCTGATAGTAAAATCTTATCACTATCCGGGCGCCTTTTACCGCCGTCCCCTTGCGGGTCTTGGCATTGATTTGATAAGTAGCAGGCTTTAATTGCATATCCTGGTAAAAGGCAAAATTATAGGTATTGGTCAAGTACTTGTTGCC
Organism: Desulfotruncus alcoholivorax DSM 16058; assembly: GCF_000430885.1. GTDB lineage: Bacteria > Bacillota > Desulfotomaculia > Desulfotomaculales > Desulfallaceae > Desulfotruncus > Desulfotruncus alcoholivorax. The sequence goes on along the minus strand of NZ_AUMW01000016.1, from coordinate 68,965 downwards.
ATTGCTTTCCGTCTTTATTTGCGCGGTGTTGTTTCGATTCACCCATCCCATACTACCTGCGCTAAAATCACCGTTATTAATTAAATTGCCTCCGTTAACCGGTGCGGGAGTGGGATTGGGAACCCCACCGGGTGGTTGATTAGTAGCATCCTTTTGCGCCAATACATAATTCAAATAAGCCAGCCCATGAATTTCAGGAGGATTTAAGGACGATTTATTATTAATGATATTATAAGCTACATCAAATAGGGAAGGCGACCATGGCGAAACAACCAGCCAGTTGGCAATCTGACCTTGTTGATCTATGGTACCGCTGCCGTCAAGCCGGTTGGCAATTGTACCATCGCTTTTAATCAGCACTTTAGCAGCCGTATTGGCAAACTTCTGCATCTCAGCTGCGCTAAAAATGCCATTATCGTAAGCCATGGCAATAAACTGGAGTGCAACGTTGGCATGATTGGTATCCTCTATGGTATTAGTAAACCTGGGGTCTTCTGGGTAATACTTCCAATAATAACCGCCGGAGAAACTGTTAGTGAGTAAATGTTGTTTGAAATAATTGGCCATCTTGATGCCCTGATAAAGATAAGAGTTGTCCCCCGTCGCTTCATAAATAGCCAGTAAAGCGCCGCCTACAGCTAAATTTTTATTGACTGGCCTGTCCAAGTGCAGGGTATCGCCATCCTCAATCCAGGTGAAATTAACGTCTGAATTGCGCAGTTGGCTCATAAATAGCACATTTACAGCATCCTCGGCAGCCTGAACATATTCATTTGCTTTGGCCCGGTACGCCGCCAGATTGGGATCTTTGTTTATCAGGACAGCAAATTGGGCCAGCGGTGTCGCTATCAACCCCGTTTCATCTGCATAAATATAGTAAGTTTTATAATCAGTATATTTCCCGTCCCGCCAAACCGGCAGGCTGAGACCGCGGTAATCGGTCACTCCCCGCATATTATCCCTACGAGCCAAAACGCTGTCAGCATGGTCTACAAAATCATCGATATATTGTTTGTCCTTGGTAGCCTGGTACATGAGCAGGTACGATCTCATTATGTAAGTTTCCGACCAGGCCAAGGTGGGACTGTCAACCGTGTCCTTTAAAGAGTCCCACCTGGCCGGAGCGCCATATCTGTCAAACATTTGCTTTAAAGCGGCTGCGTCAACCTTGTCGGCCCGGGCAAGGGGAACCGAGCTGAAAAACATGGACAAAAGAAAAAGCAGGAAGATACAAATTCTCAACTTTTTGGGCATTTTTTATGCGACCTCCTTTATTTTGCATGCCCTACTGAATTTCGACATTTTTCTCATATCTTCCTGGCAATTTATGTATGTAAATAAATCCACCCCAGGGTATAGGTGGAAGCTTATCGAAACGCGCGCCGGATCAGTCCCCCGGCACGCGTTTAATGCCTTGCTTATATAGAAGGGTAGATAATATGACCATGGTTGACTTTAATTCGGATATCCCTGCCGCTGATGCGGCATCAGCAGTGATGAAAATCAATTTTCAGGGCAGGTATTCAGAATTCAAAAGTCTGTATACATTTAGATGATAACCCATCCTCTTACTCTGACTTATGACTCCAGATTTCCGACTCCTAAACAGTCAGCGACTTATCAGTCAACCGCCGGTACACCTCCCGGTAAGCTTGCGCGGTTTGCCGCCAGTCAAATCTTTTTGCCTTGAACAAACTCCTGGCCCGCCCACCCATTTGCCGCCCCAGTTCGGGATTTGCCAGCAGTTTTTCCAGTGCCGCCGCCGCCCCGTCAACCCGGCCCGGCTCCACTAATAACCCGGTTCGGCCATCCACGACCAATTCCGCAATACCCACCGTTTTAGCAGCCACAACCGCTTTGCCGCAACACATAGCTTCTTTGATAACATTGGGAAGTCCCTCATAATAACACACCGTACGAATGGATAAGCTTAAACCCGGCCCGGCTGTGCAAAATTTTGACAACAGGATAAACACCCCAAAACATTGAGAATATATTCCAAGTCAAAAATTTTTGCCCCGGTAAACAAAAATAACGGGGGTAGGTTATTGTTACTCCTTCAATACAATCCGTCCACGGGACCCGCCCCTGCCTTCTCCATTTTTTTTGAACCACAATAACGCGGGGGCGTAGGGGACAGGTGCCGCTACATGTACGTCCATTCCCAGCGCTTTGAGGTTTTGAACCAGGCGGAAAGCAAAAATTCCATAGTTTTGGTCGTGCCGGTTGGGAAAGGTGGGCGCCAAAAACAGAATTTTTTTTTATCCCGGTCCCCGGACAATCCTTTTAAAACCCCGAACTGGGCTAAAATACACGGGATCAGCAGGCCAAACCAAAAAAATTTTCTAAAATGATCTGTACCGGTCAACCCAGCCGTAGCTAAAAAAATAACCAACAGCTTGCACAAGACGGCATCCACCCGGTTTTCGGTGCGATCCCCCGACCGCCATAACTCCCACAATAGCAACATAAATAACAGCAATCCGGGGACACCCAGTTCGGTTAAATTGGCCAGATAAACATTATGCGGGTCCCTGTTTAACCCAACCGGCCGGACAATTCCTCCGGCGGCGGGGAAATATTCCGTAAAAGCACAAGGAAAATTATTTATACCAACGCCCTTGGCCAGATTATCTTTGGCGATTTCCAAACCCACCAGCCAAATATCAAATCTCCCGGCGGCCCGGTTGGTTTGATCCGTTATATGGGTTAAAGTTTCCGCCCGTTGAACGACAACGTAAGGGAGATGATCAACAATCCGGGGGCCGAACAGGGCAACGGACACCATAACTACCAAAAGGCTTATTAAAAGGCGCCTCTTTAAGGCCGGGCGCCTGGCAATTCGGGGACCAGCAAACGCAATACCGGCCGACAGCGCCGCCAGTAAAGCCAACCATGTACCTCTGGACCCTGATAACAGCACAGCAACAACTATGATGACGCAGCAAATCAAGCTTAGCCGGCGGATTGCCGCGTTTATAAAGGAAAATGCCAAATACGCGCCAAACAACACCCCCAGCCCGATGATTCTGGCATAAAAATTAGGGTCTTGAAGTCCGCCGGAATCAATTCTTACCATAAACGCATGCAGGTAACCGTTATATATACCCAGACCTGCAGCCCAAACCGCACCCAGGACGTAGCTGCCCAAAAGCAGGTGTAATTCCTTCTTGCTGTCCACCAAATTATAGCCGGCAATAAACATCAGCAGCATTTGACCTAAAGAAATAACCCTCGGCCAGCTTTGACCCGGCTGTATGGCCCAAACAATCGACAGTAAACACCATATCAAGTAAAGAACCAAGGGAACGAACATTCTGTTCATTTTAAACACCTTTTTGCCGGTCAGCAGGTGGGTAAACCAGCCCCAAAATGTCAATCCACCGATTAACTTAATAAGTGTAAACGAAGGAAAAAGCATGGCTAAATTTTCCTGGGGCAGATAAAAGGCCACCATGCACAGGCCGAGTAAAGGTTGCCAGGTAATCAACGCCGCCAGCATAACAACGGCAGCAACAACCAATGGCAATGTGGAGTTTAATGCCGTGCCTAGAACGGCTAAAAGCGCCAGTAAAGCCAGCAAGCCCAGCCAGTATTCATATAAACTTCTTTTCATATCCACAACCCCGACAGCATCTTGCAATCCTTCACTTTCCCACACCTACCTGGTTATATTACGCTGTTCCCGGTCAAATGGTCACAATTACAAACCCGGCAAGGTTTGTTGCAATCCACTTACTGGACGACAAAATCCCTAGTACGCTGCAATTAATAAGCGGCTCAAGCATAATATGGTGTACACGAAAGATGCAATGTTTGCCGGGTGGTGCTATAAAATAGACACAATTGTTAAAAAAAATACTATCAGGCAGCCTTTCAGTTTTATCGGGCCAGGTAGCCGGTATCTTGTTGGGAGCAGCCAACAAGATTTTGTTGGCCCGGTTGCTTGGACCAACTTATTGGGGCATTTATACAATTCTACTAAAAATATGCAATATTGCAGAGATATTATCGCTGCTGGGTACAAACACAGTCATCTTGAAACTGTTGGGAACCGCAGTAGGGTCGGGAGATTGGGGCAGGCTTAAAGGTACTTTAACCGGCATTTTTCGTATTATTATCGTTAGCTCATCCGCCGTGGCCTTCATTATCTATTGGTCCGGGGATTTAATAGCTATCAGGTTTTTTCATTCACGGGAGTTATACGCAGTATTGGTTTGGGGGGCCGTTGCACTGCCCTTGCGGAACTGCTTATTAATTACCGTAGAAGCATTCAGAGGTTTACAAGACTTAAAAACAGCTTCCTTTTTGCCTGTTTTACAGCAGGTAGTCTTTTTAATGTCTTTAATATTTTTACACTATAACGCCTTAGCCTCGATACATAATGCACTCATCGCTTTTTTTGCCGGTATATTATGTCCGTTACTGGCCGGATTGATGATTTTGTATCACAGAACTGCACCATGGCCGTCAGAAAAAATCAGTCCGGCCGGAATACTGCGGGAATCTCTACCAATGGTGGTAACCAGGGGTTCTCTTTTAATCATGTCCAATATGGATTTCTATGTATTGGGACTATATGCTGAACCAGCGGAAGTAGGCATTTATGGAGTCGTAAGCACCCTTGCGGCTACCGTAGTTTTTCCCCTAAATATTTTCAACCAGGTCATCCCGGCTATGCTTGCCCATTATAATGCTCAAAATGATTACCAAAGGCTGGCCTACGTTGTTAGATTCGCATCAACCCTGGGAACCATGTTTTCAGCACCCATTTTTATTTTGCTGATGTTGTTCGATAAACACATGCTTAATCTTTATTTCGGTTATCACTACTCCAGTGGAACCGGAGCCCTGTATTTTTTAATTGCCGGTCAACTTGTAAATTCCATTACCGGTTCATGCGGTTATATGCTGCAAATGACCGGGCTGCACAAGTTATTTATGAAAATCAGCCTAACCTGCGGAATCATCAATTTAATATTAGATTTTTTCATGGTGCGGCATTTCGGGAAAGAAGGCATTGCCGCAGCCACCGCCTTTTCCCTTGCAACCCAAAATATTTTAACAATGGTTGTGGTATATAGAAAAACCGGCATTTGGACCATGGTTTCGCCAAAATTGCTCAGCGATATTGCTAAACAGGCAGGGAAATATATATGTTACTAATTGTTACATTGGGTTACCCTAAGAGAGATCACCTGAAGCAGCATACCTGGAATAAATATAATAAATGCGGCCTGCAGGTAATCAATTGGGAAACGGGGGCAACGGTAAAAGAAATCACCTATAGATCACCCGGCGATAGAACAGCTCCCAACGGCAGCATCCAATTTGGAGCCGGTTCGCTGTATCAACATAATTTTTATGTGCCTTCCCGCACGGAGGTGCTTGTCTACAACCTCCCCGGGCTTTATGTTCAAAAAATTTATAGTCACCCCACTTTTAACGACCTTCATCACGTCACTGTAAAAGATGATTTAATTTATATTTGCAATACCGGGCTGGAAATAATTCAAATTATGACTTTACAAGGGGATTTACTTGCAGAATATAATGCGGGAATTAGTGACACCTGGAAACGTTTTCGCAGGGACATGGATTACCGGTTGGTACCCACCACCAAACCCCACGAAACTCATACCAATTTTATATTTTTTTTAGAGGAAGAATTATGGTGCACCCGTTTTATCCAAAGGGATGCTGTTTGTCTGACCGCCCCAAAACCCAATATTAATTTGCGGATAGGCCGTGGCGGCCCCCATGACGGGTTGGTGCAAGGCGATTTTATTTACTTTACTTTGACTGAGGGTTATATCGTCATAGTTAATAAAAATACCTTTAAAGTGGAAGAGATCGTGGATTTAAATCAAATCAGCAATTATAAAGTGCTGCTGGGATGGTGCCGGGGCATAGAAGTGATTGGCAGCAAAGCATATGTTGGTTTTTCCGCCTTACGGTCATCCAGCTTCCGGGAATATGGGCTATGGATAAAGCACGGGAAAAAACCCCTATGCAGCAGAATTGCCGAATATGACCTGAACAACAAAACATTAATCAATGAGCTGCCCGTGGCACAAGATACCGGCGCGGCAATTTATACCATTAAATGCTTATCTTTAATCTGATTTTTTGTAGCACTTTAATTTGCTTTTTAAATTTGTATATAGGGGAGTACTTATGGAAAAGATTTGTGTCATCGGATTGGGCTATATAGGTTTACCCATGGCCGGCCTGTTGGCTAATACCGGCTTTTATGTCCACGGTGTAGATAATAACGTAAAAGTTGTAGAAACCATCAATAGTGGCCATCCTCATATTCAAGAACCCGGGCTGGATATTCTTGTCAAGGCGGCAATCCAAAACGGCAACCTGGCAGCCGCCTTGCAGCCCGTGCCTGCAGATGTTTATATTATTGCCGTGCCGAGTTTAATTACAGCAAACCATTTACCCGATCTTAAACATATTCAAGAAGCCGTCCACGCCATCGCAGATCACCTGGCTCCGGGCAACCTGATCACTCTGGAAACAACGGTTCCCGTCGGTACGACTGAAAAAATTGCCGGCTGGATCAGTGAATTACGCCGCGATCTAATTATTTTCCAGCCGCCGACACCCGCTGCCGCTGAAAAGCAAATTTTTCTGGCCCATTGCCCGGAACGCGTTTTACCGGGCCAAATATTAAAAGAATTAGTAGAAAATGACCGTATTATCGGCGGCATTAATCAGCTTTCCGGGAAAAAAGCCCAAATATTTTATCAAAAATTTGTCGGCGGCAGTTTATTGCTTACCGATGCGCGCACAGCGGAGTTAACCAAGTTAGCCGAAAATTGCTTCCGCGATGTAAACATCGCCCTGGCCAATGAACTGTCTTATCTTTGTGATAAATTCGGCGTTAGCGTTTGGGAGCTGATTAAATTAGCCAATCACCACCCCCGGGTGAACATCCACCAACCTGGCCCCGGCGTTGGCGGGCAATGTATTACCAAAGATCCCTGGTTCATTATTGACGCGGCACCGGATGAATCAATAATTATCCGCACCGCCCGTGAGGTAAATAACAATAGGCCCAATTACGTCGCCGCCAGGATCAAAGAAACGGCGGCCGGATTTAAAGATCCGGTAATTGCCTGCCTGGGACTTGGCTATAAAGCCGATACAGGCGACTTGCGTGAAAGCCCGGCGCTAAAAATTGTTCAACAACTGGTTCGAGACAATGCGGGTAAAATTCTAGTTGTAGAGCCGCATCTTGAGTCGCTGCCGGAATGCCTGGCCCACCTGCACAGCGTTCAATTGGTCAACTTAAAAGAAGGCTTGCAACAGGCAGATTTGATCATCCTGTTGGTTAACCATAACGCCTTCAAAAACATTGATCATGAGCTGCTTAAAAAGAAAGCTGTGATAGACACAAGGGGTATGTTTTTATGAAAGAAATATGGTTTATTAATCAATACGCAGTTACCCCGGATTTGCCCGGAGGAACACGTCATTATGATTTGGCTGTGGAATTAGTCAAGAACGGGTATGCCGTGCGCATTTTCACCAGTAACGTCAATTTGTCCACCCGCAAGCACGGGCGCGATTTAAAAGGCCGGCTATGGTTGGAAGAACCTGTGCAGGGCATATTTTTTGAGTGAGTTAAAACAAGCCTTCACCGGCGCAACGACTGGCGCCGGGCCCTGGGTATGTTTAATTTTAGCCTAAATGTTTACCGTGCCGGCTTGAAACAAGGGGTTATACCGGAAGTAATCATTGGTTCGTCACCCCACCCGTTTGCAGCCCTGGCAGGATGCTGCCTGGCCCGCCGGTTGGGCTGCCGGTTTATACTGGAAGTGCGCGATTTGTGGCCACAGGCACTAATCGATATGCAGGGGCTGGCAGATGGACACCCGCTGGTATGGTTGATGCGTCAGGTAGAACAGCGGCTCTACCTTCATGCCGGCCGGATTATCGTACTGGCCCGGGGTTCCATTCCCTATCTCAAAGAAAAGGGCGTTGCCGAGCAACGCATTATCCATATTCCCAACGGCGTGCATCCGGGGCATTTCGTTCCCCTGAAAACACGCGAAGAAACCAGAAGTTTATTTAATTTTAACCGGTTCACCATAGTTTATACCGGAGCGCACGGCCCGGCCAACGCGCTGAACGTAATCCTGGAAGCTGCCGGCGAGTTAAACGGGGAATCCGGGGTTGAATTCGTTTTAATCGGGGATGGACCGGTAAAACCCGATCTCCAAGCGCAAGCCCGCAAATTACAACTAAAAAATTTACGATTTTTAGAGCCAGTTCCCAAGAGTAAAATTCCGGACTTGCTGCACGCGGCAGATGCGGGGATCATATCTCTAAAGGATGCCCCGGCTTTTTATGGAGCGGTAAGTCCCAATAAATTTTTTGATTACCTGGCGTCCGGTTTGCCGGTGTTATGCACGGCTCCCGGTGACGTGGCCGGGATGGTAAAGCAGAGCGGGTGCGGTTTGGTTTCGCCCCCTGATAACGGAAAGGCACTGGCGGAACAGGTGCGCGCGCTGGCGGCGCTTACCGCGGAGCAGCGGGCGCTGATGAGCGCACGGGGACAAAGGTTGGTGCTGGACCAATTTTGCATACCCGAGCTGACGGTTAAATTACTACAAATCATCAACGACCAATGGGGATAATGTAGCTTATCCATCCTGAAAAAACTTTTGTTTTCGGAGGTGGGTGAAACGAGACGCTTCATATCCCGGCATCTTGTATGAAATATTTGACATCAGCATACAGAGGATTAGTTTCCATAATTACAATAATGAATAACAACTCTTAACAGACGTAAGCGTAAATAGTGCACACCTGGTTTCAACCCCATATTTATGCGATAATCTTCCTCAAAAAACATTGTGGGGAGGATTTTTTAATGAAACCCCGGGTTTTTAAATCAATTAAATTATAACTTTATAGCAATTCCGTCAATATCCACCCGGTAACCCTTTGAATGCTCGTTCTTGGTTTGGGCCACCTCAATTCGTATGGTATGCGGGTTAGCGTCAAGAGAAGTGGTGAACACCGGTTTGCGGCTCTGAAAAACCTGATTATAAAGATCCACCGTCGCCTGAAATTTATCATCAATATAAACCAGGGCCTGCCCCCTGTCCGGTCCTATAGTGGAAATCCAAGCTATTTCCCGGCTTGCAAAACGGAAAGAAACTACCGCCCCGGGGGTTATAGAATAATGCAAGGTGTTTAAAAAAGCTCCTTCGAAATCTGTAACATCCCAATTACCTTCATATTTAATTAACGGGCTTTGGTCATCCAGGGGAACAATTGTAACCATGGTATCGGACCATTTCCCCCAGTTCCCCAGGTCATCTTTTGCACGCACCCGGAAGTAATATGTATGACCGTTAACACCTAAAAATTTACTTTCGGTTTCTTTTGTATCAGTGAGCCAGTTTTGCCAGGTCCCCCCGGATCCTTCTTTTACTTGCACATTAAATCCCTCAACTACGCCACTTTCATTATAACCAGCCCATTTAACGGTGAAATGCAAAGAATCGGCATTATCTGAGGAATAGGTTGGGCTGTAGGTTATTTTGGCATTTGGAGGGATAATACTCCCTTCAATCGCCTCGTATGGGCCAATATCAAAACCACGGCCCTGCGGGCGGGCTCTGCCGTTGATGTCCGTATCAGGCGCACCATCTTTGGTACCTCGATCAATAGCCGGACTGTTTTTGGCCAACCGGAAATCCCGGCAAGTTAAATCGACAAATAATGGGTCCCGGCAGAAACTATACTTCCCCTGGCCGGTTTCTTTAAACCAAACTTGCTCATTTATTTCTTCTCTGGAATATTTGCGGTTACTGGTAGAAATTTCAGCATCCTTACGGCTCCAGTAAATGTTATAGTCCTCTTTTTCCACCACCGCGGTGCTGCCGAAATAAACGCCACCGTAGTTAAAGGCAAAAATATTGTTTATCAACGCCACTCTGACAGGTAAAGGAGTCACTACGGGAGCAGCTGCCATTCCGTAATCGCCCTTGATACCGCAATTTACAACCAGGTTGTTATATAGCTTATATACTTCTCCACCTTCCAAAGCCAAACCGGCCATTCCATTATTATCAATGATACAATTAACCAAGCAGTATCCACTGCCCATGCATTTAATGCCGTAATATCCGTTGTCCCTGGTTATACAAGAAGTAAAGGTGGTATTTGCAGTTGAACAGTTAAAACCGCTTCCGGCGTTGTATTCAGCCATGCACTTTTCAAAAACAATATCCTCTCCATTGTCCAATGAAAAACCATCCGGCAGTTCAAGGCTATCATTATTAGATGAACGCGTGCGGGTAATCCTGGATGTTTTTAAAGGACCCGGTGAAACCACAAGGCCGGGGCCGTTATTATTATGAAAATAGCAGTCTTCAATCAATAAGTTCACAGCTGAGATTATGTGCACTCCTGTGCCACAACCCAATATTTCCAAATTATTCAATTTAATAGTTTCATTATCGCCCCATAGAGCAACTCCCGCCCCATGGAAATTTTTCACTTTAAAACCTGAAAAATCGATAAAAGAAACTCCATACTCAAAATTAAAGCCGTACTTCCAGCCAACGCCCCCTCCATCCAGCACCACTTCCTCACCCGGTGCTGCACTAATAAAGATGGGCCTTTCACTGTTACCGGATTTATCAAATGATACATATTCGCTGTACACGCCCTCGCGCACCAATAACCTGTCACCTGATTGTAAATTTTTAATACCATATTGCAATGTTTTCCAGGGACTTGTATAGGAGCCATCATTGCTATCATCGCCCCAAGGAGCTACAGATAATATTCTATCCCCTTCATTACCGGGTTTTGGCGTCCCATATTCTTTTCTTTCCTCTTGGCCGCTAAAAAATTTAACATATATTACCAACCAGCCCAGGAGAAACGCAATTCCCATAATAATAATCAATATTTTCAATCAAACACCATCCTCCCGGATCATTTATCATCTCATTTAATATACTTTATTCTTGAAACCAGGCTTAATATGTCTACTTTGATGATGAATCTACAGATTTAACCTGGAAGATAGTAAGAAATTTGGGGCTGGGAGAATGATGTTTTACACAGCCCCGCCGGTTAATAGTATCCCGGATTATCCAAAAGCCATTTATACGTTTCTGACAGTCCCCGGGTTAAGCTAAATAAGGGTTTTAAGCCTAGAATTCTTTTTGATTTTAAATTATTTATATATAGCTTGCGACCTGCCGTTGGAGAATCCTTAAACAAAACCGGGCTGCTGCTGCCGGTAACTTTTTTTACTTCAAGAGCCAATTGGTGCATGGAAACACATTCATCGCCACTTATATTAAAAATCTCACCGATAGCCCCGGGGCGAAGCAAACTCATAACCACTGCTTCAGAAAAATCATCAATAAATGTATAGGTTCGACTGTCAGACCCGTCTCCATAAACGGTTATAGGTTCGTCTCGTATTGCCTGAAGCAAAAATTTGATCGGTACGCTTACCCTGGTATTCCTCGGCCCGTAGATATCAGCCACCCTTAATATAACCACCCTAAACCCGTGACTTCTTGACAGAGTGGCGCAAAGGTTTTCGCCGGCCAGTTTAACCGCGCCATGGATGAGTACCGGTTCCAAGGGATGGTTTTCATCAATGGGAGTATATTTCCCATTGCCGTAAACAGCAATGGATGAAATATAGACCAGCAAGGCGTTATGGCGTAGGGCAGCTTGAATTAAGTTCAACAGCCCGGCCAAGGCAGCTATTACCGCCCGGTTTTCCATTGATTGGCGGCGTAATTCCATGGGAAAAGCCAGATGGACAATTGTATCGACATCCTTTACGGCCTTGGCCACCGTATCTTCGGAGGATACGTCGCCATACACAAGATCAACCTGTTTAAAAATCCCGCTCAGGTTGGCTTTTCTGCCGGAAGATAAAATATCAAGTCCCCGAACCCAGGAACCCTCTTTCAACAACTTTTCGCAAAGATGGGAGCCTAGAAAACCGGCAGCTCCGGTTACCAGCACCTTGCGTCCTTTTAATCTCATTTTTTATATCCCTCATATTATTCAGGTATTCAGAATTCAGTAGTCAGAATTCAGAATTCTAAAATACTTCGAAATGATAAACCATTCTCTCATTCTGACTACTGACTCCTGACTTCTGACTCCTATTAAAATTTCATAAATGGATCATTCTCTTTTCGATCTGCTTTGGCAGTGCCACCACGGCGAAACAGCACCACTGCAACCGTTATTACCAGTATTTTCAAATCTAGCCAAACTGAATAATTATCGATATACCATAGATCCAATTCAATACGCTGCGGCCAGTAAAGGGCCAAACGTCCCTTTACCTGAGCCCATCCGGTAATGCCCGGTTTAACGGTTAACCTTTTTTTCTGCCTTTCATCGTATAGTTTAAGATGGTGCAATGGAGCGGGCCGGGGGCCAACTAGACTCATCTCGCCGCGCAGGATGTTTAATAACTGGGGGAGTTCGTCAATACTGGTTTTTCTAAGGAGCTTGCCAACGGCTGTGATCCGCGGATCATCTTTTTCAACGAACATCCCGGACCCCATATTCACAGCGTTGGGAACCATGCTCCGGAACTTATACATCCAAAAGATTTTGCCATCTAAACCCAAACGCATCTGCTTAAAAAGGACGGCGCCTGGCGAAGTAATTTTTATAGCCAACGCAATCATTATCAATAAAGGGCTAAGAAGCAACAGTATAAACAGCGAACATACCAGGTCAAATACCCTTTTAAAGGCCTGGTTAATTTTTGTAACTGACATATTTAATACCTCCGGTAACCGGGGAAATAACCTTCATTTTCCCGAGGTTTTTTCGAAGCCATGATTTCTTCCAACCTGCTTACAGCCCCGTGGTTGTGTACCTTTTTCCCAACGTAAAAATCCAATACCCCGTTACTGGCAAACGATAATTTATAACGAAAAATGCCATCTTCATCCTGATAGCCGCCACCAAGTAAGAAATATTTAATTCCTTTGCTTTTTGCCCACTTGATTACTTCATGTTTCAAAATATTATTGGGGCGATATTCATAAAATTGTTCCAAAGTCCCCCCAAGAAAAGAATGGATATAAGATTCGTTGTATAGCAGCAGCTCTGTGGATATCACCCGCCCATTCATTAATGTGTGGGCGTATAAAAAATTACCTCTTAACTCCCTGTGCAGGTATTCATAAAATTCGGTATTGAAGTAATAAAAATTTCCAGCTTGGCGCCTGGTAAGGGTATGGTGATAAATAGCTAAAAAATCAGTAAAATGCGCCGGTGCTTCCTCCAATATCACCTCCAACCCTTCCCGGTAAGCTTTGTTAATGTTTTTACGGTTGTTGCGCTGGTATCCCGACCAAATTTCCTCAACTGAACCCCTAAGATCGACACATACTACCGAGGATACTCTTTCAACTTCCACATGATTTTTCATTAAGCGGTGGTTGCCCAATACGGGATGAAACCGGATGAACTCCGTGATGATGTGTTGACTGTTACAGTATTTTGCAAAACACCGGTAAAAGTTGCTTAATACATTATCGCCGGCTGTCGGAGTGGCCAGTGGTCCCCCGTAGCCGTAAGCACTGGTTATGTCATACAGATCCAGCGGCAGTTTATCTGTAAGTCCGGGAATTAAATTGACCTTTCTTAAAAAAAATGGATAAATAACTGTTTCCGTTCCTTCGTGGTAGATAAATAAACGTGCCTCTCCCATGCTGCCAAACAATGCCAAGTATTTAGGCTGGTAATGCAAATCGGGTATGATATCCCTTAACTTATCAAGTTCCTGCAACCACTGTTCTCGATCCCGCAAGCCCAACACACAATAATCCACATCCTTGCACCGCCTTAGTGCTTTTTACCTACCAATATCTAAACCAATAATATATAAACTTGATATATTCCCTCCTTACTATCGCTCTGTCTCTCTCACTTTTACATTGACCATCCACATTAAAACCCGAATCCTTTGTTGGACTATAAAGCAATTTCACACCGGTATTTTTAAAAACCCTTTCAAAAGCCAGCTTGGTGCGCCGCATATGATATGGTGAAGAAACTATAATGGCGGATTTGAAATTTTGTGCCAATATAATTTCCTTGGAAAAAAGGGCATTCTCATAAGTACTCTCGGCATGTTCCTCTAAAAGAATGTCACTGTCATCAACACCTGCCTTGACTGCTCTTTTAGCCATTTTGGAAGCTGAGGAACCGCAGCCGGACATAATAATTTTAGGCGCCAAGCCCAGCCTGTAAAGCTCCGCCGCGTAAAGCTCCCTTTCCGAATCCCCTCCAAGGGTTACCAGAACATCAACCTTAGTAAGCCGGTCTTGAACAACCAGTAATCTAGCCAATAGAGGCCAAGGCGGATAGATGAGGGTAATAATTATACCTAGCAGGAAGCACAATAAAATGGCAATACACCAAACTTTTATATTAATGCGGATCACCTCTCCAAACGTTGTCATAGCGGTAAAGTGCCTATGTAAAATATCACCGGCTCATAGTAGTGTTGTAATTCAAAATTTGCTCATAAACAGCCATAACTTTGCGGGCCACTTCTGATTCATTAAAATACAGCTGCATATGTTGTCTGCCCGCATTCCCCATATTAAAGCGAAGTTCGGAATCCATCAGCAGTTTGCGCATCGCCTCGCCCAAAGCTCTGCTATCTCCCGGCTGCACGAGGAATCCTGTGCGGCCTTCCACAATGACTTCCCGGCAGCCCCTGATATCAGTGGCCACACAAGGTAAGCCCATCGACTGGGCCTCGATCAGGGAGCGGGGCAGTCCTTCCCGGTAGGAAGGAAGTACATAAACATCTGTAATTGCCAGCAAGTCATTAATATCACTGCGCTGGCCAAGAAGAAGAATCCGGTTTTGCAGTCTATAATTGTTTATTTGCTGCTTAAGATCGGCTAAAAACCCCTCATCCGGGCCTATAAACAGTGCCTGCCAGGACATATCACCAATCTGATGCAACGCTTCTACCAAATTGTGATATCCTTTTTCACGGTTTACGCGGCCTATCATGGTGATCACCGGATCCGTTCCCTTTATGGCCAGGCCTTCCCGGATCTGTTGCCGCCGTTCAAACGGATACCGGTCGGGATTAAACTCATCAAGATCAACACCATTTCCAATGTGAATCAAATTGCCCAGGCGGGGTTTAATGCCAAGCCTTTGCGCATTCATAATGTCCTCCCGGCTCTGGGACATCATAATATCCGTAACTCTGGCCAACTTTTTTTCAATCTCCTTATAAAGAATGTATTTTACCTTGGTCATTCCAGGGTGAAACGGAAATCCGTGTACAGTATGCACAACATTGGCAATCCCGGCCAATCTGGCTGCTATCCTGCCCACTACACCGGCTTTGGAAGTATGGGTGTGTACAATATCGGGTCTTACAGCCCTAAAATAGCGAAACATCTTTAAAATAGCCGCGGAATCGGATAGGGGGTTAATTTTTCTGTCGATGTAAATCTCTTTTACGGGAAACCCCAGGCTGAGCAGCACTTTACTTTCAGAAGAAGGACTGAAAACAAACCCCACTTCCATCCCTTTATGCCGAAAAAACCGGCATTGGGCCAACAAAGCCCTATAAGAGGTAATACCTATAGTGGTTACATGAATTACCCGGGGAACACCAGCGATTTTTTCTAAAAAGTCAGTACCCATAGGCTGTTCTTCCGTGGAATATGGCCTCATAACCACTCCCCCAACTGCCGTCCATTACGTTATCATATGGCTTGCAACCAGATAATGTTACTGAGCTGCTTCTCTGGGGGCAAAATGAGAAAATCCGAACCCGGTGGGATTTCCTTCCCAGCGGACTCGGACTTTTCAAGCGTTATCTTTCACCATTTCCGGCATTAATAAGCTTCCCGTATACTAAACGGCCCCGGCATTTTTCGAAAACCAAGCAACGGTTTGTTGAAGGCCGGTTTCCAAATTAACATTAGGACAATATTTAAGAATTGCTTCAGCCTTTTTAATTGATGCCAGGGAATGCTTTACGTCACCTGGACGGGAATCGGCATATAATGCCTTAACGTTTTTGCCCATAATCTTTTTTAGCAAGTCAAGTAACTCATTTAGATTAATCCTTTGACCACGAGCTATATTAAATACTTCGCCCGCCACTCCCTCAGCCTTGGCGGCCAAAATATTACCTTTAACTACATCAGAGATAAAAGTAAAGTCGCGGGATTGTTCTCCATCCCCATATATAACAGGGGAATCGCCTTTCAGCAAGGCCATTATAAATTTGGGGATCACGGCAGCATACTGGGAATTAGGGTTTTGCCGCGGGCCAAAGACGTTAAAATACCTTAACCCTACTGTTTCCAGACCGTACAGTTCATAAAACAAACGCCCGTAAACTTCGTTGGCCATTTTCGAGGCCGCATATGGAGACATCGGCTTTAACAGCATTTTTTCCTCTTTAGGCAGGTTTTCATTATTGCCGTAAACAGAAGAAGACGATGCGTAAACCACCCTCTTTACACCCTTATCCCGGGCTGCCAGAAAAACATTTAAGGTCCCTTCGATATTCACCCTATTCGTGATGTAAGGATCCGCCACCGATCTGTGCACAGAGGGAAGAGCGGCTTGGTGAAATACCACATCCACACCTTCCACAGCCCTTAAAACATCTTCTCTCTTGGATAAATCCCCTACCACCAGATCAATTTTTTTAATCACCGGCTCTATATTTTCAAATTTTCCTGTTTCAAAATTATCCAAAATACGCACTTTATGGCCCTCAGCTACCAGAGTGTGCACCAAATTTGACCCGATAAAACCGGCACCACCGGTAACCAAACATCTCAATTCCGTATCTCCCCCCATTACACATTCACCTTTTTTAACTCTAAGCTCAACCATTCTTCACCGCGGTATTCAACAATAGTTTCTTCTGGATTAACTGGTTGCATTATTAACTGGGAGGTCCTGTTCTCTATCTTCAGCTCTAATAGAAGCTCTTAACAATGCTACCCCAACAATCAATAGCAAACCAATTACACCTGCTAATATAATATTTAATTCATGGTTTGGCCACACCGGTTTATTAGGCGGTGAAGCAGGATCAACAATTTGAATATTATCCAATACCATTAATTCGGCTACCTTTTCCAGTAATACTCGTGCCACCTCATTGGCCAACATGGCTGAAAGTGTTGGATTCGTACTTTCTACCGTTATTCTTAAGAATTCCGTGTCACCCAACAACTCAATATTAACTCTTTTCTTTAAATCTTCAACCGACATTTTAAGGTTATTTTGCTTAATCACTTCTTCAAAAATCATTGTACTTTTTGCTAATTCACAATAAGTCTTAACCAACCTTTGGTTTAACATAATAGATCCTACTCTTACCTCATAAGGTACAGAAGTTGTAGGCTGTTTAAAAACCATTAAAGTTGTAGATGCCATGTATACAGGCGACAAAACATATAAACTAATTACTGCACTAAATATCATTGCTAAAATAGGAACTGCCACAAAGGCCAATTTTAACTCACCAAGTGCCTTTGTAAATTCTTTAGCCCTCAAAAAGGTTACCTCCTCGAAACAACAATACCAATAATGCTAATCTTGTAGTTAATCCGTTAAATAATTCAAATACCTTTTAGCTACCCATCCGGTAAGTCCGTTATCCATCCTTACTTTTACCCAATCCAAACCTTCAGGCGCTTCTATTTCGGTTAAAATTTGACCATACTGTACAGTGTCAAGTATTTCAGCACTGTTTTTGGAATCTGAACGAACATTAAGTTCGGGGACCATCACAAGCACCTTTTTTTCTGCTTTTGAACCCGTGGTCGGCAATTCTGTTGATTGACTAATACCTTCTGTTTTATCATCAGTAATTGTTTCGTCTTGAGGCTCATTTTGTTCGGGCTTTTGTTCTTCTGCTGTTTGTTCTTTTAAGGATTGTTCTTCAGGGCTTTTTAGCTCTTTTATCTTTATTTCGGCTGGTTTTGGCTCATAAGAATATTTTTGCAAAATTGGAGAGGGAACACTTAATAAGGTCCCTACTACTGCGCCAATAGTAAAACAAGTCAAAACTATCCATATTTTAGCATTGGGTCTTTTTAACTCCAGCTGTACAACGCTGAATAAACAAAAAAGACAGCTTAAAGTAATCAATATCATAATCAGCCATGACCACATCTACAAACCCTCTCCTTAAAAAAACTCCCCTTGAAATAAAGATGGTATCAACCAAATTTACACTACCCTTACGGGTTACCACAACTCACAACGATATCACCAGCCTTTCTCTTTATCAGCACTAAAATCGCACGGCCTTTAGTGTTAAAACCCATACCTCCCAAAAGTAGCAAAGAAACTCAACAATACTAAATAAGGCCACCCGTGTGTATCATTTTCTATTCCTGTTATTTTATGTTTCTGTTTTTAAAGTGTTCCAAAAAAAGAGAGCAGGTATTGTTTTAATAAACAAACCCGCCCCACTATTTATCGGTATTTATAAGGTATCTAATTTGATTAGTTAAACTATCCAAGAGACATCTTAAAAACACTTCAAGCTTACCCCCTCACTAACAGTCACAACTTTTAAGCCACGTTTTTTAATCTCTTGAAATAGATAATTCAACCTCTGCTGGTTAATGCCATGATTGGCAGGGGTTTGACCTGCTTCCGCAACAGAGTGGGTATAAAAAATTACCCATCCTCCCTTAATAACCGCCTGGTCCAGCAGATCTGTCAATTCATCATTTGATAACCCGGAATCCAGCATAATTCTTTCCAGATTAAAACGGTTAATTGGCGGCACGTTAATTTTATTGCCAAAACATTTAACAGCGGATTCGTAATATTCACTAACTACCGGGTAAGGATCGGTATCAAACCCAAAAGGATACGCAAAACTTGCATACTGCAAGCCATTTTTCTGCAACCATTCTTTTGGTTGTGATAACTGCTGACTGATTTCACGATCTCTTAAATCCTTAAAATGAAGATGATTTTTTGAATGAGAACCGGTCTCCCACCCGGCCTGTTCCATTTCTTTCAACTGTGCTATCGTCATCATGCCACGGTTTCCCACGTTAGACGGCAAAATATAATTAACCCCCGGGTACCCATAACTCTGGTGCAATGGAAAAGCATTATTAAATATTGATTCTGAGCTGTGATCGTAACATATTGTCACAAACCCGGTACCCTTTCCCGATTCGTATATCAACCGTACCAAAATTACACTGGCTTCTGCCCTGGTAACCGGATTCCAAGGCCGAAAGGTTCCATCGGGATAGCCGGACATTAAACTACGCTCCTTAACAATACCGACATATCCCCGGTATGATGGCGGAATATTAATACCATCGTCATAACCTGTATAACCCGATTTTACAGAAAGCTTAAGTGCCCGGACTATTAACCTTGCCACTTCCACCCTGGGAATCGGCTCTCCAGGCTTTAGCATACCATTAACGCTTTCCTCCGGTTTTAGTATACCGGATGCCACAGCAGTCTCAATATACGGAAAGGACCAGGATGTGTTGTCAACATCGTCGTAAGAGGGTTCCACCGCGCCGCATACGGGAATTTTTAAAGCTACTATAAGACACTTAATAAATTCCTCCCGTGTCACATTAGCTTCCGGACGAAAACTTCCGTCAGGGTAACCTCCCATGACAGAGGTATCAGCCAGATTTATAATATACCTTTCTGCCCAATGTCCAGATACATCATTCAGCGGTTTAGCAACAGCAGTAGGGACTAATGTAACAATTAAAAAAGATGTCACCATTATTAACCAGGTGGTTCTTTTCATTTTTACCTCCCCATTTATTGGTAAATTGCTAAAGGCTAATTAATAATATATATGTGTAACAACCTAAAATTTATAACATATTATAGGTTAACCTATTAAAAAAAGAATTAATTTTAGATGGAGGTGAAAAATTACTTATCTGTTATAATATAACAAGGAGGGTGCTTTATTGAGTGTTAAAAAGTATATTGTTATGGGGGTAATATTAACCCTATTAACAATTTTACTTATTGGGTGCAGCAATAAAGATCAGTTAAATTCAACAGCTAATATAAAGGAAGAAGCCATACCTTACACCCATCCCGAAGCCATGATCAGTGCAGACCAATTAAAGAAAATATTAGGCCAGCCCAATTTAACCATTTTGGACACTAGGACGAGAGACGTATACGAACAAAGTCATATACCCGGAGCAATCTGTTATGACTTCAGGTCTGTTTTGGACCCCAACCGCAGGGGCAGATTTAACTCCCCTAAAGCATTCAGTTTGAGAATACGGGAATACGGTGTAAATAGTTCAGACCATATCGTACTTTATAGTGATAATTACAACCACGCAGCTTTATGGTTTTTTTTAAATATGTACGGGTTAAACGTTCAGATATTAAATGGCGGGTTTGGGCAATGGCAGGCAAAAGGATACGAAATTGAGACCGGAAGAGTAAGAAGGGGTAATTTAGGATCATTCAGTTTATCGGATGAACAACAAAAAGCTAACT
Organism: Desulfotruncus alcoholivorax DSM 16058; assembly: GCF_000430885.1. Taxonomy (GTDB): domain Bacteria; phylum Bacillota; class Desulfotomaculia; order Desulfotomaculales; family Desulfallaceae; genus Desulfotruncus; species Desulfotruncus alcoholivorax. The sequence goes on along the minus strand of NZ_AUMW01000016.1, from coordinate 48,415 downwards.
TCATAATTGAAACCATTGATGTAGCGAACGCACTGCAACAACCGGAAAATGTTGTTATAATAGATGCACGTTCAGACGAAGAATATGGTGGTAGAGGTCATATACCGGGGGCAATAAACATACCCTGGGATCAGCTCATCAATGAGGATATGACTTTCAAAAACGCCTCAGACCTGAAAAAAGTTTTTCTGGATAAAGAAGTCACTCCAGAAAAGCAAGTGATAATTTACTCCAATAATGTCTTTAGAGCTTCTTTTATCTATTTTGCTTTAAATAAACTGCTTGGGTATACTAACGTTAAATTATATGATGGGTTTTACCTGTACTGGTACAGGCACAGACCTCTTGCAACAGGAAGCACCTAAAGGGAAAGGAGAGATAACCTTTCCCTTTTTTGGGTTGACATTGCTGGAATCCAAAAACGTTAGCGGCTTTTTTAACAAATCAACACATCTTTAAGAAAACTTTTCATACCCCGAAGATAACGGTGGTAATGACCCTTTAAAAAACAATGCAGTAATGGATAAATACGCTTAATACGGCTGATCTGCTTTGCATGTTCCCTAACTCGCGCAAATTCCAAGCGTTGTTCACACTCTGTTATAAATTTACTTAACCTGGTACGATTTTCCGGGAGTAAACTTTGTTTTTTGGCAATCTCGATTAAGCGCTGCAGCATTACCTCCCAACGGTACCTGTCTTTGGCGTAATCCGCAGTTCCCGCAGCTTTAAGACCTGTTACCCACGTATTTACCCACCCACCGTCCAAAAACGGGTCATTCCCGGAATTGTGTGCATGTCGACGGTAATACATTAACGGTTTATCTATTGGGCTGCTGTCCATCACTGCATAGGCAATAAAGGCGATCCAGTGGTCATGTCCCCATCCTTCTGATTCAAAAATGGGTAGAACAAAATCTTTCAGACACGACCGGAATGCCATGGTACATCCGTTAATCCCAACTCCACGCACCATCTGATGAGGTAATCGCTTTTCTAAAAGTTTCATTTTTTTTCGGCAACCAAACAAGGTGTGACCGGTAGGTTTCAGCACAGTATTTGTAAGAATGGCATCACTATATACCAAACCGACCTCGTCACTTTCCACAAAAGGGGACATCATTGTAAAAATCTTTTCCTTAAACCAAACATCGTCCTGGTCGCTTAGAAAAATAATATCCCCGGTTGTATATTTAATGGCCTTTTCAAAATTCTTCACGCAGCCCAATCTTTTTTCATTTTGAATAATATGTATCGTCGACAGCCGGCCGGCTGCTATACTGCCAACTATGTCAATCGTGTCATCCGTTGATGCGTCATCACATATAATTAGCTCATCCGGGAGTCTCGATTGATTTAGTATGCTTTCCAACTGCTGACCAACAAATTGAGCACCGTTAAAAGTACATAGAGCCACGGAAATCCTATAGTTCCGACCGCTCATGTTACCCCCATGCAATACCATCGCTCCTTCCCCGGCGGTTTTTGTTACATTGAATAAATAATTATGTTTATTTTTGAGCAATCAAAGACCAACCAAATGGAAATTTTTTTTCTTTATCTAATTGATCAATCCACAAAAAAACCATTTGGGTTAGCCGAACCGCCAAGAAACAAACCAGCCTTAATGGTAAAAGTACAAAACCCTTAAATTTTATTTTGCCTTTTTTAATGCCGGCACTTGGAAATAACGACATTATTCTGGGGATTTCATAAGCCCACCTTGTAAACATACCACCCATAGGGGTAATTATAATTTCACTGAATCCTGCTTGATCACAAATAGACTTTAAACCGTATGATGTATATCTAAAAAAATCGTAAGGCACCTGGTGCTCCTCATGAGCCATAGGAGCGGTCAAAAATAATTTTCCTCCGGGCTTTAAGACACGGAACAATTCTTTTACTGCTAATCTGGGATATTCCAGGTGTTCCAGAACTTGGGTGTTCAGGATCGCATCAAAGGATGCATCATCAAATGGAAGATTATCTAAAGGAGCTATATAATTGAGATTATTATAATTCCACCTGTCTTCTCCAATTGCCAGGTCAACGGATACGTATTCGCAGTGTGAGAAGTATCTTTTATAAGCGCATTCTCCCGCTCCCGCATCCAGTATAATCGCGCCTGGAGACACGCTTTCAGAAACAAATTTTACAAAGTTCGTTACATGCCACCTGCCAATATCCCTTATTTTGGACATATTAGTAAAATCCTCATTAACCGGGATACTGAAAGTGTCTTCAGGTGTACCGGCGGCAGCTCCTGCTGTTTTATTGTGAAAAATCATTGATCATCCTCCTTATGAATAGTTACATGCTAATTTATTAATATGGCTTTATACATAAGAAGGTTCATTCATCAAGCAAGGTAACAACTAAAAACACCTTGACGAGGCCAAACAGCACAATGTATATACTATACGTTTTGGGCTAGTGTCACCTACCCGTAACAAGCAACATAAGATATCTTGGAGAAATGGCAAGGGATTTCTATAGCTTAAGGAGCGGTACCTAATGTTATTACGATGGATTGGTCCTATAATATGACCAAAGTCAAAAACAATTCAACAGGCCGAATTTTTAAGGCTTCTATCCTTATGATCGGCACCTCGGCGGTTTCAATATTAGTTGGTATAATTAGAAACAAAATGGTGGCTGTAATGCTGGGACCCGAAAGCATCGGCCTGATGGGTTTATTGCAGTCAATTCTAAATACAGCGGGAACAATCGCTGGAGCAGGTCTAGCCATAAGCGGCGTTAGGCAACTGGCTGAAGCTCAGGCTATAGGCGATAATCAAAAAATTACCAACACCAGCAACGCCTTGTTATGGACTTCAGTAATACTGGGGCTGTCGGGTGCTTTGTTATTGATAATGCTTCGCAAACCAATCGCCAGTCTGGTCTTCGGTCATAACAATTATGCCTGGGCTATAACATGGATTGGCATCGGTGTCTGGGCAAGCATTGTCTCCAGTTCCCAAACGGCTGTACTCAACGGCTTGCGCCGTTTAGTGGATCTTGCCAAGACATATATCCTTGGGGCCCTGGGCGGTTTGCTCATAACCGTGCTGGCAGTTTGGCATTGGAGAGAAAGCGGCATCATTGCGGCAGTAATTAGCACACCTCTGGCTCTCTTTGCTGCTTCATGGTGGTTAACTCGGAGGATTAAGGCAATTCATTTCAGTTTATCCTGGAAAGAAATGTTAAAATTATTGCCCGGCCTGTTTCGAATGGGCTTTGCCCTCATGAGTGCCAGCCTGGTTAGAGCCATAACTCAACTGGCTGTAAGGGTTCTTATTACCCGAACATTAGGTATGGTTGCCACCGGATATTTTCAGGCAGCGTGGAGCATTTCCATGCTATACCTGGGTTTTATCCTGGATGCCATAAGTAAAGATTACTATCCCAGGCTTAGTGCAGTTGCACATGATTACAAAAAAACAAACGCAATGGTCAATGAGCAAATCAAAGTTGTTCTACTCATGGCCGGTCCGGTTATCCTTGGCATGCTGACTCTATGCCCACAGGTAGTTGGTTTAATTTACTCCGGTACTTTTAAGGAGACAGCTGGTATCCTGCAATGGCAGGTTATCGGCGACCTATTCAAGTTTGTCAGTTGGTGTATGATTTTTGTTTTGGTGGTTAAAGAACGCAGTCGTTTGTTTTTTGTTACAGAACTCTTCTGGAATCTCATGTATTTGGCCTTAGTTTATATTGGAATGTCCAACTGGAACCTGAAAGCCACAGGAATTGCTTACTTTTTAACCAATGTATTATATTTTTGTTTAATCTGGATCATTGTTTTTCGCTTAAATCACTTTGTCTGGAGAAAAAAGAACTTACTACTGCTGGTTGCATTGGCAATGTGCGCCGCTACTATTTCAATAGCCAGGTTTATACCGGGCATTTTTTCACTGGTGCTTGGATTAACATTAACAGCGGCGATGAGTGGTTTTTCGCTGTTTAAAATATCACGTTCTCTGGGTGGATTACCATGGAATAAGGGGGAAAACCGCAACAGTCATTAGATACTGCACAACAGGCGCATTATTTCTCCCCCACCATGGTGATTTCTTCACCGGCATCAGGTTTAAACTTCAAAATCACCCATTCCGCAAGCTGCATCCCCCGGGCCCAAAAGCGAAAGGTGGATGACAAGGGACAGCCCCATACATATTTACCAGTCCGCTGAATCAATTTACTGGCCATGAAGAGACCGTTTGCTTCCCTTATTGTGGTAGATATTTTGTATTTTTTAAAACCGGCTTTTTGGGCGAGATACTTCAGTGACGGGACAGAAAAAACATGTAAATGCCGTGGTGGATCCAGGGCCAACCATTTGTCATTAAACATTTTGTGCATCCAGCTTTCATTATTTGGCGTAACCACAACCAGACGTCCGCCGGGCTTTAAGATACGGTAACACTCTAAAAGCAGTCCTAATGGATCATAAACATGTTCGATGAGGTGGCTTAAAATAATGGCATCAAAATAATTATCCTGATAACATTGCTCTTCCAAAGTTCCAAGGCGCACTTGCAATCCTTTGGACCTGGCGCTGTCAACGGCGATAGGATCAATATCCACCCCTTCTGCGAGCCACCCCAGGTCCCTCATAAACATAAGCTTTTGCCCGCTGCCGCATCCCACATCAAGCAATAATCCATTGGGCTGTGAAGGCAGATACATAACGCTGAACTCCAGATTCTCACGCCGGCCCGGATGGAAATACAACATCATGCCCAACAATTTCTTCCAGATAGTAGTTGAATTACCATAGTAATTAAATCTCCGTGCCAAATAACCTTCTTTCGCCCATTGATATACCCGCCTGTACCAGGTCATGGAATTTTTTGAATTTTGGTGAGTGTAATAATTTTTATAAGCCTTACCGATATCTTCAGATATTGGCATCGGGTCCAGCCACACCAAACCGCATTTATGATTCGAGCACTTTCTAAAATGCCATTCTCCGGGTGCGTCAAAGAGACGGTCCTTCAACCCATGGTACAAGGGTTGACCCCGGTTGCCGCACAAGTAACAGTTAAAACAAGAATGAGTGCGTATATAGTTATCGTTTTGTTGCACCACCATAGTGTAATTCCCCCGCTCAAAAAGCAATGTTTTTTAAATAAAAAAACCGGCGGCAGGTTTCATAGTCCATAAGTTTACCAAATAGTTAATATTTTGATTAACTTATCAACGTTTACAGCCATAGAGTATTCGTTTTCAACAGTTTTACGCGCCTGCTGCAGCATATCCAGATGTGCAGCAGGAAAACTGATTATTTTTTCAATTTTAGACACCCATTCTTTAGTATTTTTTGCCAGATAACCATTAATACCGTCCATGATGATTTTGTTGTTAACCCCGACCGGTGAGGCAACTGCCGGAACACCCGCCGCCATATATTGCAATAGTTTTAATCCACATTTCCCACGGGTCCACGGATCATCGGAAAGCGGCATTACCCCGATATCGAGCGAACGTATATCTTCTACCTCACTTTCCAGAGACCAGCGCAAATATTCAACTTTTACTCCCGGGCATTCAAAAGACCTTCCACCTATAATCCGGAAAACAATTTCCTTTTTCGCAGCGATTTCTTGTAAAACAGGGATTATTAAATTTAAGTACGGTGAAGTACTGGGTGTACCGATCCAACCAATGACAACCGGAGTACTTTCCTTATCATGAAACAGGCGCATGGAATATTTGGCAAGATCAATTGAAGTGGGCACCACATGGACTCGTTGATTATACTTACGTGCGAACTGACCAAGATAGTCATTGCCCGCCACAATACTATCGCATTGGCTGATAATCTTCTGCACTCGCCCGGGGTAAGCAAATTTTTCAAATAATGTTTTTTTCCGAACCTCTGATACAGTATAAATGGCATCATCGAAATCAAATATAACCCTTTTTCTCAACCATTTTCCCAATTTACACAGTAAAACTTCAGGAAATGGGTAAACGTGGGGCAGTGCCAGTTTTTGTATAAATATCACGTCATAGAAAGGTACTCTAAAGAGAGCAACAATTCTGGATAAAGCTGATAAGATAAAATAAATAATTTTGTGCAAGCTTCCTTTGGCGGGCGAAAATTTGCTATAAAGAAAAGGGGTTAAGGCACTGTGAGTGCCAGCTTTAATATTTTTTTGTTTAAGGTATGGTATATACTGGTAAACCCTGTATCTTGCCGACGGTCCATTGATGGGGGTATTGGTTAAAAATAAGACTTTCATCGCTAAACCCTGCCATACCATTTTTTATAGTAATCCTGATAAACACCTGTTTTAATCCGCTTCCACCAATTTGGCTGCTTTAAATACCAGTCAACCGTAAACATTAGAGCATCATCAAAAGAATATGCGGGCCGCCAACCCAGTTCCCGGGTCATTTTTGTACTGTCTATGGCATACCGCTTGTCATGACCGGGCCGGTCTTGAACAAATTTAATGAGCGTCTCCGGCTTGCCAAGTAAGCGCAAAATTTTTTTTACCAATTCCAGATTGCTCAGCTCGTTATTACCTCCGATATTATATACCTCGCCACCCAGCCCTTTTAAAATTACAGTCTCCAGAGCCCGGCAGTGGTCATTGACGTAAATCCAGTCCCGCACATTTAAGCCGTCACCATAAACAGGAATCGTTTTACCTTCCAATGCATTGGTAATTATAAGCGGTATAAACTTTTCCGGAAACTGATACGGGCCGAAATTGTTTGAACAGCGGGTAACCGTTACCGGCAGCTTATACGTTGCGTAATAAGACCGGCATAAAAGGTCGGCCGAAGCTTTACTGGCCGAATACGGGCTATTTGGACCAAGGGGGGATTCCTCGCTAAATTTACCTTTAGACGCCAAAGAGCCATAGACTTCATCAGTGGATACCTGAATAAATTTCTTGATTCCATAACTTCTTGCCAATTCCAATAAGACGTAGGTACCTACAACATTGGTTTTTATGAATGGTTCAGCATCTTGAATACTGCGGTCGACATGCGACTCCGCGGCAAAATTAATTAAAACATCTATGCCGTGTTGAAAAAAAGTCTCCATAAAATTTTTATCTGCTATATCACCACAGTAAAAAGTGTACTTAGCCTGATCATTTAAATCCATTAAGTTTTCCAAATTTCCCGCGTAAGTTAGCTTATCAACGTTGATAACTTCCCAAACCGGTTGTTTTGAAATAATGTACCTTATAAAATTTGTGCCAATAAAGCCGGCGCCACCAGTAACCAGTATTTTCACAGCTTTGATTTCCCCCTTTTAACCAGGTACCGGGATAAAGCATACTCCCACCCTGGCAACAGGTAGCCTATGGTTTCTTTTAAAGGAAACGGATCCAATACTGAAAAGCCGGGCCTGTGGGCCGGGCGATTCATTTCTTTGGTTTTACAAGGGATTAGTTTAATTGAGTTATTACATTTTTTAAATATATTTTCAGCCAAACCAAACCAGGTGACAGCGTTTTGATTGGTGATATGGTAGGTACCGTAACAACCGGTTTCTACCAGATCAGCCACCGCCCGGGCTAAATCTTCTGTGAAAGTGGGGCAGCCAAACTGGTCATCGACAACTTTTATCGTTTTTTCACTTTGCCCCATTCGCAACATCGTGTCCACAAAATTTTTGCCGTTCAAACCAAATAGCCAACTGGTTCTAATTAAATAAAATGACTTTAAAATTTCTCGAACTGCATTTTCTCCCCACAGCTTGCTTGCGCCATAAACATTTAAAGGATTTGTTGGATCATAAACTCCATAAGGCCGGTTTTGACTGCCGTCAAAAACATAGTCCGTACTGATATGCACCAACACGGCCTTATTTTTTTGGCAGGCCAGGGCTAAATTACGAGGGCCTAATCCGTTAATAAAATAAGCCTTTTGCGGTTCAGACTCAGCTCTGTCCACATCTGTGTAAGCAGCGCAATTTACCACAATGGCTGGCTTATAATGGCCAATTGCTTGTTCAACATGCTCTAAATTTGTTATATCCAGGCTTGCGTGATCTTTGGCGATTACTTTGCTTTGGCGAGACCGGAATTCAGCAACCACATCCTGCCCCAACATACCTGCCGCACCGGTTACAAATACTGTCACCTGTGCAATACCTCCCAAGAATAGGGAATAGACGGATCGTTATAAGGTAGCCTGTATTCATCCGGCTGTTGATAGTTATAAACTTCGGTAGGCAAATTAACTATTAATATCGTTTCGTTGCCTTCAGCGGTAAAGCCGTGATAAACTTCGGGTGGAATTCTTAGCAGCATGGGATTAAGATATCCCATATGAAATACATTTACCTCGCCAAAGGTTGAACTGTTTTTACGCGCATCATACAGTACCACCCGGGCCATGCCGCTGACACAAACGAAATGGTCCCACTGCCGCTGATGATAATGCCATGCCTTTACTACACCTGGATAAGCCGCGGTAACATAAACCTGCCCAAAGGTCATAAACTCAGGCCAATCACGGCGCAGCATCTCCATAAGGTAACCGCGCTCATCAGGTATAGCTTTAAGCTTTTTTACAATTACCCCGTCAATTAAGTTCATGCTCTTACAACAGCCCCCTTCACGAAAGTTAAACCATAACTTGCGAATCATCTCCTACAAAAAGGCGTATTGCCCGCCTTTGTGCACTGCCTTTTTGAACATGAGTGTTATAACCTATTAAACTGTCTTCGATGCGGTCCACATGATAAAGATGGCAATTTTCCAAAATTACAGAATGCTCAACCCCAATTTTTTCAAAGAAGCAATTCCTGCCGATGGTGGTAAAGGGACCAATAAAGGAATCTTTAATTATTACACCTTCATCTATGCATACCGGGCCGCGTATAGTGCTGTTAATTATTTTACTGTTTAATCCGACTTCAACCCGCCCGGTGATTCTACTTGTTTTATCGATAAAACCTTTGTTAACCCGGCGCATGTATTCATCCAATACCACCCGGTTGGCTTCCAAAATGTCGTCTTTTTTACCAGTGTCCAGCCACCATCCCTCCAGGCGGCGAGCTTCTACCCGGTATCCCAAATCAATTAACTTTTGTATAGCATCGGTTATTTCCAGCTCACCTCTCCATGAAGGGTTAATTTGGTCGATGGCCGTAAAAACGCTGGACTTAAATAAGTAGATCCCAATTAAAGCAAGGTTGGAGGGTGGTTTTGGGGGTTTTTCAATTAACCTGACAATTTGGTCGCCATCACCCAACACGGCAATACCAAATTGCTGCGGATTTTCAACTTCTTTTAGCTGAATGATTGCTTCACTGCTTGATTTCTCAAAACTGTCCACCAGGTGTTTTACACCGCCCTGAATTAAGTTATCCCCCAGGAACATCAGAAAAGGCTCCCGCCCTAAAAAATCCCGGGCAGTTTTAACTGCATGGGCCAGCCCCAGAGGCTCTTGTTGGATAATATAAGTAATTTTGCACCCCCATCGCTCACCATTGCCTACTACCTCACGTACTCTCTCCCCCGTTTCAGGGGAAATAATTACCCCGATATCAGTTATTCCAGCCCCTAATATTTGTTCGATAACAAAATATATGATTGGTTTATTGGCTATCGGTATCAGCTGCTTTGCCGTGGTATGTGTAAGAGGCCGCAGGCGTGTTCCTTTTCCTCCGGATAATATAAGTGCCTTCACTGGCTCACCCCCTTACCTTCCTGGTAAACCGCTTTCCAGACTCTGATGGTCTCCTCAGCTTGACGAGTCAGAGTAAAATTTTTACAAACTACTTCCCGGCCTCTTAAAGCCATGTTTTTTTGCAATTGGTGGTTTAAAATTACCTTTTTAATAGCCCGGGACAATTCTTCCGGGTTACCGGGTTCTACCATTAAGCCATTATATCCATCTTCAATAACCTCCGGTACACCTCCAACATTCGTGGCAATCACGCACCTGCCGGCCATCATCGCCTCCAGCAGGGCATTGGGAAACCCTTCCGTATAAGAGGGCAAAACAAATAAATCAAATTTATAAATCACCTCTGTCACATTCTCGACCATACCCAATAAATAAACCTGCTCCGTCAACCCCAAGTAATGAATTTTTTCCGTCAGTGCTTTTCTAAGCGCACCATCACCAACTATTAAATATTTAAAAATTATTCGCTCACCTAGATCCGATTTAACTTGAGCCAGTGCTTCAAGCATTACATCATAACCCTTTTCAGGCCTTAAATTGGCCACAGTGCCTATTGTAAAACAATTTTTTTCCACTAAAGGCGGTGGGGCCTTAATACCGGGCACCCCGTTGTAGATAACGTCTATCCATGGTGGATAATCGCGGAATATTTGCAGTAGTTTATTTTTCCCGGCCAGGGAATTGGCTACGTAACAATTAACCATTTTTTGGGTCAGCCTTTCATATAGAGGTCTGACACCAGTAAAATGCCCGGCTCCCACAATGCCCACCACAACCCTAACCCCCATTGGTCTGGCAATAAAACGGCAGAGCATACTCGCTGTAAAACCATAAACTTGAATCAAATCAATTTTAGTTTTAATTATTATCAGAAAAAACCGCCATGCTACTGCTATAAAATTCAACTTACCGGGCCACAAACCAAGGAAGTGATAATTTACCCCATTATTACAGCACCATTGAGTAACGTATCCCCCGCAATCCAATACCACTACCGTAATTTTCATACCGCGTTCTTGTAAATATGGTATCAGTCTGATGGTATTTAATTCTCTCCCCCCCCTTCCGGAAGAAGATAAGAAAATTAAGACACACAAATTAATCACTCCCCAACTAATTGTGTCCCGTTGTGCTGTTTTTCGCCCCCAAAACCATGACTGATAAATATAAACAGCAGAGACAGCACCTGAAACCGAACTCTATAAATTCCACCCATATTTGACCCGCCAAGGGCGTAGATTAAAGTAAAGCTTGAGATGAGAATTAACAAAAAAATACACTCACCCCGCCTATGCCGCCACAAGCTGTAAATACCCGGCCATACAAACAGATACAAGATATACAGCATAAACATTTCAGGCAAACTAATAATTTTTAAAAGCCCTCCTGATTGCCATGGCAACGGCCCGAAGACAAAGTAAAACAACCCCAATGGCAAATATATTAAGGCTTTTAAAGGTGAACTAAAGTCAACCTCTTGTGAGTAAGCTGAATCGCCTATGGCTCCTGCATTATGCTGTTCCCCAATAGATTCCAGGCTTTGACTGGCTAGATAGTCTTTTCCCAAAAACCCGTAACCCATTTGTAACAGGGAAACACCTACAACAAAAACTAATAAAAGAGTATAAACAATTCTTTTATTCCATGTAAAATTGACCGCTGAAAAAATGTAGGCAAGCGCCATGACAACGCCCAGTAATATGCCTACATAAAATCGTAAAGTAACCAAAGGTAACAGCGCCAAAGCTATGGCAAATAACTTAATGAAATGAAATTCCCGCATAATTTCCATAATCTTTTTTACAATATAAGTAATCAGAAAAACACAGAGGCTTTCTTTTAAATTAAGTGCTGACCATACTACAAAGGAAGGGAAAAAAGCCGTTAACGCAAAGGTAAACTTGGCTGCTCTTCTACCGCTTAAGTTGAGGGAAATAAAATAGAGGTTTAGTGCTGCTCCAATAGCTATAATGCTGTTAATCAATCGTACAATATCCGGATAATAACCGGTGGCATAAAAAATAAAGGCGTTAAAATAGTAATATCCATAATTAGCTTTGCGGATGATATAATGGTCACCGGCATTCCAAGTTTGGACGATTTCATTGCCTATACGCGCATAAGTAATGCCATCGGCCCTTAAAAATGGATTATCAAATGCCTGGGTGGCAATAATGAAAGCAATTCTTAATAATAGAGCACCCAGAGCTAATTTCCATATTATTGAACGATCCTCAATTTGAATACGGTAACCCTCGGCTAAAAAGAAAACTGCTACTGCAATAAGTGCCACTATTGAAAAAATAACCATTTTGTCATACACCAAAAGACCGGCCAACAATGCCAGGGCAAAAAATAGAGCCAGTTCAAGGCCGCGATTTTTTAAGCGTTCTTTCATCAAGTTACAGACCACCTTCTCGTTAATTACCGGAATAAAAGAAATGGCTTAAATTTTAATAATTTTTTCCCTGCCCTTTTGCACTTGCCTTGTGGCATTACGGGTATCAATAACCAACCTGGCATTATCAATAACGAATTGATAATCAACACTGGAGTGGTCAGTTATTATTAATACCAGATCAGCTTCAGCAATGTTTTCCCTGGTTAACTCAATACAATGCAGGAGACATTGATTATCCGGCAAGGGTAGCTGTGGTATATAGGGATCGAAGTATTGAACAATTGCTTTTCTGGCTTGTAAGTCCTTGATGATTTTTAAGGCTGGGGACTCCCGTACATCATTAATATCTTTCTTATAGGCAACCCCTAAAATTAAAATTTTAGAGTTGTTCAGGCATTTACCGTAATCGTTTAAGACCGTGATGATTTTTTGGATAACGTATTCCGGAATCCGGTTGTTTAATTCTTCCGCCAATTCAATAAATCGCGGTTGAAAGCCATAGGCCCTGGCCTTCCAGGCCAAGTAAACAGGATCTACGGGTATACAATGCCCTCCTACACCCGGACCGGGGTAAAATATTTGAATACCGAATGGTTTTGTACCCGCAGCGTCCAATACTTCCCATATATCTAAGCCCATGCGGTCGCATAAAAGCATGAATTCATTGACCAGAGCAATATTTACCGCTCGATAAGAGTTTTCGAATATTTTAGTCATTTCAGCTGCATCAGGTGAACTAACCATGACCAAAGTTTTTAAGCTTTGCTTGTAGAACATAACAGCTACATGACTGCAAAGGGGCGTTATACCACCCACTACCTTGGCTACATCTTTTGGATGATACACTTTATTGCCTGGGTCAACCCTTTCCGGAGAAAAAACCAGAAAATAATCAACTCCTGCTTTAAGTCCACTGCCTTCCAACATCGGTAAAACTATTTCCCTGGTTGTTCCGGGGTAAGTAGTGCTTTCCAAACTAATTAATTGGCCGGTTCTAAGGTTTTGGGCTATTTCATGAACGGCTGATTTAATGTAAGATAAATCAGGCTGGCGCATTTCTGAAAGCGGGGTGGGAACACAAACTATTACTACATCTGCTTTTTGCAGCAGGCTAAAATCAGTAGTTACACATAACCGTCCTGACTTGATCAGCTCACCCAGGTCTTTATCCGTTACATCCTGGATATAATTTTGACCTTCTTTTAGCATATTAATGCGCGATGTATTAATATCAATGCCGATCACTTTAAAGCCTGCTTTAGCTTGTTGCACTGCCATCGGTAACCCCACGTAACCCAAGCCAATTACAGCAATGCCAGCCGTTTTGTTGATAAATTTTTCAATAAGTTGTTCGGCCAATTTCTCCTGCTTAATGCCTGACATTCGCAGACACCGTCCTTTTAATTCTGTTTTAGGCCCACAACGTTAATCAAACAAGCAATTAGCTCCTGATTTGAATAATTGCACTGATCTATAGTCTCCAACATATCAATCAGTTGAACAAAATTATTCTTTTTCGGAGCTATCTTGAAAATTCGCTCATGTTTCGTGGGCATAACCTGTTCATCATCTGAATAAAGACTCTCTTCATATTTCTCCCCCGGACGAACGCCAGTATATTGTATCGCTATATCTTTTCCCGGTTCATAACCGGACAACCTAATTAAGTTTTTAGCGAGATCAGTTATATAAATTGGCTTACCCATGTCTAATACAAATATTTCACCTCCCCGTGCTAAAGCCCCGGCCTGAATAACGAGATGCACTGCCTCATAAGTAGTCATAAAGTAGCGCTTCATAGCCGGGTGGGTTACGGTTACCGGCCCACCGGAGGCAATTTGTTTTTTAAACAAAGGAATTACACTACCCCTGCTGCCAAGCACGTTTCCAAAACGAACTGCTACAAATTTAGTAGCACTTAAACCGTTCATCCATTGAATAACCATTTCCGCCGCCCTTTTAGTGGCTCCCATAACACTGGTTGGGTTCACTGCCTTGTCGGTTGAAATAAGCACAAAAATTTCTGTATTGTTTAAATGAGCAGCTTCAGTTAGTATTCTGGTACCCTGAATATTGTTTTTTACAGCTTCCTCTTCATTTTTTTCCATCAATGGCACATGCTTATGGGCCGCTGCATGAAAAACAACTGCAGGGCGGAATTGATTAAAAACTTGGTTAACCCGCCGGCAATCCCGGATATCAGCAATAATCGCAGCTAAAGGCACATCCGGATATTTTTTCTTCAGCTCCTGCTCAATTTCATAAATACTGTTTTCACCATGCCCAAGTAAAACAAGTATTTTTGGTCCAAAGACGGCTATCTGGCGACATATTTCCGAACCAATTGATCCTCCGGCACCAGTGATTAGAACTACCTTGTCTGTTAGGTAGTTAGCTATCTCACTAATATTTAATGTCACTGTACTGCGACCAAGTAAATCTTCAACCTCGATATCTCGAATATCGCTAATTTTAATTTTCCCGGTTATCAAATCATAAATCCCAGGTAAAATTTTTAATTGAACTTTTGTTTTTTGGCATATCTCTACAATTTGCCGTATTACTTCACCAGGCACAGATGGCATAGCTATAACTATGTAATCTATTTTTAGTTTTTTTACTATGTCATTTATGCAATGCCTATTCCCCAAAACGGGGAGACCATATAGAACTTTAGTTTGTTTCTCGGGGTCATCGTCCACAAAGGCAACCGGCACCCATTCACCATTTACCCTTTGCTTTAGCACTTCCGCCACAATTCCCCCGGCTACACCTGCGCCGACTATTAACACCTTTTTCTTGTGCCCAGCCAAAATTTCGTCCCTCTCTTTTGGAATATATTGCGCTTTACCTCACCTTACTTTATTTTGCATAATATGGCAGCATTGGCGAAAAGGTGCGTGCACAAGCTATTAATAAAAAAAGCGCATAAAAAAAACACCTTCCAAACCAATAGAAGGTGTTTTTTTTTTGGTGACCCCACCGGGATTCGAACCCGGGTTACCGCCGTGAAAGGGCGGTGTCTTAGGCCTCTTGACCATGGGGCCATACCGGTTGCCGGTAGCTACTGATGTCTGAATGCTAAAGTGGTGAGCCATCCGCGACTCGAACGCGGGACACCCTGATTAAAAGTCAGGTGCTCTACCGACTGAGCTAATGGCTCACAAATCTTACAGTTCTATATAATACATTAGATTAACTGATGTGTCAACAATCTTATAATTCCAATTCTGTAAATTGGATTAAGCCCGGGGCGACGCATCAGCGCCGCCCCGGGTCGTCTCAATGCTGCTAAAAAATCTCTTTTAGCACCAGGGTTTGTGCCCTGCCCGGTCCCACACCAACTATGGCAACAGGCACGCCTGATAATTCTTCAAGCTGTTTCATGTATTCCCTAGCGTTTTGGGGCAGCTGATTATAGTCTTCAATTGTCGATATATCCTCCTGCCAGCCGGGAAACTCCTGATATACCGGCTCACACTGGGCCAGAACCTTTAAACTGTCCGGGAATTCTTTAAGGATCTCACCTTTATATTTATAGCCGGTACATATTTTTAACGTTTCCAGTCCAGTCAGCACATCGAGTTTGGTAATGGCCAGGTAGCTTAGACCATTAACCCTGGCAGCATAACGGGCAATAACAGCGTCATACCAGCCGCAGCGACGCGGCCGGCCGGTGGTAGTCCCAAACTCATGTCCACGATCTCTGATCCGATTTCCCAACTCATCTTGCAATTCAGTCGGGAAAGGACCTTCACCAACTCTGGTTATATACGCTTTGGCTACTCCAACAACGGTATTGATCTTGGTGGGACCTAATCCAGCGCCAAGGCAGGCGGCCGCAGCTATGGGGGAACTGGAGGTGACAAACGGGTAAGTCCCGTGATCTATATCCAGCAGTGTTCCCTGGGCACCCTCAAACAGCACTTTTTTGCCCTGGTCCAAGGCCTCATTAACCAGAATTGAGACATTGGACACATACTTTTTCAACTTTTCACCATAACCGCTGTAAAGTTCTAAAACCTGTCGGTAGTCATGCTTTTCTTTAAAGTTATAGACCTTGGAAAGAACATTATTTTTATGCTCAATAACATCTTTGAGCTTTGCTTCCAGCTCTTCCCGGTCTACCAGTTCAACTATGCGTATACCGATACGTGAAGCTTTATCGGTGTAAGCAGGACCGATACCCCGGCAGGTTGTTCCAATTTTTTGTTTACCCTTGCGATCTTCTTCAGCCATGTCCATACTCTTATGGTAAGGAAAGATCACGTGTGCACGCGGGCTGATCCGCAGGTTGGCGGTACTTACACCTTGTTTTTCCAGCGCATCAAGTTCTTCCAGCAAAACTTCCGGGTCGATGACAACCCCGTTGCCGATAAGACAAATTTTATCGCTGTAAAGAATGCCGGAGGGAATCAGGTGCAGCTTATAAACTTTATCTCCCACCACAACCGTATGGCCTGCGTTGTTACCTCCCTGGTAACGAACCACCATTTCGGCTTGCTGGGCTAAAAAATCAGTAACTTTGCCCTTGCCTTCATCGCCCCATTGTGCTCCAACCAAAATAACCGTAGACATCGGTATCCCCCTTACTGTCTTCTAAGGATTTCCCTGGCAACCACTACGCCTGCAACTGAGGCCTGCGCCAGTCCCCTGGTCACCCCGGCCCCATCACCTGCTGCAAACAGGTTTTTATACTTTGTCTCCAGCCAGTTGCTGAGTGCCAGCCGGGAAGAATAGAATTTAACTTCAACGCCATATAGCAATGTATAACGTGAATTTACCCCGGGCGCAATTTTGTCCATTGCTTTGAGCATTTCGGTGATGCCAAGCAAATGCCGGTAAGGAAACACCAGGCTTAAGTCACCCGGAGTGGCTTCTTTTAGTGTCGGCTGCACCAGACTTTTCTTCATTCTAGCCTCAGTGGAGCGGTGGCCTTCCAGCAAATCTCCCAGACGCTGGACAATTACGCCGCCGCCAAGCAGGTTGGCCAGGCTGGCCACATATTTGCCGTAGGAGATGGGCTCCCTGAACGGTTCGGTAAAAGTTTTACTGACCAGTACGGCAAAATTAGTATTACCGGTTTTATTAAAAGCATGGCTGTGCCCGTTAACCGTAACCAATCCGTCGTTGTTTTCCAACACAACTTCACCATATGGATTCATACAAAAGGTCCTGACCCGGTCATCAAAGGTCCTTGAATAATAAATTAATTTGGACTCATAAAAGACCCTGGTTAACGGCTCCATTACCTCAGCCGGAACTTCTACCCTTACACCAATGTCCACCGGGTTAACCGTCGTCGGCAATCCGAGCCGGAACGCTTCCCGGGCCAACCATTCCGCACCTTCCCGGCCAGGCGCCATAATTACGTAATCCGCAAAAATTTCTTCTCCGCTTACAGTGCGAACCCCTTTGGCCTGCTGCCCTTCAACAATAATATTATCCACTGCCGTTTGGGTGCGAATTTCCACGCCTTTTTTCAGAAGACAATCCTGCATGTTTTGCAGAATCTCCTGGCACCGGCCCGTGCCCAGGTGGCGGATGGCCACCGGAATTAATTTAAGCTCGGCCTTGGTGGCTCTGTGCTGAAAATCCCTGATTTCCTCTTGATGCTCCAGGCCAAAGACTTCATTGGGGGCCCCAAACCGCAAGTAGATATCGTCAATATATTTAATCATCTTATTAAGTTTGTCTTCGCCAATATACTGTTCCATGCTTCCACCAATTTCCGATGAAAGGGTTAGCTTGCCATCGCTGAACGCCCCGGCGCCACCCCACCCGCAAACAGTGGAACAAGGATTGCAGTTAAAGCAACTGCCGCCTTTTTCTCTGGAAGGGCAGCTCCGGTTCTTGATATCACGGCCCTTCTCAAGAATCAATACCCGCATTTTATCATTTTTTTCCGTAATCTCCAGGGCTGAAAAAATGCCAGCCGGGCCTGCGCCTATAATGACAACGTCATATTGTTGCGACACTAATACTAACCTCCTGTTGGCCACTCATTATATTTTGTGCTGCCGGCATAAAAATAACCCAAACGGCTGCCAGTGTTTGAGTCAATAATTAATAAGCTTAACTAGATTATTAGTTCATAAATAATTCTCCGATTGATGTGATAAAAGCACAGCACTACAATAGTATCAAATGGAGGCACTGTTTGTCAACTATGAATTCATAACAGTCATAACAGGAGTCAGGAGTCAGCATAAGAGAACGATTTATCGTCTCGTAGTATTTTTGAATTCTGACTACTGAATTCTGAATAATTGAATCACGGCTCATCTGTTCGGCGGGCCAGATCCATAAATTTGGTATATTGTTTAAGAAACGCCAATTCCACAGTTCCCGTTGGACCGTTTCTTTGCTTGGCTACAATTATATCCGCAATGCCTCTCTTTTCAGTCTCAGGGTTGTAATACTCATCACGGTAAATAAACATCACCACATCGGCATCCTGTTCAAGGCTTCCGGACTCTCTCAGGTCGGATAATTGAGGCTTTTTATCCTGTCGTTGTTCCACCGAGCGGCTTAACTGGGCCAGCGCCATAACCGGCACATTTAATTCTTTTGCCAGCGCCTTTAAAGAGCGGGATATTTCCGCTATTTCCTGCTGCCGGTTTTCTGCCCGCCGGCTGCCCTGCATTAATTGCAAATAATCAATGACAATCAGCGAAAGGCCTCTTTCTGAGTGCATTCGCCTGGCCTTGGCCCTTAATTGCCGGATCGTAAGCACGCCGGAGTCGTCAATAAAAATTGGCAGCTGGGCCATGTCTCTGGCCTTTTGGGTCAACTGGGCCCAGTCGATGTCACTGATAAACCCGGAGCGCAGTTTGTGTTGATCAACCCTGGCCTCAGCGCAGATCATGCGTTGAACAAGCTGTTCCTTGGACATTTCCAGGCTAAATATACCAACCGGCTTTTTTGTCTTCAGCGCTGCATGGTAGCCGATACACATGCCGAAACTGGTTTTGCCCATGGAGGGCCTTCCTGCCACTATAATTAAATCACCGGGCTGGAGTCCCTGGCAGATTTGGTCGAGCTCTTTGAATCCTGTAGGAACACCGGTTATTTCACCTTTGTGTTTTTGCAGAAATTCAAAATGTTTAAAGGTTTCTAATAGAATGTCCTTTATTTCAGTAAAAGCGGTGAAAGTACGGCGCGACCCCAGTTCCAGCAACATCTTTTCCGCTTCTTCCATCAACCGCTCGGCATCTTCGCTGCCTTCATAGCCCATATCAGCAATTCGAATTGATAGATTAATCAGGTTTCGTAAAAGGGCTTTTTCCTCAACAATCCGGGCATAGTATTCTACATTGGCTGCTGTAGGTGAAATATTGGTCAGTGTGGCCACGTAAGTAGCACCGCCCACCTTCTCCAGTTCGCCCTTGCGTCGTAATTTATCCGTAAGCGTGACCAGGTCGGCAGCTTGATTGTTTTCTTCAAGTTCCAGGATGGCATTATAAATAACCCGGTGAGATTCCAGGTAGAAATCTTCCGGGTTCAGAAAACGGGCCACCTTGGATATAGCTTTGTTTTCCAAAAGTAATGCGCCAATCACAGATTGCTCGGCATCTATATTATGGGGGGGTACCTTGTCCCACATTTATTGATCACCTGTCATATTTAGGTATTCAGAAGTCAGAAGCCTGAATTCAGGAGTCAGAATACAGAATGCCCCGGGAATATCTTTACCAATAAATTATCAGCCTTTTGCAAAATATGTTTCGTTAAATTACTGACCCCTGACTCCTGAGTAGGTTCTAATCAATTAACTTATTGCACCGGCTTTTTAAAAACGTACCTAATTATTTCCTCCACCGAAACCACTGTAACAACATCAACCCCCCTGGTATCAGCAGGCACATCCTTTTTGTTTTCCCAGGGGACATATACTGTTTTAACACCACACTGTTTAGCACCATATATTTTCTCGGGTACACCGCCCACGGCTTTTACTTTACCCTGAATAGAAAGCTCACCGGTAACAGCAATGTCCTGGGGAATTGGAAATTTTTCCAGAGCGCTGTAAACTGCCATGAAAATCGCCACACCCGCAGAGGGGCCGTCAATGCGCCCGCCGCCCACCACGTTTACGTGCACGTCGTAATCATGCAGATCACGCCCGGTCAGCTTGCGCAAGACGGAGGCAGCATTAAAAACCGAATCCTTGGCCATGCTTCCCGCGGTTTCATTAAACCGGATAACTCCGCCACCCTTGCGCCCGGCCGGAAAGACCATGGCCTCAATCTCCAAAGCCGACCCGAGAAAGCCGGAAACACCCAGTCCGAAAATCCTGCCAACTTCACCTTCGCTGCTGGCCCTTCTGCAGACATAAGGCGTCATCCGGCTGACCTGGATAACCTCATAAACATCATCCAGCGCAATTACAGGTTGATTGTTTCCACCGGCTTTGTAGCAGGCGATGGCATAAGCATCCGCCAGGAAATTTACAGCCTTTCTTCCCTCTATGGTGTATTCAGCGATAACATCGGCAACTCCGTTTTCAAGGGAGACACCAAGCCTTTTGGCGGCCTGGTAGATGATTTCCCGAATGTCTGCCGGAGTTAAGGGCTCAAAATATATTTCAGCGCAGCGGCTGCGAATAGCCGGGTTTATTTCTTCCGGTTCCCGGGTAGTGGCCCCGATCAAAATAAAATCGGCCGGGGCGCCCTCCTCAAAAAGCTTTTTAATATACCTGGGAAGATTAGTATCAGCCGGATCATAATAAGATGATTCAAAGTACACCCTTTTATCTTCCAGCACTTTGAGCAGCTTGCTCTGTAAAATAGGATCAAGCTCCCCAATCTCATCAATAAAAAGCACACCGCTGTGCGCATCGGTAACCAATCCCGGTTTCGGTTCCGGGATGCCGCTGTCGGCCAGGTCGCGCCTGGCGCCCTGGTAAATGGGGTCGTGCACCGAACCCAGCAGCGGGTTGGTAGACTCACGCGGATCCCAGCGCAGCGTGGTTCCGTTTACTTCAATAAACGGCGCATCCTGATTAAACGGGCTGTTCTGCAAAGCACGTGCAGCTTCAAGCGCCAGCCTGGCCGCTGTCGTCTTTCCAACACCAGGGGGGCCGTATAGCAAAATGTGCTGAGGGAATGGAGATGCTAATTTTGACAAAAGAGACCTCACCGGGCGTTCTTGCCCAACAATTTGCTCAATAGAAGACGGCCTCAGTACGTCCAGAGCACGCCTGGTCAGATTTTTTTGATCAAGTTTTTCAAGTATGGCCAATTTTTTTAATGTTTGGGCGTTTTCGGGGCCGGTGTTCTCTTTAATGATTTGCATCTTTATTTCACGTACGTATTCTTCGTGGCGCTGTTGCATGCGTTCATTGATTTTTTTATCCAGGTCGTCTTCTACTGTTCGCCTGGCTATGATGTCGGCCAATTCTTCACCGATTTCATCCAATATGGCCGGTATCTCTTCCGTACTTGGGACTGTATCGGGAGTGGGATCTTCAAAAACCAATTTTTTCAACGCCAGTACCTGTTCCGCCAGGTTTTCTGAACGCATCATTTTTAAAACATTTAATTTCCCGGCCCGCAAAACAATTTTATCTGACCCGTATAAATCAGCAAGAACACTATAAAAAGCATTAACTTGCCTCTTTAGCTGCTCAAATTCCCTGAATTTTGGCCCCAGGTCGGTTTTATTTTTGATTTTTTCAAGAATACCTTTCATTATGTCTGTTCTCCTTGTTGTCGATTTGCTGCAACTAAGCACCAAATTCACTCCGCTACAACGTTTACTGTGATTTGAGCCTGCACTGCGGGGTGCAGCTTAATAACTACGGGGTACTCGCCAAGTGCTTTGATCGTGTTTTTTAAGATAATCTTTTTTTTGTCTACTTCCAACCCGTAATTTTTTTGCAGAGTATCGGCAATATCCTTATTACTGATAGCACCAAAAAGTTTTCCTGCTTCACCCACCCGGGTGCTTATTATAATCTTTAGACCATCAATCTTGGCCCCCAGTTCCCTGGCCTTGTCTTCAGCCTTTTTCTTTTGTTCATCCATTGCGCGCTTTTGCATTTCCAGATTTTTTAGCTGGCCTCCTGTTGCCTCTACAGCCAGGCCTCTGGGAATTAAGAAGTTCCGCGCGTACCCTTCAGCTACTTTGATGATATCGCCCTTTTTACCAAGCTTTTTAACATCATCAAGGAGTATTACCTGCATCTATTATCCTCCTTTGGATCCCTCGTCGCTGTCCGCTGACAGGCGCCTCAAATTTGCCACGGGGTCTACTACGCCGAGGGAGAGTATTATTGCCGTGGCGAGGGGTAGATATAAGAATAGGGCAATGGTAATGATAATTTTCACTACCTTGGGCACTTTCCAGGCTTGTAAAAAATAAGTTAATACAGCCGATCCAAGGACAAAGAAAATAAACGCTGAAATATAAAGCATATTTTTACCGATTATACCAACTACTCTTAACGAAAATTCATCTCCGGCCATTGCCATAGCCAGACCGGTAATCACCAGCCATATTGAATACCAGGGCAACCTCCATTCTAAAAACTTGAATTCAGGTGCAGCATCATAACCAAGTTTTCGTACCAGGCGCCTGGTGATGAAATAAGTAAAGATGGTAATAAAAATAGTCCAGATTGCTATCGTACCCGGAAGTAATACTTGAACCAAATGGATTATTTGCTCTGCAACCTGGAGAAACTGCTGCTGCCCTATTTCATCCATCATCCCGTTTTGGCGGTACATTTCGGCCACTTGCTCCATGGCGGACCGAAATTCGGCCGTTATGTTGGCAATGCCGGCCCCGGCCATTACAAAGCTTACAAACAAATTTAAAGCCGCCACTGCCAGCGCCCAAAAGAATAAAACAGCCATGCTGCTGTCAACCGAAACTTTATTTTTTAAAAGCAAGCCAATAATAACACCCACGGGGCCAAATTGTATAACCAACATAAGTGCTGAGCCGGCATGTCCAAAAGCAACTATTAGCATGATGGTTGATAAGCCAAGCGACAGCAGCCCGTATAGCAAATTGTTTTTGATTATTAGATAGGCCAGTGGCACTGGTAAAAATAATGTAACCAGATAGAAGGCCGGAACAATATACAAGCCAAGCATTCCAAGTAGCGCAAGTAAACCGGCCACAACTATTGTTTCAATTAAAGCCGGATAATTGTCCTTTGAAATCAAGGAATCACCTCAATGGTGGAATCAAAAGTAATACTTCTGCAATAAAATGATCATTTCCTTCCGCATCAAACGGTTTTTAGCCTGTTAATTGTTGCCCGGCGTGCCAGGTCACAAAAATAAAGTAAGGGGAACCATATTTGTTCCCCCCTCAATAAATATTGGCTATTGTCCAGGGGGCATTCCTCAAAGAGTTGTGTCCCCTTTCCTTATTACTTTATTCAACCGTAAATGGCAATAAGGCAATATTGCGAGCCCTCTTAACGGCAACAGTAAGCATTCTTTGATGCCTGGCGCAATTGCCGGAAATGCGGCGGGGCAATATTTTACCCCTTTCAGTAATATATTTTTTCAAGCGGGGTACATCTTTATAATCGACTTTTTCCATTTTGTCGACACAAAAGCTACATATACGCTTCTTACCCCGGCGACCACGTTCACGCTTCATCCAGACTTCCTCCTAAAACGGAATTTCTTCCTCGTTGAAGCTTATCTCACTACCGAAACTATCTGCTTCAGCAATGCTGCTCCCCTTTGGCTGCATTCCCTGTGTTTCCTTGGGTCTATCCAAAAATTTTACTTCATTGGCAACTACTTCGGCTGCTACACGGCGAATGCCCTGATTGTCATCATAAGATCGAATCTGTAATCTGCCTTCAACCGCCACCAGCCGCCCCTTACCCAGGTGATTGGCACAAGTTTCAGCTAGCTTTTGCCATACAACAACATTGATAAAGTCAGTTTCCCTTTCACCCTGCCTGTTCGTAAATTGACGGTCAACAGCCAGGGTGAACCCGGCAACGGGCGCGCCACTCGGGGTATAACGCAATTCCGGATCCCTCGTAAGCCTGCCGATAAGGATAACTTTATTCATCATTTTAACCAATCACCGCCTTGGTAATTATTTTATCTATTTTTCATCTTCGTCTTCGCGAACTATGATATGGCGCAAAATTTCATCCGAGATTTTAAGTACGCGGTCAATTTCAGCCGCAGATTCCGGCTCTCCGTTGAAATTCATTACAACGTAGAAACCATCGCGTACATGCTTGATTTCGTATGCAAGCCTGCGCTTGCCCCACTTATCAAGCTTAGTAACCTCGGCACCGTTATTTTCCGCTAAAGACCTAACCTTGGCAATAGCGGCATCAAGAGCTTCTTCTTCCAGGTCTGGCCTGAGAATGAAGACTAATTCGTACCGGCGCACGATGTTCACCTCCTCCCTTTGGACATAAGGCCCTACTTATCAGTAACAGGCCGGGTTAGCAGCAAAACTATATAAACCTGGACTGCTACATGATGTAGAGCAGGGTAGGCCAATTAAATCTTTATGGCTAAAAAATTATAACACATTTACCTTAATGGAGCAAGAAAAGAAAGAACAAATCTCTGATTTGGGACATTACTCCTATGCTTGAGTTATAATTTTTTTTACACTTTTTTCAAATTTTGGACGTGGGATCATAACCACTCTTCCGCAGGTGGTGCATTTGATTCTAAAATCGATTCCGGTTCTCATAACTTCCCACTCGTCACCGCCGCAGGGGTGGGATTTACGCATTTTAACGATGTCCCCTACGTTATACTTAACCAGCAACCTTAATCACCCCGAAACTTTTCTAAGCATTATAAAACGCCTCATATCCTTTTACTGTCATATACAAATCAAGCTTATGACTGACTTCAAACGGCGAATGCATTCCCAACAGCGCCACTCCGCAATCCACCACATCCATTCCATGCTCTGCCAGCATGTAGGCAATGGTTCCTCCTCCGCCCTGATCTACTTTACCTAATTCTCCTGTTTGCCAGATCACGTTGTTTTGATTAAAGATTTTTCTTACCAGCGCTAAATACTCGGCATTAGCATCGTTGGCGCTTTTTTTGCCGCCTGAACCTGTGTATTTTGTAATGACAGGCCCGCAGCCCAGAAAAGCTGAATTATTTTTTTCCATAACATCTTCAAAGTTAGGATCCATAGCTGCGTTGACATCGGCAGACAGGGCCCAGGAGGCACTCATAGCTTTTTTAAACATTAATTCATTAAAATTGCCCGTAGTTTTTTCTATTAAATCAGCTATAAATTCTGCAAAGAAACTTGACTGCATCCCGGTGTTTCCGACGCTGCCGATTTCTTCTTTATCGGCAAAAAGTGCAATTGCCGTGCGTGCAGGTTGATTTAACCCAATAATTGCAGCCAGTTGGGCATAGGCGCAAATTCGGTCATCCTGCCCGTACCCGCCAATCATTGACTTGTCAATGCCCACATCCCGTGGTGCTGCTGCAGGAACAAGGGACAATTCCGCACTGATAAAATCCTCTTCTACAATTCCGTATTTCTGGTTTAAAATTCCCAATATCTTTAATTTTACCTTATTTTCCTTATCTACCTGGTTTTCTGTCAAACTTCCACATATAGCGTTTAAGCTTTCACCCGGAACAGCATCAATTAACTTTTTCTCCAATTGTTCCTTGGACAGGTGCGGTAGCAAATCTGTTATAGTAAACACCGGTTCGCTTATATCCTCACCTATACAAACGTTCACAACCGATCCGTCATTTTTAATAATTACCCCGTGTAGAGACAATGGCAATGCCAGCCACTGGTATTTCTTTATCCCCCCATAATAATGGGTGTCAAACAGAGCCAGCCCACATTTTTCATAAAGGGGCAACGCTTTTAAATCTAAGCGGGGGCTGTCTAAATGAGCTCCAATAATATTTAAGCCCGTTACTAAAGGGTTATTACCTATTACCGCCATTGCAACAGCTTTACCCCTAACCATTCGGTAGACCCTGTCACCTGGTTGCAAAGGGCGGTTAATAGTGTCCAGTGCTACAAAACCTCTTCCTTCAGCAAGCTGACTAATGGCCAGTGCTGCCTCTCTTTCTGTTTTAGCTTGGCCGATAAAATATTTGTAGTCTTCTGCAAGATTCATGGCAAAACTTTTTTCTTGTTCATTTATGTGCTCATAAATTGTTTTTCTTTTATACACCAGATAACTCATATCCATTATCAGACCTCCAGCCGATTTTTCTTTTATTATTGGCCAGTTTAAACATAATTACTTAATATCATGAACAGGCCTTGCGGGAATAGATAGATTGAATGTCCTTAATAATTCTGTTGCATAAGGATATATTTTTGAACCAGCAATTCCCCTTTTAACAAAGCTTTGCTCACCGCTGATCTCAGCATCACCATTTGTGATCAAGGGCCGGGCAAGCAGCACCAAAATCAGTATAATCAGCACACCTCTGGCCAAACCCATCACTAACCCTCCAACGTGATCGAGGGGACTTAAAAATGTTTTTGTGACGGCGCCTGAAACTATGCGTAAAACTATTTTAATAATTATTAAGCATCCGAAAAGCAAGCCTATAAATGAGATTACCTCTAGCAGCGTGGTAGACAGGTAGTTAACCATGGATTGAATATTGCCTGGCGTATCAAATTGTAAGACCGGGCTTTGTTGTTGACTGCTGAAAGGCGACAACAATAAGTCCAAAACTGAAATCTTTTGATTAAATTGTTCAAGCAATGATACCGGTATCTTCTCTAAAAAAAATGCTGACACAGAGCTTCCCCAACCTAGTTGTAAATCGAGGTAATTCGCCAGGGACTTATACCAAGTGAATGCTACCACCAGCCCCACTATTATTCCTATCAATCTGGACATGCTGTGGATAAGTCCTTTATTTAACCCTTGCCAGCCCGAAACCATTAAGATGATAACAAATATCCAATCCAACCAATTCATCAATCAGGCTACCTTTCTAAAATTATAGTAATTTTCGCTTATCGAAGCTTTTTTCCTGCTTATATATTTCCTTTAAAAATAATCAGCGGTGACAGTAGTAAAACTATAATTACAAAAAGCCCCGCATAACCGAAAATTGGGTAGATGGTGCCAACCAGCCGATCAAAATCCATCATAGCCAGCGGAATAGCCAGAAAAGTTATTACAATTCCCATTAATTTATATTTTTTACTACCCGGCTCGGCTAGCCTGGATGCTAGCCCGTGTGTGTTAGCAACTGCTGTAGTGAGTATTGCCATCCAAATTAAAACCCCGATGGGGTATTTTAGGGATTTATTAATTATACCAGCCATAAATAGTGTAGGAACTTTATACTCAATAATTTCCGGATATAATGTCATACCTGCCAAACAAACTACGCCAGCCGTGAAACCCAATCCCAACCCGCCTGCAATTCCTGCTATTATAGCCTGATTAGATGAAATTTTTTTACCCAAAGTTGTTAAAACTGCCAGCACCAAAACCATATTATAGGAAACATACAGCACTCCGGACCATAACCAATGTCGCTGCACCATTGAAGCGGTTGTTATCTCAAACATGAAACCTGTAACTTTGTAATCATTTATTAACAGAAAACATAAACAGACAATTGATAGAATTTTTACCGGTACTAAAATAGCGTTTATCCATAATACACCATGCAGGCCGCCCATTGTAACCAGACAGTTTATCATAACCAGCAATATTACCCCATACCACCGTGAGGCGTTCAGATGCTCACTAAAAACCGCTCCGCTCCCTGAAAGCATAATACTTAATCCACCCATCAGCATTAGCAAGCTTAGCGCGTCAATTACTTTACCAGCTTTTTCTCCTATCAGTATATTGATCAGGTCCAAATAATTTTCTGTTCTTAGTTTTACTGAGAGTAATAAGGTTACCGCACCCAGATAACTGAATAGCAATGATACAATAATAACTTCCCGCAGCCAGTCCTTTCCATGAACTACAAAAAATTGTATTATTTCCTGCCCTGATGCAAATCCCGCCCCTATTACCGACCCAATATACATTGCTACAATTTTTAATATTGATATCTTTTTTTTATTTGACAGACAATTCACCTCCAACATGAACATATTTATATCTATTTAAATTGATTAATTATTTTTTCTTTTGGATGGAATATTCATATGAGAGAGGGGGAATAAATATAATAATTGTTTTTTTTGAGGAGTGATTTTAATTGGCTCTGTTAAATAATAATCTGCCTGCAACAGCTAAAAAGAGCCGGATTCATGTAGAAGATCCGTTGGCTATAGACAAGCTTTACCATGTATTGCTGGATAAATTAAGGAAGCATAATGCATCTGGATATGATTGCATAATTTTACTATGTATCGGAACCGACCGTTCAACGGGTGATTGTTTGGGTCCACTTGTCGGCAATATACTGAGCCATGAGCCGCAAGAATTTATACATGTTTTCGGTACCCTTGATAAACCTGTACATGCAGCAAATTTACAGGAAACAATTGACCATATTAACCAATTATACCGGGCACCTTTTATCATTGCTCTTGATGCTTGTTTAGGTGGTATTGAAAATATAGGCTGTATCACAGTCGGCGATGGGTCCCTACAACCAGGTGCTGGTGTTAATAAAAATCTTCCCAAGGTAGGTAATATGCATGTTACCGGTATTGTCAATGTCGGTGGTTTTATGGAATACCTGGTTTTGCAAAATACCAGATTAAATTTGGTAATGAAAATGGCTACCACAATAGCAAGCGCAATTAAATTAATAACACGCACGCATATTGTAGAGGAGGCATTATAGCGCAATAAAGATAAAGAAACAGCCCGGAGCATTTTAGTTGCCGGGCTGTTTCTTTATTTCTTTTAACTTTTACATTAATCCGCGCAGCTCATCAGCAATTTCCCTTACACTTTTTCCACTGGCGTCAATAACCTTTTTCTCTGTTCTAATATCCTGCATATTCATAAAATTTTTTTCCATGCCCGATATAATGAGTGCATCTGCGTGATCGGCCATTGTTCGATCCACTACTCTAAATCCTTCTTTTACTAAATCATCACGTAGCCTTTTTAAATCATCGTCCAATGCTACAGTTAACAAATTCAACACCTCCGGTATTAACTTTTCAATTTTTTTCTGCTTTTATGCAAAAGATTAATTACTTCTTCATCGGAGACCTGGTCAAAAATTCTATAAAATTGTCCAACGGCATAAAACGTTTCTGGAACTAATGGACAAACAATTTCATCTACATCTTCACTGAGTGTTTGAAATACCTCTAAAGGGGCAACCGGTACAGCCAATATGGTTTTTCGCGGGTTTAATATTTTTTTAATTGACATAATAGCTGCACGGGTGGTAAAGCCGGTTGCTATGCCATCATCAATAATAATCACCGTTTTTCCTATGTTAATTGGATAATCTGTGTTACCGCGATATTTTAACATTCTTCTTTTTATCTCATTTATTTCTATCCGGACCATATCGTCTATATCTTCTTTACTTACAGATTGCAACAAGTTTTTATTACCAGTTAGAATAACTGTTCCATCCTGAGTCACTGATCCTATGGCAACTTCCGGATTAAAGGGTGCACCAATTTTTCTAGGAATAATGATATCAAGTGGCAGATTTAGCGCTTCTGCTACCTGAGCAGCCGTAACCACACCTCCTCTGGGTATGGCTATAATTACACCATCTATAATATTTTTTGCCTTTAACTCTTGGGCAAGGACTCTCCCGGCATCAACTCTGTCTTTATATGTTTTATTTTCCACACCAAATACCTCAGTTTTAAATTTTTGAAATATTCTATAAGGTTCACTTACGTCGTTTCATCTATACTTGTTTTTTGCATATAGCCTTAAAACTACCAGACAAATTTTTACGTTATACGAGGAATTTAATCCCGAAAAGATGTATAGTTTCACCGGACTGTTTATGGCAGGCGCGTTATGCTATAAATAACTACATAGGTAAGGGGTCACACCTTTTTAGGGTCAGAGGTATATCCCCAATGACGTTTGAGATCGGGGGAATATCCACAAAGATTCGTATTCTTTATATTTTCGCTGTAGGGGCAGACAGGGTCGTCCACCCCTACAATAAATAATTACAAGTATTAGCAAAGCAACACCGGCCATCAACCACAATATTTTCTGAGGAAAAAAATAAAATATACTGAGTAAAAAACCTCAGTATTTAACTACATCAAATTATATTTTTGTGCAAAGTAGGCAAGTGGTATTACAAATAGTATGGCTGGAAGAAGATTTCCTATTTTTATTTTTTTAATTTCAAGGATATTTAATGCTATACCTATAATTAATAAACCGCCTGTTGAAGTTAATTGATTAATGACATAGGGATTTAGTATGCCTTTTACTGTTGAGGCCAGTAAAGTAATGGTCCCTTGATATAAAATTACTGGCACACTTGAAAACAAAACTCCTATTCCCATAGTTGATGCAAAAAAAATTGCGCTTACACCATCAAGCATAGATTTGGCAAATAAAGTATTAGGGTTACCTTGAATGCCATCTTCAATAGCACCTACCACCGCCATTGCACCCACACAATAAATAAGACTTGTGGTTACAAAAGCCCGTGCCACGTCTCCCCCATTTCCCCCAACTTTATTTTCCAACCAAATGCCGAGTTGTTCTAACCTGTGCTCTATTCTTAGTAATTCACCACAAACTCCGCCTAAGGCTAAACTAATAATTATTACTAAAAGATGCGAACCCTGCAGTGACATTTGTGTTCCAACCAATAAAACAGACAGGCCAATACCTTGCATCACAGTGCTCTTAATTGTGTCCGAGATACCTCTTTTTAAAGAAGCACCTACTACGGCTCCAGTAATTATGGCTGCAGCGTTAACGATTGTTCCTATCATTTTTTTCTCCTAAAATGTTTCACGTGAAACAATTAATTGATTTTTATATTTTCAATAATATTTATAAGCTCTTTTTGATTATGATAATCTATAATCAATTTGCCACTACCATTTGCATTTACCTTTATTTGAACCTTCTTACCTAATTTTTGTTCCAAAAGAAGTTCCAATTCTTTTATTTCATTATTTACCTCGCTACTTTTTTCTGTCCTGCTTGGTTCTTTGCCCGTGCTTTCTAAATATTTTTTAACCAATTCTTCTGTTTTTCTAACGCTTAATTGTTGCTTTAATATTTTCAGTGTTAATTTTATCTGGGTTTCACTATCTTGTATTGGGACAAGGGCCCTGGCATGTCCTACAGTGATTAATTCCTCAGCCAGCATATCTTTTATTTCCTTCGGCAAACCCAATATACGCACCATGTTGGCAATAAACGACCTGCTTTTTCCAACTCTTAATGATAATTCTTCCTGGGTTAAATGATAATTATCCATTAAACTTTTATAAGCACTGGCTTCTTCAATAGCATTTAAATCTTCTCTTTGTATGTTCTCAATTAGAGCAGCTGCTGATGCTTCTAGATCAGAATAATTTTTTATAATTACCGGCACTTTCTCCATCTTAAGTTTTTGACATGCCTGCCACCTTCTCTCCCCTGCAATAATTTCATACTTACTGTTTTGTCCAGGCCGTACAATAATCGGCTGTATTAGACCATGTGTTTTAATTGATTCCATTAATTCATTAAGATTTTTTTCATCTATTCTTTGTCTTGGTTGTTTTGGATTAGGGTATATATTGTTGATTAAAACTTCCACCAATTGATTATCCAAATATGTTTGGTTATCCTGTTCTGGTATTAGCGCAGCCAGTCCTTTGCCCAGTCCTCTCTTTTTAGTCAATGCCCATCACCTCTTGAGCCAGTTCATAATATAACTCTGCACCTCTCGATCTCTTGTCATATATCATTACAGGTTGACCATGACTTGGTGCTTCGCTTAACCTAACATTTCTTGGTATGATACTTCGATAAACTTTATTTTTGAAGTGCTTTTTAACTTCGTCAACTACCTGTATGGATAAGTTAGTTCTACCATCAAACATAGTTAAAAGTACCCCTTCGATTTCCAGATTTTGATTCATTCGCTGCTGAACAAGGCGTATCGTGTTCATTAATTGTCCCAACCCTTCCAGTGCGTAATATTCACACTGAATCGGCACCATAACCGAATTAGCAGCAACTAATGCATTAATAGTTAATAACCCCAGGGATGGCGGACAATCGATTATAACATAATGATATTTATCGCTATTTTCACTTAAAATATTTTTTAATAAATTTTCCCTTCCCTCTATTCCTACCATTTCAATTTCCGCACCCGCCAGCTCAATAGAAGAAGGTATTAAATCAAGTCCATCTATCACGTTTTTAATTATAATTTCATCCATACCGGATCCACCAAGAATTAAATCATAGATACATTTTTCCAGCGCATCCTTATTGATACCCAAACCGCTGGTTGCGTTGCCCTGTGGGTCAATATCAACAAGTAATACCTTATTCCCTAACATTGCTATCCAAGCAGAAAGGTTAACAGCTGTTGTGGTTTTACCCACACCTCCCTTCTGATTGGCTATGGCGACAATTTTACCCACAATATGCACCCCTCAGATGTGCTTTAATTGATATTTAATTCCACGCAATCATCATTTCTTCCTTCCATCTCACATGACTTATAAAGATCTACCATTGTTATAAATAAAAACAAACAGGATTTTTACCTGTTTGTTATAATGGATCTTTCTTTGGAATACCCGGGCGTCGAGGATATTTCGCTGGAGTTCCTTTTATTTTTTCTATCGTTACTATAGTCCTTCCTTCATTGCTAATAGGTAACTTCTCTTCTCTTACTTTTATAATCTTGCCGCCCAAAGTTTTGATCGAATTCGCTGCATTATTTATTTCTTCTTTTACATTTGGTCCTTTGGCTGCGATAAAAATTCCACCTATTTTTATCAAAGGCAAGCAATACTCAGCAATTAATCTTAATTCACCAACAGCTCTGGTCACTGCAACATCAAATTTTTCCCTGTAATCTACCGCCATTTCTTCAGCTCTGGCATGAATTGCCGTTGTTTTTTCCAATTTTAATGCTGCAATTACTTTTTTTAAAAAGTTAACTTTTTTATTTACCGCATCTACTAATACTAAATTAATATTTTCTGGCCGGCATATTTTTAGTGGTAATCCCGGAAACCCGGCTCCACTCCCTATATCAACCATAAATATATAGCTATATTTCTCTATTTCTTTCAAAAGTAATAATGAATCTACAAAATGCTTTTCCGCTGCTTCAAGTTTACTTGTAATAGCAGTTAAATTGTATTTGTTATTTTCTTCGACCATTATTTGATAATGACTATAAAAAAGTTCTAGCATATCTTCAGTTAGAAAAATTCCTAATTTTAAAGAACCCTTTATGAGTTCTTCTTTAAATTTATTCATTTCATTTATGCCTCGCTCGCAATCTTCCTTTTTTCTTTTTCAAGGTAGATCAATAAAACAGAGATGTCGGCAGGGTTGACTCCAGATATTCTTGAAGCCTGTCCAATTGAAACCGGTCTTACCTTGTCTAATTTTTGAATTGCTTCTACTGCCAACCCCTTTATTTTCTTATAATCAATATCCAGCGGTATTTTTAGGTTTTCCATTTTTTCAAATTTTTTTATTTGTGATTCCTGCTTTTTTATATATCCTTCATATTTTATTTGTATTTCCACTTGCTCCCTGATCTCATCATCTAGATCCGGATGCTCAACAGAAATTGATAGTAAATCGCTATATTTAATTTCCGGCCTCCTTAATAGATTAGCCAGTGAAATGCTGCCCTGAACCGGAGCTGAATTCCTCTTTTCTAATATTTCCTTTAATTCCGGCCCCACTGTTATCATTGTTTTTTTTAACCTTTCTATTTCATCTGTCACTGATTTCTTTTTATAAACATATCTTTGATATCTTTCCGGAGTTACCAGGCCAACTTGAAAACCTTTTTCTGTTAACCGCAAGTCCGCATTATCCTGTCGTAACATCAACCTGTATTCAGCTCTTGAAGTTAATAATCTATATGGCTCCGTGATATTTTTAGTTACCAAATCATCGATCAAGACGCCAATATAACCTTCTGATCTAGACAATACGAATGGTTCTTTATTTTTCAAATACATTACCGCATTTATTCCTGCAATTATTCCCTGCGCAGCTGCTTCTTCATAACCCGATGTTCCATTTATCTGC
Source organism: Desulfotruncus alcoholivorax DSM 16058 (assembly GCF_000430885.1). Taxonomy (GTDB): domain Bacteria; phylum Bacillota; class Desulfotomaculia; order Desulfotomaculales; family Desulfallaceae; genus Desulfotruncus; species Desulfotruncus alcoholivorax. Next base: position 14,180 of record NZ_AUMW01000016.1, on the reverse strand, counting down.
CCGGCCGTAAACAAACCTTTTATTTCCTTGGTCTCCAGCGATAATTTTAGCTGGCTTGGCACCATATAATCATATTCAATAGCATAGCCAGGCCGAATAATTTCAACCTTTTCCAACCCGGGCAACGACCTTAACATGCGCATTTGAACATCTTCCGGTAGACTGGTTGACATGCCCTGAACATACATCTCGTTAGTTTTTCGTCCTTCTGGTTCCACGAATACCTGGTGTGCAGGCCGATCGGAAAAACGAACCACTTTGTCCTCAATAGAAGGGCAATACCTGGGGCCAACTCCTTGTATAAATCCGCTGTAGAGAGGAGACCGGTGTAAATTTTCTTTAATTATGCCATGAGTAGTTTCGTTAGTATATGTAAGCCAACAGGGCATCTGCTCTCTTTCATGTACATTAGAAATAAAAGAAAAATTTAGCAGTTGATCATCACCGGGCTGAACAGTCATTTTTTTAAAATCGATACTTCTCCTGTCAACTCGTGCCGGTGTTCCAGTTTTAAATCTCCCTAACTGAAAACCAATCTCTTTTAAGCTTTCTGAAAGTTTAATTGATGGAAAATTTCCGCTTGGACCACCGGGGTAAGCTAAATCACCGATTACAATTCTACCATTTAAAAATGTTCCAGTCGTAATAATTACTGCTCCGGCCTCAAAAACAGCACCAGTTTGTCCAACAACACCGGTAACTCTATCACCTTTAACATTAATTTTTTCCACCATAACTTGTTTAACATCCAAGTTTGGCTGGTTTTCCAGAACCCAGATCATATTAATTTGATATAATTTTTTATCCGCCTGGGCCCGAAGAGCCTGGACAGCCGGTCCTTTAGCCGTATTTAACATACGCATTTGAATTGACGAGCGGTCTGTATTGATACCTATTTCACCACCCAGAGCATCAACTTCCCGGATCAACTGGCCTTTTGCCGGGCCGCCCATAGCTGGATTACAAGGCATCATTGCAATATTTTCCATATTAATAGTTAAAAGTAGGGTTTTCATTCCCATTCTAGCTGACGCCAATCCAGCCTCACAGCCTGCATGACCGGCTCCAACAACAATTACATCGTATTTTCCGGCCAGGTATTCCATAAGTTTTCCTCACTTTCCAATACAAAATTCTGTAAATATTTTATCAATAATATTTTCTGTTATTACTTTGCCGTTAATTTCCCCAACTGTTTCCCATGCTCCCCTTATATCAATTGCAATAATATCAAGCGGCATACCCATATCAATAGCTATTAAAACATCCTCCAAGTGCCTTAGCGCTTTTTTTAACTGGTTTTTATGCCTGATATTACTAACCATAGATCCATCCTTTGGTATAGACTTGCCACCTGTAACCATTTCAATTATTTTTTTTTCTAAATCTTCAATTCCCTTTTCTTCAATAGCAGATATTTCAATTAAAGGCCAATCGGGCAATACCTCTCTAATCTCTTTATGAACATTTATATTATCTTGAAGATCTATTTTATTAAGTACTTTTATACCACGTTTTTTCTCTACCATTTTAGCAATTCTTTCATCTTCATGGTCATATTCCGCATTGGAGTCAAAAACTATAAGAATCATTTCAGCTTCTTCAATAGCAGATTTAGTTCTTTCTACTCCAATTTTTTCTATAATATCTTCCGTATCCCTTATACCTGCAGTATCAATGATTCTTACCGGTACACCGCCTATATTAAGTACTTCTTCAATAATATCCCTGGTGGTTCCAGGTATCTCAGTAACAATAGCCCTTTTTTCTTTGAGTAAAACATTCAATAATGATGATTTTCCTACATTTGGCTTACCGGCAATGACCGTCTTTAGTCCATCACGGTATACCCTACCTGTATCTGCCGTATCGATTAACTTTTTTACTTCATCTCTGATTAACAACACAGATGACCTGATTTTTTGTAAATTATATTCTTCTATTTCATCCTCGGGGAAATCAATATTAGCCTCAATAAATGCAGTAATATCCAGTAATTTATTTTGGATGGAATCTATCCTCCGGGATAATCCACCTCTCAATTGTCCGACAGCCATTTTTAAGGCATCTCCAGTTGTTGCCCGGATCACATCAATTATTGCTTCTGCCTGGGCCATATCCAATCTTCCGTTAAGAAAAGCACGTTTAGTAAATTCTCCTGGTTCCGCTAATCGTGCGCCCTTTGTCAATACAAGTTCCAGTATTACCCTTGCAGGCAATGATCCACCGTGACAATTGATTTCAATTACATCCTCCCGGGTGTAAGTATTTGGAGCCCGCATAACGCTAAGTAAAACTTCATCAATTATTTCATGCTTTCCGTCAGCGGAGTTGGTGTCTTTATTATAAATGTACCCATATATAATTTTAAAATTTTCTTTTTTGATATCTCTATCTTTAGCAGGTTTAAATATTTCTGTCGCTATTCTAACAGCATCAGGTCCACTGATTCTGACAATACCTATACCGCCTTCACCCAAAGGAGTTGATATTGCGGCAATGGTGTCGTCAATCATGTCGCACCTCCAATCTTCCTACCTCTTTGTTAAATTTTTAAAAAACCCAGCGTAGATTCTAAATCCTCGCTGGGCTTATTTTTTCACTATTTTTTTGGTGATATTATTATTTTTCGATATGGTTCATCGCCCTCACTAAAAGTGTAAATATCCGCCCGGTCCTGAAGTGCCGTATGAATTATTCTTCTTTCCATTGAATTCATCGGCTCCAACACCACATTTCTTCCTCGCTGCTTAGCTTTATCCGCAAGCCTGTATGCCAATTTTCTTAATGTTTCCTCTCTGCGCTTTCTGTAATTCTCAATATCAAGCAAGATTCTTTTTCTTTTTTCAAAATTTTTATTAGCCGACAGGTTTACAAGATATTGGAGAGCATCCAGTGTCTCTCCCCTTCTCCCAATCAATATTCCTAAATCCGGACCATTTATATTAAATTTAATTTTTTCATCATTTTCTTCAGCGTTAATTTCCACCTTAAGATTCATTGCTCGCATAATATTTTCCAGCAGTTCTTTAGCCCTCAGTGAAGGATTTTCTTTTTTAATTACTTTTACTTTTGCGGGCTTGCCACCTAATAAGCCAAACAATCCTTTGGTGGGCTCCTCCAAAATTTCTATTTCCACCTGGTCCTTATTCAGGTTAAGTTCCCTTAAAGCAATCTCCACAGCCTCGTCTACCGTTTTAGCGCTTTTTTCAACACATTTCACTTCGAAGGAGCACCCTCCTTTACCTGTCCAATTTGTTTATTTACAAGGTATTGTTGTGCGAAACCCAAAATATTAAACATTGTCCAATATAAAGCCAACCCAGCCGGAACGGTTGTACATATCCAACCAATAAATACAGGCATTGTATAAAGCATCATCCGCTGTGTTTGGTCGGTAGAAGAAGTAGTAAGTTTAGATTGTAAATAGGTTGATGCTCCTGCTAACAAAGGAAAAATTAGGTTTGGTATCGTTGAAGCTGACAATGGAAACAAAGGATAAACCTTGCTTAAATCTTTAACCCAAAAAAATGATGCATGGGCGTGATTAATAAAATCAAAATGGTAAAGTGCCCTATATAATGCTATAAGAATCGGCATTTGAATTAATATTGGCAAACACCCGGCCATTGGGTTAACATTGTGTTCCTTATACAATTCCATAATCTTTTGCTGCATCTTTTGCGGGTCTTTGCCTTTATACTTATCCTGAATTTCCTTAATTTTTGGCTGAATTTCCGCCATACGCCGCATAGATACCATCTGCTTATGAGTAAGTGGAAATAACACAACTTTAATTAAAATTGTTAGTAAAATAATTGCTAAACCATAACTTGGCAATCCTATTGTAACTGTAGCATTGTAAAGCCAGTTAATCAATGCAGTCATGCCATTAATAAGTGTATGCCATAGTTCTCCCAAACCATCGCCTCCCATAATTAAACGTTAATCCAATTCTACAGTGTTTATTTAGGGTTTTAAACAGGATCATATCCACCGGGGTGAAAAGGATGACATTTAGATACTCTAATAATAATTTTTAATGATCCTTTATAAACGCCATGCTTGTATAAAGCTTGTACGGCATATTCCGAACACGAAGGATAAAACCTGCAAGAGTTACCTTTTAAAGGTGAAATAAACTTTTGATAAATTCTAAGCATTTTAATTAACAAATATTTCATTTTTTAATTCTTCCTTGCGGTTTTCTTTTTTATTCTGTACACCAGATTTTCCACAGCATCCTGTACGGAATTAAAGTCCAATTTCTCGATTCCTTTACGCGCGATAATAATATAATCATATCCGCTGTCTAACCCGTTACGGCATTTTCTACAAACTTCCTTTAACCTTCTTCTGACCTTATTTCTTACCACTGCCTTACCTATCTTCTTACTCACGGAAAAACCGAATCTGCTATAATCAAGACGATTTTCCAAGGCAAAAATAACTGCATATCGGTTGGCCAGTGATATGCCCCTATTATAGACATTTCTATATTCTTTGTTTTTTTTAAGTAAGTATTTTTTTTTCATATTGCCAGTTCAATTACCATCCACAATTAGCAAAAGGCCACCTGTAGCGGCCTTATGCTGTAAGTCTTTTTCTACCTTTTAACCTTCTATTTTTAATCACTTTACGCCCCGCTTTTGTAGACATTCTCTTTAAAAAGCCATGAACTTTTTTTCTTTGTCTATTTTTTGGCTGGTATGTCCTTTTCATCTAAACACCCCCTGTTAACACTAACCAGTTTAATATTATCTTAAGTCGTTTGGAAAATACTAGGCGTACGTAGTACATTATATAGTATGCCCTGTTTTAGAGTCAAGCATATATTTATTCTTGCTTATCTTTTTTAAGCACAGGTTAGTTGAATACAACAGTAAAATTTGGTATTATTTTGGTTAGCCCCTTTATCTAGTTATCCACACCTTGTGGATAACTTTGTGCATAATTTGTTAATTAATACCCTATTTTTTTATTAAACTGTTTGAGGGGGAACACTTTTTGATTAGTGCCGATGTTATGACCATCTGGGGAAAAACAGTTAATGAATTAAAAAGCAGGTTAAATTCCCAATCCTATGATACTTGGATCAAAATAATGAAACCCGTTTCTATAAAAAACAATATATTCTACATTATTGTTCATGATCAATTTTCCAGGGATTGGCTTAATAATAGTTATGCCCCTTTATTTAAAGATATTATCAGCAAAATAGATAACTCTGTAATAGATGTACAGTTTGTTATGCAGGATGAAATAATCCAAGACAATTCTGAAACAATTTACCGTAAAGCTGTTTATGAGCTTAAAAATGCCCCCTTAAACCCTAAATACACCTTTGATAATTTTGTAGTTGGTGATAGCAACAGATTTGCCCATGCTGCCTGTTTGGCTGTAGCAGACTCACCGGCTAAAGCATATAACCCCTTATTTATATACGGAGGGGTAGGTCTTGGCAAAACACACCTAATGCATGCCATAGGCCACTTTATCAGTGAAACTAACAAACTACAGGTTGCATATGTAACTTCAGAAAAGTTTACCAACGATTTGATTAGTGCGATACGTGAGGAAAAAACCGTTGAATTTAAAGAAAAGTACCGGAACATTGATACATTACTTATAGATGATATCCAGTTTTTAGCTGGTAAGGAAAGAACACAGGAAGAATTTTTCCACACTTTTAACACACTTTATGAAGCCAGCAAGCAGATAGTTATTTCTAGTGACCGTCCTCCTAAGGAAATACCAACTCTTGAAGACAGGCTGCGCTCCCGATTTGAATGGGGATTAATAACAGATATTCAACCGCCTGATTATGAAACCAGAATAGCTATTCTGCAAAAAAAAGCGAACATGGAAAACTATAATGTCCAAGACGATATTATTACTTTTATCGCCGGCAGAATTAATTCTAATATTAGGGAACTGGAAGGTGCTTTAATCAGGGTGGCAGCTTACAGTTCTTTAACGAACGAAACTATTGATCTGGATACTGCAAAAGAAGTTTTAAAAGATATTTTACCAGACAAAAAACCTGTTGAAATAACGGTACAGCTAATCCAGCAAAAAGTAGCTAATTTCTTCGGCATTAAAATTGAAGATTTAAAATCAAAAAAAAGAAATCGTGCCGTTGCATTGCCACGCCAAATCGCGATGTATTTATGCCGTGAATTAACTGATTATTCCTTACCAAAAGTTGGTGATTTTTTCGGTGGCAGAGATCATACAACGGTTTTACACGCTCAGGATAAGGTTGCAACAGAAATCCAAAGGGATCCCACCTTTGCCCAAACTGTCCACAAGTTAATAGAAACCATTAAACAAAACTAATTTATAAGTTCGTTAATGTAACTTTTCAGCTTTAAATTAACAATATTAAAATGGATTTATTAACATAGATTTCAACAACGGCATTCCGTTATTTAATTCCGTTTTATCGTTTTTTCCACTGTTTTCCCCCTACTATTACTATTACTACTGTTTTATTTTATAATAATTTCTATTATTAAGAAGGTGATGTTATGCACTTTTCAATAAACAGGGACCAGTTATCTTATGCAATTAATATCGTTCAAAGGGCTGTTTCCAATCGAAACCCCATGCCAATATTTTCTTGTGTTCATTTAGAAACTATTGGAAATATTCTAAACGTAACGGCAACTGACCTTGAATTTGGTATCCGCTGCTCCTTGCAAGTCGATTCATTATTAGACGGAGCAGCAGCATTACCATCAAAATATGTATCCAGCCTTATGACCAAACTTCCTGTCGGCAATATTGATGTAAAGTGTGATATTTCTTCAAACACCACTACTTTTAATTATGGGAATTCAGAAATGGTTTTAAACGGTTTTCCTGCTGAAGAATTTCCATTATTTCCAGAATTACCCAATAAACCAACTTTACGCCTAAATCAAAATATTTTCAAAAGAATGTTAAAGAGAGTGCTTTTTGCTGTTTCTAATGACGAAAGAAGGCCGGTCTTTACCGGTGTCAATATAACTGTAGATGAAGATGGAACTTTATCAATGGTGGCCACTGATATTAGAAAACTGGCTGTAAGTCAGGAAAAAGCCGTTGATTCAAATGGCCAAATTATAAATATTATTGTTCCCGGAAAAACTCTTAACGAAGTTTTTAAAATAATTGACGCAGTTGATGATTATTTTGAAATTTATCTTACCGATAACAAGGTTTTTTTTACTGTAAACAATATTTGTATTATGTCTCGCCTAATTACAGGCCAATTTCCTAATTACAGGATAGTTATTCCATCAAATTTTGTTTGCGAGTTAAAATCTAAGGTCAGTGATTTGCTTGACGCTGCTGAAAGGGCTTCGTTATTAATAGATACAAGGAGAAATGTTTTTAATATTCGTTTCCAACCAGAGCAATTATTGCTTTATTTTTATACTGAATCTGGTAGAATCCGCGAGGAAATTACCACTGCTTTTTCGGGAGATCCAATGGATGTAGGATTTAATATCAGATTTTTTATAGATCTCTTGCGTTCCATGGATACTGAAGAGGTAAATATTAAAATTAGTGGCCATGAAAGTCCCGCAATTTTTGAACCTGTGGGTGATCAAAGTTATTTTTCCATCCTGGTGCCCGCCGTGGCCTAATAAAGGTGCTGGTGTAACTAACCGGGAGGGCTCATAGTTGTTTTTAAATGAATTGCTGCTAAAAGATTTTCGGAATTATTTGGAAATAAATTTTAGCCCTGATCAAGGGATAAATATTATAACCGGACCCAATGCCCAGGGAAAAACCAATTTGTTAGAAGCTATTTTTATAAGCGGGATGGGTTTTTCCTTTAGATTGAAGGACAAAGATGTTGTAAGATGGGGTAGCGAACAATCCATATTGAAGTCATCATACCAGTTAGACGGTTTTACGGTTGATGTACATATCCAAGTTAAATTTGACGGTTTTAAAAAAATACTAATAAATGGAACAGAAAATGATCGCAAGAATTTACCAGGTCACTACGGAATCATTTTGTTCAGGCCTGAAGATTTACACATTATTAAAGGCCCGCCTTCCCAAAGGCGGGATTTTATCGATTACGATATTGGGTCTATAAACCCTGTATATCGCAAGCTTATACAACAATATAAAAGAATTATATTGCATAGAAATAATCTGCTCCGGCGTGGAGGGTATCGCCAAGATGAATTTAAGATATGGAATGAGGAATTTTATAGATATGGCGCGGAAGTTCTTTACAGAAGAATAAAACTTTTAAAAAACTATTTTCCGCTGGTTCGAGACATTTATGCTGTTATCGCTGGCAAAAATGAAATTCTTGATATGAAATATTTATCATCAGCTAAAATTTCAGGTTCAACAAGTATAGATCAAATTATTAATGATTTTATTATTGAAGGGAAATCAAGGGAAAAGGAAGAAATATATAAAAAACAAACCTTGTTTGGCCCACACAGAGACGATATAACATTTTTATTAAATAATAAGGATATTCGTAATTTCGGATCGCAAGGGCAAGTAAGGTCGGTAGTGCTGGCTTTAAAAGCTGCACAAATGGAATTATTTAAACGTCAATCAGGACAAAATCCAATTATGTTGCTGGATGATGTTTTAATGGAGTTAGATGAAAATCGCCAAAATTACTTAATTAAGCTTATTAGCGGCAATAATCAAGCATTTATCACAACTACTGAAATTCCCAAAACAATTAGCCGTCATGTGGACAGGATATACTTTATTAACAGGGGAACTATAGAGGAAAGGGGACACACCTCATTGAGGAATGTCCCCAATTTAAGGGAGGAATAGCGGATGTTTTTACACCTCGGAGGGGACGTAATTGTTCCTAAAAGGGAAATAGTTGCCATTTTAGATATTAGATCAAAAGCTTCCGCTATTACCAGGGAATTTTTGGAGATAGCCGGCGACGAAGGTTTTATTATAAATATTTCAGAACCCGGAAAAGAAAAAACTTACGTAATTACTAACAATGAAATTTATTTGTCTCCAATTTCTTGCACTACCTTAAAAAAGCGAGCTTTGTCCCCAGTATCAAGTGAAGACTAACCAGTTTGGAAACGGAGGATCTGTGATTGTTGGAGAACAACAACAGATACAGTGCGGAAGAAATTCAAGTATTAGAGGGGCTTGAAGCTGTTAGGCGCAGGCCCGGGATGTACATTGGCAGCACCAGTTTAAGAGGGCTTCATCACTTGGTTTATGAAGTGGTTGATAACAGCATTGACGAGGCCATGGCAGGTTACTGCAAAAAAATTGAAGTAATTGTTCACTATGATAATACCGTTACTGTAATTGATGACGGGCGCGGTATACCTGTGGACACTCATCCCAAAATGGGCTTACCTGCCGTTGAGGTAGTTTTGACCATGCTTCACGCCGGCGGAAAGTTTGGCGGTGGCGGTTACAAAGTTAGTGGCGGTCTGCACGGTGTCGGTGTATCTGTGGTCAATGCACTGTCGGAATGGCTTGAAGTAGAGGTGCGCCGGGAGGGTTTTATCTGGCACCAGCGTTATGAGCGGGGTGTCGCAGTTTCTAAATTAAAGAAAATAGGAAAATCAAAAAATACAGGTACCAGAATTACTTTTAAACCCGACCCGGAGATATTTGAAGAATTAGTGTTTAATCAGGAAATATTAATTCAGAGAATTAGGGAACTTTCTTATTTAACAAAAGGTATCAAGATAACCTTTATTGATGAACGCACAGAACAGCAGTTTGTGTACCAACATTCCGGCGGAATAAAAGATTTTGTGCTACATTTGAACAAAAATAAAAACGCTTTACATAAACCCATTTATTTTGAAGACGTTAAAGACCAGATTATGGTTGAAGTTGCCCTGCAATATACTGACGGTTATGTGGAAAATTTATTTTCCTTCGTAAATAACATTCATACCGTTGACGGCGGAACCCATGAAACCGGGTTTAAAACTGCACTAACCCGGGTGATCAACGATTACGGTAAAAAATATAATATTATTAAAAACGGTTCAAGCTTACTCGGTGAGGATATTCGTGAAGGTTTAACTACTGTAATCAGTGTTAAAGTTCCGGAACCTCAATTTGAGGGTCAGACTAAAACAAAGCTTGGTAACAGTGAAGTAAGAGGCATTGTTGACACTGTGGTGGCAGAAAAACTAAGTACTTTTCTTGAAGAAAACCCACAGGTGGCACGTAAAATCTTAGATAAATCAGTAAATGCAGCCAGGGCCAGGGAAGCTGCCAGGAAAGCAAGGGAATTAACAAGGCGCAAGAATGCTCTTGAAAGTTCAACGCTGCCTGGAAAATTAGCTGATTGTTCCGAACGGGACCCGTCACTTAGTGAAATATTTATAGTTGAAGGTGATTCTGCCGGTGGTTCTGCTAAACAGGGGAGGGACAGGCGTTTTCAGGCGGTTTTGCCCCTCAGGGGTAAGATTTTAAATGTTGAAAAAGCCAGAATGGATAAAATTTTAGCCAATGAAGAAATTAGAGCCTTAATAACCGCTTTGGGGACCGGTATCGGGGAAGATTTCAATATAGAAAAGGCCCGTTATCACAAAGTAATTATTATGACTGATGCCGATGTTGACGGAGCTCATATTCGAACTTTACTATTGACTTTCTTTTACCGGCATATGAAGCAGTTAATCGAAAATGGTTATGTTTTTATTGCCCAGCCACCTTTATACCGGGTGCGCAAAACGAAAGAAGAACATTATGTGTTCAGTGATAATGAATTAGACCAATTATTAAAACGAATAGGGCGTGATAAAATTTCAATACAAAGGTATAAAGGCTTGGGGGAGATGAACCCGGAACAATTATGGGAGACTACAATGAACTTTGATTCGAGAACAATTATGCAGGTCCAGCTTGAAGATGCTATTGAAGCTAATAATATATTTTCCATGTTGATGGGGGATAAGGTTGAGCCAAGACGTGAATTCATTCAAGAAAACGCAAGGTATGTCAGAAACCTTGATGTATGATGCAAAGTTTCTACTTTGGCGGGAACAGCGTTTCCCGCTCTTTTAGTTTAAGCCTAGTCGGTATTGCCTAAGCCAATTACGGCAATTATACTAATAAAGTGTAATAATTTACAGTTTGAGGTGAAATATCCGTGCCTGCTTTAACCGGAAAAGTGGTTCCTATTGATATAAACGATGAAATGAAACATTCTTATTTAGATTATGCTATGAGTGTAATTGTGGGCAGGGCTTTGCCAGATGTAAGGGACGGTCTGAAACCTGTTCACCGTAGAATTCTTTACGCCATGCAAACACTGGGGGTTACACCTGACAAACCCCATCGCAAATCGGCGTACATTGTCGGTGAAGTTATGGCTAAATACCACCCCCATGGTGATGCTGCAATTTATGACACATTGGTAAGATTGGCCCAGGATTTTTCTTCCCGTTATCCTTTGGTAGACGGGCACGGCAACTTTGGATCGGTAGATGGCGATGCAGCAGCGGCCATGCGTTACACTGAGGCACGCTTGTCCAAAATAGCAACTTTAATGCTGTCTGATATTGAAAAAGAAACTGTTGATTTTGCACCAAATTATGATGAAAGCGGCAAGGAGCCTGTTATTTTACCTTCCCGCATTCCAAACTTACTGGTAAACGGCTCTGCCGGAATTGCGGTGGGTATGGCCACTAATATTCCGCCGCATAACCTTACCGAGGTTATTGATGGAGTCGTTATGTTAATTGATAACCCTGAGACAGACATTAATGACTTATTGAAAGTAATTAAAGGACCTGATTTTCCTTCCAGTGCTATAATTATGGGGCGAGAAGGCATTAAATCTGCTTATAGGACAGGCAGGGGCTCAATAAAGGTTAGGGCCAAGGCTGAAATTGAAGAAACAGGTAAAAAAAGCAGCATTATTGTGACCGAGCTGCCATATCAAGTAAATAAAGCCAAACTGGTTGAGAAAATAGCCGAACTGGTTAAAGATAAAAAAATCGAAGGTATTACTGACCTTAGAGATGAGTCTGACCGGCATGGCATGCGGATAGTTATTGAATTACGCCGGGACGCCAATCCGCAAGTCATACTAAACCAGCTTTATAAACATACCCAAATGCAAGATTCTTTTGGGGTAATATTGCTTGCGCTGGTTAATGGGCAGCCAAAAGTTTTAAACCTTAAAGAATTACTTTACCACTATTTGGAACACCAAAAGGAAATAATTATCAGGCGTACCAGGTATGATCTAAACAAGGCCGAGGAAAGGGCCCATATTGTAGAAGGATTGCGTATTGCTCTCGCCAACCTTGACGAAGTAATTAAAATAATTCGTGGTTCCAGGACTGTGGACCAAGCCAGAAAAAACCTGATGGATAGATTCAGTTTTACCGAAAAACAGGCCCAGGCCATTCTGGACATGCGTCTTCACCGTTTAACCGGTCTTGAAATAGATAAGCTGGAGGCCGAATATAAGGAATTGATCAAAAAAATTGATTATTTTAGGTCAGTACTGGCAGATGAAAAAATGGTGCTGGGCATTATTAAACAGGAAATACTGGAGATTAAAGAAAAATACGGTGATAGACGCCGTACCGCCATTACCGATGAGAGTATAGATTTTGAGGATATTGACCTGATTCCCGAAGAAGATATAGTTGTAACCATTACTAATGAAGGATATATAAAGAGAATGCCTCTTGAAACTTATCGCAGCCAGAGAAGAGGCGGCCGCGGTATTCACGCAATGGGCGTTAAAGATGACGATTTTCTCAGACACCTTTTTATTGCTACAACGCATCATTATTTTTTGTTTTTTACTACTAAAGGCAAAGTTTACCGGCTTAAAGGATACGAGATTCCTGAAGCCGGTCGGCAAGCCAGAGGCACTGCCATAGTAAACCTGCTTTATGTGGACAACGATGAACATATAACCACGGTTATACCTATTAAGGAATACTACTCCAATCATTATCTTTTTATGCTGACCCGCAACGGCATAGTTAAAAAGACTTCATTAAACGAATATGATACATCCAGGCGGGATGGCATAATTGCTTTAAACCTGGACGAAGGTGATTCGCTTATAGACGTATTAATGACTGAAAATGATGAAGAGATAATAATTGGAACCAAGTTTGGTATGGCCATTAGATTTTCCGAAGGTGATGTTCGTCCTACAGGCAGGGCATCCCGAGGGGTAAAAGGCATCACCCTAAAGGAAGATGATGTAGTGGTATCCATGGATAGGGTGCGGGAAGGTAGCGATTTATTGGTTGTAACCAGCAAGGGTTATGGTAAAAGAACCAGACTCGATGAATATAGAACCCAGACCAGGGGCGGCATGGGAGTAACAAATATTAAATGTACACCCCGTAATGGCCATGTGGTTTCGCTTCAGGTTATTGCACCTGATGAAGAAGTATTGATGATTAGTGCCGATGGGATAATGATTAGATTAAAGGCTGATAATATTTCATTGTTCGGCCGGGCCACTCAGGGTGTGTTGCTGATGAAATTAAGCGAAGGAGATCACTTGGTTGCGGTGGCAAGGGTTGTTGCAACTGATGATGGCGGGGATGAGTAAAGGGGCACACCCCTTCGAGGAATGTCCCCAATTTAAGGGTTAAGGAAAAAAAATACTGAAAGCGTGCTAAAGGAACTGATTTAGCGCGCTTTTTTTGTTGACAAGGGATTAAACGTCTGCTATATTATAAATCGTGATTATTGCCGGTTAAAACAAACGCTATTAATTTACACTTGAAAATAACCGGTTATAATGATAACATATAAAAGTCGCTGTGAGCCGGCAAAAAAAGACGGAAACAAGATCAAAAAATAGAACTTGACATAACGGCCCAGTGATGATAAAATTAAAAACGCCGCTGAACGAGCGGTGGAAAACCGAACCAGGTCCTTGAAAACTAAACAGAGTTGAGATGCGATTGTGCGCGAGCGCAATCAAGCAAAAGAACCTCGTCAAAGCAAAAGCTTTGAAGAGTAATTCCAAACGAGAGCAAAGATTAAACTCTTTATAAAAAAATACATGGAGAGTTTGATCCTGGCTCAGGACGAACGCTGGCGGCGTGCTTAACACATGCAAGTCGAACGGAGAATAGCAAGAAGCTTACTTTTTGCTAGACTTAGTGGCGGACGGGTGAGTAACGCGTGGATAACCTGCCTGATAGCCTGGGATAACGCCGGGA
>NZ_AUMW01000015.1 GCF_000430885.1 Desulfotruncus alcoholivorax DSM 16058 | reverse complement strand
GGTCGCGTTGGATCCGGTGACGTTGACATCGTAGTAACAGATGACCCCACATTCAGCGACAACGACACGACAACCATTCGTGTTGATGAATCAGTAAACGACACCCTGGACAACGAAGCCGAGAGCCTGAAATTCACCCTTCCGAACGGTTTTGAGTGGGGCGCAGTATCCAAAGTAACCGTACTTTGGGGCGAAGCCAGCGTAAAAGTTAACAATGGTGCAACCCAAACCATCTCCGGCGCTCAATTGGAGAACGTGCTTAAAGCAGCATTTACTGCCGACAATAAGAAACTCAAATTAAACCTGGCAAGCATCAAATACGATATTAACGGTGACGGAACTGTTGATACCCTTACCGAATTCAGCAGTACCAAAGCCATCTCCTTTAAGTTTGAAGCACCTATAACCGTATCAGATGAAACCGAAGCACAAGTTGGCGACGTAGTAGCCCAGATAGACGGCGACACCAGCCACAACCAGAACGAAATCGTCGTCGGCCATTACGGGCAATTTGAAACAAGCATCAGTGCCGGTGAACCCACCAACATCGTATCCGGTCAACTGGCACAAAAGATTGCCGACATCAAAATCAAAGAATCCATTAAGGGGAGCCTGGTACCTGGACGTACCCTGCTGCTGACCCTGCCCTCCAACTACAAGTGGGGTAAAATCGACACCGACAGCGACAACAGCGCGGGCCTGACCTTTGAAGGCTTCCCCGGCAAAGACGGTAAAACAGCAAAATGGACATTTACAGGTCCGTCCACAGACGCAGCGGAACTGACCCTTTCCGGAATGGAAGTGGCCGTTGAACCCGGCACTACAGGCGACCTGGTCATCGAAGCAGGCGGGACAGCCGGTCTGACCGGAGAACTGACCGTAGCCAAAGTAAGCCAGCCGGTAGCCATTAAAGCATCAGCCACACCCGTACTGAGCATTGGTAAAAACGGCCAGGCGGTAGGAGACCTCACCGTTACCGAGAATGTGGCCGGTGCCATAAGCGACAACAACGACCTGATCCTCCAGCTGCCCGAAGGCTTCAAGTGGAGCAAATACTCCGACATCAAAGTAACTGAAGGCAACTTGAAAATTGACGATGGCGGCATAACCACGGGCAACAACGACAGAGACCTGATTATCCCCATCGACAGCGACAGCAGCGTAGCCAGCACCATCGAGCTGAAGAACCTGGAAGTCGGTGTGGACCGCACCGCTCCCGAGGGGGACGTAACTGTTAAAGTTAAAGGCGCTGCAGTAGGCGAAGTAAACAACGAATCTGATGTAAAAGACGAATATGGCACTGCTGTTGGCGGGTACCTGCGAGTAAGCGACAAGGATTGCTTCCCTGTTAACAGCGACTACCAACTGTTCCCTGAAACAGCTACCGCTGCCAAGACTGTCCTTGCAACAGTGGGCACTCCGGCTCCCGGCGAGAGCAAGTTGACCACCACCGTTACCCTTGGTGACAACGGCAGCTACATCTCCGGCGGCAGGATCATGGTACAACTGCGCGACGCAGCCAATGCGCTTGGTGTGGCCCCGCAGAACATTTTCTGGGATAACGCGACCAAGACCGCTACCTTTATCAAGGGCGACCGCGTGGCCCAGATTACCGTGGGCGTAAGTCAGGTTAAACTGAACGGCGTGGCTCTGCCCACCGACAAGGGCGCGGAACTGAAAGACGGCCGGACATTCGTGTCCCTGTCCCAAGCCGGTATTGCCCTTGGCGCCGCAGCCAGCTGGGATAACACAACCAAGACCGCCACGCTGACTGTCAAATAGCATTGAATTAGTTATTGAGTTATTTAACCAGTCAATAACAAAAGCGCTTGTTACCTGTTTAATTCGGGTACAAGCGTTTTTGCTTTTAAAATTACAGTTTAAAAATGCTACAATTTGACTGTTCTAATAAAACAAATTACAATAACATGGAACAAAAAGTACCTTTTAGCAGTCCATAATATAAAAAAATATTAAATGGGGTGGAACATTTGCAGAAATTTTTAAAGTATATTTTTTTAGCAATATTCATTTTAACTGGGACTGCTGTTTCGGCCAGCGCCGATAACGAGACCAAAGCAATAACAATAACGTTAGGCGAGCCGCTCGCTAAGGTAAACGGGGAGCCATATGAAATGGAAGTTGCCCCCCGCGTCAGCGATGGTTCTACTCTGGTACCCTTGCGTTTTATTGCTGAAAATTTCGGCGCAAAGGTAAACTGGAACAATGAAACGAAAAATATAAACGTTTTGCAAGTAGAATTGGAAATACAGCTGCAACAGGGCAGTAAAGAGGCGTTGGTTAACGGAACGGTACATACAATTGGAGCAGCGCCGGTTATTGAAAAGGGTGTCACGCTGGTACCTCTACGTTTTCTGGTGGAAAACATGAATTACGGGTTAGTTTATATGCCGGAAACAAAGGAAATAAATATTAAACAGCTGCCGCCGCCCAACAAGCCCCCTGTGGCTGATTTTACAATAAAAAAGGATACGGTTGACCAGGGGGAAACAGTTGATTATGAAGATAACAGCAAAGATCCCGACGGGGACCAAATTGTGGAAAGAAAGTGGTCAGGAAATGAAAGGGCTTTTTTTGCGACGGGGGAATATACTGTAACTTTGACGGTCAAGGATAGCCGGGGTGCGTGGAGTAAGCCCTGCACAAAGGTGGTCAAAGTGACCGGAGAAGTATTGATGGACAGGCTGACATATAACCTGCACAACCCCATTCCGGGCGAACCACTGGGGAATATTAATCTACCGGTATTACAACTACCCATGGTGGATCCTGCAGTAAGTATGACCAGGAATAAGGTGCTTGTCAGCGATAGCCCGGAGACCGTAAGGGAAGACGGAATATTGTACAGCGATACCTTGAAAGGGGAAAACCGGCTTTTTTACCACCATCTTAACGGTTCCAGTGAAACGAAAAGAATTTATCTACTGGCAATAAATCAGGGTGACAAGCCGGTTAAATTAGCGGTAAAAAAATTTGGTGTTGCCGGTCCCGGCGACCCCATGACAATAGGGCGTACTGCTGCTTACCGTTACTTTGACTTTAATCCAAGCGACGCGCGATTTCTAGAGTTGCAGCCGGGCGAAAAAGCAGTTCTGAATAATGGTGACCAAATTCAAATCAAACCCAATCAAACCGTGCATGGCATGTTTGATATAAATGCGAGTGATAACCTGTTATTTGCGGTGGTGGCAGTGGGCAGCCAGGACCCGATCAATATGTATGAAAAACTTCCGGTTCTTCCCAGGGACGAAAAACACATCCGGGGTACCTTTCCGATGGCTGACCGGTCAATGTCGGTGCAGGTGGACGGCGGGCAGCCGACAAGGTTAATCATAGCAGACGGTAAAGATGATGCGTTCTTATACGGCAAGGATACAAATACCAGCACCATGGGCCGTTATGGCTTGCTCGGCAACAATAGCGGCAACTACGGTGTGGTTTACCGGGTAAGAATTCATTCCAAGCACCGGGTGGGGGTTATATTCTCACCCCGTGGGGGCGTATTTGCCGGGTCCGGAGAATGGGACGGAAAGGCTTTTAATTTGCCCAACCGAGGCATAATGCAGCCGCAGACGGAGTTCGCCATGATCGGTGTAATTGGATCGGGGGAAGAGAAAGTGCTGGAGTTTATACCTCCGGCCGGGTCATACCTTCCGGTAAACTTAATCTTTATACCTTTTTGAGATACTTGCGGTTGTGGCTTGGGCTATTAGGAACGCTATTAGGAACATATATTGTTATATTATATAGAGGTATTAAAAAACGCCGTAGTAAAACACTACGGCGTTTTTTATCCAATGCTTGTGTGTTTTTGGTTAAATTATTCCTTTCTGAAATACTTTTCCATCTCTTGTACCAGCAATGGATTGCCGTTAACCTTAAATTTTTTGGTTAAGTAAGCCGTTGTTCCATTAACTTTGCCGGCAGCAATATCCAGCCACAGCTGTTCACCGACAGTGATTGTAACAGAGGGACTTGAAACAGTGCCTTCGCCTGTAGATAATTTGCCATCTTTAATGCTGACGTAATACTTGCCGGGATGTCCCTCGTTAATAATAAACTGGTAAGTGATAGACTTGCCTTTAGCCTTATCTGGCAGGAAACGGGCATGCATTCCGTCCAAGTATTTTTCAAAAGGTGTTTTAGCTGCGCTTTTATTAGCTGAGGTGCCTGGGTTTTTTGAAGTTGAAGTTTCCGTTTGTTTGGGCTGCGATTGCGGCGCCGGTTTTGCCGGGGCTGGTGCAGGCGCGCCGCTCGAAGTTATTTTAACTGTTGATGTGCTACCGTCCCACTTTACGCTGGCGCCCAGGGCTTCACTGACAAAACGCAGCGGTACCATGGTGTTGCCTTGATACAATTGGGCAGGTGTATTTAAATTGACCTTTGCACCGTTTCTGTAAGCTTGCCCGCCAATAACCAGCTGAATTTTAGTGCTGCCTTTGGTGGCAGTTACAGTTTTAGAGGAGGCGTCCCATTTCACACTGGCGCCTAAAGCTTCGAAAATAGTCCGCATGGGTACAAGGGTACTGCCGTTGTCAATAATCGGGGGAGTTGAGCAGTTTAAAATCTTGCCGTTCAGGGTAACCGAGGGAGTTTTCGCCTGGGCCGGTGTAGCAATTAAAACGATCAATAAAGCCGCAACAAGAAATAATAAACATTTTTTACGCAAAGGCGTTACCTCCTAATAAATTTAAAAATCCTGGATTAGCTACTTCCTGTAAAAGTTAAAAAATACAGAAAAACCCGTATTCATTTTATGGCTCTGTTCACTCCTTTCAAAAAAGATACTTTCGCCCCTGAGCTATATATAAATATAAAATGAATTAGCCGTAAAATCAAGAAATTTTAATCAATTTAGATTAAAGTTTCTTTTTAAAAATTTTATACAAAAAAATTTTAAAAATATAGGTGTTTACAGTCTATTATTATCCCGGAAACTTTCTGTGTTTGTCGAAGGTCATTGCCGGCAATAGCGCCGCCACAGACATTGCGGTCAGTGCAAGAATATGGCTGACTAGGTAATGAAACCCCAATCCTTTCAGGGTGGCCAACCGAAAACCTTCAGACATCCAGGTGAAGGGCAGCAAATGGGCCAGTTTGTTTATATAAGGCGGTATATATCTGCTTGGCCAGGTGTAACCGGAAATAATGAACATAGGGACAGACAGCAGCATTATGTACCGGGTAACCTGCAATGAATTGGCTGCCTTTACCGAAATATAAAAGCCCGCAGCATTGATAACAAGAATATAAATTACACCTAAAAGGATTAATAATAACAGTGAGCCGCTGATTTTTACGTGTATCAGATCACTGGCAAGCCAGAGCAGCAGGGCGTAGTTAAAAAAGCCGCCGGTATAATAGGGCAGACATTTGCCCAGGAAAATTTTCCATGGAGGTACTGATGAACTGAGAAACTGAAGCCAGCTATTTTGCTCTTTTTCCCTGGTAACAGTTAAACCGACACTTTGCAGTCCAATCTGGTGCAGTATCATTAAAATGATTCCTAAAAGGATAAAGGTAGCATAACTGTACGTGGGGTTATACCATACTTCCATGTTTAAGGAAATTGTGTCCATATTATTATGGACTTCCTCTTGGGTTAAACCCAACCCGGCCAGATAAGCTGCTGTATGATCGATATTAAAGCTGTTAATTACCTCACGGGCGTATTTCCTGGTATTATAGCCCCAGATAAGATTGGAGCTGTCATAGACCATTAAAACTTTAGTGTTTTGATGCAAGGAAACCTTCTGGGCATAGTCTTCGGGGATCACTATGCCGGCCCGCACCGTACCGTCTCTCATTGCCTGTTCCAGTCCGTGGTAGGTATTTATTTGTTTATTTAATTTAAAGTACGGACTGTTGGCAAAAGCAGTAACAACTTCCCGGCTCAATTGTGAGTTATCCAGATCAACTACGCCCAGGGGAATATTGTTTAAAACTCCTGCGATATAAACCGTGCCGAGAAGCAAGGTGTAGAGAAATGGCACGAAAAATATTTGCCCTAAGAGCAGTCTGTTTCGTAATATGTGAATCGTTTCATAATAAGTTATGTTTAGCACCTGTCGCAAGTGAGATCCTCCCTGCATGAAATTTATCCTTCGAATGGAGAAGGCCAAGGGATTATGCTGTTATTTACGTAAAGTCACGATAGCCGCCACCCCATAACAGGTGACTGCAGTAAGGGACAGAATCAGAAAGTAATGTCCAATAAATGCCGGCCCGGGGTTTTTAAAGGTTAAATAATTGATACCCTGAAAAAACCAGGTCTGTGGCAATATTTTTACGGCTTGCTGCAGGTAATGGGGCATTGACTCCATTGGCCAGGTATAACCGGAAAGTATAAAAGAAGGCAGTGCAATCAGCATGCCCAATCTAATGGAGTCTATGGCACTGTGACTCAAGCTGGAGGCTAGTGTACCAATACTGTGCAGGGCAAGAGTAAAAGCCAGTGTAAACAATAGCAGCAATCCAAAATTGCAGTGCATAGGGATATGCAGGAAAATATAGGAAATAATATAAATGGGTAGAACCAGAAGCATAAACATGGTCACCTGTACAATTGATTTACTGAAAAACAATTTAAAAACAGAAATGCCGGAGGCCTTAATCTGGTACCAACTCCTGCGCCCGGTTTCTCCTATTACGTTCATACTGGCAACCAGCGTGCAACATTGCTGCCATATGTTTAAAGTTAAAGCCAACACTAAAAAATAAGCATAATTCAAGGTGGGGTTAAACCACGGCTCTTCCCGAATATTAATACCCTGGTAAGCCTCCTGGGCCTGGCTGAAGTTTATACCGTTAGATACCAGGGCATTGATGCCTGCCCGGGCGCTGATAGTGTGGGTAACAGTCATAACAGCACTGGCGGCGTTAGTAGCATAAATCATATTACTGCCGTCCACCGCAACCAGGACAGTTGCCTGGCGGTGCAGGGCAACCTTTTGGCCCAGATCCTCCGGAATAACTATACCTACCACAACACGGCCATTTTTAATTAACTCCTCCAGATCCTGAAAGTTAGGGGGATAGGCTATAACCTTTAAATATTCAGCATTTTTCATGTCCTCAACCAGCTGACGTGCGGTGTCGGACCGGTCCAAACAGACTATGGCTGTGGGTATGTCTTTGATTGCCTGAGCACTGTAAGTAGCGTAAAATAAAAACAATCCCAGCAAAGGTCCAATGAGCAAGAGGTTTCTCAGACCCCGGTCCCGCCACATATAAGTTATTTCCCGGTACATTACGGACAGGCCTTGCTTAAACATAATGATCACCACTTTTGAAAAGTTGAGTTGCTCCAATATTAATGAAGTAGCTTGTGTTTTTCATTTATTTGAAAAATATTGCGATATTCTTTTATCAGCTCACCGGGCCGGTAAACGATAATTTCTCCTTTATCCAGCCAGCCTATCCTGTCCATGTAAGCACTAAATTTAACTCTGTGAAACGCCCAGAGGCAAGTACCTCCAGTGGATAAATAATTTTTTATTGCTTTGGCAATTAATTTATAAGAATGGAAATCAAGGCCGTCAATTAATTCGTCGATCAGTAATAACTTGGGTGCATTTACTAATGCACAGGCCAGGGCAAGACGCTGGTAGACACCTTCATCCAGTGTTTCTACCGGTTCATTTAAGTAACTTTGCAGTTCCAGTTGCTCCACCACCTGCCTGATGTTTTGTGAGTCGGCCTTTTTTAGTGCGGCGATAAAGTCCAGGTTTTCGCAAACCTTTAAATCCTGAAAAAGGCTTCTTTCCTGAGTTACCAGCCCTAAATGGCTTTTAAATCTTTCGGTTTTTCTGATATCGTATCCCATGATCCTGACACTGCCTGCCGTAAACCTGTCAATACCAGCCAGAATATGCAGCAGGGCTGTTTTACCGGCGGATTTGTTGCCGAACAAACCGAAACATTCTCCTGCCTGAACTTCCAGGGACACTCCATTAAAAACGCTTTTTTTTCTTATAACCTGAAGCAGATCTTTGACTTCTATAATAGGTGGCATAGCTGAATCCCTCCAATGTTAATTTTATTCCTCAAGCAGCTTTACCACAGCAGTCATACCCACCTTCAGTGTCAGGTCCGGATTGGGGACAGCCACCTTTACCTCAAAACTGCGGATATCGTGGCTAAACTGTTCGTTAACCGCCTTTTGCACAGCAAAGTCTCCGGCATCGTTGATCCAGACCACCTGGCCCCGGAAAATCTTGCCGGGATAGGCGTCTACTTTAATTTCCGCCTCCTGTTTAAGGTGTACCCGGCCAATTTTTTTCTCATCAATAAAAAGCTTGACGTATGTATGCTTCAAATCGGTAATTTCCAGAACAGGGGTACCGGCGTTGGCCATTTCCCCCTGCTCAAGATATTTTTGGGTGACATAGCCGGTTTGCGGTGATTTTAGCAAGGTGTTATCCAAGGTGGCTTGGATTTCCTTGACAACTCCCCGTGCCTGTTCAGCTTGGCCAAGTGCAGCCTGGTATTGTGATTGGGATACCTGCACCTTGATGCGGGCTGCCAGTGTCTGGCTCAGGACAGCCTGGGCCTCTTTTAATTGGTTTTGAGCCAAGGCATAGCCGGTGGTTGCTTTGTCGTAGTCATCGTCGGAAATGGCCTGCTCTTGGTGCAAGACGGTCATCCGGTCATATGTCTCTTGAGCATTATTTAGGCTTGCCTCTGCTTGGGCCACTTTAGCACGGGCCTGATCTATGGCAGCTTCCACCTGTTGGTCGGTTAACGAAATGGCCTCACTTGCTTCGCGGGCCTGAGCCAGGGCTGACTGGTAGGCACCCTGAGCCTGACTTAGCTTAGCCGCTATTTCTATGCTCTCCAGTTTGGCCAGTTTCTGCCCTTCCTGCACTTTGCTCCCTTCGTCACAATAGAACTTGACTATTTTCCCAGGTACTTTAAAAGAAGCCATCACACTTTTCGCTTCCACCGTTCCTGTGGTAGTTAAGCTTTTTTGTTCTTCGGCGAGGGCACTTTGTTTGCTGGCAAAGTAAATATGAAAAATAACTATGGTGGCAATTATGAGCCCCAAAAACAGGACTGCCACCAAGGTTTTTTGGAGATTAATTTTTGTAAAGGCACCGGCAGACACTTTTTGATCCTCCCTCTGATTTAAGTAACAATGATTAAGTTAACAGGAGATGCCTTCAAAAATCAGTTCAAGTATATGCTGCAGCCTTTTTTCCAGCATCGCCGGGGAAGTTATGTCTTCCTCCCACATAATTTGCAACATGTACCGGCGGGTGAAGTAATGAAGGCACAAAGAATTCACACTCACCAAGAATTGGCGAATATCAATATTGGGCCGGAATATTCCTTCCTGAACCCCTGATTCCATAATCTCATTTAAAGCGGGCCAGCTTTCCCAAAGATAGCCGGGCAGTAATTCCCTAGCATATTTTCCGCCCTGCATGGCCTCCCAGCCCATAATGCGGACATACTCAGGATTTTCCGCCAGAAAATAAAAGTAACTTCTAATAACCTGCTCAGCCTTTTCCCTGGGGCTGCTGCCCTCTCTGACAGCCAGCTTACCCGTAGTATAGATTTTGGCAAAATTTCTACTCAGCACGGCCTGGTACAGTTTTTCTTTATTATCAAAATAATAATAAAGCATGCGTTTATTTATTTCTGCCAGCCCGGCAATTTCATCTACCCTGGCGCCGTCTAAACCTTTTTGGGCAAAAATTTTTTCCGCTGCCCGCAGAATACGTTGTTTGGTTTCCTTAGCTTTTGATTCAATATCTTTCAATGGCAACACCATCTTTCGATAATTAACTAACTAATTAGTTAATTATCATTTTATAACCATTTTCGTATTTGTCAATAAGGTGCCGGGCTGTGCGTCCGAGCTAGGTCGCCTTATATAGCGGGTGCGAATCCCGCCATGCCATCGCCCCGTGTTAGGGTGCCATGATGACACGGGGACGGGGTTGTTGACAACATATAAAAACGTTACCCTGGCAGTTAACTCAATACAAGCTCTCAGTAGTTCGAGAATATCCGAACAACAAAAAAAGGCAGACCAAGAGGCTGCCTTTTTTGTGTCATAATCAGCTAAAACCCGGCCTATATGCTATTCTTCAAGCACCTTAGCAAAACTCTTTGGCCCACCAGTTCCAAATCCACCTCATAAGTATTACCGGCCAAGCTTGCCCAACCCGTCTTATCTACTTTGCGTTCATCTTCCCACAGAAATATTTCCGTAAACTCTTTATAGTTGTCGTCAAATCAGTGCAGAGGATTTATCCTTACTTGGCAGGATTTGGGCTATAGCTGTCGAAATAAATATAAATTATTAAAAGCAAGTAGAGCAAGTGTGTAAAGGCAAGTTTGGTGCAGAAAAAATACCGGGGGAGTGGATTTTATGATGTGGAAACAAAGCCTGCTCAAGGGATTGGCGGTTTTATTGCTGGCCATGCTGCCGACCTTATTTTTTAGCGGAGCGGCACGGGCTGATTTTTCCGATGTCAAGTCCGACCATTGGGCTGCTAACATCATTAAAACAATGTCGGGCCGGGGCGTTATAGGCGGTTACCCGGACGGGACCTTCAAACCCAACAATACCGTCAGCCAGGTTGAAGCAGTTTGCATGGCCGTTAGAACATTGGGTTTGCAGAATTCTTCAACCGGTACACTTCCTCAAGTTTCATTCCCTGTTCCCAGTTATGCGGTAAGTGATGTTAAACTGGCATTGCAGCAGGGGTTGATCAAAGATTCCGATCAGTTCAGCGCCTACAGTGCTGCAAACAGGGCCTGGGTGGCCAGGCTGCTGGTGCGGATGATCGGTAAAGAAGCGGAAGCCGAGGAAAAATTATTAATGCCCGTATTTACGGATACTTTTAAAATACCGGATTGGGCTGTTTATTATGTGAGGGTGGCCCAGGACAACAAGTTGATAGCAGGCTATCCTGATAATTCATTTAAGCCCGACCGTGAAGTAACCCGGGCGGAAATGGTATCTTTTTTAAGCCGCGCATCAAATGCATTGCAGGGAACGGGCGGCAACAATGCCGGGCAGCAGGCGTCCAGCACTGTAAGCGGACTGGTGGTAAAAATTTATCCGGAATTAAGCGCCTTTGTGGTGGAGGAGGCTGGGGGGAATCTAAAAACTCTTTACCTGCCGGGTAGCGCTTCCGTTTCTGTTGTGGGCTCCAGCGCCCAGGGTTTAAATGCGCTTCAGCCCGGGGATGAAGTAAGTGTTGGACTGGATGCGCAAGGTTACGTTTTGAGTATAAATGTTAAATCAAAAAGCGGCTCTTTGGCAACAGAAGGGGTCGTATATGACTTGGACCAGGAAGCCGGGCTTTTGACCCTTCAATTAAGTGATGACCGGTTGCAGCCTTACAGGTTGAGCGGCACGGTCAATGTTACCGCTCCGGGTGTTCGGCTGCCCGCCTTGAATGATATTACTACGGGTGACCGGGTTAAGGTAACCGTACAAGACAACGAAGTCACCGGAATTGAAATATTGGAGGTTGCCTCACGGCTTACTTTAACAGGTAAGATTGTGGCCTTGAATATTGCAAAGAATTTTATCAACCTTGAAGTGGACGGCAAGCTGTATGTCTACACTTTGCCTGCGGACGTGCAGGTCAACATTTCCGGTACGACCGGCGCTTATGTTTCCGATTTGCAAGAGGGGGACACGGTTTCGGCGACAATCAACGACGGCGCGGTAACATCAATAACCGTTTTCGGGCGCCAGGCTGAAAATGATTTTACCGCCACCGTCATGGCCGTTGACACGACAAACGACCGGGTCACCCTGAAAGACCGCACTGGGACGATAGATGTATATGATGTTTTGGGCAATGCGCGTATCATTGTGGATGATGACGATAATGCAGACTTAAGTGATGTTAAAAAAGATATGGATGTCAAGATTCGCCTGTTTGACGGGGACATCATCTATCTGGCAACCGACAATAAGGTTGGTGGTGTAATCACCAGCATTGATGCCGACAGTTTGATTATGGAATTCCAAAGGGACAACGGTGATAAAGAAACTTATTTTATATCCAAAAATGCCGACGTCAACAGCCAGGATAACCGGGACGAAGTTGACGAGCTCAGGCGGGGCGATTATGCGTACCTAGTATTATCCGGCGATAAAGTGGTGGAAATCGATTTGCGGAGCACTCTGATTTGCAGGGTGGAAACAGTCAGGGATACTTTAAACCGGCTGGATGTGGTGGATGAAGAGGGGGACAGTAGATGGCTCCATATCAGGGACGGCGCGGAGTTGATTATCCCCGGCATAACTTATCCCGATGTGGCGGATGTGAATATAGGCGACCTGGTGCGGGCTGTTTTCAGCGGCAATGATTTGAAGACGGTTGAAGTGCTCAACCCGCAGTACGGGCAGGTAACTTTTATCGACACAACCAGAAGCACCGTAAGCCTGAAGTTGTTCAACGGCAAAACCGCCTTGCTGTCCTTCAGCAGTGGCAGCAAGGTTGAAAGCGACGGTAAAGTATACTCGGCAATCAGCGTCCTGGCTGTCGGAGACAGGATGGAAGTTATCGAAAACGATGACGGTGGTTATATTTTTAGGGTTATGGATAAAGTGTCCAGCAAACTGGCCTATAGTGTTGATATTGATGAGGACAGTATTTATTTGGTGGAAGGAACCAGCTGGAAAAAATACGACTTACAAGATAATGTATATATCCACAATCCCGGCGGCGTCACTATAGGTAAAACCAATCTTAAAAGCGGTTACAAAGTTACTGTATATATGTTGTGGGATATGATTTATGAAATAGTATTGGAATAACGGGTCGGGAGTTGGAAGTCAGAAGTTGGAAGTCGGGAGTCGGGCGCAAAGCATGTATCCGGTGCCTGGCGCTTAACTTGGGACAGGTGCTAAACAGGCGCTCAGTAAATTTGCACTCCGTAATTTAATTTTAAATATCCCAGCAACTGATAAAGGCAGCCATATGGCTGCCTTTTGTGCCCTTTTATAAAGGCAAGGGGGCGCAAGGCACCAAACTTGTTACACGTGCGACACAAGTGGTGGAGGCGGTTCATGCTTGCTCTTTATCGGGAGAGCAAGCAAAAACCGTCCCCATTTAAGCACAAGTTAACAGGTTAGCCAATTGACAACCTTCAATAGAAAGAATAAACTTAACCTAGTGAATTATTAATTCTGCAAATAATAATTGGAAAAACAATTTGACAAAGTAAGGAGGGAGGGAGAATGAAACAGGATGTGAAGCAGGAAGTGCTTAACCGCTACTTTGACCGCCTGGACGAAATGGTGCAGTACTTTTTGCGCCGGATGCACCAGGAACTGGGGGACGCAATGGAAAAGGGGGTAACGCGCAATCAGTTTGTGCTGATGAATATTATTAACGATCAAGGGCGGGTTACGGTTTCCAAGGTGGCCGAGGACCTGTACGTGTCTCTGAGCGCCATTACTGCGCTGGTGGACCGGCTGTGCCGGGCCGGGCTGGTGGCTCGTCACCGGTCCGAAGAGGACAGGCGGGTGGTGTGGCTTGAGCTGACGGAAGAGGGCCGGGAAGTGGTACGCGGCTGCGTGGAGGGAAGGCGCAGGGTCCTCCAGCGCTACCTCGGGCAGTTGTCTGAGGAAGACCTGTTACATATGATTAATGTCTACGAGAAGATAATTGATATGATCCGTCGGGAAGAACTGGGGAAAGACACAAAATAGCAGGATTTAGCTAAAGAAGATATATGCGCTAAAGGGGGTTGTCGATTATTAAACACAAGGTCTTTATTCTATTAGCTGTTTGGCTGGTTATCTTATCGGCCCTGGCCGGCTGCGGCGGCAAACAACAACAATCCGCTGAGGGAAAGGAAACGGTAGTTCCCGTTAAAACAGCTGCTGCGGTGAAAGGTGTGCTGGCGGATACAACTGTCGTTTCCGGCAAGCTTGAGGCCCTGGCATCGTCTGATGTTGTTCCCGGCGGTCAGGGCGGCAAAGTCTATTCCGTTAACGTCGCCCTTGGCGACAAGGTGAGCAAGGGCCAGGTGCTTGTCACCCTGGAGAACGAAGCACAGGCTGCCGCCGTCCGGCAGGCCAAAGAGGGTGTGGCCCAATGCGAAGCCGCGCTGGAAGTTTCCAAAATCAATTACGAGCAGGCCAAAGCCAATTACGAGCGCGGCAAACAATTATATGAATCAGGGGCGATAGCGCAGGCCGGCCTGGGAGGTTTTGAAACCGCTTATGAGATTCCCTATAAGCAGGCCAAGATTGATTTCGAACAAGTCAAAACGGCGGCGCTGGCCGCTGCCAGGGCTACTTTGGCCAGCGTCCGGCAGCAGTATGACAACTGCTTTATCAAGTCACCCATCAACGGGGTGGTTACCGCTGTGAACGTCGATCCCGGCGAGCTGGCCAGCCCGGCTTCACCCACTCCGGTGGTTTCTGTGGTCAATTTGGCCAAAGTCGTAGTAAAAGCAACGGTTACTGAAAACCAGATTAACGCGATCAAACAGGGTCAGAAAGTTCCGGTGCTGGTCAGCGCTGTATCAGCCACGCCCTTCACCGGTGTTATCACCAACATAGCCCTGGCGTCCGACCCGGTAAGCAAGGCGTATCCCATTAAAGTGCAAATTGATAATCCTGATCAAAAATTAAAGCCCGGCATGTTTGCCGAAGTGCAATTGGCCGGTGAAAAGAAAGAAACCCTGGTTGTGCCCAGGGAAGCCGTGGTAAAAATAGACGGCAGGGATAACGTTTGGGTCATCAACGACAATAAAGCCGTCAGCCGCCCGGTCACAACCGGCGCCAGCGACGGTAAGAATATAGAAATTAAGGACGGGCTCAAAGAAGGCGAACAGGTGGTTGTCTCCGGTCAGGACTCACTGCAGGATAATGTTAAAGTCGAAGTAAAGAAATAGGTGAAACGAGCAGATGAAAATAACTGAATTCTCGATTAAGAGACCGTTGTTCATTGCTGTGCTCGTTGCCGTTGTACTGATTCTGGGCGGCGTTTCTCTAAGCCGCCTTAATATTGACCTTTACCCCGAGATGAACCTGCCCGTGGCGGTTGTTGTGACCGATTACCCGGGCGCGGGCCCCCAGGAAGTTGAAAACCTGGTCACGCGCCCTTTGGAATCGGTTTTGGGCACCGTCAGCGACCTGGATTCGATCCGGTCGGTCAGTTCCACCGGTTCATCACTGGTTATTGTCATGTTCAACTGGGGCACCGACATGAATTTCGCCTCCCTGCAGATGAGGGAAAAGGTCGATTTAATCAAACCCATGCTGCCGGACGGTGCCGGCAACCCGGTGGTTTTTAAAATGGACCCCAACATGCTGCCCATTATGCAGATGGCGGTATCCGGGCGTGACCCGGTAAAGGTCAAACAGGTTACGGAAAATTACATTCAACCCAGGTTGGAACGGGTACCCGGCGTGGCCGCCGTTAGGGTTATGGGCGGCGCCCAGCGGGAGATCCAGGTGTTGGTGGACCAGTCCCGCCTGCAGGGGTACGGGTTTGGCATCAACCAAATCGTGCAGGCGCTGAAAACAGAAAACATGAACGTCTCCGGCGGCCAGGTGGAAGAAGGCAAAAAGGACCTCCTGGTCCGGGCGACCGGTGAGTTCAAAGATGTGAATGATATCAGGGACCTGGTGTTAACGTCGCCCGCGGGGGTTAAGGTGCACCTTTCGGACCTGGCGGAAATCAAGGACGGCACCAAGGAAGCCACCCGTTTAAGCCGGGTGAACGGCAAGCCGGGCCTGACCATCATGATCAACAAGCAGAGCGTGGCCAATACCGTCCAGGTGGCCAAGGACATCAAAAAAGCCCTTGCGGCGATGCAGCCCGGTTTGCCGGCTGACTTTGAAGTTAAAGTATTGCTGGACCAATCTGAATTTATTGAACAATCAATTCAGAGCGTGGTCGACAAAATCTTTTTCGGCGGCATTTTGGCCATGCTGGTGATGCTGGTGTTCCTGCGCAACCTGCGGAGCACGCTGATCATATCGACGTCAATCCCCATATCAATAGTGTTTACTTTTGTGCTGCTTTACTTCAACCATATGACCTTGAACGTGATCAGCCTGGGCGGGCTTGCCCTCGGGGTGGGCCTGATTGTTGACGATGCCATTGTGGTTTTGGAAAATATCTACCGCCACAGGCAGCAGGGCTATTCACTGGTGGATGCGTCCAAATTGGCCACCGCCGAGGTGGCCAGCCCGGTTATCGCCTCAACGCTGACCACCATTGCCGTGTTCCTGCCCATCGTATTCGTGGAAGGGCTGGCTTCCCAGCTGTTTAAGCCCATGGCGCTGACCGTATCGTTTTCCGTGGGCGCCTCGCTGGCGGTGGCCCTGACCCTGGTGCCGCTTTTGTCGTCCAGGTTTTTGAAATTGTCGGAGCCCAAAGAAACCACGCTAACAGGCAGGATTTACGGAATTTCTGAAAAGTGGCTCGACCGTTTGTATGCCCGTTACCAAAAAATGCTGCAGTGGTCATTAGGGCACAGGCGCTGGGTAATTACCGGCGTGGTGGTGCTCTTTATCGCCAGTATGGCCTGTTTCCCCCTGGTGGGCGCCGAATTCATGCCCACTATGGATGAGGGGTACGTCAAGGTCCAGGTGGATTTGCCCAACGGTACCAACCTGGATGAAACCGACCGCTACATAACCGCTATAGAGAAACTGGGTGAAAAAATACCGGAAGTCCGGAATATATATTCCAGTGTGGGTTTTACGGGCAGCGAAAGCATGGGCGGCGAATCTGGCAGCGACCGGGGGCAGGTATATTTTGAACTGGCCAAAAAAGGCGAGCGCAACAGGTCCTCCGAAGCCGTGGCCGAAGAAATCAGGGGTATGGTCAAAGGCATGCCCGGCGCGGATATTACGGTTTCCGCCACCGGCCCGGCTTCCGAAGGCCAGGGCACGGGCTCGCCCATACAGATCGATATCAAAGGTGACGACCTCAATACGTTAAAACGACTGTCCAACGAGGTTGCGGATATAGTTAAGCAGGTGCCCGGCACCACGCAGGTTACGACCAGTTTGGCGGAAGGGCTGCCCGAGATCCAGGTGCGGGTTGACCGCGAAAAGGCCGCGCAGTACGGGCTCGGGGCGGCGGAAGTGGCCTCCACGCTGCGCACCGCTATTGAAGGTTCCGTGGCCACCCAGTACCGCACCGGTGAAGACGAGATCGATATCCGGGTGCAGCTGGCCAACGCCGCATCGGCCCGCCCGGCCGACTTGAAAAACCTTAACGTAACGTCGCAGACGGGCCTGTCCGTGCCCCTCGGCACGGTGGCCGATTTTGATGAGCAGGAGGGGCCGAGCACCATTAACCGGGAGGACCAGTCCAGGTATGTTTCCATTACCGGGGACCTCAGCGGTCGGGACTTGAACAGTGTGACCAAAGACATCCGCGCCAAGCTGGATAAGCTGCCTTTGCCGCCCGGCTATACCTTTGAATTCGGCGGCCAAAACGAGGAAATGATGAAGGCGTTCGGCAACCTGGGACTGGCGCTGATACTGGCAGTTATCCTGGTCTACCTGGTGATGGTGGCGCAGTTTGAATCACTGCTGTATCCCTTTATCATCATGTTCTCCGTGCCGGTTACCGTTATCGGTGTTATCTTCAGCCTTCTGCTTACCGGCAGGTCTTTCAGTGTGCCGGCATTTATCGGAGTGATCCTGCTGGCGGGTATCGTGGTGAAAAACGCCATCGTGCTGGTGGACTACGTCAATGTTTTGCGGGGCAGGGGTATGGAACGCGACGAAGCCATTCTTAAAGCCGGTCCCACCCGTTTGCGGCCTATTTTGATGACCGCGCTGACAGCGATACTGGCCATGCTGCCCATGGCCATGGGCATCGGCGAAGGCTCCGAGTCCCAAGCTCCGATGGCCACGGTGGTGGTCGGCGGCCTGCTGTTTTCAACCCTGATCACTTTGCTGCTGGTGCCGGTCGTTTATACCATCCTGGACGACCTGGGCAAAAAACTCAAGCTCAAGAGGAACAAGGGGCGGAATAACGGGCTGCATGAGGGCGGATTAACCGGTTAAATGATCAAGCCCTTAAAACAGCCCCTTCTGCTGGGGTCTGAGCCCGCACACGCTAACAGTAACAATTAACAGGAACAGGTAACTGGGGTCTGACCCCACAACCAGAAAAAAAAGGGGGCGAAGCCTATGAAAAATAAAGTAACCATAATTATTGTCCTGGTATTAATGGTGGCTGCGCTGAGTGGCGTTACAGGATATTACTGGTATAACAACATCCATTTCGTGAGCACCGAAGATGCCAAGGTGGACGGAGATATCTATAAGGTTAGCCCGCAAATTGCAGGAGAGATATTGGATATTAAAGCCGAGGAAGGCGATACCGTGCAGGCCGGGCAGGTTCTCGCCAGAATGGACGACACCGCCCTGCCGCGGGGCGGCAATACCGACCTTACCCTGGTCAAGTCGCCGGTAAGCGGCCTGGTAATTGCGAAACTGGCCCATGCCGGGGAAATCGGCGCGCCGGGACAGCCGGTGGCGTGGGTAATCAAGCCCGGCGAACTTTACATTACGGCGAATGTGGAGGAAACCGACCTGTATAAAGTTAAGGTGGGCCAGCCGGTGGATATCACTCTGGATAATCAACCGGGCAAAAAATATACCGGAAAAGTTGATTTTATCGGCGAAGCCACTTTATCCACCTTCTCCCTGCTGCCGCAGGCCAACGCCGGCGGCAACTTTACCAAAGTGGTGCAGCGCATCCCTGTTCGGGTCCGGTTTGATGCTGCCGCCGATCTTTCCCGGGTGCTGTACGGTACCAACGCCGTGGTGAAAATCCATGTCAAGTAAGGAAAAGCATGTACCCATCCCCTGGGCCTCCGTGTTCATTTTAATTGCGGGCGGGTTTATGGCCATCCTGGACAGCAGCATTGTCAACGTGGCCCTGCCCAAGCTCATGTCCATTTTCGGCGTGGGTGCGGACAGCATCCAGTGGGTGATGACCGCCTACCTCCTGGTGTCCGGGGTGGTTATCCCGGTGACGGGTTACCTGGGCGACAGGTTCGGCTATAAAAGACTGTATATCTTGTCAATGATTGCTTTTACCATTGGTTCAGCTCTTTGTGCCCTGGCCTGGAGCAACAGCTCGCTGGTGACGTTCCGGGTAATTCAGGCTATTGGCGGCGGGATGATGATCCCGGTCAGCATGGCCATAATATTCCGCATCGTGCCCCGGGACAAACTGGGCATGGCCCTGGGCGTTTGGGGCATCACCGCCATGCTGGCGCCCGCCATCGGGCCGACCGCGGGCGGCTATTTGGTCGATAATTTTTCCTGGCACACCATATTCACCATCAACCTGCCCATTGGAGTCGTGGTCAGTGTGTTGGCCAGGTTGATCTTGAAGGAATCCCAAATCCTGTCCGACCTTAAATTCGATCTGCCGGGATTTATCTTCAGCGGGCTGGGCTGCTTTTTCCTGCTGCTGGCCCTGAGCGAAGGCCAGGACAAGGGCTGGACTTCGCAATATATCGTCACCTTGTTTGTCAGCTCCTTTTTCCTGCTGCTGCTGTTTGTCATCTGGGAGCTGCAGACGCCGCAGCCCATGCTGGATATCAAGCTGCTGCGCAACCCGATTTTCGCGGCCAGCCTGACGGCCACGGCTATATTGACCATCGGCTTGTTTTCGGCCATATTTCTCATCCCCATCTACGCCCAGAACCTCATGGGGTTGACACCGATGCAAACGGGACTGCTGTTAATGCCCATGGCGGCGATGAGCGGCATAATGATGCCCATCAGCGGCAGGTTGTTCGATAAAATAGGCGCTTTCCCGCTGGCTGTCGTCGGAATGACCGTATTAATCATCACTACTTACAGCATGCGGGTGATCAACATAAATACATCCCTGCACTGGCTGCAGGCGATGCTGGTCATCCGGGCCGGAGGCATCGGGCTGATGATGATGCCCATCACCACTTCGGGGATGAATACCGTACCGCCGTTTCTTTCCGGCCGGGCATCGGCCATGAACAACCTGGTCCGCCAGATATCGGCGTCGCTGGGTATTGCTTTTTTGACCTGGGTTATGCTGCAAAGGCAGACGTATCATTACCAAATAATGGGCGACGTGACCGGCGTTAATCACCCCATGGCACCGGTTCTGCTGCACGGTGTCGGGGCGCAGCTGGCCGCAGCCGGTATTGCCGGAGGGGATCATACCGCCGCTGCTTTAATGGCGCTCACCCTGCAAAAACAATCCATGGCTGTGGCGATTGGAGACACTTTCTTTGTCAGTACGATTATTGTTTTATTTGTCATACCCCTCATATTCTTGCTCACCAAAAAACGCGTGGACGCGCAGCGGGCCATTGAAATGAAACGGTATGCGCCAAAAGGCGCCCCCGGCGGTGCACCGGGCGGGGCATAGCGGTAAAATAATCCAGACGCCCGTTACTCGGAGGAGACGGGCTGCTTTTAGTACTTAATAAAGCAGCCCGCCCCTTTTCCTACCTGGCTGGAAATGCGAATCCCATACTGTCTATTGTTAAACGCTTTAATACAAAATAAAAAATAATTGGTATAATATATAAAAAGAGTAAGAATAAATTTGGTGATTACCATGAAATACAGCTCGAAAAGAAATAAAAGCCTGCGCGAGGCCTGGCAAAAAAGGGCCGCCAGAGAACAGGACGAAAAGGACAAACTGCGACGGGACGCTATGTTAAAGGCTGCAGCTGCGGCCACCCACCTTAAGGAAAAATATAAAGTAAAATCCGTTTATCTTTACGGGTCTTTAGCCCGGGGGACACATTTTGACCATCGTTCCGATATCGATCTAATGGTTGAGGAGTTTCCGGCTGAAGCAAATTATTGGCGCATGTTGGTTGAAATGGAGGAAATTGCTGCACCAGTGGAAGTAAACGTGGTTTTAAGTGAAGACGCCAGCCCGGGCTTAAGAGATAAAGCCAGGAGAGAGGGAAAACTTTTATGACCCCTAAACGATTTGCTGTAGTGGCATCACGGATTAAAGAGGAACTGGAGAACATCAAAAACCTTTCTAAAGAGCTTTCAGACAGGGGATTATCCGGTTCAAAAAAAAATATCAGATCGGCCCTGCCGCAGGGAGATACCTTTCTGCTGCGAGCCGTTGGATCAATATTGCATGATTTTTACGTAGCCGTTGAAAACATTTTTGAAACAGTGGCCAGGGAAATAGATGAAGCTTTACCCGCAGACGAAAATTGGCACCGCAAGTTATTGCTGCAAATGTCCCTGGACATTCCGGATATACGCCCGTACTTTATCACTAAAGAGACAGCCGCAAAACTGGACGAATTCAGGGCATTCCGGCACGTTTTCAGGAATGTATATGGATTTAACCTATCTACTGAAAGAATTGTCGATTTACTGAATAAATTTCCACAAACGGTCGGCTGCCTGGAAAGGGAAGTGTATGCTTTTATTAAAACCATGAAAGAAATATTGCCTGAAGGATGAATCCCTGCGCAAGGCGTCTTAAAACTTCGACAAGTTTCGTATTAAAGAACACCTACAACTAGTTGAACGGGCGTTCTTTTTTGTTATTCCCATCATCGGTGAGCCGTGTGACAGGGCTGCTTCAGATGCCTATGGGTCTATGAGCGGCAGTATGATCCTTCTACCTTAATGACTGAAAAATGTCATAAGCACCAGGTTATTTTATGTTGTCCAAAATAAGTTAACATAATTTCCCTTATAGTGAAGGATATCAGGATATTTTGTTGAAATTTAAAATGTCGAGAGGTAATAAAGTACCGGTCCTCGAACCGTGATTTTTCCAAATAGGAGACCCGTTGAATGTCTGCAAAAAGAAAAAAGGCTAACAAAGAATCCATTAAGGAAAAAGATCAGACCGGTAAGCATGAATTTGACGCCCTGCGTCAGGTTGCGTTTTGGGGTCTGGCACTGCTGCTGTTTTTCCCGCCGTACTTTCGGGGGTTGTTCTTTGCACCACAACAGGAAAAAGCGCTTGTATTCGCTGCCCTGGTGTTTTGGCTCACCTTCCTGTGGCGCTGGCTGCAAAACGACCATAAATTCCTGCGCGGACCGTTGGACTGGCTTGCGCTGGCCCTGCCGGTGGTTTACATAATCTGTTCCTTTACCGCTGTTAATAAGGGCCTGGCGATTGACGAAGTGGTTAAAAATATACTTTATTTCCTCACATACTGGTCAGTTTCCCGGTTAATCCGCAATGAGGAAGATATACATAAATTATTGCATGTGGTTTACATAAGTGCCGTTGGAGTTGCCTTGGCCGGTCTGGCTACGGCGACGGAGGTTATTAATATTAAAGACGGGTTTAATGTTACTCAATTTGGCGGTACTATTTCATCAACTTTGCAATACCACAATGCCCTGGGCGCTTACCTGGGGGCGGTGTTCTTTATTGGTTTATACTTGTGGAACCTTTCCAACCAAAAGCAGCACGATATTATAATTAAAACAGCAGCCAACCAGGCGCGTGACATACAAACAAGGTTTTTAAGCATCAACCTGCCGGGATACCTTTATGCCTGCGGCAACTTTCTGCTGTTGGCTGTTTTGCTGGGCAGTAAATCGCGGGGCGGATTGCTGGCGTTCGGCGTGGTTTTTATTGTTTACCTCATCGGAATGGGAAACAAACAAAGGCTGACAGCCTTATTGACAGCCGGCTGCTTGGGACTGGTCTCATATTTTACGATTAATAAATTCATCACGCTTGTACAGGACAAACATTATGACCCGGCCTGGGCCTGGATGATAACGGGAATATGCGCCGCCGTCATTTATCAGGTAATTTTTAATAGCCTGAACCGGCGAATTCTCACCGGGTGGGCAAAGAATGACAAGAGATATATATTAATCTTTGCATCAATAATAGTAGCTGCAGGTGTTGTGGGTGGAATTTGGCTGTCCGGCAAACCCCGGCTGATCGAGAAAGCGACGAGCTTTGAATACCTATGGACGGCGTACCAGCGTTTTCACTATGCGGACAGCGCCTTGCAAATGATCCAAGACCGTCCCCTGCTTGGTTGGGGAGGCGGCGGGTGGAGCGAGGCATATGAGTCGTACCTGGGTTTTCGTTATACCACCCGTCAAGCCCACAGCTACTATCTCCAGACAGGTGTCGAGACAGGGATTCCCGGTGTATTAATCGTAGCCGGCATTTGGTTGTCATTTTTGTTAACGCTGTATAAACAATACCGTGGAAATCCAGATAACATATTAAGGCGGCAAATTATTTGGCTGCTTGCCTCTGTTTTCCTTATGATCAGCGCGCATGCACTTATTGACTTTGACCTGTCGCTTTCAGCGCTGACCCTTGTATTATGGAGCTTGTTTGGTATTGCTTCCGCCCACCCTGTTCCGGTTGCAACGAAAAAAAGGCCGGCCGGTTTGGAATACACTTCAATTGCTATAGTTACGGCAATGGCATTGTTTATCATAGTGTCATCAACATATCTGGCCCGGGCTGACAGTTTCTACAACCGGGCAGCGGCGTATTTCAATGCTGGAAATATAGCCGAAGGAACCAAATATTTGGAAAAGGCAGCGGCATATAACCCCTTTAACAGTACGTATAGAATTTCCCTGTCTCAAGCATATATCAAGCAGGGAATTAATAATAAGGCTTTAGAAGAAGCGGAATCAGCTGTAAGATTGAGTAAATTTAATTTCCTACCCAAAAATAACCTGGTGCAAATTGCCATTTTAGCCAACAATAATAAACTTGCAGCGAAGGAACTTGAAGGGATCATCATGCTTGCGCCCAATAACATAGAAACATATGAACAATACGCCAATAATTACTTCAATATGGGTTTAAAGGAATTGTCCAAGGGCAACAACGATAATGCCGGGTTATATTTAAACAAATCAATTGACGTTAACCGGCTGCTGACAAAGCAGGCTGCATCAATCAGCGTTTCCGATAAAGAAATGTGGGACGGCCCGCCACTTCAGCTAAGTGATAATTTAAAGCTTATACTTGGCAGGGCAGCCTATTGCTTGGGTCATTTTTCAGACGCGCAGTCGTATCTTCAACAGGCTGCACAATCAAATGATAATTCAATTAAAGCTCAGGCATTGTTGTGGCAAGCTTTATTGCATGAGAAAAGCGGTAACTTGCAAGAATCAAAGAATTTACTTAATCGGGTGAATCAACTGGATCAAACGCTTTATAATAGCTATACTGCCTTGAAGAGCATTCCGGTTTTAAAATAACCCTGCGCAAGTTTTATCTCAGTATGTAAAGGGCTGGTGGAGAACGTGAGTTACAATAAAAGCTTGGAAATAGGAACTGCAACTGCCGGCCCTGTAGAAAAACCGTATTTAAAAGCGGGGCAAAAAAAAGCCGACATGCCGTTTGCAGGTAACGGCAGCTTGCGTTTACTGGCCATACCGCTATTAATGGGCACAGATCTGTTATCATTTGCAGCAAGTATTGGTTTGGCTTATATCATACGTGTATTTGCACTGCCGGCGGTTTTTGTTTCGCTGCCCTACACTTCTTTGGACTACCTATACGCTTTGTGGTGGATACCGTTTTTGGGCGTTGTTTTCTTACTTTTTGAAAAGATGTATTCAAAACGGCTGCCATTCTGGCAAGAAGCAGGACAACTGGTTAAAACAACTACATTTGTTTTCCTGGTAGCCATATGTGGGGTGTTCCTTACAAAACAAGGCGGATCCAATTCGCGTACACTGGTTTTCCTGGCCTGGGCCATTAGCTTGTTTATCATACCGGCTTTGCGTTATGCCGGCAAAATATTGCTTGCCAAACTGCACATATGGGAGAAACCGGTTATCATCCTGGGCGCGGGTGAAACGGGAAAACTTATCCTTCACACCTTTCACCATGAACCCGTAATCGGATACAAACCTGTTGGTTTTTTGGATGACGATAATTATAAACAAAAAAACCCGCCCAAACTGCCTTCGGGAGAGGAAATACCGGTACTGGGGACATTTGATGAAGCAGAAGCGATAATGGAACGAAGCGGTATCAGAGACCTCATTATCGCCGCGCCCGGCCTTCCCGGCAATGACCTGGTTCAATTGGTTAATCGATTGCAGAGGAAAGCTTATAACCTTTTGGTCATCCCGAACTTATTCGGTATGGCCATGGAAGGGGTCGAAGTTCAAAATTTATTTAATGAAAGAACACTGGTTTTAAAAATTAAAAACAACCTCAATGACCGGTTTAATATGGCCGTTAAGATGACTTTTGACTTATTATTATCTTTTGTTTTATTAACAATAGTTTTACCGGTAATGCTTATCCTGGCTATCGCGATAAAGCTTGATTCCAAAGGCCCAATTATTTATACGGATAACCGTATAGGTAAAAGCGGCAGGGAATTTAAATGTTACAAATTTAGAACCATGTTCCCCGATGCAGACTTCATATTAAAGAAATACCTGTCTAAATACCCGGAAGCAAGGCTTCAATGGGAGAAATACGCCAAGCTAAAAGATTTCGACCCCAGGGTCACAAGGGTGGGGGCTGTTTTAAGAAGGTTCAGCTTTGATGAATTGCCTCAGATATTTAATGTGATCAAGGGCGACATGAGCCTGGTCGGCCCGCGTCCGTATTTACCGAGGGAAAAAGTGTCTATGGGTGGTAGGGAAGATATACTCCTGACCCGCCCGGGTATAACCGGCCTATGGCAGGTCAGCGGCCGGAACGAAATTGAATTCAGCGAACGGTTGAGGATGGACTCCTGGTATGTACGTAACTGGTCATTATGGCTGGATATCAGTATTTTGATTCGTACAATTGCGGTTGTGATAAGAGGTAAAGGTGCTTATTAGCCCATGATATTCATGTGGAATGTTATCTTATTTAGAATATAAAAATCGTGCTGAAAGGTAGAGGAGTACATAAAATGCGGAAAATACTCGTCACCGGCGCTGATGGCCAGCTTGGCCGGGCAATAAAAAGATGCTTTAGCGAAAAATACAGCCTGTTGCTCTGCGATTTGCCGGAGCTGGACATAACCAGTATAACTGCCTGCCGTGATGCTGTTCGGGAGTTTCAGCCGGACATTGTTATCAACGCCGCCGCCTATACCAATGTGGAACGGGCCGAGGACGAGCCAGATACGGCTTTTGCCGTCAACGCCGTTGGTGCACACAATCTGGCCCTTGCTTGCCGGGAGAGCGACGCCAAACTTATCCATATTAGCACTGATTACGTCTTCGACGGCAGCAGGGGAACGCCGTACGGTGAATATGATACCCCCAATCCCCTGTCAGTTTACGGCAAGAGTAAGTTGTGGGGTGAAAACCTTATCCGGGATGCCGGCGACCGCTTTTTCATCGTCCGCACTTCCTGGCTTTATGGCGATGGACACAACTTCGTCCGCACCATGCTTCGCCTGGCTGAACAGCGTTCGGAGGTCGCTGTTGTCGCCGACCAGCACGGCACCCCCACTTATGCCGGCGACCTGGCCGCTTTATTAGAACAGCTAATGCATACCGAATATTACGGTATATACCACGCTACTAATGCAGGCAGTTGCACCTGGTATGACTTTGCCTGTCAAATATTTGCATGCACTGGTCGAACAACAGGCGTCCGGCCTATCAAGTCCGAAGAATATCCGGTTAAAGCAAGGCGCCCCCTTTATTCTGTTCTCGATAACAAAATGCTTCGCCTGCGCGGCTTTACCCCTATGCGTCCCTGGGAGGAGGCTTTGGCCGAATACATAAAAAACGACTTGATTTAGTTTTGATACGCCTTGACAGCGAAAACGCGAAAGTTGTGAAGCTATTCCTTTAAATTTAATTCTATTCCGGAGGCAGTACCATGCATACCATGCTCGTCACCGGCGGTGCCGGGTTTATAGGTTCAAACTTTATCCGCTATATGCTTGATACATATAAAGACTTAACCATTGTAAACCTCGACAAGCTCACCTATGCCGGAAACCTTGATTCGCTGGCCGGTGTAATGGACGACCACCGGCACATTTTTGTCCGGGGCGGCATTGAAGACCGGTCGCTGGTTGAATATATCTTTGCCCGGTACCGCCCCCAGGCGGTCGTAAATTTTGCCGCCGAGTCCCACGTCGACCGCTCCATCGAAGGTCCGGCGGCCTTTATCCAAACCAATATTGTGGGCACCTTCCGTCTGCTCGAGGCCGCCCTCACATACGGCCGCACCCTGCCGGAAGCGGAACGGGGACAGTTTCGCTTTCTCCACGTTTCCACCGACGAAGTATACGGCTCCCTCGGCCAGAAAGGTTATTTCACCGAGGCCACGCCTTATACTCCCAACTCGCCATATTCTGCGTCCAAGGCGGCGTCCGACCACCTGGTGAGGGCCTGGCACCATACCTACGGGCTGCCCGTTCTCACCACCAATTGCTCCAATAACTACGGTCCGTACCAGTTTCCCGAAAAACTGATTCCGCTCATGATCCTCAACGCTCTGGACGGCAAACCACTGCCCGTATATGGAGACGGGCGGAACATCCGCGACTGGCTGTACGTCCGCGACCACTGCCGGGCTATCAATACGGTCCTTCGAAACGGCCGCCCGGGCGAGGTCTATAATATTGGCGGCAATAGCGAAAAGACCAACCTGGAAGTTGTCCATACCATTTGCGATATACTGGACGAAATGCGGCCCAAATTGGACGGCGCATCCTACCGCGCCCAGATAACCTTTGTTCCGGACCGGCCAGGCCACGACCGGCGCTATGCCATTGATGCTTCCAAAATCAGGCGCGAACTAGGCTGGCAGCCGGCGGAAAACTTCGCTACCGGTATCAAAAAAACTATCGAATGGTACCTGGCCAACCGCGCCTGGTGTGACAGGGTGACGGACGGCAGCTACCGCCGTGAGAGGTTGGGCCTTTGCGATAAAGTATTGTAATAATTATAGAGGTGGCTTATGACCAGAAAAGGTATCATCTTGGCCGGCGGTTCAGGTACCCGGCTCTACCCGCTTACAAAAACAGTGAGCAAACAGCTGATGCCCATTTACGACAAGCCTATGGTCTATTATCCCCTCAGCACTTTGATGCTGGCCGGGATAACGGAAATTCTAATCATAACAACTCCTTGCGACCAGCGCTTGTTTCAGGAACTTTTGGGTGACGGCGGCCAGTGGGGGATAAATATCCAGTATGCCGTGCAGCCGTACCCTGGCGGCCTGGCCCAGGCTTTCATTATTGGACGAAACTTTGTCGATAACGACAGCTGCGCCCTTATCTTAGGGGACAACATCTTCTATGGACACAGTCTTACAGACCAAATGCGCCGTGCGGCGGCCCAAAAAGAAGGCGCCACCGTTTTCGCTTACTGGGTCAGGGATCCCGAGCGCTACGGAGTGGTGGAATTCGACCATAGCGGCCGGGCCATCAGCATTGAAGAAAAGCCGCGAAATCCACGTTCAAACTATGCCGTGACCGGACTGTATTTTTACGACAACAGCGTGCTGGAAATTGCCGCTGGCCTCAAACCTTCTGCCAGGGGCGAGTTGGAAATCACTGATGTGAATAGAGCATATCTGGAAAACGGTCAGCTGCGGGTGGAAATACTCGGCCGCGGCTATGCCTGGCTGGACACCGGGACGCATGAGTCGCTCCTGGAGGCGGCCAACTTCATTGAGACCATTCAGAAACGACAGGGCCTCATGGTTGCCTGTCCGGAAGAGATCGCCTACCGTATGGGTTATATCAGCGCTGACCAGCTGGCCGCACTGGCCGATCCTTTAAGCAAAAACAGCTATGGCCGGTATCTCTTCAACTTGCTCCAGGGAGGCGACCAGCTATGAAAGTGACAGAAACCAATCTGTCCGGCGTGCTCATGATCGAGCCCGACGTTTATGAAGATAGCCGGGGCTATTTCCTGGAGACCTGGAACTCCGCCCGGTATAAGGAGTATGGCCTACCGGATAAATTTGTTCAGGATAACCTTTCATTTTCCCGCCGGGGCGTCCTGCGCGGCCTGCACTACCAGCTGCCGCCCAAAGCGCAGGGCAAACTGGTAAGCGTGGCGGTGGGCGAGGTGTTTGATGTAGCGGTGGATATCCGCCGGAACTCGTCCACTTTTGGTAAGTGGTTTGGTACAGTGCTCTCGGCTGAGAATAAAAAACAACTCTGGATACCGGAAGGCTTTGCCCACGGTTTTTTGGTATTATCCGAGTCGGCCGTGTTTCTCTATAAGGTTACAGAATATTATTCGCCCGTGTACGAGCGCTGCATTCGCTGGG
Source organism: Desulfotruncus alcoholivorax DSM 16058 (assembly GCF_000430885.1). Lineage (GTDB taxonomy): Bacteria > Bacillota > Desulfotomaculia > Desulfotomaculales > Desulfallaceae > Desulfotruncus > Desulfotruncus alcoholivorax. Next base: position 68,113 of record NZ_AUMW01000015.1, on the reverse strand, counting down.
ATGACCCGCACATCGGCATCCGGTGGCCTATCGATGCAACCCCGGTTCTCTCACCCAAGGATCTGGCGGGGCCCTCTTTGGCACACGCGGGGGTGTTCGAATGAACCCCCACCAAGCTCACTCCGCCACACCTTGGGCCATGTTTGCCAGCCTCTGGCGTAACCGCCAGCTTATCCGGCAGATGACCCGGCGCGATGTCGTGGGCCGTTACCGCGGCTCGATTATGGGATTGGCCTGGTCATTTTTTAACCCGGTGTTGATGCTCTTTGTCTACACATTTGTCTTTTCCGTCGTGTTCAAGGCGCGCTGGGGTGTGGGCGGGGAAGAAAATAAGGCGGACTTTGCCATCATTCTATTTGTAGGCATGATCGTGCACGGCCTCTTTGCCGAATGCATTAACCGCGCGCCGGGGCTGATTCTGTCCAATGTCAATTATGTTAAAAAAGTGGTTTTCCCTTTGGAAATCCTGCCCTGGGTGGCTTTAGGGTCGGCGCTTTTCAATTGTTTTGTGAGTACGGCTGTGTTGTTGCTGGCGCAGTTCGCCATCAATCATATTTTTTCTTGGACCAGTATGATTTTTCCGCTGGTGTTGCTGCCCCTCATCTTTGCCGGTATGGGCTTTACCTGGTTTCTGGCGGCGCTAGGGGTCTATGTGCGCGATGTAGGACAGGTTACCGGCATTTTTACCACAGTGCTCTTGTTTCTTTCGCCCGTGTTTTATCCGGTATCGGCATTGCCGAAGGAATATCGAGGCTTGCTGCAGCTCAACCCGCTAACGCTGATCATTGAAGAAAGCCGCAAGGTGCTGGTTTTTGGAAAACTGCCCGATTGGTCAGCTTTGGGTATAGCAGTGCTGGCAGGCCTTACCATCGCCGCCGCCGGCTTCTGGTGGTTCCAGAAAACTCGAAAGGGGTTTGCGGATGTCCTCTGACGACATAGCGATTCGTGTCAGCAATCTCTCCAAATGTTATCACATATATGACCGCTCGCAGGACCGGCTCAAGCAATATATTATTCCGCGACTGCAACGGCTTGTAGGCCGGCAGCCTAAAAACTATTTCCGCGAGTTCTGGGCGCTCAAAGAAGTCTCGTTCGAGGTGAAAAAAGGCGAAACTGTCGGTATCATCGGCCGCAACGGCTCGGGCAAATCTACCCTGCTGCAGATCATCTGCGGCACCCTGTCCCCGACCAGCGGAACAGTGGAGGCTAATGGTCGTATTGCGGCATTGTTGGAATTGGGCTCCGGCTTCAACCCGGAGTTCACGGGGCGAGAGAATGTATATATGAACGGCGCGGTGATCGGCCTTAGCAAAGATGAAATCGACGCTCGTTTCGACGACATTGAAGCCTTTGCCGATATCGGTAATTTCATAGACCAGCCGGTTAAGATGTATTCGAGTGGGATGGTTGTACGCTTGGCTTTTGCCGTTTCCGCTTGTATAGAACCGGATATTCTGATTGTAGACGAAGCGTTAGCCGTAGGGGACACCAAATTCCAAACGAAGTGTTTCCGACGCTTCGAGGAACTTGTAGCACGCGGAACGACTATCTTATTCGTGACACACTCGACAGAACAGGTAGTTCGACATTGTCACTGGGCCATATTTCTCGATAAGGGACAGATAGTTATGCGTGGTCATTCGCGAGATATCGTGAATGCATACCTGGATATGTTGTTTGGCGTAGAACGTGTAAAACAACCCTACTCAGATCTGCAGATAAAAAATCTACAAATAGCCGGAAATACGCAAAGCATTTCTAGGATTGAAACGGATAAATTTGAAAATAGAGCCGGATACAACCCTTATGAATACCGTTGGGGAAACCGTGAGGCAGAAATATTCGATTTCTGCGTAAGTACTGGCGGTAGCCTAAATACCACCCGTATAGAGACGGGGCAACCGGTAGTTATCACCATGTGGGTAAAGTTCCACCGCCGGGTCGAGTTTCCAATTTATGGGCTGACAATCAAAACTCCTGACGGTGTTACATTATTCGGCTCGAACTCGCGAGATTTTGACAACGGACCGCTTTTTTTGCCAGTCGACCAAGGGGCTGTATATAAAATTAGCTTTACACTTCGTGATCAGCGTCTCGGGGCTGGCGAATATTTGCTTTCTGTTGGTGTGGCCGAAGATCGGGCCGGCGAGATTTTTCCTTTGGACAGGCGCTATGACGCTATATGTCTGCACGTGATAAATCGTTCATCCAGGTCGTTTGGTTTGGCGGATTTTTCTATGAATGTTGAGGTGACGGTAGCGTCATGAAATATATTTGGGATGAAGAACTTAATCTTTTTAAACGACGTGCACACATGGAAGCGTTTACTTATTCCGATGGCGCCGAAGTTGAACAGCGCCTTTTCGATATTGTCCGGAATGCCAGTGATCGGAGTACTTTTTCACACGAGTTGATTAAGGAAATTACAGACTGGCCATTGGAGTACCATCTCAGTCGCGCGCGTCACTGCCTAGTCAGGCCACTCGGAATCAAACCGGGCGAAAAAGTGCTGGAGTTGGGCTGTGGCTGTGGGGCGATTACAAGATATCTTGGTGAAATCGGCGCAGAAGTTGTTGCAGTCGAAGGTAGTATTGCGCGAGCGCGCATTGCAGCAGAACGGTGCCGTGATCTTTCAAACGTTAAGGTTTTTGTGGATGATTTGCTCCGTTTTGAAACGGGTCAACGCTTCGATTGGATATTGTTGGTTGGTGTTCTTGAATATGCCCCTGTTTTTACGGATGAGAAAGAGCCCACGCAGCATTATCTGTGCACCGTTGCACGCTTCTTGGCGCCAGACGGCAAACTTGTAATTGCGATTGAAAATAAGCTTGGCCTAAAATATTTTAATGGTTGTAGTGAAGATCATTTGGGGGTCCCGTTTATTAGTGTGCAAAATCTCTATGGCACTAAAACACCGCGCACATTCGGGCGCCGGGAATTGCTTGAGCAACTTTCAGCCGCAGGTTTTTTGCATTGTTACTTTTACTACCCATTCCCCGATTACAAGCTTCCATCAGTTGTTCTCTCCGACGATGCCTTGAAGGATCCACAATTCGATGCGGTGGATTTGATTATTAGATCGCACGCCCGAGATTATTCAGGATCGCCTTATCGTCTATTTGATGAAGCGCTTGTATTTTCTACGTTAAGTGCAAACGGATTATTTGCCGAGTTTTCCAATTCCTTCTTGGTAATAGCAACTCTTGCGAATAATATTCCTTATAGGTCGGACAGGTTAGCGATGACTTTTGCCGTCAATCGTATTCCAGAGTTTTCAGTGGTAACAAGTTTTTATCGGTCCGATGATGTTATTCATGTAGTAAAAGAATCGGTTTTCCCTGACTTACCGAGGAAACGCCAATTTCAAGATTGCTTTAATATTTTAAATATGCCCAGTGAGTCTATCTATCACCCAGGTCGTCAGATGCTTTGGCGCTTGATTTGCGTCCGTGCCAACAAAGGCACACTTGATCAGGTTGTTGCTGAACTGCGCCCATGGGTCATCTACTTGCTCCAATTCGCAACAACTGATGGTTTGCTCGAGCCTTCTGTGATTGGCGCAGATGAACGGGATAGTTTAAAACATTGGTTGGTTCCAGGAACCTATCTTGATTGCACGCCTTTCAATTTGATCGAAAGCACTAAAGGGCTTATATTCATCGATAATGAATGGCAGGCAGATAGTGATGTGCCTCTTGGTTGGGTTATTACGCGAGGGGTCCTGCATTCTCTCAGTGTGGGCCTTGCACCGGGAAATCCAATCAAAAGTGTTGCCGATGTGATACAGGGGCTTTGTATATCAGTGGGGCTATCTATGACAGAAGCGGAAGTTGCAGATTGGTTCAATATGGAAGCAAGTTTTCAATCGCTTGTCACTAATCAAGAACTATCTAGTATATTGATATCGCCAGATCATTCTGCCTCCGGCTTAATTTGCTTTACCCAGGCATTAGCCGAGCGGGATGGGCAAATAGCAAGCCTCAACCAAATTATAGATGGGCGCGATGAGCAGATTGCAAACCTAAAACGGGTCTTGACCGAACGAGACGAACAAATCGCCCATTTCAATCAAGTCATGGCCGAGTGCGACGGACAAATCGCTAACCTTAATCAAGCCATGATCGAGCGGGATGGGCAGATAGCCAGCCTCAATCAGGTTGTAGCAGAACAAAACGATCTGGTAAACAGAATTCTTGCATCGAGGTCTTGGCGAATAACAAGGCCGCTAAGGTGGATAGTAAGATTGTTGCGAGGTGAGTTTTTTTTTGAATCGTTAAGAAATTTGATTAATAATCGATGTTTATTGTTTAGACGCCGAATAAATACTCTCCGAACATTACTGAGAAAGAGGGACTTTATAGAGATCTGGAATAGAGTAAAACGCATATACGGTTTTTCGATGGGATCAATTACATCTAGCCTACCAATTGAAGTACGCAAACTGGATGACGGCATAGTGTTGCTCGCAACTAAACATACTTTTTATGTCGCACTATTGATTGAACAGACGTTAAAGCGTTTTAGTTTTGATAATGTTGTCATTCTTGATAGTGAACCATCCAGTTTTGAAGATAAGGTGCATATAGTTATTTGTCCCCAAATGTTTACAAAACTACCATTACAATATATCGCTTTTCAGATGGAACAGTCTGTCAGTTCTCGTTGGTTCAATAAGGTTTATTTTGATAGGTTGGAAAATTCTATTGCAATTATGGATTACTCTTTAACTAATATTAAGTTTTTACAAGAGAAGAAACTTTCTTATCGCCAAATTTTCTGGACGCCAATGTCCAACATTGTTGATTTTTCCGAATTATTATTGGCCAAGCAAATTGTAGACCTATCCTTTGTGACGGAACCAGAATATGATGTTGTGTTTTATGGTGACGTTAACTGTCCAAGAAGACGTAAGTTTCTTGACTGTATTGGTAAAAAATTTCGTTTACTGATTCTTTCTGAAGTCTTTGGTGAAGAATTGTATAGTCAATTAAAAAAAGCACGGGTGGTAGTGAATATTCATTATTATGAAAATGCTTTGTTGGAAACAACGCGGATTTTTGAGTGTTTATCTTTAGGTTTGGATGTAATTTCAGAAGAAAGTTCTGATATGGAATTTTACCAACATTTGATTGACTATGTCACATTTACGCCAATAGGTGATATTGATAGCATGATTCGTGCGATTACTCAATTGTTGTCATGTAATAAAGGGGCGGCTAGCAGATTAGAGGCGGATATTAGCCATTTTGCTTTCTATTTTGGGAGAATGCTTGTCGCATTGGATTTGATGCCGGTTGAAAAAATTATAAACTATGATTTGCTCCCTGTAAAAACGCTCAGAAGGGAAATCTCATTATCTCTTCCAGAAACCTATATGCGACATGAACACTTCAAACATATTTACCCTGGAATACCAATATTTCATGGGTTGCGACATTACCAAGGGTGGATTGGTTGTGCCCTAAGCTATAAATATTTGTGTCGGCAGGCATTAAAATATAACCTACCATATTTGGTAATTTGTGAAGATGATGCTCAAATGAATGATGGTTTTAACGAAAAATGGAGGGCAGTTAAACGCTTTCTATTTAATGAACTGGGCATAGCCAATTGGGACGTTTTCTGCGGGTTGATTGCTGATGTCGCAGATAATGTAAATGTGCTAGATGTTGTGGATTTTGATGGTATTCGTTTTGTTATAATTGATAGAATGACTAGTATGGTTTTTAATATTTATGGCCAGAAAGCGATGACCGCAATTGCAAACTGGGATCCGAATAACAGGGATGTACACAGCAATACTATTGACCGCTATCTTGAACAACAGGTTCGCTTAAAAGTTGTAACAACTATTCCTTTTATTGTTGGGCATAGCCCAGATTTAACTTCGACATTATGGAATTTTCAGAATAATATCTATGATGATATGATTTCTAGAAGTCAATGTAAACTTGCGGAAAAAGTGGATGACTTTCTGAAAAAAAAGTACTACAAGGAGAACAAAGTTAATGAATAGGGTTGCAACTATTTTTGCTTGGATTGCACTTACAGTAGGAACTGTTCTTGCGTTTTGGGGATTATATCACATGACATGGCCTGGCTCAATTCCATTTGATGATGGTATGGCGCTACTTCGCTATTTGACCTTTTTACTATCTTCCTCAATATTAATTGCAATAGGGGTAAAACATAGTCGCAAAAGTTCGATTGTTGTTGGATGTGTTCTCTGTATAGGAATCACGATATTATCCGGAGAATTTTGGGCGCTCTTAGTAACAGTATGGTTTATACTTGCCTCAGCAGTTTTAGGAAGAATTATTCTTTCCATTCTTAATATTGATAGTTGCATTAATGGCAATTGGGTGTACAATTTTTTGATTGGCGCTGGTTTCTATGGAACTGTGATAGGTTTGATTGCACACTTTCCAGTTAACTACCCTGGTCTTTACGGTGCAGCACTTGCAGTTCCGTTGATTTTGGAATGGCGTACATGTCTTAAAATGATCACTTCAATACGTAGTTGGTTTATAGAAAATAAACCACTTGAAAATCACATGAGATTGATTGAAGTGGCTATTATTGTTGTTGCCTTAATACACTTTGTAGTTGCACTAATGCCAGAACTTATGTATGATGCTTTAACAACGCATTTGTTCATCCCCGCTCACTTGGCATTGCGCCATCAATGGGGTTTTAATGTCAGTACATATGTGTGGGCTGTAATGCCAATGTTGGGTGATTGGATTTTTTCATTTGTTTACATGTTAGCTGGTGAAACGGCTTCACGGCTTATTAACGTCAGTTTCATCTTTGTTTTGGGATGGCTGGTTCGAGATCTTGTACTATGGGCAGGGGGCACGGCTTTAGGAGCAAGATGGGCTGTTCTAATTTTCTTATCTACGCCACTTACGTTCACTGAAAGCAGTAGCTTATTTATTGAGTCCATTTGGGCTTCTTTTGTAGTAGCAAGTATATTGTATATTTGCCGTTTAACTTTTAGAGAAGTCGACGGCGGAGCTGCGCTAAAGATAGGAAGCATGATGCTTGGGTTTGCGATTGCTGCCAAAGCTATAACGTTTACAATATTGCCTTTGTTATGTTTGATTCTAGTTTACAGAATCCGTATGCTACTGTCTAAACCAATAATCGGCTCTGTTATTGTCGGGCTGTCTCTTTTAAGCTTGTTGGGTGGAATACCCTATCTAACAGCTTGGTATCTTACATCAAATCCAGTATTCCCGTTTTTCAATGAAATTTTTAAATCACCTTATTATCCGTTAGAAAATTTTAATAACATTTTATATAATTCCGGAATGACATGGGATTTACTTTATCGCATTACATTTTATTCGAACAAATATATGGAGGCAAGCAAAGGCGCTTCAGGTTTTCAATGGATTTTGCTTTTAGTTCCGGTTCTAATACTTCTTTTACAACTTAAAAATTATCGGGGTATATTGCTATTTGCTATAGGAGTGGTATCACTATATATAACCTTCCAGTTTCAAAGTTATTTGCGATATGTTTTCCCTCAGTTTACTTTATTAACGGCGTTGATTGGGATTGTTATTTCTTCGCCTCTAATACAAAACAAGATATTGGTAAAAGGTTTTACCTATATTGCTACATTTGCTGTTGCCCTTAATTTATTGTTTTTAACATCAGGAACTTGGGCGTATAGAGATTTTTATTTAAAACCTATTTTCAGTGATTCAAATCGTAAAGATTATTTGGCCAAACGTCTTCCACTTCGAAACGCTGTTGATGTAGTCAATGCATTAAATACTCATAAGACTCCTGTTGCCGTGTTTGGCGAACCACTTACAGCAGGATTGGCTTCAGATGCACTCTATATAAACTGGTACAATCAATCATGGCAATCCGCATTTTCGTCAGTTAAGACAGAGCAAGATCTGATACGCTTATTTGGGAAGAAGCAAGTAGAGTTCTTCATTATTGACTCTTCAAAAAAACTTATATCTGATGAGCAACATGTTTTGCTTGAGCAAGTATCAATAAAGCTCGCTCAATTTGGGTCAGTGGCAGTTTATCGTTTAAAAGATAGGTACCGATTTCAAGAGGAACTGCTGACTGAGCCGAATTTTACTAGTACTACAGGCTGGTCTCTAGTGAATGGTGCTATATTTGATAATGACTCCAAGATCATAATTGTTAATGTGTCTTCCCCTGCTACACAAAGAGTAGCTGTAATAGGTGGGTCGCATTATCTGAATACAGTTGTCGTACGTTGCCACAAAGAACGTACTCAAGGACGTATTCAAGTAAATTGGATAGATGCCAATGGGAAATTTATCGACACTAGCATTCAGGTTTTTGAATGTACATCTGATTGGCGAGAACATTCTATGGAGGTGACAGCGCCGCTTAATGCGGTGAGCGCCGAGGTTTATGCTTCAGGGCATACTACAACGCCCCTTGAGTTTAAATCGGTGTCTTTTAAGCGATGAAGAAAAAATCAAAATCTTACATGAATAATCAAGATATGCCTTCACGAATCGCTGTTGTTATTCCTTGCTATCGTGTAATCAAGCATATTTTGGGTGTAATAGAAAAAATTGGCCCAGAAGTGTGGCGCATCTATGTAGTTGACGACAAGTGCCCTGAAGAAACCGGAAACTATGTAGAAGCCAACTGTCAAGATCCGCGTGTAGTGGTATTGCGACATGAGGTAAATCAAGGTGTTGGTGGAGCCGTTATGACTGGTTATCAGGCTGCAATAGCAGACGAGGCTGATGTGATTGTCAAACTTGATGGTGATGGCCAGATGGATCCAGCGCTGATACCCAAATTAATAGGCCCTATTCTTGATGGAGAGGCAGATTATACTAAGGGCAATCGATTTTTTGATTTAGAGAAAATTCGAGCGATGCCCCCAGAGCGCCTATTCGGCAATGCGGTTTTGTCATTGATGACAAAGCTCTCTTCAGGTTATTGGGATTTATTCGATCCTACTAACGGTTATACCGCGATTCATACAGAAATTGTACGACGTCTGCCATTTGGAAAGATCAGTAATCGTTATTTCTTTGAAACGGATATGCTATTTCGGCTTAATACGTTGCGAGCTATGGTGGTAGATGTGCCGATGGATGCGAAATACGGAGATGAAGTCAGTAATTTAAAGATATCAAAGATCATTGGTGAGTTTTTTATAAAGCATATTAGAAATTTTGTAAAACGTTTGTTTTATAATTATTATTTACGTGATTTTTCTATAGCATCAATTGAAATAATATTAGGTATATTTCTAATCATTGGCGGCATTTGTTTTGGAATGTGGCACTGGTTGCAATCTGCTCGTCAAGGAGTTGCTACACCAGTGGGCACTGTTATGCTTTCTGTTATGCCTGTACTAATTGGATTACAATTAATTCTTGCTTTTTTAGCATATGATATTGCCTCGGTACCGCATAAACCAATATATAAGCGATTTGTACGCAGTAAAAATATTTGGGAAGGGGCGAATCAAGATGCACAACAACCCCTAGAAAAATCTTTCCTAAATAGATAAATTTTTACTTGTAGATTGGACCGCACTGTCACATTTAAGAAAATATTACAACAAAATAATTAACGAACCGTGAGGGATTATTGTGAAACTTGATTTTACCATAATTATTTTAACAATTATTAATGCATTATTAATGTCTTCCGGACAAATTCTTTGGAAAATGGGTGTTTCCAAGGAAAGCATTTCAGTGATAGGTGATTATCTAAAAATATTGTTTAATCCATATATAATATTAGGCATTCTAATATATATAATTACAACATTGCTATGGCTATATATTCTAAATCATGCAGATTTAACTCGTGTTTACCCTGTTACAAGTCTTGTATTTGTTTTTGTAACAGTTGCAGGAATTTTTATTTTGCATGAAAGTGTTTTCTTAATTCAGTGGGTTGGAATTGGTTTAATTTGTGCAGGTGTTATTTTGACAATACGATAAGGTGGTTTATTATGAAAAGCCAATGGGTTGTTATGGATTATAAAGAAGGTATGTTGAAAAAAATCACCTCGTTAACACAAATATATTATGGTGATATTGAAATAGCTTCAGAGAGGTTTCTAAATTGGCAATATTTTGAAAATCCTACTGGAAATTCTATAATGAAATTAGCTGTAAAAGAAAATGAAGTTATAGGGCAATATATAGTTATACCAATCAGATTTAATGTTTCTGGATCTGTTGTAATAGGTTCATTATCATTAAATACTTTAGTTCATCCACAGCATCACGGAAAGGGTATTTTTAAAATTCTTGCAAAGGAAGTGTATAAATACTGTCAGGATAAAGATGTAGTGTTTACCTATGGTTTTCCAAATCAAAATTCTTTTCATGGTTTTACAAAGAGCCTTGGTTTTAGATATTTAGAGGTGCCTTTGCTAATAAGATTGATAAACCCAGTTAAATTACTAAAATCAAAATTATTTAACATAAAAAGTGAAATGTATGAATGTACTGATAATTTTAATAATAATACTTTTTCGGATGGTATAAATATAGCAAATGTAAACAGATTTGGCTCTGAATTTGATGTCTTTTGGGAATTAATATGTAATAATTCCCCGGTAATGGTTATAAGAAACAGCGAGTATTTGAATTGGAGATATATAGATATACCTTATCGCCGATATCATGTATTAAAGGCTGAATGTGATGGAAGAATTTGTGGGTATATTGTCTTACGGGAAACATCTGTAAAAAATATTAGATGCGGAATGATAGTTGATTTTATTGTGGAAAAAACACAAGTTGGGGAGCAGGTCGGAGATAATCTTATTAGGTCCGCATTAAAGCATTTTAAGGAAGCTAATGTTTCTATCAGCGGTGCTTTAATGATGAAGCATACTTTAGAGTTTAATATTCTAAAAAGAAATGGTTTTATTACATGCCCAAAATGGTTTTTACCTCAACCATTTCCATTAATACTAAAGTTGCACCAAAAACATGACAAAGATAATATTATAGAAGATTTTAATAACTGGTTTGTAACTATGGGGGATTATGATGTTATCTAAAAATGCTGTTGTAAATAATTTGCTTACCGTTGATCTGGAGGAATGGTTCCATGCAAATTATAAAAAAGATATTATTAATATTTATAAATATAGTGAACATAGAATTGTGGAAAATACTCACAGACTTTTAAAATTGTTTGAAGAGTGTAATGCTAAGGCAACCTTTTTTGTGCTGGGTTGGGTTGCTGAAAATTATCCAAAATTGGTTTTAGATGTGTGTAATAAGGGTCATGAGATTGCTACACATGGCTATGGTCATGATTTAGTTGGTGAGCTATCAAGGGAGAAATTTATTGATGATTTGGTTAAATCTAAACAATTAATTGAAAGTATAATTGGTAAAAAAATTATCGGTTACAGAGCTCCTAGTTGGTCTATAAATAAAAGTAATTTTTGGGTTTTTGATATTTTAAAAGAGTATGATTTTCAATATGATGCAAGTATTTTTCCGGTTAATACCTTTCTTTATGGTATACCGGATGCCCCACGATTTCCTTATGTGTTGAAACAAGGGATACTAGAGATTCCTTGTTCAACAATAAATTTGATTGGAAAAAATTTTGGTTTTTCCGGTGGTTTTTATCTAAGAATTTTACCACTGTGGCTTGTAAAGTATGGGATTAATACCTTAAATAAACAAGGCATCCCTGCAGTAATTTATATCCATCCAAGAGAGATTGATTTATTTCAACCTAAAATTTTGTTGAGTAGAAAAGAATCGTTTATTCATTACTATGGTATCAAAAACTGTTATGAGAAATTAAGAAATTTATTAAAAAAATATAGGTTTACTTCTATTAGAGATTATTTTAATTTTACTTAGTGGTAAAAGTAAGGCAATTGGTGGAGCATAATCTAACAAGGTCATTGGTGGCTGTATATTGTTGCTACGGCGTTCGGTCGCGTCATTTACGATGATGTTTCAATGATACTATACCGCCAGCATGCGTCGAACCAAATCGGCATGCGACTAGGTTTTGCTTCATTATTTTTTCGCCTGCGCAGGCTTCTACGTCGTTCGGCAAGGCCGTCGCGGTTGACGCAGGCACGTGAGTTTGAACGCATTTACAGTGAACGTTTGCCATCTAGGCAGTCTAGTTATCTTTCCGAACTAATTAAATGTGAGGATAATTTCATTGCTCGCATAAAATTTGCGGTTGCCCACAGGCCAAGACGCCTTAAGCTTATTGATGATATAGCTGCATTGGTTGCCTTTATGCTTGGGCGGTAGCAGGCGATGCCAGGGGAGATTGAGTGATGGACATAAATTTTTCGCTGGTGGTTCCAACACTAAATGCTGGTAGAGATTTCGAACTGTTCTTAAAGTCAATTAAAAAACAAAGTGTAACTCCCGGGCAAGTGATAGTTATAGATTCGGAATCAGATGACAATACTGCAAATATTGCCGGAAAATATGGTTGTAATGTTCTCTCGATTAAACGCAGGGATTTTAACCACGGGTCCACCCGCCAGTTTGGGGCGGAATTTGCGAACACTGATGTGGTGGTTTTTTTAACACAGGATGCAATTTTGGCAAATGAAAATTCATTAGGGAATATTATTAAATGTTTTAGTGATCCGGCTATTGGTGCCGCTTATGGTCGCCAGTTACCCTATAAAAACGCTTTACCTATCGGGGCACATGCCCGCCTATTTAATTATCCACCTGAAAGTAGGATAAAAAGTTTAGAAGATGCTCAAGAACTGGGGATTAAAACTGCTTTCATATCAAATTCCTTTGCAGCTTACAGAAAAACAGTGCTAAAAGAAGTCGGCGGCTTTCCCGGCAATGTTATATTAAGCGAGGATACTTATGTTGCTGCGAAAATGTTGCTGGCAGGATGGAAGATCTATTATTGCGCTGAGGCGCAGGTTTACCATTCCCATGACTACAGTATTTGGCAGGAGTTCAAACGCTATTTTGATATAGGAGTTTTCCATGGGCGCGAGCAATGGATACGTGAAGCATTTGGTCAGGCAGAAGGAGAGGGGCTTAAATATATTGTTTCTGAGTTAAAATATCTATGGGCGAATGGGAAAAACTTTATACCAAAAGCCTGTCTGCAAAATCTTTGCAAAATTTTGGGATATAAATTGGGGTTTAAAGAAGAATTTTTTCCTCTATGGTTAAAAAAGAGACTTAGTATGAATAGACAGCACTGGGGTTTATAACTGGCAGCTTAATTATCATCAATTTTTTCGTATTTATATGGTTGAACAGTATGTGCTACCCCTTGAATTTTTGCAATATATTCTTATTCCTGACCGTATAAAGTGGGAGCATGTCAAAATACTGCCTGCGTGAATTAACCTCAAAGTTAATTCTGGCTAACCGGTTATTTTCGACCAGTAGTTTCCCCGTTTTAAGTATTTGGTGCTGTAATACCAGGGGGGCTTCCAAAATATCCACTACATCAACCGGTCGACCGAGTATGTCTTCAAGTTCCATGCTTGTTGTCAAGATAATATCAAACCGTTTAATCTTGCTTTTTAATTTGATTGCAAATAATACGGCAATATCAATATCACTCTTCGGCCGCATTAGGTTTTTAGCTGCTGAACCAAAAAGGTAAACAGCTGAAATTAGATTGTTGCCGGAAAAGTAATATGCTATTTTTTCTGCGATGGCATCCATAATACTTCACCCTCATAAACACATCGGGGATGGTTAGTTGATCTGAATATTATTGTTACTATATTATACCATAACGGTCAGTCCTTTAGTTGAAAATCAACATCGAATAACCGGTGCCACGGAAAAGTAACGTTGGAAACAGTTATGCCGCCAAAGTTTTTGGCCAGGTTTTGTTCGGCAAACTGGTTGAGCATCTCTTTCGTTTTAACTGCAATATTTTGCTCAAATTCACGATCGATAAATAAAAACTGCTGCCCGGGCGGGACCTCCTTTTTCAGCTGCGGTCGCACAACAGACTGGTAGCCCCAGTCTTCGATGAGCCTGGTTAAAAGTATCTGCCGGTGGACCTGCCGTTGAGCCTGCCGGCGGACCGCGTTTTCCCCGTTATGATCATCTTTCCCGTTATAAAGGTGGTAAATCAGCCCCTGGCTCAAAGCTATGCCCAAGGAATTCCCCGGCGTGTTCCAACCCGCATACGCGCCCAGTTTTGACAAGTCAACGCTTGCCCCGAGTTTCTGCATGAATTCGTTGTCCGCGCCGTTGGGCAACTTTACGTCGGCCAGACATACTGTTTTCCCTTCATCAATATAGTTGGCAATCCTGCCTACAAAATTCTGCTCTGTATTTTGCTCTATATTTTGGCCGTTCCGGGCGCCTGTATTTTGACCACCGGCAGGTATGGAAGCGCTGTCTTCAAGGCCCGGCCCGTTGTGTACGGCCAAAACCATGTCCGCCTGGTGTACGTCAGGCGTTCTTATTGCCCCAATAGCGTTAATATGCAGGCTCACGTTTTCATCCAGGGGAACGTCCTCATAATGCAATATGGCGTTTTTACCCGCCGGGTCTGCGTAATCAACAAATATCCGGGGTCCGGTTTGGTTCTTTTTGCCAACGGAAGCGGCGGCTAAAAGCAGCATGCCGCATTCATCTGTTCCGGTTAAAAATGTAACCTTGGATTCAATGCCGTGCAGCTTGATCAGCGAGTTCAGCTTTTGCGCTTCCAGGACGGAATAGCCATAAGCGGAAGCATCATCCTTGCTGATGGTCAAGTGGTCAATATAGCCCTGTTGTACCAGTTTAAGAATCTCGCCGGTTGCAGACAGGTTTTTTTGCCTCCTGCCGGCAAAGTCATTTAGTTCATTGGGAATCGTTGCTTTAATGTTATTGTATCTTTGTATCTCCGCCGGGTTGGCCAGGCCGAGCCCGAGCTTGTGTGCCAGCTCTCCGTATTGGTAAATCATGAAACCGTATTTGCTGTAATAATCCGGCATGGTGTAAGGGGTATTGGCCGAAGGCGCCCTCATTATGGATATGAAAGCATATACCCTGTTATTTTTTGTCTTTAATTTTTTAATTTCTTCTATTCGCCCGTTAATTTCGTTTTGAGTTAACTTGTGCTTCCTGGATTCGACGAGGCCGCCGTAGATCAAGGCGTCCAGTGAGGCTATTACCGTGCTTGACGTCCGGGCGTTGGCAGCGGACCACTTGGCCAGCTCTGCATGGTTTTTCAGCGTTTGTCCGTCAGGATATACAACAGACGAACCGGTTAGGCCGGAAAGTTCAACGACCTGCTTGAAATTTACTGGCCTGTCATCCAGGGGCAGGTATAAAATTTGGCTGCTGCCCACCTGCGGATTGCAGCTTGAAATTATCATCATTAAAGAAAAAATTGCAGTATAAAATAGTAGTCTGTTTTTCAAATGATCCACCGCTTTTTGTAATATCTTTACCCGGCTGGTTATCAGCTTTACTCAAGTGCAAGGAAGCGAAGGAAACGCAAGGTGTCATTGCAAGGAGTGATACGACGAAGCAATCCGAAAATGCAATTGCCGCGCTGCGCTCGCAATGACAAAGGCGAGAACAGAGTGGATACCCGGGTATCTTTAATTATATTAGAATATATGACATGAGAACAGTGTTTTATGGAAGGACATATAGATAATCCGTCGAAATTATGCATAGCCCAGTATTTTATGTTTGGAGGTCGATTTGGTGCGCGCAAAAAAGAAATTGCTTTGGTCCGGTTTGCTGCTGCTGGCGCTCTGCATTGCGGGTTACGCCGGTCTGGCTTCGGCCGGCGAAGACGGCAGCCCCGGTTCGGTGAATGATCCCCTGGTTACAAAAAGCTTTGTTGTAAAATACGTGCAGGAAAGTTTGGCCCAGCTCGGCCAGGTCAAGGGGGGAGGCTCTCTTGAATGGAGCACCTCAGCACTGGAGCCGGGCCAGCAGTTTATCGGTAAATCAGGCACCGAATTTATTGTGCGCAGCGGTGAGGCCGTGGTGGTGGACCCGTCCGGCAGCGGCATTGTGGACCTAACCGCCGGTAAGAATGTGTCTGCCGGCATGACGGCGGAAAAGAATCACCTGTTTACCATCCCCAGGGAGGATGGCCGCGGGGTAACAGCTGTTAAGCAGACAATCATTATGTACAGAGGCTATTAAAACTTAAGTATGCGTATAAATATGCGTAAAACAAGCAGGCGTAAGCCGGGTAAATCTCTGTTAATATTGGCCCTATCGGTTCTGGTTGCCTTTCTTCTAATATCTGCCAAATGTAATAACACAATTAATAACATATTCAATAACACAATTATTAATAACGAAAGCACCTTGCCCCCACCCCACCAAGTGGGGGACGTTTATGATCTGGTAGTTGTCGGCAGCGACCCCGAAGGCATTGCCGCTGCAGTATCCGCCGCCAGGAACGGTCTCTCCGTGCTTCTGGTGGATAAAAGGCCAATTTTGGGCGGTTTAATGACCATGAGCTGGTTGAACTCAATTGACATGAATTACGGCCCCGGCGGGGAAATACTAAACAAGGGGATATTTGCCGAATTCTATAAGAATGTAAAAGGCGACTCGTTCGACGTGCAAAACGCAATACGCGTCTTTAATAACCTGGTGGCCCGGGAAAAAAACCTCCGGGTTTTGCTTAATGTCCGCAGCATCAAGCCGGTTATGGCAGCAAGCGGAGGGCCGGAGGTCATTGGCGTAAGCCTGGCGGGCGGGGGAGTGGACAAGGTGGTTAAGGCCGGAGGTGTCATAGACGCGACTCAGGATGGTGATATTGCCGCCCTGGCCGGTGTGCCCTACAGCGTGGGCCGGGAGGATACCGGCAGCAGTGCCGGTAATATGGCGGCGACCCTGGTTTTTAAATTAAGCCATGTCAGTTTGCTGGACTGGTTGAAAATTCGCTATTACTTGTACCGGGACGGCAATAAAAACACCGGCGCCAACATGCGCAGCGCCTGGGGTTTTAACGAAATCACTTCGCATTACAAACCGTTGAGCGGCAGGATTAAACTGAGGGGCCTCAATTTGGGCCGCCAGGATGACAACAGCGTGCTGGTCAACGCCCTGCTGATTTTTGGAGTCGACCCGCTCAACGATAATTCCAGGCTGCAGGCCAGGGCGGCTGCCGAAAAGGAACTGCCTTCAATTGTAGCTTTTATCAATCAACATGTTCCCGGGCTTGCGCACGCCTCCCTGGCCGGGGCGGCGCCGGAGCTTTACGTGCGGGAATCCAGGCATATTTACGGTGAATACCGCCTGACCCTGGATGACGTGCTGGAAAACAGGGATTTTAAGGACAGAATTGCCTTCGGGTCCTACCCCGTGGATATTCAGCCCACGGGCCCAACTGTGCCGGGCGTTGTTATCGGCAAGCCTGTTCAATATGCCATACCTTTTCGCTGCCTGGTGCCGCAAAAAGTGGACGGCCTGCTGGTTGTGGGCAGGTCCGCCAGCTATGATTCACTGGCGCACGGCAGCGCCAGGACCGTGCCCGTGGGTATGGCCGAGGGGCAGGCGGCCGGGGCTGCGGCGGCGCTGGCCAGGGAAAACAACCTTTCCTTCCGGGAACTGGCCGGGCGGCGGGATTTAATGCTGGAGCTGCAGTCGAGGCTGAACAAACAGGGCATGGTATTGCATCCCTTTAAAATTGAAAACAAAATTGCCGGCCACTGGGCGTACCCCGGGCTGAAGTTCATGCGCGGATTGGGCCTGGCTGCAGGCGGTTATAATAACGACTACAAATTAGATCAACCCATTGAACAACAGCGATTTATCAATATCTTGTCCCGGGCGGTTGAGCAAACAGGCGCCAAAGTAAAAAACCATCCGCATCTATTCACGGAACCCAATGTATTCAACCTTAATGACGCCTGCTATATGCTGTCCGGGTACCTGGGGCTGAATCGCACCAAAGAGGAATCTTTTCGTTATTTTAATGACCGCGGCTTTTTTGACCGGGAGCCGCAGTGGAAGGCATATATTGATGTAAACAAACCCCTGTCCAACGGGGCGGCGTATATGCTGGTCAAGAACTTTATCACTATGCTGTCATAGGAAATAAAAAGCCTATTGTCTTGAACTATTCTGAATTCTGACTCCTGAATTCTGACTCTTGAATTCTGAATACCTGAATATTTATGAGCTGGGGGTTTAAGTATTGGATAAAAAATGGACGCCCGTTTTAATCGCTGTCGTTGTCATTTCCATCATCGCCGCCGGTTACCTGGCCTGGCAGAGGCACACCATGGAGGCTAACAATCGCAGCGTGCAGATGGCGGTTGTATATGACGAAGTTGCCTCGCTGGCCCGCATGAACGGTACCGGCGTGGTGGATGTGCTGCGTCAATTCCGGGAGCGGGGCGCGGGCGCTGTCTTAATCAAAGAGCCTACCGTTGCGGAAGCGGAGCAAAACGGGGAATTTAAACTGCAAACCGGGCAGTCGCTGCTGCTGATGCGGGATTATGGCGTTTTGAAGACGCTGGGTAGCGATTTTTGGCAGCAGGTCCGGCCGGACCGGGCTTACTTTATTTTTTCAAACCCGGACATCTACCAAAGAGTCAAGGGCCAGTTAACCGCCAAGAAGGTGCAGTTGAGAGCGTGGGAACGTCCAGGGCTGTATATCCTTGAAGCGGGGTGCGGCTGGAGCCTGCTGCAGCAATTGGGCGTGGGTTTCCCCCAAAACGCCGTGGATGACGCCAACCGGGCCGGCATGCAGGTGCTGGTACAGCTGCGCTCCTGGAACCAGGTTGACGCGGCAGGGTTAAAATACGTTTTCGGCGAGATCGGCAAAATACCGGGCCTGGCCGGGCTTTTATTCAACGACCCGGTGCTGCCCGGAGCGCCGGACCAGATCCGGCCGCTGGCCTATGTGGTGCAAAAACTCAGAGTCCCGGTGGTGGCCATAGAATTTTCCAACCAGATCGGCCTGTCCAAGCTCGGCTACCTGCTGGACAAGAACGTGGTCAGGCTGCATACATTGAGCCTGGAGGAAGACGCCAAAAAGAATTACAGCCCGGAGGAGATTATCGACAGGTATGCTCTGGCGGCAACCGAGCGCAATATCAGGATCCTGCTCTTCCACAGCTACACCAAGCCCGATGCGCCGGATATCCTGCAGTGGAACCTGCAGCTGGCCGGGCGGGTTGGTGAAAAGCTGCGTGCCGAGGGCATGCAGGTGGGCGAGCCGTCTGTTTTGGCCGCGCCATTATCAAATTCGCGCTGGTTGCTGTTCCTGGCCGGCTTAGGGGCAATTGCGGGAGGCATGCTGCTTTGTTTCACCATGGGCTGGCCAAAAGCCGCGCCGCTGCTTGGCCTGGTGGCGCTGCTGGCCTGGGCGGGGCTGTTGGGCGCGGGGATGACCGGCCCGGCCCGCAAATTGATGGCCTTTGCTTCGGTGGTAATCTTCCCCACCCTGTCGCTGTCGATCAACATTAAGAGCGAAGGCAGCACGGTGCGGAAAAGCGTGCTGCTGTTACTGCGCACCTCGCTCATTTCGCTGACCGGCGCGCTGCTGATGGTGGGCCTGCTGGCGGACCGGGGCTTTATGCTCAAGCTGGACCAGTTTGCGGGGGTTAAACTGGCTCATGTGGCCCCACTGCTCTTATTGGCTTTAATTTTCTTTTTCCGCCATGATGAAGAAGGGATGGGCTGGCGCAGGCAGCTGCAAAAGTTTTTGGACCAGCCCATACTGGTTAAGTCCGTTGTGATCCTGGGCATATTGGCTGTTGCCCTGCTCATCTATGTGTCCCGCACGGGCAATGAGTCGGTGGCCATATCTCCGCTGGAGTTAAAGTTCCGTTCGCTGCTGGACACACTGCTGGGGGTGCGGCCGAGGACCAAGGAATTCCTGGTGGGCCACCCGCTGCTGCTGCTGGTCTTTTATCTCGGGTACCGGAACAATAATTACATGCCGCTGCTCCTGGCCGGGGCCATCGGCCAGATTTCCCTGGTCAATACCTACGCCCATATTCACACTCCACTGGCCGTATCTTTGCTGCGCAGCTTCAACGGGCTGGTTTTGGGAATTATCGTGGGACTGGCGCTCATTGCGCTGTGGCGAGCCGGGGAACGGTTGTACCGGAGGCTGCAGGCTGCAACGGAGACCAATTCGTAATTCTTGGCTCAATTCAAGGGCAATTCAACGCGATGTGTCTGGCATATGCATAACACAATGCGTAATACAAGGAACAAAATTGGAGCAACCGGCGTCATTATTCAATAAGTGCATTCTATGAGTACATTTTCCACATGTGCATTTGTCAACCGTATTCAATTAAACACCCGACAACTGCCCACTGTGCGCAGCCGGCGGGCTGATAGAATTACCAATCTTTATAACTTTTTTGTATAAATTTACTAAAGGTTATACCCGTTCGACATAGAACTATCTTTCTATAGAAACTATCTTCCATAGAACTACCTATAGAACTTATTATTCGAACTATTTATCCGGGTGATAAAAATGAAAGCTGAGATTTTGGGGGCGGGCATCGGCCGCTTGACCATGGACCAGGCGGTTGAAGCCGTTACCGCGCTGGTGCGTGCAAGCAAGCCCTGCCGGGTGATTACGTTAAACCCCGAATACCTTTACCGGGCCGCAACTTCAGATGCAGCACTGCTGGAACTGGTCCGTAAGGCGGACCTGGTCACTGCCGACGGCGAGGGCATTGTCTGGGCGGGGCGGGTGGCGGGTTCGCCTTTTCCGGAAAGAGTCACCGGTATAGATTTGATGCTGCGCCTGATGCCGAAAGCCGCAGCGGAAGGCTGGCGCATCTACCTTTTGGGGGCCGCGCCCGGCGTGGCCGAAGAGGCAGCCGAAAACCTGCGCCGCCTGCACCCGGGCCTGCAGGTGGCCGGCACGCACCACGGTTACTTTCAGCCCGCTGAAGACACCGCGGTTGTCGAAGACATCAGGAAAGCTGCTCCACAATTGTTGTTTGTGGCTCTGGGCGCTCCCAAACAGGAAATTTGGATCGATAAATATATAGATGAAATAGGCCCGGTGGTGGCCATGGGCGTCGGCGGCACCTTTGACGTGCTGGCCGGCCGTGTGGCCAGGGCGCCCCGCTGGATGCAGCGCCTCAAAATGGAATGGTTGGGGCGCCTGGTCATGGAACCGTCGCGCTGGCGGCGGATGGTGGTCCTGCCCAAGTTCGCCTGGCTGGTATTAAAAAAATATCGACTAAATTTGCGCTAAAAACAAAAATATTGAACGTTCAGCGTCTCCGGTGTATTATGTTTAAGAAGCCGGGCTGATAAATGACCCGGCGAAGGGAGGTGCCGCTTATCGCCGGCAATAGAAAGAGAAAGTTGAACAAGCCCAGGTTTGCCATATTTGTTGTTTTGCTCGCTGGTTTGTTTGCCGGGGGCTTTGCGCTTGCCAACAATGTTTTGTGGCCTTTATTAACCGGCAGCCCGTTAACTGATAATACAAATAGTAATGAACAGGATTTATCCAAACTTCCCGGCATCAATGTGTTGATGATGGGCGTGGACGAGCGGAGCGGCGATACCAGCAACCGCACGGATACCATGATTCTGGCCAATATTAACAACAAAGACCGTCGCATCTCGCTCCTTTCCATTCCACGGGATACCAAGGTTGATTTGCCGGGCCACGGGGTGAACAAGATCAACGCGGCCAACCAGTATGGCGGGCCGAAAATGGCCATGAGCGTTGTTTCCGATCTGACAGGAGTGCCCATAGACTATTATATCCTTACCAATTTCGGCGGATTTAAAGGTATTGTGGATGCCCTCGGCGGGGTTACCGTTGATGTGGAAAAAGACATGCATTACCATGAAAACGCTTACGGCGGGGCATATAGCATCGACCTCAACAAGGGGGTCCAGCGCCTTAACGGTGACCAAGCCCTGCAGTACGCGCGCTTCAGGCACGACGCTTTGGGGGATATCACCCGCACCCAGCGCCAGCTCAAGCTTTTGACGGCAATCGGCGATGAGGTTATGAAGCCGGGTTCGATAATCAAAATGCCCAAACTGATACCCGAAATCTACAAAAACGTGGACACCAATTTGGGGATATCACAGCTGGTGTCGCTGGCCAAGGCGGCCAAAAATATTGACAATGTGCAGATAGTCAGCCAGACATTGCCGGGCTGGTTCCTCAACGAACACGGGGTAAGTTACTGGTACGTGGACCCGGGCAAGGCCAAAGAAGTGGCCAGCGCTTTGTTTGAACAAGGAAAAGTGACCGACGTGATCCTGGGCGAAATTAATCAAAACTCCAATAATACCAGGCAGGTGGCCATGGATCAGGCTAAAACCGCTCCGGTTAAACCACTGCAACAGCCTGATACGACCAAAAGTGCAAGCACCACCGGCAGCGGCGCCGGCTCCGGCGGTACCGGTAACAGCAGTGCCAATGGCAGTAATATAAGTAACAGCATTAACAGCAATCCAAATAACAGCGGTAATAGCAGTCTGCCAGGCAATCAGGGCGGTGTGGTGCAGGGTACCTCGACGCCGCCGCCGGGGACCGGCCAAACAGAAACGCAGAAAAGTACTGCGGGAGGCGTTGTGGAAACCCAGCCGGAAAAAAATCACGTTCAAATTATTATCAACAGCAACAACTGACAAAAATGCGACAGTGGACGGTTCTCCCCTGTCGCATTTTTTTCTGCGGCAGGGACGGTTCTATTTTAACCGAGCAATTGACGTTAACCGGCTGTTAACGAAACGGGCTGAATCAATCAGCTCCTACACTAAAGCAATGTGGGACGGCCCGCAGCTCCAGATGAATGATAACTTTAAAACTGGCCCCCTTGAGATTTGAAGGCTTTGAAAAAACAGCACAAAGAGTTGACGATCCGAATGAAAATCAACTGTTGTTTATTTCCTGAATTCAAATTGGTATAATTCTGGTAGGGAAGGTTCAAGGAAGAGGGAAATATTGATGAGGGCACAGACTTCCGTATGGATAGGAATAGCCGAGGACGACCTGGAAGCCGCAGAACACTGCTACGAGGGAAAAAGATACCTTTGGGCCATGTTCATGTGTCAGCAAGCGGTAGAAAAAGCCCTTAAAGCAGTCTATTTTGAAAAAACTGGCTTAACTCCCCCAAAAAAACATGACCTCATCTCACTGGCTGGTACCGCCAATATCCTTGATCAGTGTACCAAAGAGATGAAAGATCTCTTTCGTCGCCTGTCTCTCTACTATATAGAAACGCGGTATCCCGATAAGCGAGCGGAGTTGGAAGCAAAATGTACACCAGAGCATACAAAGAACATTTTGCAACGTTCAATGGAGGCGGTAAAATGGCTAAAAAGCATGTTGAAGTAATCGTGAAGGAATTTATCAATGCTATAAAAGAAAGAAATATCCGAGTGGAAAAAGCCATCCTGTTTGGTTCCTACGCCAAAGGAAATGCAGTCGAAACCAGTGATATTGACGTGGCCGTCATTTCCCCGGACTTTGGCCAGGACTATGTGGAAGAAGCTGTGCTGTTGAAAGAAATCAGCGAGAACATTGATTTGGACATTTCCCCAAGACCTTATTCATTGGAAGAATATAAAAAGGTTAACAGTGGCCAGTTTCTTTACGATGAGATTATCAGTAAGGGTAAGTTCATTAATGCTTAATGATATTACTGCGACAGGGGATAGTTCTTAAAGGGTCCAATTGGAAGTTTTGCGGAGAAAAAAAGGCTCAATGCCAGGTAACTCCTGGTTTTGAGCCTTAATCATCGATAACGCGCAATAAATGCCTCGCAAAATTTTCAATTGCGATGAGGTAGCTGACATGGATTTTGCGCAGGCTTTTTTTGACTGTTGGAACTGCTAAAACAGGCTTTGCGGGAAAACTTGTTTCTTCCGGAGTCTGTGGTCAGTGAGTTTATTTTAAGGTTTTATGGATAACTTGCTTAATTTCTAAAAGTCAGATTGAATTTGCAAACTGCATAACTATGGGTTTTTGTCAACTCCGAAAGTTGAGTTATAAAAAATTTTAGCTTCTATGGATTTATATGTCATTAGTTTAAAGGATTATATAAATTACTGGTAGAATTGTAATATATATAAATTCGGCAAATTTGGATAAGGAGGTATGCAATTATAAGTTCAGATCAATTTTGCACGGCGAGAAAAACTGGAACCAAGGATTAACAAGAAACTAACTCAAAGGGGTGAAATTATTTGGGTTATAAAAAATTTTTTACTGTAGCGTTAACGGCGTGTCTTGTTCTAGCTGTGGCGGGCTATGCTTTGGCGTCCGGCTTCACCGACATCAAAGGCCACTGGGCGGAAGCCCAAATAAATAAGTGGGCGGGTAACGGCCTGGCAGGCGGCTATGATGACGGTACGTTCCGGCCGGATAACCAAGTATCCCGGGCTGAATTTGTCGCCCTGGTCAACCGGGCTTTTAGCGTGGAAAAACAAAATGTCGCCGGTGCCGGGTTTAAAGACGTTAAAGCCGGCAAATGGTACTACAACGATGTCAATACAGCCAAAGCAGCGGGGTATATCGGTGGCTATGCCGACGGCACCTTCCGGCCCGATCAAACCATCACCCGCCAGGAAGCGGCCAGCATATTGGTGCGGTTGCTCGGTTTGGAACAGACCGGTGACGGGCTGGATAAATTTGCCGACGCTGCAACGTTTGCGGCATGGTCCCGCGGCAGCATCGGCGCTGCGGCCAAAGCAGGGTTGATGGGCGGTTTTCCGGACAAAACTTTTAAACCGGTTAAAAGTATTACCAGGGCTGAGACAGTTGTAACCCTTGACCGTGCCCTGGTCAAATACGGTAACAAGGTTGTCGTCAACAGTGCCATAGAAGGAAAGGTAACTTTTGACGATAAGGCTGTGGCGGGCGCCGTAGTCCGAGTTTTCAAGGCAGGAAGTTTTGAAGCCATAAAAGAAACCAAGACCGGTAAAGACGGAAAATATAAACTGGCCCTGGAAGCCGGAGTTTACAATTTAACCGCTTCAACTGATCAACAGGTTGCTTATCTCGATGACGTTAAGGTAACAAGTAATCAAATATCGACGGCTGACTTAAAAATGGTCAAAGCGGCTGTCTTAAAAGGTAAACTGGTGGACAAAAGCAACAGTGCCCTTAAAAATACCAAGATGCTGTTCACCACCAACCCCACTTTTGTAACCGTAACCAATAGCTACGGTGAATACACCGTTGCCGTATTGCCTGACAGGACATACACTGTGCGGGCTTATGACCCCACAAGTCAGACCAAGGGGCCGGTAATTATTAAAGAAGACCTGCAAGCCGGCGCAGCGGGAGAATATGCTACCGGCACGCTCAAAGCTCCTTTCACCGTTTCATCTGCAGGCGGCGGCGGTGGCGGTGGCGGCATTACTCCTGATTCAGACCCGATCGTACTTGGCGAAAGTGATATAAAGGCAGGGGAAACGTACAGCGACTCCAGGGGTTATACCATCAAAAGCTCCGGAACTTTTGGTCCGGCCAGCGGATTAGCCGAATTCACGACAAAATTAACTTTGGATCCGGGCGCTGCCGGCGAGGTTACCCTGCGTAATATAAAAGCAGCTAATATCGAAGTTCTTTCCGGCGCATCATCATCTGTTGGATTTGAAAATGTTGAGGCCGATCAAGTGGCCGTAAAAGCTTCCAATCAGCAAAATCCGGTTAGAATTGTAACCCGTGGTACTACGAATCTCAAAAGAACAAACGTTGGCTCCAAGGTTATTTTAGAAGCAGAACAAGGCTCCTTTGGGGACATTACCATCCAGTCCGAAGCAGCCAATCAAGAGGTTGAATTAAGGGGAGAACTTTCAGGTAGCACCATAACTGTTGATGCTCCGAACTTAACCATTACTGTGGCACCGCCAACCTCCCCCGGAGCTAGTACCACAGTAGGTACACTTAAGTTAAATCAAAGCGCCGCAATTAAAACTAACACAAATACTACTTTGTCATCAGTCCAAATATCTGGCAATAACGCCAGCTTAAACTTGAGCGGCAGCGGAACAGTTACAAGTATAACCGTACCGCAGGGTTCAACAGGTACAAAAATTACAGTTGGCGAAGGAACAATAGTACCTAAGCTGGAAATTAATAGTTCTGATGTTTCTTTGGAAATATCCGATCCTAATAACGTAACAATTAACGTGGACGACAGTATAAAGGATGAGTTAATAGAAAATGTTAAAGGCGCGGCAATTGATGCAATTAGTTGGAGCTCGTCAATAACATACAACCAGGACAACGAAGATAAGATCAAAACAGCACGTAACAAAGTTAATGCATACTTGGTCCTAATCGGTAAAACCAGTGATAACGATATCGCTGACAACACTTTAAAAGAAAAGGTGCAAACATTGCTGCAATGTGCGGAGAAAGCTTTCTCAGATGCGAAAAACCTGTCGATTTTCGCCTCCGGGGACAGCGCCGCCGGTGTTACCCAGGATTTAACGCTGCCATCTACCGGTGCAAAAGGATCAAATATAGTGTGGTTATCGTCCAATGCCAGCGTTGTTGCCGCTAACGGTAAAGTAACCCGTCAACAAACCGATGTCAGCGTTACTTTAACCACCCAAGTTACATGCGATGGTGTCACGGTTACCAGAGAATTTGCATTAACCGTCAAGGCCGGGGCGCCGACAATAACCAAATTCGCCGGACAAACACCGGTTGGTAGTAATATTTCAGTTTCTTTAAGTCAAATTAATACCCAAACCGGCACAGAGGTTAGCCAAGATTGCACCCTGAAGTTAACTGTGGAAGGATTGGGTCCTTATGGCGAATTTGCTTTAAAGTCCGGAACATTAAATAATATCAGCAATATTTTAGTCCCGAATGTTAACATCTCGTCACAGGATTTAACCGCCTTATTTAATGCTTTAAAGAAAATCGATTCGGCTACTGTGAATTCAATCATTGCCGGTATTGACTTCAGCGGTTTGTTTAATGCAATTAATAAAGCCAGCGACCAAACTAAAAAATCCGTATTGGCCGCATCTAACTTTACCAATGCTTTTAAAGCGGCCAAGAGCGCTCCGGCTCAATACAAAAGCAGCCTGTTAAACGATTTGAAGACAATCATGCCCATGATAATTAACAGTGAAAATAAAATAACTATTGTAAAAGCAATCAAATCGGATGCGCTGCTATCAGTGTTATCAGAGCAAGACAAATTAATCTTGTTTGAAGCCTTATTAAACGGCGACATTTCAGGCATAGATTTCAGCCGGATTTTCAGTTCAATAACCGGCGCGGACGAAACCACACAAAATGCCATCATAGAGGCGATTGACTTTCAAACCTTATTCAATGAAATCAATAAGCTTGATGCAAATACCAGGAGTGCGGTCTTCAATGCGATCAACTTTACCACCCTGTACAACGCCATCAAAGAATCTACCGATGTTCAGGCTAAACAAGCTTTCGTTACTAATGATGTGCCCAGCATGATTGTAACAGTTGCAAATGATACACAAATCAACCGCTTGGATTTAATTAAATCTCTAAACTTGAATCGGGTAAAAGTTGAAAGCTTATATGACTGGCTGAAAACTATCAGCGGTAACACAAATGTTGTAGAGATATCTGCCGCAGTAAGCAATAATAACGGCATAACAACATACAATATCAACATCAACAAATAGGTGTCAGGCACCAAACTTATTAACTTATGTAAATACAACTAAACGGCCGGGCAGTTCCATGCGGATTGCCCGGCTGATTTCTTTTCTTTACTGCTGGATCTTCTCAATTGATTCCAAAATACCATGCCCGCCAAGGCAAGTCAAGAAAGAAGAAGAAACAGGAAGCAAAGCAGGAAGTGACAATAATCGGGTGGAATATATAAACCAGGTAATTTTAACGACAAACAACAAATTAGAAAAAAGGAGGCACATGCAAAGAATGACCCAAAAGGCAACACGTATATTATTTTTGACAATGTTGGTACTGTTGACCCTGACGGGCTATGCCCTGGCAGCCGGTTTTACCGATTTGCAGGGCCACTGGGCGGCAGGGCAGATAAACAAATGGGTGGATCAAGGGCTGGCCGCCGGATATGCTGACGGCACCTTTAAGCCTAACCGCCAGGTTAGCAGGGCGGAATTTGTCGCTTTGGTCAACCGCGCGTTCAAAGTTGAGCAGAGCAAGTCAGGCGCGAATTTTCCGGATGTCAAGCCCGGAACCTGGTATTATGGTGATGTGGCGAATGCAACCGCCGCAGGTTATATCGGCGGGTATTCCGACGGCACCTTCAGACCCAACCAAACCATCACCCGTCAGGA
Organism: Desulfotruncus alcoholivorax DSM 16058; assembly: GCF_000430885.1. GTDB lineage: Bacteria > Bacillota > Desulfotomaculia > Desulfotomaculales > Desulfallaceae > Desulfotruncus > Desulfotruncus alcoholivorax. The sequence continues at coordinate 39,899 of NZ_AUMW01000015.1, read as the reverse complement.
AGCGGCCGGCGTTTTGGTGCGTTTGCTCAAGCTCACCCCGGATACCGGTGGGATTGATAATTTCACGGACGCCGGGCAAATTGCGCCATGGGCCCGCGCCAATACCGGCGCCGTTGTCCGGGCCGGCTTGATGAAAGGCATGCCGGACAACTCATTTGCACCGCAAAAAGGCATCAGCAGGGCAGAGGCGATAGTATCCCTGGACCGGGCCCTGGGCTATACACCGGGCGCCGGTACACCGGTTCAACCCCAGCCGCTTAAAGCAACCGGTATTGACGGCAAGGTAACTTATAATAATGCGGCCGTGCCCAATGCTGTGGTAAAAATATATCAGGCCGACGGCTATGAAGTATTGGCTTTAACCAAAACCGACGCCAACGGTCGTTTTAAATTTAACCTGGAGCCGGGTAAATATGATTTGACAGCCGCCACCGGCAAGGAAGTGGCTTATCAAAGTGATGTGCAGGTGACCGCCGGCAATATGACCGGTGTCGACCTGCCGGTGCAGGCGGCCGCTGTGGTCACCGGCACCTTGAAAGACAAGAACGGTGAGCCTGTAAAAAATACGACACTTATTTTTACCACCAATCCCACCTTTACTGTCAGCACTGATGACAGCGGTAAATATACCGCCGTGTTGGTTAAAGACCATAAGTACCTGGTGCGCTGCGTAATTGACGGCAAGGTGGCCCAAATAGAGAAGAGCTTACAGGTGGGTAATGCCGGGCAGCAAAATATAACTTTAAGCACGGCAAACGCTGCAGGTTTGCCCATCGCAGGCGGCGGCGGTGGAGGGGGCGGCGGCGCAGTTGATACCCCCTACACCGAACAACCACCGGTGGTGAATTCAGTAACCTTTATGGTGAACGGCAACCCGGTTACGGTAACGGGTACAAACAACAATTTCAACATTAATTTAACCGGGTATCAAGACAGCTCCAAATTCACCGGCATTACAGTAAATGCATCATCAGATGCAAGCAAAGCCAGGGTTAGTTTGCTTGGCGTCACTAAAGAAATAACTTTCAATCAAGGGGTGGCTTCCGTTACCGTTGAGCAATTGATCGGTGACCCTTCAATAACCCTGAATGGCTTGAAGACAGTGCTGGATTTGCTTGAAACCAACACCATATCCATAACCGTCACCGGCAAAACAGGCTTGGAATCACAGGTTACGGTTAACATAAGTATATAGTGCCGGGCACCAAACTTATTAACTTATGTAAATACAATAAAATACGATAAAACGGCCGGGTAGTTACATGCGGATTACCCGGCTGCTTCTTTCGGTGCTTTTTTAATCTGTATTCAGAGGTAATAATATATGTCACTGAGGTATAGGCGGGTGTTTCTCCTCTGTGCTAAAATTTGGGTTGGGGCCAAGGTTTGCCGGGACAGGGTATGGGATATAAATTAATAAATGAAGGCGTTTTGAGAAGTGTTGGCGAAGTGTTATAAGAAGGTGTGATTATGGGACATAGAATAGTAATATCCGGCTATTACGGGTTTAATAACCTGGGGGACGAGGCGGTGCTTTACAGCATGCTGCTTACTTTGCGCAAAAGCATCCCCGGATTGGACGTGACCGTGCTTTCCAATGACCCGGCTGCCACGGCCCGGGATTACGGGGTGCGGGCGGTAGACAGGTGGAGCATCAGGGAAGTGGCCGGCGCGCTCCGGAAGGCCGACCTGTTGGTAAGCGGCGGGGGGAGCCTCCTGCAGGACGTAACCGGGCTGCAGAGCCTGCTTTACTACCTGGGGGTAATCTGGCTGGCCCGCATGCTTGGCCGCCCGGTGATGTATTATGCCCAGGGCATCGGCCCGGTTAACACCAAGTACGGGCGGCTTCTCGTGGGCCTTACCACCCGGGGCGTCAGGGCCGTCACGGTGCGGGACGAGGAATCCAGGCGCGATTTACAGGCCATGGGGGTAACGCGGCCGGTCGAAGTCACAGCCGACCCGGTGCTGGGGCTGCACCCCGAAGACATCGGCCTGGCGGAAGGGGCTAAAATCCTGCGGCGCCATGGTGTGGAACCGGGCGCCGGAGTGGTGGGGGTCGCCATCCGCCCCTTGCCGGGCCGGGCCACATGGGAAATGGATTTGGCCCGCGCCCTCGACAACCTGGTCAAGGCCGGCCGGACAGTGGTATTTATACCCATGCAAAGCCCGGCGGATCTGGTGATTTCACGTGAAGTGGCGGCGGCGATGCGGGAACCCAGCATTATTGTCAGTGAAAAGCTGAATGTGCCGCAGGTGATATCCCTCACCGGCAACCTGGACCTGCTCCTGGGGATGCGCCTGCACGCCCTGATTTTCGCCGCTGTCTGCGGAGTGCCTCCGCTGGGGATTGTTTACGACCCCAAGGTTGAACGCTTCCTGAAAAGAATTGATGTGGCGCCTGCGGGCCGCCCCGGTGAAATAAAAGGCGAGGCCCTGGCAGGCCTGATTGAAAGGCTGCTGGCGGACCGCTCCCGGGTTGTGCTCAATATGACCCGTAAAATGGAACACCTGCGCACCGCGGCTACACGCACAGCCCAGGTTTTGGAGTCCGAGATTGCCGCGTCGCTTCGCTCCTCGCAATGACAATACACGAATCGCCATCTGAAGATGCAGGGGCGGGCGACCCTGTCCGCCCGGCTTTCGCCCGGCTTTGCGCTGAAATCGCGGCTGAAGCCGAACCGCCAAACCGGGCCTGTCGGGTTTTGCGCCGGCAAAAAAAGAGTAAAATCATCAATCTTTATCAATCTTGATGATTTAGGAAAATGGAAGCCTGACGCAGCCGGGGGGACAAACCCGACATAAATAGCCCGTATTTTACATATATTAGCTAATATCAAGCATTTTTTGAATTTGTAGAGCACCAACGCCAGTGATAAAATAGATTTAAGTTTGTCTGATGCCGATTTTTACCGGCTGGAGGGAGAATTCTTGGAAAAATATACAATACCGCTTTTTCTCGCGCTGGTCCTTGGTTATGCTGCAACGCCGGTGGTGCGGGTAATTGCCGTTAAAATTGGGGCCATCGACCGCCCCGACCCTCGCAAGGTGCACAAGGGTTTAATGCCCCGGATGGGCGGACTGGCAGTATACCTGGCCTTTACTGCGGCGGTGATCATATCTCCGGCAAGGGCATATCCGGGCATATGGGGATTGCTGGCCGGTGCCACTGTTATTGTTGCGCTGGGAATTCTGGACGACACCAGGGGCCTTCCCCCCGGGGTGAAGCTGTTGGGACAAATACTGGCGGCGCTTTCCGTAATTCCCTTTGGAATTGAGGTATATTATATAACCAACCCGTTAACAGGTAAAATGTTGTTTCTGGGAGTGCTGAGCGTTCCGCTGACATTATTTTGGATTGTGGCTGTAACCAATGCGGTTAACCTTATCGACGGGTTGGACGGGCTGGCCGGAGGGGTTTCGAGTATCGCCGCCCTCACCATGGCGGCGGTGGCCTGGACCCAGTGGGGCAGGTCAGGCACAGCCGCAATGACCGACATGGTAATGCTGTCACTGATTTTGGTGGCTGCAACCCTGGGCTTTTTAAAGCATAACTTCCACCCGGCCAAAATATTCCTTGGTGATACGGGTTCCATGTTTCTAGGTTTCACCCTTGCAGTTATGTCCATTATGAGCCTTACCAAAAGCGCCACAGCCGTCTCCGTAATTGTGCCGATGGTAATCCTGGGCATACCGCTGTTGGATACTTTTTTCGCTATTATCAGGCGTTATCACAAGCACCGGCCGATATTCCAGCCCGACCGGGAGCACCTGCACCACCAGCTTATGGCGATGGGGCTCAGCCACCGGCAAACCGTACTTGTGATATACGGTCTCAGTGCTTTCCTGGGGATTAACGCAGTGTTGTTGAATTTAATCAGCAGCAACCAGGCGCTGGCATTGCTGGCTGTGCTGGCGGTAGTGGTTATCTACTCCGCCAACCGTTTGGGCGTGCTGGGAAGCTCCGGGCGTGCCGGTTTCAAGGTAACCGAAGGCTTGAAGCGTCAAGGATCATCTAAAATGTAATCATTTCATAAATTGAATAATTGAACATTTGAATAATTGAATAATTAAATAATTAAACAAAAGCAACCATGAACCTTACAGGTTTCAAGGTTGCTTTTTATTGTACTAATTACTTTTTTCTGGATAAGGAGGATTTACCTGCCCCCGGCTGGAATATATACTTGAGTTATGAGTCAAGTCCTGAGTTGAAATGCGCAAGCTTGGGGGGGAAGCACGGGGGGAGCGGGAAACGCGGAGACTGTTTGCAGAACCGTCCCCGCATTTCCATCCCTGTTCTTTCCTGGTAAATTGATAATTAGGAGGAATCGCCAATGAGAATCAGAAAGGCGGTTATACCGGCGGCAGGATTGGGAATACGTTTTTTGCCGGCCACCAAGGCGCTTCCCAAGGAAATGATACCAATAGTGGACAAGCCTACCATTCAATATATAATTGAAGAAGCAGTAGATTCAGGGATCGAGGATATACTTATTATAACCGGCCGGGATAAAAAAGCCATTGAAGACCATTTCGACAAATCGCGCTGCCTGGAAGACCACCTGCGCAGCAAGGGCAAGCAAGACCTGCTGGAGATAGTGGAGAAAACTTCCAGCCTGGCTGAAATCCACTATATTCGCCAGAAAGAGCCGCGCGGTCTTGGCCATGCCGTTTACTGCGCCCGCCGGTTTGTGGGCAACGAGCCCTTTGCCGTGCTGCTGGGCGACGATATCGTCAGCAGTGAAGTGCCCTGCCTGCGACAAATGACGGACCTGTACGAGGAAATGCAGGCGTCGGTTATCGGTATTAAGGAAGTACCCCCGGGAGATGTCGGCAAATACGGTATTCTGGATGCCGAACCGGTGCGGGACAACATTTATATTATCCGCGACCTGGTGGAAAAACCGGCCCCGGAGGACGCGCCCTCCCGCCTGGCCATCATGGGCCGCTACATTATCGAACCGGAAATATTCGAAATTCTGGCCCATACCACACCGGGGGCCGGGGGTGAAATCCAGCTGACGGACGCGCTAAAAGTGCTGGCGGCCCAAAAGCCCATGTACGGGCTGATTTTCGAAGGCGACCGGTACGACGTGGGGGACAAGCTGGGTTACCTCAAAGCCATGGTGGAATTTGCCCTGCAGCGTCCGGACCTGGCGGAAGAATTCCGCCAATACTTGCACGACTTAATGACTGGAACCAGGTAAGAACCAGGTAAGATAGAAGCAAGAGAAACATCCGCATGTTTGCATGCGCGTGTTTGCATGTATCTATTGTTTCCCCAGCCCTTGTCATCGGTAGGGGCGGACGACCGCCCGTGCGGTTTACTACTTAAAGTCCCTATCGGAGCCAGGTATAGCGGATTCATGAGCAGCGGAATCATGGGACGCTTCGAGCGTCCCCGAAGCGTACGAAGCGTATAGCGAAGGGAAGCCGGAGGAACCGTCCCCGTGGCGCTTCGTGGCGCGGAACAATCACTTTGATATAGGAGGGCATATGCGAGTATTAGTAACTGGCGGGGCCGGCTTCATCGGTTCCCACATTGTAGATGCCCTGGTCGCCCGGGGCTGCCAAACTGCCGTACTGGACAACCTGTCCAGCGGGCGGATGGAAAACCTGGACCCCCGGGTTAATTTCTACAAGGGCGACCTGCGGGATGAAAACTTCGTGCGGGAAACTCTGAAATCCGAGCGACCCGGGTACGTAATCCACCACGCCGCCCAAATCGACGTGCAGTCCAGCGTGGACTGGCCGGCGGAGGACGCCGCCATCAACGTCATCGGAACCATCAACCTGCTGGAAGCCTGCCGCTCCTGCGGGGTCAAAAAAATTGTCTACGCCTCTTCGGCTGCCGTTTACGGCAACCCCCGCTACCTGCCGGTGGACGAAAAACACCCTTTGCAGCCCATGTCCGGCTACGGCATATCCAAGCACACCGTGGAGCATTACCTGGCGGTCTACCGGACATTATACAACCTTGACTTCACCGTGCTGCGTTATGCCAACGTATACGGCCCGCGGCAGGACGCCACCGGGGAAGGCGGCGTGGTGGCCATCTTCACCGACCGGATGCTGCGGGGCCGGCGGGTGAAAATATTCGGCACCGGCAAGCAGACCCGGGACTTCATCTACGTGGGAGATGTGGTGAACGCCAACCTGTCCGCGCTGACCGGGGGCGGCGGGGGCATTTTTAATGTCAGCACCGGCATGCCCACCTCGGTTAACGAACTGTTCGACACCCTGAAAGAAATAACGGGCAGCACACCGGAGCCCGAATACTGCCCGGCCCGGCCGGGAGACATTGAACATAGCTACCTGGACGAAAGGGCGGCCGCCTCGGGGCTGAACTGGCGGGCACAGACCGGCCTGGCCGCGGGCCTGCTGGAAACTGTGAAGTACTGTCGACATGCCGCAAATAATACCTTTAATAATTAAAAATTAATATTTAACTATTGAAAAGAACAGGCTTGCCGCTTATTTCAGCGCAAGCCTGTTTCGCACAGCGCTGTCAATTTTTCCCCGCGCTTTTTTCTTTTCCGCCAACAGCAGCAAATAATCACGATACATCTCATCCCGCCGGATATCTTCAACCTTGCCAATCCTTAGCACTGCCTGCTTATTCAATATAATCCTCCTTATCTGGCTAAAAATGCATAAAGTAACATTTTAGGGGTAACATTAAGATCTGTACATTATATGCGCATTGATTGACATTTAATATAAAAAATAATTACTTCAAAATAATTACTTCAAAATAATTGCTTTATTGAGGAGTCAGGAGTCAGAATACTTTGGTTAAAGGTCATTCAGTATGCTTGCTTTGGCATATGGTTAAAGCCGGGTAATTGAAGCGGTGTTAAATAGTTGGCGGATAGAACGTGTTTATCAAACCAGGACCAGGAGGATTACATAAAAATGAAAAAAATAAAATTCGGCACGGACGGCTGGCGGGGAATTATCGCCGGCGATTTCACCTTTGATAACGTCCGCATTGTCTCCAAGGCGGTGGCGGACTACATCAACAGCAAGGACATGGGGGCCAGGGGCATAGTCATCGGATATGACAACCGTTTTCTCTCCGACCTCTTTGCCGACAACGTGGCCGATGTGATGATCCAAAACGGTATCAAAGTTTACCTGTCCGACGGGCCGCTGCCCACGCCGGTTACAGCCTTTGCCGTAAAAGTGCATCATGCCGCCGGTGCGGTAATGCTCACAGCCAGCCACAACCCGCCTGAATACAACGGCTTTAAATTTATCCCTGATTACGCCGGCCCGGCGCTGCCTCACATAACAGCCGCAATAGAAGAAAATATAGCCCGCCTCCAAAACGATATAGCTTACCTCCGGAACGGCGACCGCCGTCCAACAAGCATCCACCAGGAGCAGGCCCTGGAACTGGCTGTTGACCACGGCATCGCGATGGCGCAGCCCGCAGCTGAATACCAAACCGGGCGCCGGTCCAAAGAACAGTCTGAACACCACGTGGCTGACCGCATTATGATCGACCCCCGTTACGAATATTTTGATCACCTGGAAAAACTTGTGGACATGGAGGCAATCGGCCGGGCCAACCTGGAGGTAATGGTGGACGCCATGCACGGCAGCGGGATGGGCTACCTTGATATAATGCTCAAACGGGCAGGCAGCAGGGTTAAAGAGTGCCGTTGCCACCGCGACCCGCTGTTTGGCGGCAGCTTGCCCGAACCCACCAGGAAGTCGCTGGAAGGAGCGTGCCGGTGGATCAAGGATGAGGGCGCGCGCCTGGGCCTGGCGCTGGACGGCGACGCCGACCGCTTCGGCATCATCGATGCCGGGGGGGTTTACATAACCCCCAACCAATTCCTGCCCTTGCTGTATCACCACCTGATTACCGTAAAAGGCCTGGTGGGCCCGGTTACCCGCACCGTGGCCACCACCCACATGCTGGACCGGATTGCCGAAAAACACGGGCAACAAGTATACGAAACGCCGGTCGGGTTTAAATATATCGGGCAAAACCTGCTGGAAAAGGGCTGCGTGCTGGGCGGAGAGGAAAGCGGGGGGCTTTCCATAAAAGGGCATATTCCTGAAAAGGACGGCATACTGGCCGGCCTGCTGGCAGCCGAAATGGTTGCTGTCAACGGTAAAAGCTTGAGTCAACTTGCGGAGGAATTGGCCCGTGCATACGGCGGCGGCATGTACAGCGATCGTTTGGATGTTCACACCACCCCGGCCCAAAAGAGCCGCATCATGGAGAAACTGCAACAACTGAACCCCGGTGAACTCGCCGGGGTTCCGGTCGCCAAAAAAAATGCCATGGACGGGATAAAGCTTGTTTTAGAGAGCGGCGAGTGGGTCCTGGTTCGCGCCTCCGGCACCGAGCCGCTTTTTAGGATTTATGCGGAATCCAACAATAAAAACAGGCTGAAAAAAATACAGCAGGATATCATCAATGCGGCAGGTATACATTAGCGCAGGTTCTGTCTCCGGTGCACGCTTGGCTGGAAGCCCGCCGGTGCGATGCGGCAATCTATTTTCCATTACCAAAATTATATAACTATTAAAGGAACAGATTCGATCCTTGTCGAATTATTTTCTTTGGTAATCCATAACAGATAAGTACATTTACTGTACTTTAAGTGCCTTTTCCTTTTAGTGACCTTTTAGTGTCCTGTTAGTCCTTTTAGTAATTGATTTATTATTTAATTATTTTAATGTTGCTGAATATTGCAACGGGGCGGGTGCCATATTGAAAAACCCAAAATTTTTAATAGCGGCAACTTCCTTATTATGTGTAATAGGTATCAGCCTGTTATTGCTGATTAACAATGCCGGCCCCGGCGGGTCGGATTTGACAAAAAATTACCACGGGATGACGAATCCAGCCGGAGAACCTGGTTCTTCCGGAGCGCCCGGCACTTTTCAGGGCGGTGCCGGCATCGACCTTTTGCCCGGCCCCGGGGACTTGTCCCAATTGGGCTCCGGCGTGGAACAGGAAAAATACAAAGCCATTTTATTAAAATATACAGCCCTGTTCTCCAATCTGCAGTCGGAATATACAGGCAAGCTCAACAACCTGCTGAAAAGGGCCCAGGTGGATGTTAAAAACAGCGGAGGGCAAAAAAAAGAAGTTATCAAAATCGCTTACCGGTGCATTACAGAAGCCAAGGCACTTGAAAAAGAATGTGACGCCAAATTTTACGGCATCCTAAGCGACATGGAAAATGAGCTGAAACAGGGGCATTTTCCGCTGGATGTGGTCGACGAAGCGGAAAGTCAGTACCGGCAGCAGAAAAAAGAGCGGGAGCATTACCTTAGAGCCAGGGCAACAGAGTACATTAAAAGAAATAATTAGTTCCCCCTGAAGCCATAAAGGAAATATTAAGGAAAGTTTCTTTGAGGGTTGATTATGATTGATATTCACGCCCATATTTTGCCGGGCATGGACGACGGGGCCCGCGACGTCAACGAAGCTTTGGACATGGCCCGCATTGCCGTGCTGGAAGGAATGACGGGCCTTATTGCAACCCCCCATGTCGCCGCCGGGTTGTACAGCCGGGAGAAATGGCAGATTTTGGATGCGGTGGCTGCACTGAACAACTTGTTAATTAAAGAAAAGATCCCTTTGCAACTATACCCCGGCGCCGAATACCTGCTGGAGCCGGATATCCCGCAACGGTTGCGGTCAGGCGAAATATTGACCCTTAACAACGGGGGCAAGTACCTGTTGGTGGAATTCCCTTTCGCCTCCGTGCCGGTTTATGCCGAAAACGTCATATTTGAAATAATGCTGCAGGGTGTCACTCCCATCATCGCTCACCCGGAAAGAAACGCCGAACTGCAAAAAAACCCCGGCAGGCTGGCCGGTTTGATCCACCAGGGAGCGCTGGCCCAGGTTACATTGGGAAGCATAGCCGGCCTGTTTGGAGATAAGGCCAAATACGCGGGGATAAACCTGGTCAACCAGGGGCTGGCGCATTTCCTGGCGTCGGATGCCCATTCCCCCAACAACAGGCCGCCTCTGTTAAAAACACTGCTGAAAAAGATGCACCAGCAATTGAACACCGGTATGATAGAATTGCTTACAGAACAAAACCCGGAGCACTTAATCCGGGGCAAGCCGGTAAAACGGGTTGAACCGGCTGAAAAAACACCTAAACAGAAACAGGCGGGAAGAGGTTTGATCTCCAGGCTGGTCAAAAAGCTGAGGCAAACGCCTTGAACCTTGATAAATTAAATGCCCCGGATATTGAAAGGGAAAATACCGCCCGGTGAACTGCCCGGCGACTGTTTTATCGCGGATTGTTTTGCGGATTATATTATATGATTATATTATATTATTTTATTGTGGAATGTTTTATCGTGTATTGAAGGTAATTAAAAATAACTGTCGAATATTACCTTATTGCTCAATATTTTAAAAAGGAGTTATAACATTGCAGAACGACCAACCAAAAGAAGAATTTTTCGCCGAGGTTATCGATTTAAGGGATATAATCGATGTTTTAAAGAAAAGAAGAAAAATAATCGCCCTGATCACATTAATTTCCCTGCTCACCAGCGGGATATTGAGCTTTTTCGTACTGGACCCGGTTTATGAAGCCAAGGGCATGCTGCTTGTGACCATGGCTTCCGATAATACCCACACAGTTGTGTCAAATAATGACAATTTGAATTCCGTCATTGACAACCTGTCCAGGATGCCCCAAATGACCATGAACACCTATGTCGAGCAGCTCAAAAGCGAAGCTGTAATGAAGAGAGTAATTACCAAGCTGAAATTGGGTGAATACGGCGTCACTCCCTCTGACCTTTCCTCTATGATTGATGCCCAGGCGGTTAAAGACACCAATATCATTGAAATAAAGGTGCAAAATACCAACCCGCAGCTGGCGATGGATATTGCCAACACATTGAACAGCGAATTTCTGGACTACCTGTCCGAAAAGAACCAGGAGCAGATGTCCCGCTCCGCGGCTTTTTTAACCCAACAAAAAGAACAAAACGATAAAAAATTAAACGCAGCCCTGGCAAAACTCAAAGAGTTCAATGCCCAGCCCCGGGGAGTCGATTTTCTGGACAAAGAATTTACGATTATGACCGATGACTTGAACAGCAGCCTTTCTCAGCTCGATTCAGTGCGGATAGAGGTAAAGGAACTGCAGGCCGGGATTACCCAATTAACGGAAACCTTGAAAAATGTGCCGAGAACCATAACTGTAAACAGCCAGGACCTGCAAAACGGCTCAACGGCAGTTAACGAACAGGTCAACCCGCTTTACGTATCGTTAAATGACCAGTTAAACCAAAAACAGGCCGCCCTGGCTGAAAAAACAGCCCGCCTTGATGCGCTGGTAACTAATACGGAAAGACTGAAAAAAGATTTAACCAGCCTGCAGGTGGAACTTAGCGAAAAGAAATTTAAGCAAACCCAACTGCAAAATGAAATTGACAGGTTGAGCCAAACCAGCACGTCTCTGGCTGATAAAGCTACGCAAACTCAAATTGCCAAATCTATTGACCTTGGGAACACCAGTGTAGTTATCGTTTCTTCAGCTTCAACCACCAGGCAGGTAAAACCAAATAAACAATTGAACATGGCTGTGGCACTGGTGTTGGGTTTGATGCTGGCGGTTGGATTGGCGTTTATGCTTGAATTCCTGGACAATACCTTAAAAAGCACGGAGGATATCGAAAAAATTCTTGAAGTACCGGTTATTGGGGTCGTGCCCAATGTTAAACGCTAGCAAATGAGGTGGATGCTATATGAGTGATAATGGCGATTATAAACTGATAACCAGCAGCAATGCCAGGTCTCCCTTTGCGGAGGCCTTCCGCACGATACGCACCAACATAAATTTTGCCGGGCTGGACAAGCCGTATAAAACCATACTGGTCACCAGCGCGGGGCCCGATGAGGGAAAGACAACCACCATATCTAATTTGGGCATTGTTATGGCCCAGTCCAATAAAAAAGTGTTGATTATCGGCCTGGACCTGCGTCGCCCCAACCTGCACAAAGTATTCAACATTGAGGATAAAGTGGGGGTTACCAATGCTTTGATCGAAAACATAGACCCAAAAGATATAGCGCAGGAAACGGAAATCCCCGGGCTTTACGTTTTGCCCAGCGGGCCAATTCCCCCCAATCCGTCCGAGCTTGTCGCAACACAGAGGATGCATGCGCTTTTGGAAAGGGCAAATAAAAATTTTGATGTGGTTTTGGTGGATTCGCCCCCGTTAATGCTTTCCGACGCGCTATTGCTGGCCAACCAGGTGGACGGCGTTATCTTGGTCGTGAGTAAGGGAACCACCCGCAAGGATCATGCCAAAGAGGCCAAAGAAAAATTGGAGAGAGTTGGAGCCAGAGTTATCGGTGTGGTTTTAAACAGGGTGGATATGGAAGGCGGGGATTATTACTACTACTATTATTATTCACACGGCAATGAGGGAAAACGCAGGAGGCATAAGCCCGGCAAAATTGCTTCTTTTTAGAAAAAAATACTTGATCTATCAACTAATATCTGTTAAATTTTTAGGTGTAGTCATATTGCGGCATATAGAGGGCAAATCTGTCGAAAGACAGGGGCGCAAAGCCACAGGGTCTAAGTCGCGAAAGCGATAGGACAGCCGGTTGCAAATAAGCCGTGCCTCCTTACCCGTGTCTAAGGATGTGCTGCTTAAAGAGGAGGTTTTATTTAAGGATGGAACATATACTTGCAAAGGAATCAATCAAGGGTAATGTAAGAACTGCACAAGACAGGGAGGTCATCATTAATTTAAAACAAAAACTGACCAAATTGGGGTACACACCCGGCGAGGTTGAATACATTTTAAGAAACTGCACCACCAACCAGGAAATTATTCAAAAATTAAAAGAGCAATTGGACATTGCAAATAGGTGCCTTGGTATAAAATAATATTTTCCGGAGGGAAACTCAGGATGATGACCTGGGTTTTTTTATTTCCCGGCCTTTAAGATCAAGCCTCAAAACCAAAAAAACATCCGCCCGTAAAGAAAATCACCCGTTTGGGTGATTTTCTTTCAAGCTGTCAAATGGTATTTTTTAAAGGAACATTTGACAGTAAACAACCATACCGGGAAAGACTTAAAGAAATGGCGGGAAAGAATGATAATTTTTTAAACTAAGTAATTATCAAGGATGGCAGGATTTTAGAAATATATATAGAATATTGAAAATTATGGATATAGATATAAACTCAAATATTAAATCCCAATATTTGGGGTAAAGTTTTGGGTAAACCAATCTAAAGGTTGGGACACAAAGCCATGGGCCTAAGGCAATAATGCTATGGCTGCCAGGCTGCTTAAAAGATGTTGTTGTTGGTTAAACAACGTTTTTAGGTTGACCTTGTTGCTGTCATGGCTTTTTTGTTCGCCTGCCTGTCTGTCTGGCGTTGCGGGGAGAGAAGCGGCGAAGCAAGCCCATTTTTCTAAAGAAAGGTGTTTATTATGTGACGGCATGGGACAACTCGGTTACGAATGTTATATATGCAGGAAATGATCCAAAGAAACGGCAGGGTAAGCAATGTATGGTTTAATGCGGCATTTAAGCCTGATATTTATTGATTTTTTAATCATCAATATCGCTTTCATCTGTTCTTATTTTGTCAGGTTTGAAGAACAGGGCGTGTTTATTTCCAATCTGGTTAACTACATCAAAATATCTCCTGTAATAGTTGGTATTTATCTAGCCTGTTTTTATTATTTTAAAATATATAAGCGCGTCTGGGCTTATGCAAGTATCGGTGAGCTTATTACCATCGTCCAGGCAGTCTCCCTTGGTAGCGGCATTATTGTTGTTTTAACCTACCTGACCGGGTTGCTGCTGCCCCGCACCATTGTATTGGCTTCCTGGGCGTTTATCATACTGCTGCTGGGCAGCTCAAGATTATGCTGGCGCCTGAATCTTGAATTAAAAAAGAATAACTGCCGTAACGGTAACGGGTATAATGGCCAAAAAGTGCTCATTGTAGGGGCCGGTGATGCTGGAGTCCTGGTGGCAAGGGAATTAAAGAATCACGACAGCGGCCTTGTGCCCGCCGGTTTTATTGATGATGACCCCAATAAGTGTAAATTAAGCGTGCTGGGCCTGCCTGTATTCGGCAACCGCGACAAAATTGAAAAAGTAGTAAATAAATATGACATAAAGCTGATTATCATCGCCATGCCGTCCGCCACTGCACAACAAATAAAACAGATCTTTGAGATCTGCCGGAAAACAAATAAAGAAGTAAAAATATTACCGGGTTATTACCAGCTGATCAATGGCAACGTTACCATAAGCCAGCTGCGGCCGGTAAAAATTGAAGACTTGCTCCACCGGGAGCCGGTCAAATTAAACATAAATGAAATATCGGGGTACATAAAAGGAGAAACCGTGTTGGTAACCGGGGCCGGGGGCTCCATCGGCTCCGAGCTTTGCCGGCAGGTGGCCGGCTTTAAGCCCAAGCTGCTGGTGATTTTGGGACACGGGGAAAACAGCATCCATAAAATTTGGCTGGAGCTGACGGAAAAGTTTAAAGATATCCCGCTGGGGGTAGAAATTGCGGATATCAGAGACAAACATAAGATTAACGCTGTTTTTAAAAAATACCATCCCGGGGTGGTGTTTCACGCGGCGGCGCACAAACACGTACCGCTGATGGAATATCACCCGGACGAGGCTGTCAAAACAAATGTCCTGGGAACCAAAAACCTTGTCGATGCGGCGGACAAGCATGGTGCCAAACAGTTTGTTCAAATATCAACCGACAAGGCGGTTAACCCGTCAAGTGTGATGGGGGCCACCAAGCGGCTGGCCGAACTGATCATTCAAAATATGGATAGAATCAGCAACACCAGGTTTGTGGCTGTAAGGTTCGGCAACGTACTGGGCAGCCGGGGCAGTGTTGTGCCGATTTTTGAACAACAAATCGCCAAGCGCGGCCCGGTGACAGTGACGCATCCGGAAATGAAGCGGTATTTCATGACCATTCCCGAGGCGGTCCAACTGGTCATACAGGCGGGATCGATGGCTGACGGGGGCGAGATATTTATCCTGGATATGGGCGAACCGGTTAAAATAGTGGATCTGGCCAGAGACATGATTAAATTGTCCGGTTTGGAGCCCGGTAAAGATATTGAAATCAAGTTTACCGGTATGAGGCCGGGAGAAAAACTGTTTGAAGAACTGTTAACCGAGCAGGAAGGGGCTACCGCAACAACACATAAAAGGATTTTTGTCGCCAAGCCCTCCCTGATTGAAGTATCGGAACTGGAAAAACAACTTCTGTATTTATCAGAAAATGTTAATCATATTGACAATGAAGCGGTATTCGAGGTGCTTGGTTCAGTCCTGCCGCATTTTAAGAGCTATAGGAATAAAGTTACGGCGGTATAAACATCTACTAACCACTATAGGGTATAATACTTTCGAGGTGGTCATAATGTTAACTCCAAAACAACTGACCGGTTACCGCGCCGGTTGGCTGGAACGAAAAAAGAAAAAAGAACAGGAGCTTGAACTTCGCTACCAAAAAGCCACTGCTCTGGCCCACAAGGCTGCCGAACATTTAAAACAAAAATATCATTGCCAGGTATTCCTTTTTGGCTCCCTGCTGAGCAAAGAAAGCTTCATGGAACACTCTGACATAGACATAGCCATAGCAAACCTGGATAGCGATAAAAATTTTTGGCAGGTCTACTCAGAAGTTATGGGTATACTGCACCCCTTTGATTTTGATTTGATCGAGCTGGAAAGAATTGATTGGGAAGTACGTAATTACATTCTGCAAAAAGGGTTGGAATTATGACTCCAAGCATAATTTTGTTGGAAGCGCGCATTAGGAAAGAGTTGCATCAATGCCTTTAGGCACCGTTTCCGCAACTTATATGGGTATGAACTTGAATGGGCCAAGATGGAACCTTTGGTAAAAGAGTTAGCAGCAACCTATAAAGCAATAAAAGATAGTGTGGAAAAATTTCTTGACCTGCTATCAAGAATAACAGATTAGATTGGTTAGGATAGAAAAAATGGAATCTGGACTAAGATAATTAATCACTGTAAAAGTTGGGCAAGATTTACCTAAATTCATGAACCAAAAGGAATTAGCAATATTACATAATTGGTTAGAAAACATACCGGAGAAAATAGCTTTGGGTTTTCGTACCATGCTGAAGTTTTGGGGCACGAGAATATATCAACCACCAGGCGTTATGCCAGGACCGCCCAGGAGGCAATCATGGAGTTGGCAGCCAAGCCGGATAGGGTTGAAGAAACAATGGCAATTTATAAATTTTTAATGAAAAAAGTTTATCAATGTTAGAAGGATATGGAATATATTTGTGGAATATTGCTAATATGGACAAAAAATGTACGAGGTGCCAAACGTTATGTATAGTGATTGACTACTCGATTCGAATTGTAATTTACACCAGGTAAATCTGTTAGTTAGTTAAAAATAAGGTCAACAAGATAATCCTAGGAGTTATTACGAAAACTAAAGAAAGGGCCTTCTAGGAGGTCCATTATTTTTATATTAAGGTATGTTAAAGGTGTGAATCATGAAGCCATATTTTATTGTTAAACGATTATTAGATTTATCATTTGCCATTATTCTACTTATGCTAGTTTCGCCAATTATGGTATGTGCCGCACTCGCAATAAAAATAGATTCACCAGGTTCTGTGCTTTTTAGACAAAAACGCCCTGGCAAAAATGGCAAAATATTTACTGTCTTTAAATTCCGTACCATGCGAATGGAAACAAAAAAAGATGGCAGGCTTCTTTCCGATATGGAGCGAATGACAAAAGTTGGCTCTTTGCTTCGCAAATCAAGCATAGATGAACTACCTCAGCTTTTTAATATTCTGAGGGGTGAAATGAGTTTTATTGGGCCAAGGCCATTGCTAATACAATATCTTGATCATTATACACCAGAACAGATGCGCCGCCATGAAGTAACTCCAGGTATATCCGGTTGGGCACAGGTAAACGGACGCAACACAATAAATTGGAATGAAAAGTTCAACCTAGATATTTGGTATGTGGATCATATAAGTTTTTGTCTTGATGCTAAGATATTTTTTATGACTGTATGGAATGTATTGAGCCGAAAAGGTATTAACAACTCACAAGTGGATACTATGCCGTTTTTTACAAATAATACTATTAAACATTATTAATAAAATTATAGGGTTAAACAAAAGTCACGAATTAGTAATTTTAATAACTGATATTACAAAATGTGGTTTTTGTAAATGCTTATTGTAGGAGGGATGGAACCTGAAGTCCCTTATAATTATTGGCGCTGGTGGATTTGGTCGGGAAGTTGCATGGTTGGTCAATGAAATAAATGCTTCAAACCAAGAATGCTTTAAATTTCTTGGTTTTGTGGACGATTGTGCAACTGGTACAACAATAGAGGGATATCCTATCCTTGGAAACTGTGATTGGTTAAAAAATTTAAGTGAAAAGCCTTATTTAGTCTGTGCTATAGGTAATCCTGCAACTCGTTTTGCTTTGGCCAATGATTTTAAGAAACATGGTTTTCCATTTGCTAAACTGATATCACCATCAGTTCAAATGTCTAAGTACATTTCGATTGGCGAAGGTTCAATAATATGTTCTAATTGCGTTTTAACTACAAATATTAAAATTGGTCGGCATGTAATTTTAAATCTGAGTTGTACAGTTGGACATGATGCTATTCTTAATGATTTTGTCAGTTCAATGCCTGGTGTAATGATTGCTGGTAATGCTAATATCGGAAAAGGGGTTTATCTTGGTATTGGCTCAAATATAATAAATGATGTAAAAATAGGCGAATGGACCATAATAGGTGGTGGAAGTACCGTGGTCAGGGATATACCAGATCACGTTGTTGCAATAGGTACTCCAGCAAAGCCAATTAAGGAACACTATCCTGAAATTTAGCTTTAATAAAAATAATGCCTATGGCATTATTTTTATTGCAATACATTTCAATGATGGATTTATTAAGAAGATAATGTACAAAACAATAAATTATAATTTTAATAATTAAAATAGGTGGTCCTTTATCTAAACGGAGATGAAATTAATGAACCAAAGAATATACTTGTCCCCACCTCACATGAGCGGGCATGAAATGAAATACATACAGGAAGCATTTGATACAAACTGGATCGCCCCCCTTGGCCCAAATGTAGATGCCTTTGAGCAGGAACTTTGTAATTATGTAGATATTAAATATGGACTAGCTCTGTCATCAGGGACAGCGGGAATACATCTTGTGTTAAGATATCTTGGAGTGATGCCTGGTGATTATGTCTTCTGTTCAAGCCTAACATTTTCCGGAAGTTGTAATCCAATAATGTACCAATATGCAAATCCTGTTTTCATAGATTCAGAACCCGATAGTTGGAATATGTCTCCTGAGGCATTGGAAAGGGCTTTTGATTGGGCCAACAAGGAAAACAAGATGCCCAAGGCAGTTATTATAGTTGATCTATATGGACAGAGTGCTGATTATGAAAAGCTCCTTCCGATTTGTGAATATTATGGAGTTCCTGTAATTGAAGATGCTGCAGAGGCCTTAGGGGCTACATATAAAGGAAGAAAATGCGGCAACTTTGGATATGCAGGTATTTTTTCATTTAACGGTAACAAAATTATAACCACCTCGGGTGGTGGAATGGTTGTTTCTAATGATGAGGGAGCCATAAAAAAAATGCGTTTTTGGTCAACCCAGGCCAAGGAACCTGTAAGACATTATGAACATAAAGAATTTGGATATAATTACCGCATGTCCAATGTATGTGCAGGCATAGGACGCGGGCAGTTAATGGCATTGGATAAACGTATTGCAATGAAAAAGAAAATCTATCAAAGATACGTTAATGATTTAAACAGTTTGCCGGTAACATTTATGCCGGTACAACCAAATAATGAACCCAACTATTGGTTGACGGTTATGACCATTAATGAGGATTGTAAGGTTTCCCCGGAAGATATAATGATAGCTTTGGAAGAGGAAAATATTGAATCTCGTCCGGTTTGGAAACCGATGCATCTGCAGCCAGTGTTTAAGGATTACCCGTTCTTTTCTCATCTTGAAAATAAAAGTATAGCGGAAAAAATATTTGAGAGAGGTTTATGCTTGCCTTCAGGTTCTTCTATGTCATCAAGTGAACAAAGCAAAGTTATAGAAATAATTAATATAGTTTTTTCTGATTGCAGGTGATACTATTGAATGTGCTATTATTAACACTTGCATACCCTGAAGGTGAAAACGCACGCAATATATATACCGATTTAATGCAAGAATTTAAGGATCGCGGCAACAATGTTTATGTTATTTGTCAGCGTGAACGCCGTCACGGTAAGCCTACGGAACTTAAAATGGAAAAAGGTATAAACGTTCTTCGCATCAAGACCGGGAATATAACCAAAACAAATATTATTGAAAAAGGTATAGCTACGCTTCTATTGGAGAGCCAATTTATTTGGGCTATAAAAAAATACATAGGATCCATTAAATTTAATTTATTAATTTATTCAACGCCACCAATAACATTTGAGCGCGTGGTTAAATTTATTAAAAGAATAAGCAATTGTAAAACATATTTGCTTTTAAAAGATATTTTCCCACAAAATGCAGTTGACATTGAAATGATGAAAAAGAACAGTTTATTATGGCAATATTTCAGGGCTAAAGAAAAAAGGCTTTATGCTATTTCCGATTATATAGGTTGTATGTCCAAAGCCAATGTGGAGTATGTGTTAAAGCATAACCCAGAAATAGATGCTAATAAAGTTGAGGTATGTCCTAATTGTATAAAACCTGCCCCACTCCTTAGTCATAATAATAAAGATTTAAATATGCGGCAAAAACTTGGCATACCAAATGATGCTGTAGTTTTTATCTATGGAGGCAATCTTGGCCGCCCGCAAGGAATAGGGTTTCTGCTTGAGGTACTTGATTATATAAAGGAACGGGATGACATTTTCTTTTTAATAGTAGGTTCCGGTACCGAGTATGGACGCATTGAACAATACATCAAAAATAATAAACAACGCAATGTAAAGATTATTAAGTCATTACCAAAGGAAGAATATGACCGATTGCTGGTATGCTGTGATGTTGGCCTAATATTTCTTGACCACAGGTTTACTATACCAAATTTCCCATCCCGCTTAACTGCCTACATGGAGTCGGCTATACCTATACTTGCTGCAACGGATGTAAATACCGACATTAAGGATGTATTATATGAAGCAGAGTGTGGCATGTGGGCCGAAAGCGGCGATTTGGTTAATTTTATTAAGCTTATTGATAAATTCGCAAAAGATGCAAATATGCGCAAACAGATGGGTTTAAATGGACGAAAATATCTCGAAAAAAATTATACAGTATCAAGGGGATATGACATTATCACTGCCCATTTTAAGGTTGATTTTGGAGTTGATAAGAATTGTTTAAGGACAAATGTTTGCTAATAACCGGTGGTACAGGCTCTTTCGGCAATGCGGTGCTAAGGCGCTTTCTTAATACAGATATCCGTGAAATACGCATATTTTCCAGAGACGAAAAAAAACAGGACGACATGCGCAAGGAGCTAATGAGTGGCAAAGTAAAGTTTTTTATAGGCGATGTGCGCAACTATGACAGCATAGCTTCTGCCATGCATGGAGTGGATTATGTATTCCACGCGGCAGCACTCAAACAGGTTCCGTCATGTGAGTTTTTCCCTATGGAAGCGGTCAAGACAAATGTAATAGGCACTGAAAACGTACTAAATGCCGCCATAGCATATGGCGTTAAAAAGGTTATTTGTTTATCAACTGACAAAGCAGTTTACCCAATTAATGCCATGGGTATATCCAAAGCTATGATGGAAAAAGTCATGGTTGCCAAATCACGAACTGTAGACCCAGAAAAAATTACCATATGCGGCACACGTTACGGCAACGTTATGGCTTCCCGCGGTTCGGTAATACCACTATTCGTTCAGCAGATAAAAACCGGACAGCCCCTTACCGTAACCGATCCCAATATGACCCGCTACCTGATGTCATTGGAGGAATCAGTGGAACTTGTTTTATTTGCCTTCCAAAATGCCAACCAGGGCGACATTTTTGTGCAAAAGGCACCGGCTTCTACTATCGCTGATCTTGCCCAGGCTATTAAAGAACTGTTCAATGCTAATAACGAAATAAAAATTATCGGCACACGTCATGGTGAAAAACTATATGAAACATTACTAACCCGTGAAGAAATGGCCCATGCGGAGGACCTCGGGGACTATTACCGCATCCCGGCCGATACGCGCGATCTCAACTATGATAAATACTTTGTAAACGGCAATGAACAAGTAAGCTATGGATGGGAATACACATCACACAATACCGAAAGGCTGGATGTCGAGCAAGTCAAAGAAAAACTACTCTCGCTCCGGTATATCAGGAATGAGCTTGAGGGCTGGGAGGGTGAATAATGAAAACAGTATTGGTTACCGGCGCGTCCGGTTTTATCGGTAAAAATTTATGCGCTACGCTTGAGCAACGTGAGGACGTCCAGATATTACGTTATGATCTTGGCAACACTAAGGAGGAACTGGCTGACTATTTAATCCGGGCTGATTTTGTTTTTCACTTGGCAGGCATTAACAGGCCCCGGCATGTAGAAGAGTTTGACCTGGGCAATCGCGGCTTTACCGAAGAAATACTTGCATATCTGGAAGAGAACGGCAAAAAGACACCTGTGGCTATGACATCTTCTATTCATGCGGTTTTGGACAATCCTTACGGCATAAGCAAGAAGGCGGCGGAGGATACAGTTTTTAAGTGGTCCCGGCGCACCGGTATACCAGCATATGTTTATCGCCTACCGGGGGTGTTCGGTAAGTGGTGCAGGCCAAACTATAACTCGGTGGTGGCTACTTTCTGTCACAATATTGCACAGGGACTGCCTATTCAAATAAATAATCCTGCTACTGAAATTACACTTGTCTATATTGATGATGTAGTTTCAGAACTGGTAGCGGCAATGGACGGCATTGTTCATTCCGGTAATGACGGCTATTGCTACGTTCCCCGTACATTTAAGGTTACACTGCAACAACTGGCGGATACAATCTATTCCTTTGCAAAAAGCCGCAACAATCTCGTTATGCCCAATTTTGAAAGCGTTTTTGAAAGATATCTTTATGCCACATACATATCATACTTGCCGGAAGATGGTTTTGGTTATAAGCTGGAAATGAAACATGACAACCGGGGCTGGCTAGCGGAATTTATCAAGTCCAGGCAATTTGGACAGATATTCATCTCCCGTACAAAACCGGGCATAATGCGGGGAAATCACTGGCATCAAACTAAAGTTGAAAAATTTCTGGTTATCGAAGGAGAGGCTCTGATAAGATTTAGAAAAATTAATTCAGATAAAATTATAGACTATAGAGTATCTGGTAACCTGCTTAGAGTTATTGATATACCTCCAGGCTATACCCATTCCATAACTAATATAGGCGATACCGACCTGATCACTTTATTCTGGGCAGATGAGATATTTAACCCGGAGAAGGCTGATACATATTTTTTGGAGGTTTAAATTTTGGAAAAACTTAAGGTTATGACGATTTTAGGTACAAGGCCGGAGATAATTAGGCTTTCTGAGGTGATAAAAGCCTGCGACAGATATTTTAACCACATACTAGTGCATACCGGACAGAACTGGGATTACACGTTAAATCAAATCTTTTTTGAAGAGTTAGGGCTCAGGGAGCCGGATTATTACCTTGACAGCGCCGGCAGTAACCTGGGTGAGACCATGGGTAATATTATTGCCGGATCATATGATGTGTTGCAAAAGGAAAGGCCTGATGCCCTGCTGATTTTAGGGGATACAAATTCAGCGCTTTCGGCTATTTCAGCCAAACGGCTCAAAATACCGATTTTCCATATGGAGGCGGGGAACCGCTGCTTTGACCAGAACGTGCCGGAGGAAATCAATAGAAAAATAGTTGACCATATAAGTGATATAAATTTACCATACACTGAACACTCCAGGCGCTATTTATTATCGGAAGGCTTCAGAAAGGAGCATATATTTGTAACAGGCTCCCCTATGCAGGAAGTTTTACAGGTACATATGGAGAGAATTGATGCCAGTGATGTATTGGACAGGCTGGGTGTTAAAGCAGGAGAATATATTATGGTTTCAGCTCACAGGGAGGAAAACATAGATAATGAAGAAAATTTTTTATCCTTAATGACTGCTATAAATAATATTGCGGAACGTTACAAAATGCCGTTAATCTATTCAACCCACCCCAGAAGTAAAAAGTTTATTGAGCAGCGCAACTTTACTTTTCATCCTTTGGTGCAGAATGTAAAGCCTTTTGGTTTCCTGGATTACAATAAACTGCAAAAGAATTCTTTTTGCGTATTATCCGATAGCGGAACTCTCTCGGAGGAAAGCGCAATCTTAGGCTTTGCTGGGATATTATTGAGGACATCCACCGAGCGGCCGGAGGTATTGGATAAGGGGACAGTAGTAATTGGGGGCATTAACGGAAAGGATATAGAGCAGGCCATAGAGCTGGCCAAAGCAATGCAGGAAAATAATGAACCAACCGTCTTGGCGACCGACTATGTTGATGCTAATGTATCGGTTAAGGTGGTTAAGATCATTCAGAGTTATACGAAGATAATTGATAGAGTTGTGTGGGGAAAAGGATAGATGAAGGTACTGCAGATAAATTCTGTTTGTGGATTCGGCAGCACCGGCAGGATAGTAACAGACATCGCTTCGAAACTTAGAGAAAATAATATTGAAAGCTATATTGCATATGGCAGACAGACTTTAATTGATAACGACAATATCCTGAAAATTGGAAACAAATTGGATTACTATATACATGGAGGTCTTACCCGGCTTTTTGATACCCATGCTTTATTAGGTTCGCGAACAGCAACAAAAAGGTTTATAGAGCAAATAAAGAGTATAGACCCAGATATTATTCACATACATAATCTCCACGGCTATTATATTAACATAATAATTCTTTTTAATTATTTAAAGCAAACAGGCAAACCAGTAGTTTGGACATTGCACGATTGCTGGAGTTTCACAGGGCATTGTGCATATTTTAGCTATGTAAAATGTGATAAATGGATTGAGGGATGTCATAAATGTCCTCAGAGGACATCTTATCCGGCAAGTACTTTTTGGGATAACTCAAAAAGGAATTACAATATTAAGAAAGACTTATTTACCAGTCTTGAGAATATGACTATCGTCACGCCTTCACAGTGGTTAGCAGATTTAGTGGGGAAGTCATTTTTATCAAAATACCCTGTGAAAGTTATACATAATGGAATTGATACAGATATATTTAAACCTGTTGATGGAAAACCTGTTCGTGAAAAATTAAAAATAGGAAATAAATTTATTATATTGGGTGTGGCAAGTATTTGGAGCAAAAGGAAGGGATTAGATTATTTTATAGAACTGTCAAAAATAATTGATGATGATTCGATAATAGTGCTGGTTGGGCTGGATGAAAAACAAATTGAGAACCTTCCGCTGAATATCATTGGCTTAAAGCGAACATCTAATATACTTGAGCTGGTACAGATATATTCTGCAGCTGATGTTTTCGTTAATCCGTCAGTTGAGGAAACCTTTGGGCTGGTAACAGCAGAAGCCTTAGCATGTGGGATACCTGCAATTGTATTTGATTCAACCCCTGGGTCGGAAATTGTAATAGATGACTGTGGATTTGTAGCTGAGCCAGGTAACATCTATGATATTAAGAAGTTTATTGACATCATAAAACGTAACGGGAAGGGTTATTATTCGGAAAAATGTGTAAGAAGAGTTAGAAATAAATTTAGCAAAGCTGATCGTTTTGATGAGTATATTGAGTTGTTTAGATATTTAGATAAATATCGGGGGAAGTTTTGTTGAAGGTATTGTTTATTACGAACATCCCATCACCGTATAGAGTAGATTTCTTTAATGAGAGCCAATTGCAAAATTCAAAAATTATAACGAATAATCAGTGACAACATCTAAGTAACGGAGATTAACCTGGAAAAACCCACCAAAAAGCTTAACAAAATCAAGCCGGAATAAAACACTTGTCAAAAAAAGCACAAAGAAGCTCTATTGCAGCTATACACAGGTAAAGCCAGTTAAAATAATTACGCTACATTAGCTAAAGGGCTAGTTTTAAGCTGAACAAGAGTTCCAGCAAGGTATGTAGGTATACCCAAAGCCCCAGGTGCTGGGCAAGGGTTCTGTTTTTAGCATCCCGGATATTTACGTCAAACTGCCTTTTGAAACGGTTACACGTAAAGGTAAACCCATCACCCGGCAACGTTTCGTGCCTATTGCGGCTATTGCAGCAACCTATGTCAAGCAGGTACCGGAAACAAGTATTCTGCTCCCGGAAAAGGAACTTACGGCAACTTTCAAGGATGCGTATCTTCTCATCAGTAACCGCGTTGATGCGCCCGAAGATGCAGCAGGTACCTATATCAAACGCTGGAGAATCGAGGTTTTTTATCGAACAGTCAAGCAGAATCTTGGTCTAACATCCTGCTACGCCCGTTCTAAAACAGCTCATTTCGCACATGTGGAGTTTTGTTTACGGCGAATACCCTTCTTTGTTATGCCACCTGGGAGTGTAATAAAGAAGGCGCTGAACAAGCCCTCTCCCTGTGCGAGGTGATCGGGTGCTTTTTCAACGCCGCTTGTCGAATCAGCTGCTGCAATCAGCAGATCCAAGTCTATTTTGACACGGCAACCGAACGCTTTGCAAGTCTGATTGATAAATTGTGGCCTAAATCTTTGGATTTTAAGTTGTGGAATTGGGGTTATTATCCTGAAACTGCATAACTACTGTTAAAACGTACAATCGTTATAAGGTTGTTACTTGTAGATTAGGCTGGAAAATACCATTGAAAAGGGATTGCAAATGAATATTGTTCATATTGATTTTACGGGACCTTATACGGACGATACAAGTTATCAAGAGAATATTTTACCTTGGTATAATGTTTTAGATGGGTATAAAACCACTATAATTGTAACGATGCAAAGGTGGGAAAATGGTATAATCAAAAATATTCCTCTGTATGAACCCATTGATTATGTCCTGCAAAATGGGGTAAAAGTGATTCGGATGCCGTTTAAAAGGGTATTCAATCGTTATGTTAATCAAAAAATTCGGGCTGTAAATGGCCTTTATGAGTTGTTGGAAGAATTGAAACCAGACGTAATTATGTTTCATGGTATACAAACTTGGGAGCTTATAACCGTTGCAAGATATAAGAGGGAACACCCCGAAGTGAAGTTATATGTGGATAGCCATTCAGATTTTAACAACAGTGCGCGAGGTTTTGTATCAAAACATATCTTACATAGAATGTTTTATAAGAGAATTGTAAATATGGCATTGCCGCAAATCGATAAATTGTTCTATGTTTCTGTCGAGTGTGGGGATTTTATGCGCGAACTATATAAAATACCTAAGGAAGTGATGGAGTTTTATCCATTAGGCGGGATAATTTTTTCTGAAGAGGAACGCCAGGCTAAAAGACAAGAAATTCGTAAAAGTTTAAGATTAACAGATAACAACATTCTGTTTGTTCACTCAGGAAAAATGGATAAAAAGAAAAGAACATATGATATTTTAAAGGCCTTCTTGCAAGTTAAATCAGATAAAATACGCCTTGTACTTGTAGGTAGCATGACGGAGGATGTTAAGGAAGAGGTTGAACCATTAATAGAGACGGATCCCAGAATATCCTTTGTTGGATGGAAAACAGCAGATGAATTGTTGAAGTATCTATGTGCAGCAGATGTCTACGTTCAGCCAGGTGGGCAGTCGGCAACAATGCAGAACGCAATATGTTGTGGGTGTGCTGTCATGCTATATCCTCATAAAAGTCATGAACCATATCTTCAAGGCAATGGGTACTATATAAAAAGCATAGAGGACATGAAAAGAGTGTTTAAGGAAATTGCAGATAATCCAAGCAAATTAAAAACGATGAGTTCAAATTCTATGAAGATCGCAAGAGAGCTTTTAGATTATAAAAAACTTGCGGCGAGGCTTTATGTATAATTGTATGCAATCTTGCCCCTTTTGTAATCACGAGAGGTAGTAAAAATGTAATAAATTTAATGAGATATAGTCGTAAGGGTTGCGAGAGGAGAAAAAGAATGTCCATCAAAGAACAATTGCTTAATAAAATAGCGAAAAAAGAAATAATTGTCGGTGTAGTAGGCCTCGGTTATGTCGGTTTGCCTCTGGCCGTTGAAAAAGCCAAAGCTGGCTATAAAACCATCGGCTTCGATATCCAGCCCCAAAAGGTAGATATGGTTAATCAGGGCATCAATTATATTGGCGATGTCGTTGATACTGAGTTAAATCAGCTCGTAGCAAGAGGTATGCTTAGTGCCACTAATGATTTTTCCTTTATAAGTGATGTAGACTTTGTCGCTATTGCGGTACCTACTCCGCTGGACAATTATCAGCAGCCAGACATTAGATATGTCAGAGATTCCGCAATTGCTATAGCTAAATACATGAAAAGAGGCAGTATGATTGTACTCGAATCCACCACATATCCCGGTACCACCGAAGAACTGCTACTGCCGATACTTGAAGAGGGTTCAGGACTCAAATGCGGGAAAGATTTTTACCTTGCTTTCTCACCAGAGCGCGTAGATCCAGGCAACCTCCGACATCAGACAAAAAATACCCCCAAAGTAGTAGGCGGTGTAGGCAAAGATGCCACTGAAGTCATCGCCGCCATGTACCGCAATGTTGTGGATGGAGGAATCTTTGAAGCCAGTTCGCCTAAAATCGCTGAAATGGCAAAAATATTAGAGAATACATATAGGAATGTTAACATTGGGCTAATTAATGAACTAGCTATCCTCTGCAACAAGATGGACATTGACATATGGGAAGTTATCGAAGCTGCTAAAACTAAGCCCTTCGGCTTTACACCCTTTTATCCCGGACCTGGACTCGGTGGACACTGTATTCCACTGGATCCCTACTATCTGTCCTGGAAAGCCAGGGAATACGGATTTCATACCTCCATGATCGAAGCATCCATGATGGTCAACGACAAAATGCCTGAATATACAGTTGAGCGTGCTTCTAAAATCCTTAACCGCTTTAAGAAAGCATTAAACGGTGCAAAGATTCTTGTATTAGGTGTGGCCTATAAACAGGACATTGACGACTATAGAGAAAGCCCTGCCATTAGAGTCATTGATGAATTCCGCAAAGCAGGTGCCGAAGTCGAATATTATGACCCCTACATCAATGCATATAAAGAAAAAGGCCAGATTATAATTGGACTCAGTGAACTTAATGCCGAAAAACTAAAGTCAGCCGATCTTGTCGTCATAACTACAGCTCATACGAAGATCGATTACGAATTCGTGCAAAAAAACGCCAAAGCCATATTCGATACTAAAAACGCCATGAAGAACGTGAAAAAACGAGAAAACATTGAATTACTCTAATTAAAAAAACAATTTAACTTGGTATACGGGAATCATATAAAACCCTATATAGATGCACAAGCTGGCAGGCGAGTCCATTGCCAAAACATATAGAACAAACAAATATTGGGTTGGCGTACAGTCTGATGGCCAATGTATCCTTAAGGTGAAGTATTGGTGGGGAGAAAAATTAAAGTAAAATTATTCAAAGATTTTGGAACTAGTATTATCGGTTCTTTAGTAGTGGTAGCATCTCTGCAATTGCTAGTTTACCCATATTTAGCAAGAATAACTTCTCCTGAAACATATGGTATTATTTTAACCTTCATGGGGATCCTAAATATTATTGTTGTTGGACTTGGAAACACTCTTAATAATATTAGATTGATTCAAAATGTCGAATATATAAGACGAGATATTCAGGGTGATTTTAATGTTATTTTAATTGGTACATTGCTGGCTGGGTCATTAGTTCTATATATTATAAATCAATCTTTGCTGGCAAGAGATAATATTACAGTTATCTTGTTGATTTTCACCTTAATAGTGGGAATATGTCGATCTTATTTTTCCGTAAGCTATAGGCTAAAACTAAATTTTACCATGAATATGGTTTTTAATTGTATAACCGCTTCGGGTTATATAATTGGTTTATTTGCTGTGGCCTATACAAATTATTGGCCTTTGGCCTTTTTAATAGGTGAAATAAGTGGCTTTATTTTTATATTCCTGACAACTAATATTATAAAGGAATCAATTAAAATTACATGTTTATTTAAGCCAACTTTAATGAAGTATATAGTTTTGCTTTTTTCGGGTTTAATGGGTAATATGATTGTTTATCTGGATAGGTTGATTCTCTACCCAACATTGGGGGGAGATGGTGTTGCAACATATGCAGTAGCGTCCTTTTTTGGAAAAAGCTTGGGCCTGGTTTTTTCCCCCATTGCTAGTGTCTTACTAGGATATTATGCTCAAAAGAACTTTAATATGACTCGCAAGTTATTTTGGAGGATTAATCAAGTTGTAACAGTTTTTTCTATTATATTTTATTTTCTTTCTTATTTTTTGGCTAATTGGTTTACTAGCTTATTGTATCCAACCTTGATTGACAATGCTTCCCCATATATTATGCTGGCCAATATAGCTGCAATAATTGGGGCTGCCGCAAATATGACTCAACCTGCTCTATTAAGATATTCACCATTACACTGGCAAATTATTATTCAAATAATTTATGGGGCTGTTTATCTAGTAGGTGGATTGATTTTGTTAAAATATTATTTAATTTTTGGTTTTTGTATTGCCGCTATTATTGCCAGCTTAACTCGTCTATTTGCATTATATTATATTGGAAACAGAAGTGTATTTTATAATGAAATGGGAGAACGAAGTGCAAATTAGTGTAAATAAGCTGAATTAAGTTGTTAAAGGTTGTCACAGCAAAACAGATGAAAGTAGGCAATACGAAATATGTTATATATTTTGAACCTTACAGCAATTATATATATAATACTTTTATGCAAAAAAAAGAATCCAGTTTCACTTTCAATGTACTGGGTTATTGTATTTTATGCGATATATATTTTTATACCAATATTTAGGAACCAAATTACAGAATTTAATGGTATCTCAGATGATTTAGTAGAAAGATTAGCATCATACTCAATGCTAGGGTTGATATCATTTATATCAACTAATTGGTTCTTCATGTTAAAATGGGGTAAATTAAAAAAAGTTTCTTTAATTAGGCAGATAGAGGTATCTTATAATAATGTCAGTTGGTTATTTAAACTATTTATTGTATTATCAATAATATTGGTAACACTAACTATTGGCGCAAGTGGAATAATAAATATATTTAATTCTGGTTCAGGGAGGATATGGCTATATGAAACTAACAATAATATATTCTCTACATTTGCTGAATTATCATTATTTTATGTTGCAATCATAGGATCGGTTTTGGTGCTCTCGTCGAATAATAATAAAGATAAGAAGAAATCTTATATAATATTTATTACAATTATTATGTTTATATCAATGCTCACATTTGCTAGGAGGTATGTAGTTTATCCTTTGTTTGCTATAATATTTTATAAGTTGTCAAAAAATACGAATAAGGTTAAAATTGCAACTATTAGTATATTGTTGATACCCATATTTTTTATGGTAATGTTTATGACGGGTTATTTTAGAACGTTTGGAATTAATGATTTTAATTTAAATTCCATTATAAGTTACTTTCAATATGGTAATTTTATGGATATATTCATGTCAAATACAGACTTTGTGGCATCATATAAATATTTTAGTTATCAGATTGAATATGGTGATATTTTTGTAGGTCCCACAGGTTATTTTAAAGCCGTATTTGCATTTATTCCAAGAATTTTATGGCCAGATAAACCTGGTTATACATCAGTAGAAATATTATCAATATTAGAACCACAGAAAGTAAGTCAGGGATTTTCCGCAGCTTCAGGTTACATTGGAGAAGCACATGCTGCGCTAGGATTGGGGGGTGTAGTTATTGTATCATGCCTTTGGGGGATATTATGTGGCTATTTAGATAATAAGTATCATTATATCATAACAAATAAAAAAATTATATATAATGATGTTGAAGTTAATCGAGGGTTTACTGTGTTTGAATATTATTATTTATATACTGCTATGCTATTAATAACTGAGAGTCATAGAGGGGATTTCGGAGCGGCTTCACTTCATTTTATATTGGAAATTGTGTTTATAGGGATTCTACTGAAGCTTGTATCTAAGAAACATCATTTAGAGCATATTCAAAAGTTTACAAACTAAACTACCACAAATAGGTAGTATACCTTTCTTGTTGAATTTGGTGAGGGCGTTCCCAGTTATAATAGCGCAAAAATTCGTTCAGGTCAGACTGGAGTTCTTCTACAGAGAAATATCTTTTGCACCTTAAGTCTACCTGGAAAAATTCCTGGTATAGAGTCTGAATAACCGTTCAGCATAACCGTTGGTCCAGGGGTGCTTTACCTTGGTGGTCTTATGCTTAACGCCCAGGATAAGGCATGTAGCACCATTACAATGCTCATACGTGGGTTCGGACGAGCCGTATTCCTTTCCGTTATCCGTCAGAGCCCGCTGTAACTTAACACCCATAGACTGATAGTCGTGATGGACATAGTTCAGAAAATCAGCAGCGGATTCAGCTGTCTTGTCGGTGTAGAGCCGTGCCCAGCCATAGCTGCTGGCACAGTCCACCCCGACCTGGACATACACTTTTTCGAGTCTGTTTTCTCCTGCGGAGGTTGCAGGGAATCAATCCATTTAAGGCGTTCGCGCCTGAGGCCATTCCGTCTAAGTACCCCGTATACAGCGGTTTCGCCGATTTTAATTCCACCGTTTTCTGGTTTTCTCAGTTCGGCGCTGATCCTTTTGGGGCCATGAGCTGGGTGTTCCTGGACAAAAGCCAGGATAGCTTCTTCAACGTCCGGCGGTGTTTGATTAGGCCTGATGCCTGGTACACGTTCTTTATCGTGCAGGCCAGCCTCACCATGTTCCTCGTATCTTTTCAAAAACTTGTAGAAGGTGGTATGGGATATCTGGCATTTATCGGATATTTCTCGATGGGAATAAACTTTTTTCCGATCAAGTTCCATGGCTTGCTTTCTGCAGCATAATGCTAGGGACAAATACCGCTAATTTCTATATTCTTTCGAAAAAAAATTATAGGAGCAATTAGCTATGAAAAGAAAAATATGCGTAATCGGAGGAGGAAGATGGGGGCAAAACC
This sequence comes from Desulfotruncus alcoholivorax DSM 16058, assembly GCF_000430885.1. Classification (GTDB taxonomy): domain Bacteria; phylum Bacillota; class Desulfotomaculia; order Desulfotomaculales; family Desulfallaceae; genus Desulfotruncus; species Desulfotruncus alcoholivorax. The sequence continues at coordinate 7,618 of NZ_AUMW01000015.1, read as the reverse complement.
ACATCAGAACTCTTTTCCATATGGGTAACTTAGCGGGTATTGTGGAAGTCAACCAGCAAAGGCTGAATGAACTGTTAAAGCAATATCCAGTAAAGGGTTTTACTGAACTAGATTATGCAATTCAGCAAAGTTTTGACGGATACATATTAGCTACACCTGCAGAAACCCATTATCCTGTGGGAAGGAAATTGCTGGAACAGGGCTTAAATGTACTCATAGAAAAACCAATGACTCTTTCCTCAAAGCATTCAAAAGAGCTTATTGAGATTGCTGAGCAAAAAAAAGCCAGACTTATGGTAGGACATCTCTTACTTTTCCATCCAGCCATCAAAAAAATCAAAGAGGTCATCGATAGCGGCAAAATTGGACAGCTTTATTATGTTTATTCAACCAGATTAAACTTGGGAACAGTCAGAACAGAGGAAAATGTTTTCTGGTCATTTGCGCCTCATGATATTTCGATCTTGGATTATTTTATTGGGCAACCAACCATTAAGATAGAAGCCAAAGGAGCAAAATTCCTCCAGGATAAAATCTATGATGTGACAATGACACAGTTTGTCTACTCAGGCAATATACATGCTCATATCTTTGTTTCTTGGTTGCATCCCTTTAAAGAGCAAAGGTTGGTCGTGGTGGGTAGTCACGGAATGATATCTTTTGATGATTCCTCTTTAGATAAAAACATTCTTTATTATAACAAACACATAGATTGGGTGGAAGGTAAACCGGTTAAAGTAGAGCAGCCTGATGAAATCATCCCTTATGAGAAGGGTATGATGCCCCTGACTGAAGAGCTGAAATACTTTGTTGAGAACCTTGATAAAACAATTGAAATAGCTAGTGGAATAACTGGACACGAAGTTGTCAAAGTGCTGGAGACAGTGCAAGAGTTAATATGCAAAAATGAATGAGATAGGAGTAGGAAGTGATGGCGGACTATTTTGTACACGAAAGCAGTTATATTGATGAGGATGTAACTATAGGCAGTGGCACAAAGATATGGCATTTTAGCCATGTTCAAAAAGGCTCGCAGATTGGAGAGAATTGTTCTTTAGGTCAGAATGTTAATGTTTCAAATAACGTGAAGATCGGCAACGGAGTGAAAATCCAGAACAACGTATCTGTATACGAAGGCGTGGTATTAGAGGACTACGTATTCTGTGGGCCGTCTTGTGTGTTTACTAATGACTTAACGCCGAGAAGTAAATATCCCAAAGGTAGTGTCGGTTATAAGAAGACGCTTATTAAATACGGTGCATCCATCGGTGCAAATGCTACCATTGTTTGTGGACATACCGTCGGCAGGTGGGCGATGATAGCTTCCGGTGCAGTTGTGACTAAGGATGTACCGGACTATGCTTTAATGGCAGGGGTACCGGCTAGACAAGTGGGTTGGGTATGTGAATGCGGAATGCCGCTTAAAGATGGGCTTAAGTGCAAGGTTTGCGGCAGAGAGTATGTATTGATGGATGGTAAGCTAGAAGAGAAATAAAATCGTGTGAAAGAGAAAAATTTTAAGAATAACACATTTCAACAGACCGGGGGGATAATCCCCTAATATGTAAAGCATCAAATAATAAATTAATGGAGCAATAAAATGCAATTTAGAGATTTAAAAGCTCAATATCAAAAATATAAGGCTGAGATTGATTCTGCAATACAGGAAGTTTTATTAAATGCAAACTTTATAGGTGGCAAACAGGTTGGTGAATTGGAAGCGCTTTTGGCCGAATATGTTGGAGTGAAGCACTGCATTTCCTGTGCCAATGGAACAGAAGCAATGACGCTTGTGGCGATGGCCTGGGGAATTAAAGCAGGAGACGCAGTTTTCGTACCCGATTTTACGTTCTTTTCAACAGGCGAAATTGTTTCTTTTGAAGGGGCGACTCCTATATTCGTGGATGTAGACAGAGACACTTTTAACTTAGATCCGGCAAAATTGGAGAAAGCAATTCGGAAGACAATAGCGAAAGGGAAATTAACTCCTAAAGCTATCATTCCTGTTGATTTATTTGGCCTGCCTGCAAATTATCCAGAAATACTAAAAATAGCGAAGAAATATAACCTGTTGGTTTTGGAAGACGGCGCTCAGGGCTTCGGTGGCAATATTAATGGACAAAGAGCCTGCAGTTTTGGCGACGCAGCAACTACTTCATTCTTCCCCGCAAAACCGCTGGGATGCTACGGAGACGGCGGAGCTGTGTTCACCAATGATGATGAACTGGCACAGCTTGTCAAATCTCTTAAAGTTCACGGCAAAGGTGACAATAAGTACGACAATGTGAGAATTGGAGTTAATTCAAGATTGGATACCATTCAAGCCGCCGTATTAAAAGTAAAGTTGAAAGCCTTTATTAACCATGAACTGGAAGATGTGAACAGGGTATACCGACATTACAATGAAAGACTGGATGGCGTTGTTGAAATACCTGTAATACCGGATGGGTTCTATTCGAGTTTTGCTCAGTACACCATCAAGCTGAAGAATAAAGAGCAGCGTGATGGTCTGCAAGCCAAGCTGAAAGAGCAAGGCATACCGAGCATGATTTATTATATCAAGCCGATGCATAAACAAGGCGCTTTTGCGGATTTAGAGTTTGATGAGAACGATTTTGAAGTGACCAATGAACTTTGTGATATTGTACTTTCTCTACCGATGCATCCTTATATAACAGAAGAGGATGTTACAGCCGTGTGTGATGTAATTAAGTCTTATATAGTATGATGTGCTTTAGCAGATAGTAATCGAGCTGAAAAAGGACCCATAAAAATTTTTGGAAACCATCTTTTCCCTCACGTGTCAACTGCCATTGAAAACTTGTTCGAGGAAATTTCAAAGGCCAGAGGTTGAAAGTTGTTGATATACCCCCAGGGTATACCCATAACATTGAAAACCTTGGTGATACAGACATGGTGACCATTATGTGGGCCAATGAATGTTTTGACCCGGAGAAGCCGGACACGTATTATTTGGAGGTGTAAAGTGGCTAATACGGCAATGAGAAAACTAAAACTAATGACCATCCTTGGCACCAGACCGGAGATAATACGGCTGTCCGAAGTAATCAAAAAATGCGATATTTATTTTGACCATATCCTGGTGCATACCGGCCAGAATTGGGATTACACGCTTAACCAGATTTTCTTTGAGGATTTGGGTTTAAGGGAGCCTGATTACTACCTGGAGGCAGTCGGTGGAGATTTGGGTGAAACCATTGGCAATATTATAGCTAAAAGTTATAAGGTGCTCTCAGAAGTGAAACCGGATGCACTCTTGATCCTGGGCGATACAAACTCAGCTCTGTCAGCCATATCAGCCAAAAGACTGAAAGTGCCTATCTTTCATATGGAAGCCGGCAACCGCTGTTTTGATGAGAATCTACCCGAAGAAACCAATCGCAGAATTGTTGACCATATCGCGGACGTGAATCTGTGCTACAGCGAACACGCCAGGCGCTATTTGAACTATGAAGGCGTAGCCAAAGAGCGCACTTATGTAACAGGGTCCCCTATGGCAGAAGTGCTGACCGCCAATATTGATAAAATTAAGCGCAGCAAGGTAGTTGAGCATTTGGGTTTGGAGAAGGGGAAATATATTTTGCTTTCTGCCCATCGTGAGGAGAATATTGATATTGAAGAGAACTTTTTTGCCTTGATGAATGCGGTCAATGCCATGGCGGAGCATTATGATATGCCTGTTATTTACAGTACGCATCCCCGCAGCGCCAAGTTCATTGAGCAAAGGGGCTTTAAATTTCACCCCCATGTGCGGAGTTTAAAACCCTTCGGGTTTTCGGATTATAATAATTTGCAGCTAAATGCATTTTGCGTTGTATCTGATAGCGGTACTATACCGGAGGAAGCATCCTATTTCAAATTTCCGGCTGTATCTGTGCGAACCAGCACCGAGCGGCCGGAATCCATGGATAAAGGTAATTTCATTATTGGAAGTATCACTACAGAGCAGGTACTGCAGGCAGTTGACCTGGCTGTTGCTATGCATAAAAATGGCGACCTCGGCGTTACGACACCTGACTATGCGGATGAAAACGTAAGCGTGAAGGTGGTCAAGATTATTCAGAGTTATACGGGGATAGTTAATAGGGTGGTTTGGAGGAAGTGACTATGTACAAAATATCAGTAGCCGGCACAGGCTATGTCGGATTAGTATCTGGCGTATGTTTCGCCTAAGTAGGCCACAAAGTTACCTGTGTCGATATTGACGAACAAAAAATCAATCTGCTGAAGCAAGGCATCTCTCCCATTTATGAAACAGGCTTGGAAGAACTGATGCAGAAAAATTACGCCGCCGGCAGGCTCAGGTTTACCACCGACAACACCCGGGCCTATAAAGACGCCGACGCGATTTTCATCGGTGTCGGCACCCCCGAGCAACCCGACGGTTCCGCCAACCTGTCCTACATAGCCACCGTGGCCAGACAAATAGCGGAAACCATAGAAAAGGATTGCCTTGTGGTGGTAAAGTCAACAGTCCCCGTCGGTACAAATGATAAAGTAGAGCAATTCATCCATGATTTCCTGGTGCATGACGTTAAAGTAGAAGTAGCAAGCAACCCCGAATTTCTGGCCCAGGGCACGGCGGTGCGCGATACGCTTGAGGCGGCCAGAATCATCATCGGCACGGACAGCCAATGGGCTGAAGAAATGTTGATGAAAATATATGAGCCATTTAATCTACCAATTGTATCAGTAAGCAGAAGGTCAGCGGAAATGATTAAATATGCGGCCAATGATTTCCTGGCTTTAAAAATATCCTACATGAACGACATCGCCAACCTCTGCGAACTGGTAGGCGCAGATATTCAAGATGTAGCCCGAGGCATGTCCTTCGATGAGCGTATTGGTAGTAAATTCTTAAATGCCAGTATCGGCTACGGCGGAAGCTGCTTCCCCAAGGACACCAAGGCGCTGGATTATCTGGCCAGGCAGAACGGCTATGAGCTGCGGACAGTGAAGGCCGCCATTGCCGTAAATAACGACCAGAAGACCATATTATACAAAAAGGCTTCGAACCGGCTGATTACCTTTGATGGCCTGAAAGTGGCGGTATTGGGGCTGACCTTCAAGCCCGGAACAGACGATTTGCGGGAGGCGCCGTCCCTGGAGAATGTTCCGCTGCTGTTGGAGCGGGGGGCCCATGTTTATGCCTATGACCCTGTGGGCTGCGATAATTTCAAGCAGAGGTACCCGGAGGGTGAGTATAACATTAAGTATGTAGACAAACCGGAAGAGGCACTTTCCGGCGCTAATGTCTGCTTTATCTTCACCGAATGGAGCGAGATTAAAGCTGTGCAGCCAAAGGAGTATAAGAAGCTAATGCGTACACCGCTGGTATATGACGGCAGGAATATATACGGCATTGAAGAGATGCAGGATGCCGGAGTGGAGTATTATTCCATTGGCAGACAGGCTGTGGTGGAAAATAAAGACTTAAAGTCAAATAACTCGTATAACCCGGGCCACCGGCAGTACATTGCTTAACATCGATGATCTTTAATTACAACCATTCATGGAAATGTGATTGCCAACGATTAATAACCATTATTTTATCAAACCCCTTACCGCGTCGCGGCACAATTACGAATGAAAATAGAGTTCGAATCTATATTCTTATCAATTAATATAATCGTAAGGAGCAAGTATTCATATGAGAGCGGATTACAAGGAACTGGATACAACAAAGACCTATCTAATCACCGGGGCGGCGGGGTTTATAGACTATTTTCTGGCCAAACGACTGCTGGAACAGGGCTGCCGGGTGATTTGTATTGATAATCTCAACGACTATTATGATGTATCCTTAAAACAAGCCAGGCTTGAAAAGCTAATGCAAACAAAAAGCAGCGGCATATTCACCTTCCTCAAGGGCGACATCTCGGACAAGGATATGGTTAATACTGCATTCAGCAAGTACAAGCCCCATATTGTGGTAAACCTGGCGGCCCAGGCGGGGGTGCGTTACAGTATCGAAAATCCCGATGCATATATCCAGAGCAATATCATCGGGTTCTATAATATACTGGAAGCCTGCCGCCATTCGTATGACCAAGCAGATAACCAGCACAGCAATTATCAAGGCGTCGAGCACCTTGTTTACGCATCATCCAGCTCGGTTTACGGCGCCAATAAAAAAGTCCCCTTTTCAGAGGGCGATTTCGTGGACAACCCTGTCTCCCTTTATGCCGCCACCAAAAAATCAAACGAGCTGATGGCCTATACTTACAGCCACCTTTATAATATACCGGCCATCGGTCTAAGGTTTTTCACTGTCTAAGGACCTATGGGCCGCCCCGATATGGCTTATTTCTCATTTAGCCAGAAGATAATGAAGGGAGAGCCCATTAAAGTTTTTAACCACGGTGATATGTACCGGGATTTCACTTACATTGACGATATTGTCACTGGGGTGGAGAGGATATTAAGCAACCCGCCTGCTAAAGACGGGGTGCGGCACAAGGTATATAATATAGGCAACAACAATCCGGAGCAGCTGATGTATTTCATCGAAACGCTGGAAAAGGCACTGAGCAAGGCCACCGGGAAGAACATTTTGGCAGAGAAAGAGTTCCTGCCTATGCAGCCCGGGGATGTACCAAGGACGTACGCTTCCACTGCCGAACTGGAGCGTGATTTTGATTTCAAGCCCAGCACCAGTATTGAGGATGGGTTGTTGAGGTTTGCGGAGTGGTTTGTTGACTATTATAAGGTGCAATAAAAGGTTAATGCTCAAAAGGCCAGAAAGGTTCGATTTGTAATATATGAACATACTAGTTACCGGCGGTGCTGGATATATAGGCTCACATACCTGTGTTGCCTTGTTGGAAGACATACGGTGATTGTTGCCGATAATCTTTGCAACAGTAAGCCCCAGACTATAGATAAAATAAAACAGATAACAAATAAAGAACTCACTTTCTATGAGATAGACGTGACCGTTGAAGCATCGGTTAACAGTGTCTTTATCTCTCACCAAATAGATGGCATTATTCATTTTGCCGGTCTTAAGGCGGTAGGTGAGTCGGTGGAGATGCTGCTTTCCTATTATTATAACTGGTAAAGGGACTTCAGTTTTGCAGTTAGTTAAGGCTTTTGAAGAGGCAAATGGTATTAAAGTACCCTATGAAATCGTAGACCGAAGACCAGGCGATATTGCTGAATGTTATGCCGATATCTCAAAAGCAAAGCGGGAACTTAACTAGGGTTTGCTGAACCAATCCTAATTTCAATTAAAACACTATAATGACGGTCGAACTAAAGCTAGATTATACCGAAAAAGGTGCCGCAGAAAATAGAACAAAAGAACACGGAGTCTATGCTCCAAGTTCATCACCAGGAACTGTAGACAAATCACGCTTTCGGCGGTCTCTTTCAGGCGTGCCATAATACGAGCCAAACTGTAGCGCCGCTTCCCTTCGCCGAATTTACCTTCTACAGCATTACGTTCGCTGGCATCTTGCCGTTCCAGGCGTTTTTGTTCCTTCTCTATCTCTTTGTTAGCCGGTGGTCTCCCTAGCTTTGGTCCACTGAGCCGTATGCCATGTTGTTCGCAGTACCGAAGATTTTCCGTGTTTCGGTAGATCTTATCGGCCTGAAC
>NZ_AUMW01000014.1 GCF_000430885.1 Desulfotruncus alcoholivorax DSM 16058 | reverse complement strand
AGGCCACGACGGTTTTTTTATGAACGTCAAGACCGCAGCAATGACTATAGACGACTTCCATGTGTTTACTCCTTCTACGGCAGCAAATTAAAGGGCTGGTGCAACAACCAACATTGGTTATTCTGTCCTGCGTGCTTCCCATAGGGAGCAACAATCTGTGGTGCACCTGGTCGTTGGGATCTGTCTAACTCACGGGCTCGCAGCACCAAGTTAAAACGACCTCCCTTCGCCAGCCGTAAGAAAGAGATTCGCTGTTATAAATTTTCATCCTTCTGCTGGTGCCGCGTTAGCGGCATGGGTGTCTAACTGCTTTTTTTAAAACATCTGCATCCAGGTGTTGATCGATTGCAATGACCGCCTGTATTTGTATATTTGAGTGTCCGTACTTATATAAATAATTAATTCGATCAAGTCCGGTTACCGGTTGTATGGTGGGAATTCCATCTTCCAATATACGTGTTTCCATTTTTCTAAAACCCCTTTCTTACTTAAGAACAAAAAGTAATACCTATATAAAGTCAAGATTTTACCAAACCGATGGTATTAAACGGTATGGTGTCTTTGTGCAATAATTCTGGTAGCCGGGGAGGTCTCTTAACAGCAGTTCCTCTTCGTTTTTTATCCTGAGGACCGTCCACGGTATAAATAGAAGACTAGGTATGAAAGCCCAATAGGAACCTAAAGCTAGGGGAGTTGACAACACCATCGTCAACAATCCGGTGTACATGGGATGACGTATTTTGGCGTAGGGGCCGGTTGCTATAACCCGCTGGTCTTCCTCAACCTTTATATTGGCTGAAGCGTAGCTGTTTTCCTTAAAAACCCTGATTATCAAAACATAACCCAGGAAAAATATGAGATTAGCTGCAACCACCACCCAAACAGGTACGTTTGACCAGTGAAAGCGAAAATCAAAACCAGGGATTATATAAGCGAGATAAAACAACTTAAAGAAAGCAGGTATTTTCCTCACCGTTTCCTGGTCTTTAGCCTGCCACCGACTGGCCAATAATTCGGGGTTTCTTTTGAAGAAATAGACGGTAATGAAAAGGGTGGGGATTAAAAATATCGTCCAATAAATCCAGGCCTGCCAGTATCTAAAGGAGCCGGCGGGAAGAAACAAGATCAGTCCAAGCACAATCATCATGATAGTAGGCATTATATACGCTTTTGACTTTGAGATAGCAGCATTCTCCATCATTCTCCTCCTTATAAGTCCCGGTAGCGCAAGACCTTATCCCAAACGTCAATCAGGTTGTTGCATCACTTAAATTTTGTCCTCGTTTTACCACCCGGTTGTTTATCAGATTCGGGATAGAGATACTGTTGGTAAAGCTGCTCAAACTTTTTCCGGGCGGGGGTGAGATTGTCGACAATCATTTTATTTCGTAAGCTGTTAAGAGGTGCGTATTGCGTGTCGAACTCACCGAACTCATCCAACAAACCTATACTTTTGTAAAATTCAGCTGTTTCCCGGGCGAGCTGTTCAATCTCAGGATCATCTTCGGACAGGGAGGCCAGCCTGGCACACCGTGCCGCATAGTCCAAAGCTATTTCATACTGTTCGGGATGTTTTTTCCAAAACTCGGCCAGGATCCGAAAACTATTCTGGTAATGCTCGCTCCATTGGAAATCATCCAGGATGCCATATAATTTTTGATGCTGGTTATAAATTTCCGGGCAGGTTTGCGCATATTTGTCAATTTGATCCGCTCCCAGGATTGCAGCCATCTTTTGAAAAGTGGGTGATTCAAAAGAATCTTGATCAAGGTGTACCGTGCCCTGATTCAGCATTTTATCAATCTTCTCTATGCGCTCTTCAATGTTTTTCTTATCAAGCGTGAGCTCACTTCGCAGCAACTGCAACACTTCCTGCAGGGTTGCATTATTGTTAACACCACCCAGTATCTCTTTGATGCGTTTGAGATCCAGCCCCAGAGATTTTAAATGTTTGATTAAGCGCATACGATTCAACTCTCCCGGTCCGTATAAACGGTATCCCGAGGCTGTTCGCTCCGGTTTAGGCAGCAAACCTATCTTATGGTAATATCTGACGGTTTTAAGTGTGCTTCCGGTTAATTTAACGAAATCGCCGATCTTTATCCGGTTCTCCATTGCCATACCACCTTTTAAGTAAAGTATAAACCAGGCCCCAAGGGCCGAGTCAATTTTATTTTTGAGAGCATAGATTAGGCTAACCCTAAGCAAATTTATCCATCATTCCATACAGTGATAATCATTTCATTGGATTGTAAATGCAATTTTTAGTTCTTCAGCTTATTTTACTTTTTCATTCTAATAATTAAACGGTGGTCTGCCAATCATGTAAACTTCGATAAACTTATGTCGGACACACTGTCGTCTTCATCGTCCCATATGATATTAAAAAGTACTTTATGTAACTTTCCATATCGTTTAGCTTTTGTTGGGTGATTTGTAAAATGATATAGGGTGATATGATAATGCGTAACGAAGGTAAATACGACTTTTCGGCTTTCGGGCAGGCTATAAAAGAAGCGCGGGAAAGTAGAGGCTGGACACGGGAACGGTTGGCGCAGGAAGTAGGACTTGCGCCCCGTTATCTTATGTCCATTGAAAACAAAGGACAGCATCCGAGCTTTCAGGTATTCTATGAGCTTGTCACCTTGTTTCACATATCGGTAGACCAATTCTTTTTTCCAGATACCGGTGCGAAAAAGACAACCCGCCGCCGCCAGCTTGAAAGTCAACTTGACGAATTAGGGGAAGCGGATTTAATTATCATGGCGGCTACCGCAAAGGGAATACAGGAAGCCAAAGGAACGGGGGAATAAAATCTCCCGCTTCCTTTTTAAAGAAATGTAGAAAACGCCGTAACCTTATAGATTGCGGCGTTTTTCCCTCGTATAAAATCAGAAAAACAATTTGTGTTCCTTTTGCCAAAAAGAACCTTCTAGCCCAGGAGAGATATATATTTTGTATCACGTTTTGGATTTCCGTCATTAGCGGGTATCTTGAAATCTATTTCGCTTTTCCGCTATGGGTATTGCGCCTAATGCAATCGGGTCATAATTTGCTTTATCTTTACAGTAGCCAAGCATGTTTCCTGTTTCCGCCATAGAAGAATAGTTTCCGCCGCCCACAATAATATGATCCAGGACTTTGATCTCCAGAGGATGAAAAATATCCACAATCCTCTGGGTCAAGGCTTTATCTTCCGGGGAAAAGTTCCGGGAACCTCCGGGATGGTTATGGGCCAAAATGACCGCATTGCAATCACAGGCCAAGGCGTATTTTAATATTTCCCTTGGATAAACGGCTGTCTGACCAACACTCCCTTCCGACATGGTTTTTATTTCGATTACGTTATTGCCCCTGTCTAAAAAAGCGACCATAAATCGTTCTTTGTCCTTCATCCCGCTTAAGAGGGCGTAAAAATGTTGGCCTGCCGCAGTTGATGAATTGAAGGTAATTTTTTCATTGCTCTCATAGATTTTCAAAAGGTTGTAGGAAGCAATGAACTCATTGAGCAGTCCGATCTTTTCGAGCTGCTTTTCATTTGGTTCCATAATGTGGGGATACTCCAAGATGTTAAAGGGGTTGTTTTGTTTTACATACTGCTGAAGCTTTTTGTAGGGCAGTCCTGTTAAGGTTGTCAGCCCTTTTAGAAATTTTTCGGTATGCAGTGTGTCTGACTTCATGTTATGACCGCCCCCTTTTGTCGTCCAATATCTCAATCAGGGCTTGTATACTTTGCAGTTTCCCGGAAGTCTCAGGGGCTAAGTCTGCCGATTCAAGATGCTGAAAAAAGTTTTTGATTCCCGTGCGTTGAAAGCATTTCAGAATTCTTTCTTCGGTATCCCCGTCCAAACCAAGCAATTCAGCCAGTAAACCCGCGCACTTTTTATATTCCAACTCCCTTAACGCTTCTAAATTCATTCTTTCTTCCACCTTTCGTATAATTTAGCACTAATAAAAAGCACGATGGCATGACAGCCAACCAATCGGCTATCACACCTCCGTTATCTTTTGGGTGGTCGTCGCAACTTTTTTAATCAACCAATACTTACCATGCCGCCGTATAATTGGAGAAATACAGCAGGGGGTCAACCCTGGTGCCGCCGACATAAACCTCAAAGTGCAAATGCGGACCTGTAGACAATCCTGTGCTGCCCACCAAGCCGATGGTCTGACCTTGCTTCACCGTCTGCCCGACACCGGCGCTCATTTGGCTCATATGGGCGTAAAGGGTCATATTGCCGTTGCCGTGATCGATGATGAGATAGTTTCCGTAGCCGCCCGCGTCGTAAGCGGCGGTTGTGACCACGCCGTCCGCGGCAGCCAGTACCGCCGTTCCGTATCCCGCTCCGATGTCAATGCCGGTGTGGGTTTTGTAGACGCCCAGGATGGGGTGCAGCCTGGTGCCAAAAAAGGAAGTTACATAGTCACTGGCGGCGCTGGGCCAGATATAAAGGCCCTCCGCGATAACCTCCGTTCCGTCCCCCAGGTGTCTCAAACCCGTGATCAGGGCTATAAAATACTGGTCGTATGCGCCGCTTAAAAGCTCCTCCAGCACTTCCCTCTGGTCGTCGTTAAAGCCGTAGATTTTCGCCTGCTCCCCTGCGGTTCGCTGGGTGATGACGATATGCAGAATGCGCTCGTACCATGTTCCTCCGTCGCTGTCGGTATGCTTCACGGTTTCTATCCAGTGGTCGATTTCCGTCATATCCCAAAACACTTCCCGGATAAGGTCAACGCGGGTCTGGTCGATGGTGAAGACATCCATGCCCTCGTCGGCCAGGGCGGTTTTGACGGCGAATGCGGCCAGAATGTCTATCCAGATATTGCCCCGGCTGCCTCCGGTGCCCACGTATTGAACATCCAGCGTGTCCCAGGTGTTGTCGTTCTTGATGTCCTCTATCCGCTGGTTGTATTCCTCGTTCACTTCCTGTACCACTACGGAAACGGGCGTTATCTCCGCGTCCTTGTTTTCGTCGGAAAAGAGAATGCCAAAGGGAGACGATAACAAGGCAGCCACGGCGATAATAATCAGGAACAGGGCAAGAACGGCCCCGCCTGAGCCTATAAGAGCAATCAGTCCCTTGGTCAGCACGGCGGCGGCTTTGACGGTCAGTTTTGCCATATGAATAGTGAATTTAGCAGTGGCCCTTGCGGTCTGCGCCGCCCGTTGCGCCGCTTTAGTGGTGGACCGTGCGGTTTTGGCGGCGGCTTTAGCCGCTGTCTGAGAGGTTTTGGCACCGGCCTTGGCGGTTTGCCCGGCGGTCTTGACCGATTTTTGCGCCGTTTTAATCGTGCCCTTGGCAGTTTCCTTGACCGCTTTACTGTCGGACCGGGCAGATTGCCGGACGGTGCGGCCAGTGCCGCCGATGCTGGTTTGGGCGGTACGCCATGTTGTTTTTCCGGTCGATCTAAACACGGGACTTGGGAGAGCCTGGGCGGTTTTGGTTTCCGCCGCCTGAATTTCTCTGTTTAGGGTAAACCGCGCCTTTGCCCGGCTCTGAACAAACCGCCGCTTTGCCAATTCGTTGGGCTTGGCCAGGGTATATTTTCGTTTACCTCTTTCCGTCACTTTGAATAGGACGGCTTTTCGCCGAGCCGATGGGTTGGCCTGCGCGGGAGATTGGGATTGTGCAGGTGCTTTTCCGGCCTTGGACGAGGCAGCTTGCTTTCCTTGAGGGGAAACGGCGCTCCGGCGCGCTTGGGGACGCCCAGTTTCGGAAGGGGAGGAGGTCTGCTCCGTAGCATGGCCGGCGGCAGCATCGGCGTGATGGCTGTATGAAGGGGAATTGCGGCGTTCCTTGATTTTTTGAACCGTCTTTTTGCCCTGACGCCCCATCGTGTGAGTAGCCTCATTGCCGACCGTTTCCACGCTTTCCTTTACCTTATCCTCGGCATACGCCACATAGCTGTCGTGTTCCGGCCCCTGCGTCCGCTCGGCCTGATCCTTGGTGCGGATAAAGGCGTTTTTCGCCCTGCGAGTCACATCGAGGCTTTTGTCCAGCGCCTTAATGTCCTTGACGGCAGCTTTGGTTTTGATGTCTTTCAACGCGCCCAACCTCCTTTCAGGGTTTACTGACTGCTACCGCGCCTTTGCGAAAATATGGGGCGCGGTGCGTTCCAAGCTCCGGCAATATTCGGGATAGCGTAGCCGGATGGCTTCAAAAAAGTAGGGGGCAAAGCCGCAGTCAAACAGCTCGTAAGGCGTGGAACGGTTTTCTTTTCCTTCCTCCGTCCAGCCGTTCCACAGGTTGAAGGCTAGGCGACACAGGCGGCGGGTTCCGCCCGTCTGCCACGCCGCCACAAGGCCCTCTGGTTTGATGCCGTCCTCCTTGAAGTCAAAGAGGGCATAAATATTGCGCCTCGTTTCCGCGCAGATGCCCATTGCGTAAAAAAACGCCTGGTGATAGGCGTCGCGATTGCGGGTTTTGGTCAGCATTTGATTATAAAAAGCCTTGTGTTCCCTGTCTGCAAACCGGATGATTTCCATTGTGTTTTCCTCCTTCAAAGTAAATGAACGGCTGGCCGGAAAATTACGGCCAGCCGTTGGTGCTTGGCAGCTTATTCAGCCCTGGGCCTGTTCGCCCGGCTTGGTGGTCATCAGGTTGTAGAGCTTGGTGTTGCGCGGGAATTGGTCGGTGAAGGGCACCAGGGAGCTGCCCACCTTAATGAGGCCGTTGCCCGCGTCCACGTTGGTGATATAGCTTAATTGCAGATCGGAGATGTTCAGAAGCTTAGCCAGCTCCATCCTGTCCGTAGAAGCCTGGTTGAGCATGACAATGAACTCGCTGTTGGCCAGCATGGTCCGAGCCGTGTGCGATTGCAGCAGGTCGTCCACGTTTTGGGTGATCCCCGTGCAAAACGCGCCGTACTTCCTGACACGCTTCCAGAGGGTGAACAGGAAGTTGGCGCTGTATTCATGTTGAAAGAGCAAATAGATTTCATCAATAATAATGAAGGTGTTTTTTCCTTTGGCCCGGTTCTGGGTGATGCGGTTCAGGATGCTGTCCAGCACCACCAGCATCCCGATGGGCAGGAGTTGCTTGCCCAAATCCAGAATGTCGTAGCAGATCAGGCGGCTGGTCACGTCCACGTTGGTGGCCTTAGCAAAGGTGTTCAGGCTGCCGGAGGTAAAAAGCTCTATCGCCAAAGCGATTTCCTGGGCCTCCGGCTCCGCCTGCTTTAAAAGCTCCCCGTGGAAGTCCTGCAAGGTGGGCGTTTTCCCCTTGAAATTGCTTTGCAGGTATTTTCGGTAGACATTGGCGGTGCAGCGGTCGATCAGGGATTTCTGCTTCGCGCCCAGGTTCTGGCCGCCGATAAGCTGTTCGCAGAGGGACAGGACGAATTCGGATTTCAGGATGACCGGGTTTGCGCCGTCGCCGTAGTCCCGGTTCATATCCATCGCGTTGATGTGGTTTTTCGAGGTGGCGGAGATATGGACGATCTCGCCGCCCAGCGCCTTGACCAACGCCGAATACTCGCGTTCCGGGTCGATGAGGATGATGTCGTCGTCACCGGCCAGCATTTGGTTGACGATTTCCCGCTTGGCCGTGAAGGATTTACCGGAACCGGAAACGCCCAGGATGAAAGAATTCCCGTTCAGCAATAATTTCCGGTTGGCAATAATCATATTTTTAGAGATCACGTTCTGCCCGTAGTAAATGCCGCCGCTGTGGGCAATCTCCTGCGCCCGGAAAGGAATGAACACCGCCGTGCTTTCGGTGGTCAGGGTCCGGATGGCGTGGATTTTGCGCAGGCCGTAGGGCAATACCGTGTTCAGGCCGTCCATCTGCTGCCAGGTCAGGGGGGAGAACTGACACAGGTGCT
Source organism: Desulfotruncus alcoholivorax DSM 16058 (assembly GCF_000430885.1). Lineage (GTDB taxonomy): Bacteria > Bacillota > Desulfotomaculia > Desulfotomaculales > Desulfallaceae > Desulfotruncus > Desulfotruncus alcoholivorax. Next base: position 93,578 of record NZ_AUMW01000014.1, on the reverse strand, counting down.
TTCTGGCCGTGGTCAGCAAGGTTTCCGTGTCGCTGTCAAGCTGCTCCTTGCTGTCCGCCACATGCACCATCGTCAAAACGGCGAACATCATGCGCTGGTCGCGGGTGGTCAGGTCGTCCAGAAACTCCTTGCTTTCCCGGCGCTGCTGCTCCATGTCGTAGGGCACGACGGCGGAAAAGTTATTATTTTGATTCTGTCTTCGTTGCCAGTTGGTGATGTTGGTTTCCACGCCCAGCAGCCGGTTTTCCACCTCCCGCACGGCCTCGTCCGTGGGAATGGGGATGATGTCCAAAGACAGCATCATGCTGCGGTTCAGGTCGCACAGTTCGGCTACCATGCTGTCCTTGATGAAGCTGGCGTATTCCCGCAGGAAGATGACGCGTCCGAACCTGTTACCCATGCGGAAATAATCGCGTTCAAACTCCAGGGTGTCGGGGCAGATGTAGTCCTTGAAATCATGCCCTTTGCGCATGGTTTCGGACAGGTCGAAACGAAAAAACGTTTCCTCCCCGGAGCGGAAAAAGTCGTGCAGGATTCTCAGGCGGTCGGTGGCGTCCAACTCCGCACATTTAGAGCCCAGGTGGGAAAAGTGGGTAATCAGGTCGGTGCCGATGCGGGAAAAATAGTTCCGCGCTTCCTCGATGCTTTTTTTCGCTACCGACACGGTGACGTATTTGTCCTGCACGATGCTGTTCGCGCCGGTGGCCTTCTCTAAAAGCATCCGGTTGTATTCCCGGCGGTACTCGTCCAGCCCGTCCTCCTGGAGGGGGATCAGAATAGAGCTTTCAAAGTCCGTCTTGTTCAGGCGGCGGTTGTTGATGGTGATTTTGGTGGTCGCCCCGCTGTCAAACGAATTCAAAAGCTCCGAATAGGACAGAAACATGGCTTCCTTGTCCTCCTTGGAGGCCACGGCGTAATTGATGTCCGCAAAGCGAAAGGTCCGGGAAAACTTGTTGCCTACCTGAAAAATCCCCTCCGGCCAGATGGCGCGGATGGGGATGGCCTGCTGCACGCCTTTGGGGACGACAAACCTTTCCTTGTCCTGCTTCATGATTTTTTGCAGGGTTTTAATCATGGTGTTTCCAAGCCTCCTTTTCGCGCTTTTCCAGGGCGGGCTTCAGGGCTTCGTAATAGATGTTGGTGGGGTGAAAGGTCAGGCGCTTGGGCAGAAGAAACTCCGACTTGACGTAGGCCCACAAAAACTGCTCCGCCGTCATGCCGTGGTATTGAATAAAGCCGAGGGCGGCGAAGGGGGCGGCCCCCAGAATGCACATCCAGCTTACGGTTTCCGTGCCGAAGAAGCTGCGCAGGCCGAAGTAGATGCCGACGGCCACGATGACGGCAAGGACAGAAAAAATGAACTGCCGCATGGACAGTCCAAAAAACAAGCTCTCGGTATAGTCCCGGATTTCCCGGTTGATCTTGACTTCCAAAATATCATCACCTCCACAAAAAAGATAGCGCCTCTTTCATGAAGCGCCAGCACACCGGTTGCCTTATCGTTCCCGCTGTTTTTTCCTGTTTCGTTCTTTCTCCTTAATTACCTTGACTACCAAAGCGTCAACCTTGCGGTTTTGCGCCATAAACGCCTCATCCTGGGTGAGGGGGATGCCGTTTTTCAAGGCTTCCTCCCCAAGCCTGTTGAGTTTTTCCTTCTCTTTTTCCAGTTCTTCATGGTAATTCACCCGTTTCACATTGAAGCCTCCTTTGCCTCGGTCGCTGCGGCATCCTTTCATTTCTTTTTTCCATGCGTGACAATGGAATCAGGAAGGAGAATTTATTCGTGCTGTACGTATCCATCTTCATTGCTACTGCCAAACTTCATGTTCAAGATCGTCACGGTTTTCCGGTCTTATTTGTATATTTGCGCCGCGTGATATAATGGAAATATATGGACTATGTGGAAAGGAGTGGCCATTATGGCAGCCGCGGCCCTTATTTCTCTTTGCCTTACGGTGGGATTGCTCATTCTTTCTTTCATATTCAAAGCAGCAGGAAAGCTCCGGCTGACGATTCCCGTTCTTTGCTTCCTGCTTTTCAGCACCGTGCTGAACAAGTGGGCGGTGGAACATGAGACTTTAGCGTATATCATCCTTTTCTCATTGCTCGGCCTGACCGTGTTAAGCTGGATTGTGTCTCTGATAAAAGCGATACGGCGCAAACGGGACGAGAAATACTTTGAAGATGACGTCGCGTGGCAGATCCGGCGGGCCAGAGAAATGGGCGTACCGCTTGACAAAGTTCAGTTTAACGAGCAGGGGGATTTGCTTGACCCCAGAACAGGAGAACCTGTTGTTTACGGGGATGGCGTTCAGTTCAAGGATATATGAGGATACCGGATTGTCATTGTCCGGTATCCTTTTATAATCCCATCATCTCTCGCACCACCCGGTCGGCCATCTTCACCGCGCCGACCAGTATCAGCATGTTGAAAACTAACTCTCCGATATAGCTCCACACCATCGTCACGGCGCTGGCGCTGGCGTCCACCACCGGAGGGGCGGCCGCAAAGACGGAAAAGATAACGCAGGCCAGAACGATAATGGCCCCCTCCAGGCAGACGGCGGCATAGCTTTTGAGAAAGGCTTTGCCGATGCTCTGGCTCGGCTCTCCGGCAAAGGAGGCCAGAGGTACGGGGGCAATGGCGGTATATAGGAACAATTTGAAAAAACGGCCGTACACCGACAGGATCATGATGAAGGACAGCACCGTGATAAACAGGCTGCCGATGATCGTCACCGCCCACAGGGGGATGCTCGCCAAGAAGCTGCACTCCTCGACGGCCTGCACGATGGCCTGCGGCAGAACGGCCTCGCTCGTGGTGCCGAAGCCCGCGCTGTACATGATGGTGGAAACGATCCCCTGGGCAATGTTAAAGAGCGCCATCATCAGCTCCAGCCCGTAGGTGACAACGCCTTTGGCCAAAGCGAAGCGGATAAACAGCTTCAGGGCGTGTTCCGGCTTTTTAACCTCCGCAAAGCTGCCGCAGGTTTTCACCACGCCGATGACAAAAAACAATACCAGCAGGGCTAGGCCGATGGCCTGCAACGCGCCGTGGATATCGGCAATGACGTGCCAGATGCCACCACCTCGGAATTCCGTGGGGGACTGGGCGACAAGCTGCCAGATTTCCGCCAGCTTTTCGTTCCAGGTTCCCAGGGCGCTATTCAGGTTCTCAATCACCCAGTTGCCGCTTTCCAAATAAGCTCACCTCGTTTCCAGGGCAAAGCCCGCGCTTGAAGCGCGGGCTTTGCTTCCGTGATCGTTACCGGCATGGTTCATCCCTGCCGGGCTTTTTGTCCTTGATGACGCCATACTTGTCATCCACATAGAAATGATTGACAAAGGGGTTGTAGATGGCATGGCACTTGACGCTGCCATATTCGGCAAGATAATCGTTGTCGCCCAGCCGCCCCAGGATGGTAGCTTTCCGCAGTTCGCCGTCCAGGGAATGAATGTGCATTTTTTCCGTGATGGGGAATTTGTTAAACATAACGATCAACCTCCTGTGATGAGATTAAGGATTTCCTTGGCAAAGGTGATGATGACGCCGCCCGCCAGGGTCAGAAAGCCGTTGGCCCGCTGGCTTGGGTCGTGGCTTTTCAGCGACAGGCCGATCTGCACGATGCCGAAGCCCAGCAGGATCATCCCGATGGCGCGGATCAGCCCGAAGATAAATTCGGACAGGTTGTTGACCACCTGAAGGGGGTCGTTGGCCGCGTATGCGGGGACGGCGAAAAGGGCCAGCATCAGCGCCAGCGCGCAGCAAACGGCAAAAAACCTTTTGGTTTTTCCAGACATATTCATACGTATCATTCCTCCTGTTTTTATGATGGGGATAGGCTTTCGAGTTCTTCCTCGGAAAGCAGCTCGTAATCGCCTCCTTCTTTTAAGACCACGGCTTTCCAGTCCAGGGCGTGTTCCGTGGTGCCGTGCCGGAAGGGTTGGCCGCCGCCGTCAACCGTCAGCTTCAAATTCGGATGCTTGAGAATATCGTACTTGTCGTCCATGACGGCGTGTTCGCCCCGGATGAACAGCAGGGCGTAGCGGTTGTCCAGCATCCGCACCTCGTCGGGGGTCAAAAGCTCCCGGCCTGACAACTGAAAATTGGTCGAGTAACTGCCGTTCCTGCCTGCGCTTTTTCCGTAGGTGTTTAAGTCGATGGTTTCCTTGCCTAAAAGCTCGGATACATACTTGTGGGTGCTTTGCTCGTTGCCGCCTAAATACAAAAACTCGTCGCAGTTGCCGACAATGGACTCCCAAGAATCTTTGAACAGGGCCTTTAGCTGGGCCAGGTTTTGCAGGATGATGGAGACGCTGACCTCCCGGCTGCGCATGGTGGAAAGGAGCTTGTCGAATTCATCCGGCAGGGCGACGTTGCTGAATTCGTCCATCACGATATGGACGTGGAGGGGCAGCCTGCCGCCGTAAACATGGTCGGCCAGGTAGTAAAGCTGCTGAAAAAGCTGGGTGTAGAGCATCCCCACGATGAAATTGAAGCTGCTGTCGTTGTCGGGGATGACGGCAAAGAGCGCCGTCTTTTTCTCCCCGATGGCGGGCAGTTCCATTTCATCCACCGTGGTGATGCCCGCGATGGTGGACAGGTTGAACTTTTCCAGCCGGACGCCCAGGCTGATGAGAATGCTTTTGGCCGTCTTTCCCGCCGCCAGCTTGAAGATGTTGTACTGCTTGACCGCCAGATGCTCCGGTTCCCGCATGGCCAGCCGCTCAAACAGCTCGTCCAGGGGGCTTTGGTAGGTTTCATCCTCTTCCCGCACCTCGGCGGCGGCGATCATCTCCATGACCATCGGGAAGTTTCGCTCATCCTCCGGCGCTTCGTAGAGCAGGTAGAGGATGAGTGCCTCTAAGAGCGCGGTTTCGAAGCGTTCCCAAAAGGGGTCGTTGGTATTGCTGCCCTTGGGGGTGGTGTTGCGGATCAGGTTGGTGACCAGCTTTAAGACATCCTTGTCGTCCTGCAAATAAGTAAAGGGGTTGTAGCAGTGGGAGAGGTGCATGTTGATAAGATCAAGCACCTTGATGTGATAGCCCTTGGCTTTGAGCAGGTTTCCGGTATCCCGCAAAATTTCCCCTTTGGGATCGAGAATCACAAAAGAGGTGTTGGCCTGCATGACATTGGGTTTCGCGTAAAACCTGGTCTTGCCGGAGCCGGAGCCGCCCACCACCAGGACATTCAGGTTGCGCCGGTGCTTCCGGCCGTCCAGCCCGATGCGGACATTCTGTGTCAGGATTTTGTTCTTCTGCGGATTCTTGTCCCGGTATTTCTTATCGACAGCCGCCGCGCCGCCCCAGCGGGCGCTGCCGTGCTCCTCCCTATGGCGGTAATTGCGCTTGGTGGACAGGTAAATCCCGATCCCCATACCGTAGGCGGCGAGAAAGAGCAAAACGCACTTGGGCGAATTATCCACCCATTGGATATGAAACGGATCGTTCAGCGCCGCCGTGAGGTTTTCCAGGATTTCGGGCAGCCCGCCGGAAAGGGAGGGGGCGGTGAGCAACGCCGCCCACACCACCGGAATTAAAAAAACCGCCAAGAGGATGAGATTACTCTTGGCGGTTTCAGCGCGCTTCATCGTGGTCCCTGCGCTTCTGCTTTTTGGTCGGGGCGTCAATGGTTTTCAAAAGCAGTTCATCCACGGCGTCGGTGGGCCGTTGTTCTTGAATCAGGTCGTTTCGCAGTTCGTTCAAGGCGTTCACCACCACGCCGTATTCGTAATCGTCCAGGGTCAGCACCCGTTCTTCTTCCTTCACAGACCATCCCTCCTAACGTTCCGGCTCCTGCCGTTTCTGCTGCCGCTGCTGGTTAAGCATCCGGTTCATCCGTCCGGAGATTTCGCCCGCCGCTTCCTTGATGACGGCAAGCTCGGCGCGGATTTCCTGCGGCTCCAAAGTCTCCAGCCTTTGGGGAACGCCCTCGAAGTGATAAAAACCGTTCGTTTCCACGCCGTACTGCTTGCAGAGCATATATGAAACACAATAGGCATGGAAGCCATACTCGGAACGGTTGTAGCTCCCGTCGCCTTTGTCCATTTCCACCTGGGCCAGCTCTTGAGCGAGAGCGCGGAAAATATGATTGGCGTCCAGGCCGCGCCGGATTTGGATTTCTCGCGTGTCCGGCTGGTACAGGGCGTTCACGCCGCTTGGCAGCGCATCGCTGATACGGACGGGCACGGGGGCGTGAGCCAGCAGCGCCTTGATGCGGGTGCGCTCGTCGGGATAGGCGGGGGTTTCCCGTTTGCGGCTGTTCCCGGTTTGAGAAATGTCAAACATCTTTTTGGGGTTGTAGCTGATGCCGGTGGAACCGTCCTCCCGTTGATATTCCTCCCCCGGCTCGATGATGTAAAAGCCGGTTTCTTTTTTGCGGATGTACGCGCCCTGGTCCTTCCAGGTATCAAAATCTTTAATGACTGTGGCATTGGGCCGCTGCGCAAGGATAAGCAGGGCGTTGGAAACACTGTAGCGGTCAAAGCGGCTCTACACGTCCAGATACTTTTGGAAAACATCACCGTCCTGTGCCACGGTTGTCGCCGTTTCGTCGATCAGGGCGTACACCGTTTCCCGCTGCTCCTACTTTTTCTGCGCCCAGGCCTCCTTGTCAAAAGGCTGGTCGCTTTTGGCCGTGGATGGGCTTTGTTCCTGCCGGAAAAGATCGTCAAAATTGCTCATCTCACTTTACCTCTCTTTCGGTTTTGATTTTTTGGCTTTGGATTTCTGTTGGCCTGATTTGGCAGGCGGCTTGACGGATTTGGCCTGTTCTTTGGCCGCCTCGCGCTTGGGTTCCGCCTGCTCCCTGTGGGTTTCCCGGATTTCCTTCAGTTCCTGGCGGACGGATTTTCGCTCCGGCTCACTCGTACCCTCGGCGGCTTTCCCGCTGCGCTCGTAAGTAGGCTCGGACGGAGGGGATTTCTCCGCCTTCGCCGCCGTAGGGTCCGTCGTGGGGTTTGGGTTGTCGATCCGCTCCTTGTCCGGCTCCGGCTGGTCGGGCTTGGCCATCAGCTCGTCCAGAAAATCGTCCGCGCTTTTTTCAGCGGGGGTTTCCTTTTCGGCGGGCGCTTTTTCCTCCTGCCTGGCGGCCCTGGATTTTTGGATTTCGCTCTTGATGCTGGCGGTGTCCACGGTGGCCAGCTTGAAGCGTTCCACGATGCGGTTGATTTTGGAAGCGTCCTCGGCCCGCACCATGATGTCGCACATGCCGTCCGTGTCCTTTTTGTCACGGAGGGCGCAATAGAGGACGCCGTAGCGTTTGGCCTCCTGGGTGAATTTCTGCAAGTCCTCGTTCCTGACCGCAAAGACTTTCAGTTCCTTGCCGCTGCGCAACAGCCCTTCCAGCCGGATTTTGCCCTTGGTTTTCTTTTGGTCTTTCAAGACGGCGTAGAGATAGACGGCCAGGTTTTTGGCTCCTTCGCCGGAGATTTTGGCTATTACCTCGATCCCCTTAAGACTCATGTTGACGACTTGATCCGCGGCGGCGGCTTCGCTGTTCATAGGCTTTTGCCTCCTTTCGCTGCTGAATTTCTTCCTGCTTGATCCGGGACAGCTTTTCCTGCATTTCCCCGGAACGGGACAGGATGCCCGTGCAGAGCTTCACCTCCTTGCGAAGCTGACTGATTTGCCTGGTCAGCCCGGCGATTTGCTCCCTGCAGGCCGTCACCTGCTCCTCGTCCCCGCACCGGCGTATGCGGTTGTAAAGGGACTTGCGTTCGGCGGACAGGGCGCTCATTTCCTGCTCCAACCCCAACTGATATGCGGCAAGCTGCTCTTTGCTGGAAATATGGTTTTTGCAAAGCAGCTTGGTCTGCGCGGTGAGTTCATTCAAATAGCGGAGGTCCTCACGCAATAAAAAATGCGTCCTTTTGCTGGACGCGCGGGGCTTGGGCAGGATGCCCATTTTATAGAGGTAGTGGAAGTATAACGCTTGCAGGCCGGTGAGCTTTTTTGCTGTCCTGAGGGAACCTTTGAAGGTGCAGCGTTTTCGCCTCGGCTCCGGCAAGGGGGGAGGAGGACGCTTAGGTGCGCGGTTTTGCAGGATGCGTTGCTTGATGGCTTCCTCGGTGTAATCGTCGCCCAGGGTTTTCAGGCGGACAAACCGCTCCTTGCCTAAAGGACGCACCGCCATGTGTTTCACGCCGGTTTTGATTTCATAGCCCTGTTTGCGCAGGGCGGCGATAAATTGCGTGAAGGTCATGGCTGCGGCAATGGCTTGGTCCACGTCCTCCCGGATCAGGCCCCGCCAGGTGGGTTTGCCTTCCTGCTCGGCCTTCCATTCGGCATAGTGCTTGGCCTTGCCGCGCTGTGGGTTTTCAATGACGGAAAGAGCATGTTCCCGGCATAGCCGGTCGGATGCCTGCCGCATGAGGGCGTAGGTGGCGTTGTTGTCGTAATACCGTTTTCCGTCCTTAAAAGATACGGAATTCAGGACGAAATGGTTATGAAGATGCTGCTTGTCAAGGTGGGTGGAAACCACCACCTCAAAGCGGTCGCCCCAAAGCTCTTTTGCCAGCTTCACGCCGATGGCGTGGGCGGTTTCCGGGGTGGCCTCCCCCGGCGCGAAGGCTTGGTAGCCATGAAAGGCCAGGATGCCGTCCTGCTTCTGATATTGCCGTTTTGTGCGGCCCATCTGCTGGTAGGCGGTGGCCGGGTCGCAGTTGATGCCGGTGACGTAAAATTGCTGCTCGGTCTTGCCGTCCTCCTGGGTGTATTCCAGCACCTTGCGTAAGCCCTGAAAGTTGGGAGTGGTAAAATCGGGGTTTTCGGTTTTTTCGGGGTCGGCGGCGTAGTCGATTACCCGGTCAAGCCGGTCCGTCACGTCCCAGATCGCTGTGGTTGCCATCGGTCATCGCTCCGGCTCCCCGTATTTTTTCATCAAGGGGTAATCTCCAAGGCCATCTTGCTTATCACAGATTCTCGCCACGATAAGCTCAAGCATATTTTCCGCATACCGAAATTCTTCCTGATATTGGTCGGTCACAACCTCCAGGGGGTCTTGAAACAGCAGGAGGTAATCCAGTTCCTCCGGTTCATAGCTGCGATTTTCTGTCATATTTCGGTGAACCTGCGTATAGGCGGCGATTTCTTCCGCTTTTTCAAAGATGCCCTGGCCGTCCACTTTGAGCAGCTTTGCCTTGTAGTCCGCAAAGTTCCGGTGGATACGGTTTATTAGTAGTGTTTTCTTATCCATTAGTTCTCCTTTCCGGCGCTGTGACCGCCTCTATAATATCCTGTACCGCTTTTCTGAGCCGGTTGGCTTCATATTGAAATACCGTCTTGTCAATATGCCCGGTGGCATTGGCCTTGGCCGCAATCTGGTTCAGATTGCCGCCGATGGCGTGCAGCTCCCGCGTCATGGAAAAATAGTCGGGAGGGGGCAGCTCCTTGGGCACATAGCCGTTGATGAGGGAACGGAGATAGCCTTCCTGTGAAAGCCCTGATTTCTTCACCTGTTTGACAAGAGATTGCTGTTCTTTGGCGTTCAATCGAAACGTTATTTTGATGTTTCTTTTGAGCATATATAACCTCCTGTTCTGTTAAGGGTTTCAGGGATTATCCCTGACAAGCGAATAATGCTGGCATTATTCAGTGCTTGCTGCAACACAAGACATCGCTGCATCACAAGACCGATGTCTTTTGTTGTGATGGTTACGATTTTTTTCAAATATTACCGGCCGAAAAAAGAAGTCCTTACAATAATGTCGATACTTCTTTTTTTGATTTTGGGTAAAAGAAAAAGCACTGACTTCTCAGTGCACGAACAATTTTGAAAGAATAATTTTATGGATATGGGAAGTTCATTTCATCCAAATAACTAACATAATGATAAGTTCAGAATTCAATGGCCTAAATAATGCTATAGGTCGAGGTTGTATTCTCAACTATCCCCTTAATATAAGTTGGTTCCACTTGCCTTTTCTCTGTTTATGTTTCATAGCCATTTGCCTTCTGAAATCGGCATATAAGTTACCAAAAACTAGTTCATGGTAAAATTTTAAAACCAACAGCAGACATTTTAGCTTTGAAGCCACCATCAAAAGCACTTATTCTTTCTTGATCGACTAATACAATTAATTCGTCTTTAGCTCTCGAACAGCCGACATAGAACAGTTTGTACGCTACCAAAATACGATTTACTATTTCCGGTTTAAAGATAGCTTGAATAGATTTTAAAGTTGGTAGTTTATTTTTTTCTCGCTTCTCCTTATAGTCACACACGCTCTCATGAAAAATATAATTAAAATAGCTATTGCCCTTAAATTCATCAATTAATTGGTCAAACCGACTGATGTTTTCATCAGTGATATTTGGACTTTTCATTTTGCTAACTTTTATCCCTAAGTTCTGCTCTAATGCAGTAATGCAGGACTTAAATACATAGTAAAAATTTTGAAACGATTCTAAGCCGAAATGTTCTAATTGCGTATATATTCTAAAAAAGTCATACATATAAACATACGGCCTATTACTTTTTGAATCTTCGCTCCAAAAACAGACTTTTGGATATCCTTCGCCCTTAACGCCATGCTGAGTAGAAATGCTTTGACTATCTTTATAATCAATTAACCGCTTCATTTCACTCAATTGAATAGCAAGCAACTGCTCATAAACAGCTTTTCCTTCTTCATCTTCAATATGATGAATGTATTCTATGAAATCATCAGTAATTATATTTTGATCTACAAGGTACATTAGAAAATTTTCTAAGCTATATTTGCAATCATTAGAATATTCTTCAAAAACCTTCTTCAAGGCTTTTTGCACCCTCGCTTTGTCATCATGCTCGGAAACTTTCATAGATGGATGAAATACGTTCTTTTTTCGTCCATCTAGTGTAATAAACATTTGGCTGCTAAACAATTGTATAACTTCTGCATAATGTTTCGCATCAAAAGCAGCCTTTAACTGCCCAAAAGCATAAAAGAACTCAACAAGCGGGTCAGGACTATTTTCACCTTCAGGAGGCAGCATAACATCTATAGGTGTTACCTTACTGCCATATGGATATATATTTGAAATTCCATTAAAAATATTTTCCATTGTTTCATTCGGATTGTTTCGAGCAAATCTTGCTCTATTTGCAATTCGAAGAACAAGAAACCCATCAAGCTCGGACATATGTTCAGTATAATACGCCTCTATATTTTGACATATTATTAGTTTTGGTGATACACCATTGTATCCCTTCTTTGATTCTTGTCTGTCAGAATCTTTGCGTCCGTACAAATTATTTAGGACATCGACGATTTCTCCACATGAACGATGGTTAAATTTAAACTCTTTGGATAAAGAAGAGTCAAAATTTCTATATTCATTTTCAAATCCACCATCATAATTTTCGTATATTTCCTGCATCTTGTCGCCGAAATAGTATAGCTCCGTGGATGTACCTTTTACTGCATTGTAGAACAGGCGCAGTATTTTCGCATCAGTATCTTGTACTTCATCAACAAAGATATATTGAAACATCTCCCTAAGACGAAATTGAAGAACAGGGTATTTATCTAAAAATGAGAAAGCAAACTCCAACAGATTATCGTGAGAGAGCCCTCCATAATAGAGTGTATTATAATTCTTTTCGTTGTAATAAATGGACTTAGTGTTTTCTTTTATGAGCTTTATGGACACATCAAGCGAAGGCTCTAATCCTTTAGCAATCAAATACTTGCTATTCCTATTCTGTGGATCATCTATATTTAGCGCTTCGTTTTCTTGGATTCTTTTTTCTATATCGTTTTTATACAATTCGTAGTACAAATCTATAGCTTCAGAGTGGGCATAATAGGGCGATATAAAAAAATTCATGAAGCTGTGAATTGTACTTATGAACGCTTCTTCTGACAGTATTCTGGCTTGAAGTTCTTTCGCAGCTCTCTCTGTGTATGTAATACATAAAATCCGTGCAGAAGGATCTCTGTCTACTATGCTATTTACTTTATCTTGGATAAAATGCGTTTTACCGCTGCCAGCAGGCGCATTTATCAAAAACATATTTGACTCTATTTTTGCGCCAGCCATTCTAGCCCCTCCTTAATATAGTTTGGCATAACAGAATATTGTTTCCCCTTTTTAATAATAGAATACATGAAAGCGGATTTGCTATCTGAAAACCCTTCAACTATCTGTCGTATACACCTTTCAATCGTATCAATAGATTTATTTTGTTTTTTCTCTTTTTTAGTACGATTTGGTAAAATCAAAGAAAAACCGCTGGCCTCTTTAATCTTAGACCAATTTTTTCTTGTTAAGCAAGAAAAAACATTGAACTCTATCTCATTGCCATTATCTTCTAAAAGATCAGTATGATGTTTTTTTATATACTGAAACAAAAGAGCTTCCTCTAATGTCCGGGCGTAACCGTCTATTTCTGACTGAGTTTTTACCAGAATATTTTTCTTCTTATAGCAGGATGATTGCCATTTATAAATATCATTTATGTTTAGTTTGGCATTTTTTGACTGTCGATTATCTCGCCTACAAAAAAAACGAAGTGCTGCGTTGGTTGTCTTAAGTTTAAAGACTTTATTTTTATCCAAGCAGGTTTTAGGGTAGTCAATGTCTGTAAGTATTAGTGTGCTAATTTCAAGTTCATTTAGTAATTCCGCATATTTGTGAGCATATGCTCCACCTGCTTGTGCATAGGTAATATATTTTTGTGAAAGAGTGTCTAAAAATTCTAATTCATCTTTTTCCTCTTGACCACGATTGCCAAAAATAAGCGATTCAATATACATACGCTCAGTGTCACCTTCATAGATAATCGCCTTGTCGGCAAAAATCATGTTCGAAAAATTGATTTTAAAGAAAGTTTCATAAAAATTTTTTTCTGTTTTGTGTTTTTCTAAAAACATGGACATATCACAGATTACATTATTTAAGGGTTCTTTGGGTCGTATGACCTTTATATCTTTGAGATTGGCAGAACGTACAATTTCATCAGAATGGGTCGAAATAATTCCTTGGACATTACATAAACCTTCTTTTCCGGCATATTCGGAGTTTAAATAATTAACAAGCGTTCGCTGCATCTGTAGGTGCATATGCGATTCCGGCTCTTCTATCAGAAAAACGTTGACCAATCTAGGATCTGATTTCAATTTATATCTCATCAACTCAAGAGTAATATAAATAAGATTGCTGATTCCAAGTCCTTGAGATTCTTCTGCCAGCAAAACTTTTTCTGCATTCTGAGTGCCTGTTGGAATTGCATAATTTACCCGGATACTCTCTTTAAGAACCTGATATAGAAAATCCATCCCCATGTCAAGAACCATTGTGATTTCTTGAATATTTGTTTCTCCTACAGTGTTAAGGTTTTGCGAAATATTGTCTAAAAGTGTTTTCGCCTGTTCCACTAAGTAAGTATCAATGTTTTCAGTTGAAATGGCATTGAACATTTTATCAAGAATTTGTCGAATTTTTCCTTTCCATTCATTAGGGGACGTTTCATTCTTTCTTTCAATATTCAATAAATCAACAACGCTAGATGTCAGTGTTCTCTTTCCGCCTTCAGTATTGTCATTTAATTGTCGATCAGCGGAAAGATAGCTATAGTTGAACAAATCTGTGAATTCTTTTTTCTCCATCTTATGCGATAATGAGAAGTCCTCATTGGCATATTTATAAGCTATATCCAAACTATCGCCATAAAGCTCAAACAATTTTTCTATGAGCAATTGCCTGGATTTGGTGGCTTGCAGGTTTATTTTCGGGGACTCAGGCGATTTCGGATCACATGTTTTCTGTTTTTTTACAGCTTCAAAATATCGCTCCAAATAATTTCGTAACGAATCAACATTGACTTCAAGATTACTTTTTAAAGTCTTGGGATTGATCTCTTGTACGATTTCAAAATAAAAATTCCTTTTGTTTTCGTCCAAATCCATTAAATAGCGAGCAAATAGAGAGATATTCTCTTTAGGCTCGTATGTTACTGATATTTGGATGGATACATGATCTTCAATGATTTGCACATCGCCAGTGGTTTTATCAAAAAACAAATCTTGAATGTCTGATAGCAGTTGTTTTATATCAATTGGCAGTGAAGCGCTAAAACGCTTGTCAAACATATCGAATAGTTTATTAATTATTGCACTTTGGCTTATCAATGAGATGTCTTTAGATTTCAAAGTTTTTCTATTACCAAAAACACAGTCTAACAAATGAACAAGTGATGTCTTACCGCTATTATTTGCACCGGCAAGAACTGTTAGTTTGTCAGAAAAACTAATTTCAGTATCCATAAACCTTCTGTAGTTTTTAATTCGCATTTTCTCTATCCGCATAATTATCCTCCTTACCTATGCTCTACCGCTTCAATAACGCCGTCTAAATAGCTGTCCAGTTCCTCCGGCGTAGATCATCCCCCATGCGGCTAGCCAAACGATCTTCCTTTTTACGGAGGGTAAACGCCTCTATACTCATGAGCACAAGATCTCCCGCACCATTTTTGTAAAATATACCATCCCAGCGGACTTTACGGAAAGGCGCAAACCCATTGTAATTCTGTCGAATACTCAATAGTTTCAATCTTATTTTCCTTATAATGACAATCTAATCATATTATACTTCTTCCCCCGAATCAACGAATTACAGTCCTTATTACTAACATTTTCTCAACATAATAGAAAAAGGCGCTGATCTCTCAGTGCCTTAATTATTAATCATCTGTGCTATCACAAACTTCTTTATGATTTTCTCGCATTTTTTATTTCAACGTAACCTGTACCTCTTTGCCGAGGGAGCGGGCAACCTTAGACAGAAAGTCCAGGGATGGATTGTACGTTCCGCTTTCCAGGCGGCTGATATTGGATTTCTGGGTCCCAACCCGAAGCGCCAATTCTTCCTGGGTAATATTTTGGCTGGTGCGTGCTTCAATGATTTGCGAAATCACATCATAGCGCGGTTTCAGCTTTTCGTATTCAGCTTTGAATTCTTCGTCCTTCATCAAAAGCTCTTTCACTTCGGAAAACTTTGCTCCTGCCTTACTCATTGTCACACCTTCTTTCATAATCTTCTTTATAACGCAGTGCCCGTTCAATCTCTCTTTGCGGAGTTTTTTGAGTTTTTTTGGTGAAACCATGAAGCAGCACAAAAGTCTTCTGGCGGTATGTGAAATAGAAAATCCTGCTGATATCCGAGGCGAATTTGATTCTCAGTTCAAAAAGACCTTTGCCTCTTAAGGGCTTTACGTAAGGTTCCCTTAAATCAGGCCCATGCTTTTCCAGCAGTTCTATTTCGCTAAAGGCTTTCGCCCGCATTTTTGCTTCCAATGATAGCAGAAAATCCAGTACGGGAATATCTCCGTTTTCCTTTTTATAGTATTCCACTTGCCAATCCATGATACACCTCTAATCTTAGTGTATGCTTCACCTCACCATCATGTTATCATATACGATAACATAAATCAAGGAATTTGTAGTTTTTGTAAAACATCTAAACAGCAATCATCTTTCCATGCTATTTGACTGCCGTATCCTTAATACAATCCTTAGATAGTCGTTATAATCTTTCCCGCGCTGGGGCGGCTCGTCGGTAATGGTGTACGTGGGGGAAAGAAGGGCCTTGATGGTCTCCGCCGCCAGCCTTCCCGGTGCGTCGTTGTCCAGATGTAGGGCGATTTCGCTTATTTGCGGGTAATCCTTGAGGTACTGCGTCAAAGCGGCGGGCGGGGTGCTTTCCCCGATGTTCTTTTTCGGCTTGTAAATACCCGCCAGGGAGAGGCAGTTTTCCCGCCGCCAATCCCTGCCGGCCAGCAGCTCCAATGTGCCGTAGGACAAAAGGTCGATGGCGCTTTCAAACAGGTGCAGCTTGGTGGGTTTTTCCCTTGCCGGAACGGAGAAGGAGAAGTGCTTGTCGCTGCCGCTTGCGTCCCCCATAAACCTGCTGCCGGATGTGCCCCGGAGCGCGCCGTAGCGGGGAACGCCCTGCGGGTCGAAGCCGACAAAGACCGCGTTGTGGCGGTGGCGGCTTTCATACAGCCGTCCGGTTTGCAGGCAGTAATCAATTAAAGTGCTGTGTATGCCACGCCCTTTGAGATAGGCAGCCACGCGATCATTACTCTTGTTTTTCTCCGGCAACAGCAGCGTTCTCGGCCCGGCGGGTTCCCGTGCCTTTGACGGGACAGGGGGCTCAACAACCGCCTGCCCGTCTATCCGCATGACCGCCTCGGGGAGCGTCATGCCCCGGACCTTGATGAGATAATCCAAGGCGGAGCGCCCGCCGATGCCGCGGGACCACCAGCACCACTTCCCGTTGGATATTTTCAGGCTGTCATGGCTGCGGGTGGTATAGACATTGCCGGAAAAGTGGACCAGTTCCTGCGGTTCGTAATGCTGCAAATAAGTCAGCAGATCCATCTGTTTGACGTGCTTAATCTGTTCCGGGGCCACATAGGGCATAGCGATCACCTCCAAACGTAAAAAAGCACCGGATTTTGTCTTCCGATGCCTTTTAGGAAATTTTTGCAATGCGGCTATATCGCGCCGATTTTTTTGAGATAGGAAAAACCGTCCGTATGCCCGCGAAAATAAAGCTGCATACGCTCCATGTCCTCCATGCGGGTTGCAGTATCCAGGTAGTCCGTAAGGATTTTATGTTCTTCCGCGCTCAGAGCAATCGGCCCTTCGCCCTCCAGGACAGCCGAAATGAAAGGGTGCCGCTCCGTGAGTTCCCCTTTTCTTTGATGGAGTAGGCCATACTCGTAATTGTTGTGCAGCAAGTCAATAGCGGTGTCGCTGTCGATTTCAGGGAACAGCGCCGCAATCCGCTCCGGCAGGGTCTGGAATATAAAAGGTTCGTTCATTACGCGCCTCCTTCCTGGTTTTTTGTTTTACTGTAAGCCTGAGAAAATAGAAAGTCAAAACTGCTAAAGCTTATTCAGCCATTACCGTTCATAGCCTACGGCCTTTTTTTCGGGAATATCCATGTCCTCGTCCGGTCCGTCGTCCATTATCTCGTTTTCCGCCTTGTCCATATTTAGCAGGATGTTCAGTTCATGCAGCCGCGCGGATTTGCTTTGCAACTCCTGCTCCTTTTCAAAGGGGATGTCAATTTCTTTCTTGGCCGTTTCCATCTGCTGGCGGAGGGTTTTTAGCTGTTCCCGGCAATACGCCAGTTTTTTCGGCATTTCGGCCAAAGCATTGTTCAATCTTGTAATGTTGCCGTGCACATCCGCGCCCAAGGCCACCGTATGGCTGAGAGCGCCCTGGAACGTGATTTGATACTTCTTGTTGAAGCTGTCGAAAGAAAACAGCATCGGAAAGCCCAGGTAGCTGCCCATTTCCTGCGGCTCCGGGGAGGTCATCAGATTGCAGGCTTCCAGAATGGCCGCGCCCGCCTTGGCCTTTTCGGGGTAGGAAATGCCTTTGACCGTCATGCCCGCGAATTTGCTTTCCTCGACCTTCTCCCCGGTGGGTTCCTTTGCACTGTACTTTTCATACCGGGCAATGTCCTTCTCATAGCCCGCAATGCGTTCCTCGGTGGCTTTGATCTGCTTCGGTAAATGCTTGAGCAATCTGTCCTCCAGTGCATACCGCTGGTTCAGATGGTTGGCTTTCAGGAGCTTCAGCTTGGAAACCTGGATGTCTAAATCCATCTTTTCCTTGATGAGCGGGTTGCCCGTCGCCAGCGCCTTGACTTCCGCATAGGAAAGCGCCGTTTCATCAATGTCCTCCGCGCTTCTTACGGGGGATTTGCTGGTCATAATCTGTGAGATGAAACGCTGCTTGTTTTCAAGGATTTGATATAAATAGGCGTCGAAGGTGTTTTCTGTGACGTAGCGGAGAATATACACCTCGTCGTTTTTGTTGCCCTGGCGGACAATCCTGCCGCTGCGCTGTTCCAAATCTCTTGGCCGGTCGAGTAGGTCGGCGGCATTACTGCCGCCTTCCCCTCTAAGAACCGTGCATGAGAGTTTCCCCTCACACGGCTCAAGCAACTCAAAGCCTTTTCATAAAAGGCCGGCTCAATCAACATCATAACGGTTTTGTTTGTAGCACTTGTCATGCACTAGGAGCTTGATTGACTTTCCGTCTTGTATCCGTTCCCGTACATTCCATTGCGTATCTTTGGTAATGGGTTCGCCGCATATGGGGCAAAGTCTGTTTTGCTGATTCCAGATATACAGGAGCGATCTTCTGCCCTTTAGTGAAAGCAGCATCTTGTAGGTTTCGCGCTCCTGAAAGTAGTCGTTCCACTCGGTATCAAACGGATTCGCATCCCCGGTAATCTTTTTGTGACGGATGATATTGACATCCGTCATTAATTTCAGTGGAAAGACATCCTTTTTCCCACTTTTGTCGAGTGTGACCGCAAACCGCCAGCTTCTGGTTCTGATTCTCTGAAAATACCGGTTGGCTATCCAGCGCATTCCCTTTTTCGGGTGGCGCCGTTTTGCCCATTGCCATAGTTTGCGGAAAATCTGGTCATCGACACGTTGGAAGGTTTCAGAGGATGCACTGTTTCGGTAATAGTTCGCCCAGCCGATGATTTTCGGATTCAGGAGTCGAATTAACGTTTCCTGTTTGCAGGATTTGTTTTCCTCAATGACAGAACGAATCCCATCCAGGAATTGCTTAACCTTTACTTTGGACGGCTTGGTCAGAAGAAAGCCGTTATACTTGCGGATGTTAAAGCCTAGAAAATCAAAGCCCTCATCAATATGCGTGATAAGCGTCTTTTCCTCGGAGAGAACCAAGCCACGTTCTGTAAGAAAATCTACAAGGAGCGGCTTGACTTCTTTTTCTAAAACATCCCTATCGGCGCTGGTGATGATAAAATCATCCGCATAACGCACAAGATTTACCATAGGCGAAACAAGCTTGCCTTTGATACTTCTGCGCTTGTATCTCTCTGCCAGCATCGGTTGAATGCCGTCTAAAACCATGTTTGCCAACGTAGGGGAGATAATACCGCCCTGGGGCGTACCTTCCTCTGTTGGGAACAACTCCTTTTTGAAGATGAAGCCGCATTTCAGCCATTTTTCCAGCATCACTTTGTCCATGGGAATATGCTTTAAGAGCCAATCATGGCTGATATGGTCAAAGCAGCCCTTGATGTCACCCTCCAAAACCCATTGCGGAGAGTAACCGTGGGATAAAACCGTGTGACACTGGGTAATAGCGTCCTGACAGCACCGTTCTTTCCTGAATCCGTAGGAATGCTGGTCTGCTGTGACTTCCGCAATGGGTTCCAAAGCCATGAGGTATAATGCCTGCATAGCCCTGTCCTTCATCGTAGGAATGCCCAGCGGGCGAAGCTTTCCGTTGCTCTTTTTGATATAGACTCTTTTGAGCGGCTGGGGGGTGTATCCTCTTCTTTTCAGCAAAATAATTGCCTCGAATTTGGCTTTTGGCGTTGTCCATAGCTCATGGTCAACACCGGAGGTTTTACTACCGTCATTTGTTGTCACCCGTTTGACCGCCAATGCTTTGGCATAAAACGAGTGTGTCAGCGTCCACTGCAAGGCTTGCACCTTGCCGTGTCTGCCTTCTTTTTGAGCCTTTACAATACGAGCTTGCAGCTTTTTTACCTCGTACTCGCACCTGTTCCAGTCGATGCTGTCCCAGGCAGCAGCGCGGTCAGAAGTCGCACACGCAGTTTGATTTGCGTTCATTTGCCTTACTCCTTTCAAAAGTTCTGTAAGTTTCTTGTAAAGAGTTACCTACCGCAGAAATCTGCTCACTTTCGTGCGGGGTGACGTTGAAACCCCTATCCGTCCCATTACAGGACGGCCTTCGCTTTTTCTGCAATCCTATACCTGCATCTCTGTCGGCTTTCCTTACGGAATGCTTTCCTGCACAGGGCAGGAGAGGTACAGGCTTACCTTGTTCCGCATAAATAACAATGAATCGCTTAGACCCTATCTACTCCACCGGCAGCGCGAATGTCCGTGCAATCCCACCATGGAGAGGATTGACCGGCTGCTTCCCATTTTGGGCTAGAGCCTGACAGCAACTTTGGCTCCTTGGACGTTACGATGTTTATACGATAGTTCACATATGTTGGTCATACGATTCAAGCCTAGCCCCCCAGCCGTATTGTGCTAACAGCTATTGCGTCCACCTCACGGTTTTCGCTCTTTTGCCACAGGGCAAAAGGGGTACATTGTCATGACAGCTTCACAAAGAACCGTTGCCAGTTCTCCATGTGTCACTAGGCTACCGCTAACGGAATAGCGGGTTTAGTCACAGTGCTAAACAATTATTTATGCGACTTCAAGTCGCACCCAGGGGCAGTCAAGGTCGTGCAACGCAATCAGGCGGTCCTGGACATTAGTGCCTGCCCCCATTTTAAAGGTGCTTCCAACAAGTATGCGCACCTGTCCCGCGCGCACTCTGGCAAACAGCTCTTTTTTCCGGGTTTCCGTGTTGGCGTCGTGGATGAAAGCGATCTCGTCGGCGGGAACGCCGCGGGCCGTTAGCTTTTGGCGAACATCGTCGTAGACGTTGAAATTTCCGTCGTTTTTCGGGGTGGACAGATCGCAGAACACAAGTTGGGTCAGCTTTTGGTCGCGGTGGTCCTGCCAGAAGCGGAAGATATTATCCACGCAAGCATTCACCTTGCTTTCTTCATGGTCGGGCAGCATGGGATTGGCCAGGCGCTGGTCAAGGGCCAGCTTGCGTCCGTCGTTAGTGATTTTCAGCATGTTGTCCTCATAGGGCTCCACCATCCGGTTGCGCACCTTTTCGGCGCGCTTGCCAAGCTCGGCCACCATGTCCTGCTGAAACTCGCTGGGCTTGACCACCACGTTGCGGTAGTTGGCCTTGGGCACGGGGAGGTCCAGCATATCCGCCGTTTTGATGTCCGCGATTTCCTTGAACATGCTCATGAGTTCAGGCAGGTTGTAGAACCGGGCGAAGCGTGTTTTGGCCCGGTAGCCCGTGCCCTCCGGCGCAAGCTCGATGGCGGTCACGGTTTCCCCGAAGGTGGAGGCCCAGCAGTCGAAATGCTGGAGTCCTTGTTTGCGCAGGGCTTCGTATTGCAGGTATCTTTGCATGGTGTACATCTCGGTCATGGAGTTGGAGATGGGCGTGCCCGTGGCAAAAACGATGCCGCGGCCTTCCGTCAGTTCGTCGAGATAGCGGCATTTGGCAAAGAGGTCAGAGGATTTTTTGGCCTCGGTCTGGGCCAGGCCCGCCACGTTGCGCATCTTGGTATATAAAAACAGGTTTTTGTAAAAGTCCGCCTCGTCCACGAAAAGGCGGTCAACGCCCAATTCCTCGAAGGTGACAACATCATCCTTGCGGCTGGTGTCATTGAGCTTTTTCAGCTTCAATTCCAGGTTCTTTTTGGTCCTTTCAAGCTGCTTGATGGCGTAGCGTTCGCCGCGCTCCGCCTTAAGTTCCCGGATGCCGTCGGTAATCTCCCATATTTGTTCCTGCAATTGGCGCTTTTGCCGCTCGGCGGAAATGGGGATTTTCTCGAACTGGCTGTGCCCGATGATCACCGCGTCGTAGTCACCAGTGGCGATGCGGGCGCAGAATTTCTTGCGGTTCTTGGTTTCAAAGTCCTTTTTAGTAGCCACGAGAATGTTGGCCGATGGGTAAAGCTGCAAGAATTCCCCGGCCCATTGCTCCGTCAGGTGGTTGGGCACAACGAACAGGCTCTTGTTGCAAAGTCCCAAATGCTTGCCTTCCATCGCGGCGGCGGCCATCTCGTAGGTCTTGCCTGCCCCCACGCAATGGGCTAGCAGGGTGTTGCCGCCGTAAAGGATATGGGCCACCGCGTCCACCTGATGCTGGCGCAGGGTAATTTCCGGATTCATGCCGGTGAATTTGATATGGCTGCCGTCGTACTCGCGGGGCCGGATGGCGTTGAAGCGGTCGTTGTAGATTCTGGTCAGCCGTTCCCGGCGCTGGGGGTCTTTCCATATCCAATCCCGGAACGCTTCCTTGATGGCCTCCTGCTTCTGCTGGGCGATGGCGGTTTCCTTTTTGTTGAGGACGCGCGTTTCGTTGCCGTCTGCATCGTACCTGGTATCAAAGATACGCACGTCTTTGAGATTCAGAGTTTCTTCGATAATCCTATAGGCGTTGATGCGGCTGGTTCCATAGGTCATGATGGCCTTGATGTTGACGTTGCGATCGTGGTTTTTCCCCTTAATATTCCAGTTGGCGGTATAGCTCGAATAGAGAACATCAATATAGCCCCTGTACATATGGGGAGTTTCCAAAAGCTCAAGGATAAAGTCCTTGATCACATCGGGAGGCAACCAGGTCGCGCCCAGCCGCACGTCGATTTCGGAGGCGGACAGGTCTTTGGGCTGCACCGCTTCCAGCGCTTTGATGTTGACCGCGATCTTTTCCGCCTGTTCGGGAGGCAGGATTTTGGCAAGCCTCTGTACCTGCCTGAGTTTTTCCCGCACATTGCCCGAAAGGTAGGCGTCCGCCGTGACATAGGGGAAAGATTCCACATTAAAGAAGGCGCGGGGGACGTTTTCCGGCTCCACCTTGCCGAAGTCCCGGAAGATCACGCCCTGCAGGTCTGCCGCAAGCTGTTCTTCCAAAAATCCCGTCAAGCTGTGCATGAAACCTAAGTCCACGCAGGCTTTTTCCGCGATGGAGATGGCCAAGGCTTCGGCGGCGGTGTCCACATGGGCCACGCTGGTACGCTGCCGGATGGTGCGCTTGGTAAACATATCCGCCTTGCGCTCCATCTCGCCGTTTTCGTCCAGCACCTCCAAGGAGCAGAGCAGGCAGTAGGCGCTGTCGTCGGCAAAGGCCATGCTGTTGCCCCGGCTGTTGATCAGGCCGTATTTGGCGGTAAAGGCGTCGTAGAGGCGGTTCAGCTTGTGCTGCTGCGCCCGGATGGTTTCGTCGCTGTAATCCTCGGTCTGGTACTCGATCAGTTCACGGACGCAGTCCCGCAGCTCGATCATGCCCTTGATGCGGCCCTGGGCCGTGACGGAGGTTTCCACCCGGTTCATCCGGCTGTTTTCCCGGAAGTAGATTTCGCCGTCCACCAGGCAATAGCTGAAATTACGGACATTGGGGTCCGCCGGGATGGAGGATGTATCGGTGTCCTCGCTGATGTCGTCGATCTCGTAATCATTAATCTCGGGGTGGATGTTTTCCAACGCCTCCCGGAGAATCTCGGCAAGGTCGGCGTCCTCATGGGGCAGGCAAGCTGTCTCGGATTCGTTGCCGTACATGCTCTTGTCAAAGACCATCGTGCCCAGCACCATGTCCGGGTTGTCGGCAAAATATTGGTTAACGGGCACGCCGTCCTCGGTAGTGGAGAGATGCACCCAGTCCAGTTCCACGTCCATCACGCGGTCGCGCTTCTGCAAAAAGAGGATGTCAGTGGTAACCTCGGTTCCGGCGTTGGCCAGAAACGCATTGTTGGGCAATCTGACCGCCCCTAAAAGCTCGGCCCGCTGCGCGATGTATTTGCGCACCTCGGGGTTTTGTTTATCCATTGTGCCTTTGGACGTGATGAAGGCGATAATCCCGCCGGGCCGCACCTTGTCCAAGGTCTTGGCAAAGAAATAGTCGTGGATGTAAAACTTGTGTTTGTCGTATTTCTTGTCTGACACACTGTAAGAACCGAAAGGCACGTTGCCGACAGCCAGGTCGAAAAAGCTGTCGGGCAGGTTGGTTTCCTCAAAGCCCTGCACCGCGATATTGGCCTGCTGATAAAGCTGCTTGGCGATCCGGCCCGTGACGCCGTCCAGCTCCACTCCGTAAAGCCTGGAGTCTTTCATGCTCTCGGGCACCAGGCCGAAGAAGTTGCCGCTGCCGCAGGCGGGCTCCAAGATGTTGCCGGTCTGAAAGCCCATGTTTTCCAAACAGGTGTAGATGGCTTTAATCACGACGGGCGACGTGTAGTGGGCATTAAGGGTGGAGGCCCGCGCGGAATTGTATTCGTCCTCGTCCAGCAGCTCCTTCAGCTCCGCGTATTCCTTTGCCCACTGGGGGTTGTCTTTGTCAAAGACTTGCGGCAGGCTGCCCCAGCCAACGTATTTTGACAGGATCTCCTGTTCTTGCGGGGTGGCCAGTCGGTTTTCTTCCTCTAACTGGTTGACCAGGCAGACGGCCGCGACATTCCAGGCGTACTTGGTCTTTTGGCCGCCTACGCCCAGGTTGTCGTCGGTGATCCGGAAATTGACGCGGGGCTGCTTCGCTGGTTCCGGCACAAGGTGCAGGCGGGCTTTGGCAGCCTCGCCGCCCTGTGCCTTCTGCCGGACGGGGTCCGTCTGCTGTTCCAAAACGCGGCGCACGAAGCCGACGCTCTCTCGGCGGAAGATGGGGAAGCCTACACCGTTTTGGAAGGTGATGTCCCGCAGGCTGACCGTGCCGGTTTCCTCGTCAATCGTGTCAATGGCAAAGCGGCGGCCGTCGATGGACAATTCCAGGCCCGCGGCTATTTCTTTTTCGGCTGGTTGTTTTCCCGTTTCCCCGGCTTGGCCGTCCGGTAACTCCAAGTCAAGTTCCACAGAGGATTTTTCATCTTCACTGCTGTCGCTGTCGAAGGTAATGGTATCCTCTTGGCGGGGGACGGTCGCATCCCCGGTTTGCCGCACCCACTCTGGCGCGTCGGGGTCGTCGCCGTGAAGAGTCGCCAGGTCGCGGGTTTCCGTCAGGTAATCCTGATAGGTCCGCTGGAACACGTCCTCGGCAAGCCATTCCCGAAACTGCGGCAGGGTGGCGTAGGCTTCGTAAAAGTCCTGGTGTTCCTCCCGCATGGAAAGGGCAATCCGGTCAAGGGCCTCGTCCAGCTCCCGCTTGGCGCTGTCGGGATCGGTGTCCCGATCACGCAGGTAGGGGTAAATCTCATCTGCTCGCACCCTGTCGATAACCTGGGACAGATATTCCCGGTATAGCGCACGGGGCAGCGACTTTTCCGTTTTTTCTTCGGCTGGTTGTTCCGGTGCTTCCTCGGTTATAAGGTGGTCGTTGAGGGAATTTTCCCGCAGCATCCGTTCAAAGTCGCTTCGCGCAAGCTCCTTGCTGAAAAGCGGAAAGCTCACGTCCCGGAGCTGCACGGTGCTGTTGTCGAAAGCCAAAACTTCATATTCGTCCGTGCCGATATAGACCGTGCTGCCAAGGGAAAAGGCGTAATGCGCGTTTTCCTGCGACGGCGGCGTTGCCTCGGCGGAGGCGGGCTCCCGGTTCAGGATTTCGCGGGCGTAGGCTTCCTCGGCAAGCTGCTGGCGGCGTTCCTCCATCTGCTGCCGGTAGGCGGGCAATTGCTCTTTCTCCTTGTCGCTCAAATAGCGGTCGGCGGCAATCAACTCGCCGATTCGCTTCTGCACCTTCATCCAGGGCAGAAGGATTTTTACCTCCGGACCGGTGTGCCTTCTCCTGGTGAAGGTGATGCCTTTGCCATCGTGCCATTCGTCAATTTCCAGGTCGGGCAGGGCAGGGGCGCGTCCGCCAGTGCTGTACTCCTTTTTCAGAAAGTCGGCGTTTTCTTTGGCGGAGGCGTTTTGCTGGAAGTAGAGATAAATCCGGTATTTGCCGCCCTGGACACCGCTGCCTTGCCGTAAAACCACGTCGATGTCTTCCTGTGCCATAGAAAAAGCGGAGGATTTTTCGTCCTCCGCCTGTTCTATGGCCTCTATTTGCTGTTCTTCGGTTGGCAGCAGGGTTAGCTGTAAATAAGCTCCGCCAGTACGCTTTCCTCGGCCTGGTGCTTGAGGCTGTTCATGTGCCCCGTCCAGCCCAGCGGGTCGGTCACCTTGTCCGGGGCGGGGCTCTTTTCCAGGAGTTGCGCCGTGATCCGCTCGACGCGCTCCCGCGCCGTCCGGTCGATCTCCGCCAGGTGGCTGTTCAGGTCCCCGGACAGCATCAGGCTGGCGTACATTCCTTTCCGGTGGTTTTTCAGGTATGTTCTGCGCAACATCCCATATTTGCCGATGTGCGTTTGTTCTTCCGGCAGGGCCAGGTCGGGTATCAGATAATCGCCCTGCTGCGTGTAGGTCAGTTCCATGCTCACCGCTCCTTTCATCACTTTGCTTTACGGTTTTATTGTGCGCTTCGCCTCGACTTTTGGCAAATGTGCGTCTTTGGTTTCGCTCCGCTTTTTGCATGTCCTTGACCGTGGCTTCGATTTCCCGCAGGAGCATTTCCGCTATGTCGCTGGTGGCCGCGCCCAGGCGGGAAACGGTGTCGAGGGTATTGAAATTAAGGACGCTCTGAAAATCCTCAAAGGTCGGGTATTCGTCGGCATTGTAGCCGCAACGGGTTAAGAGCATATAGGCCACGGAGCTTTTCAGGGCGTCCTTGAAAAACACCTCGACGTTCAGCTTGTCCAGTGCTTCCAAAAAGCTGCTTTCCCGGAAAGAAAGCAGCTCGGACAGGTAATCCGTGCAATTGTCGTCCACCGCGTTTGCGGCGGCACTAAGCAGGGCATGGGGCAGGCTGCTTTTTTCGGCTAACTCCCCAAAGGTATTTTCCAGGGATTCCGTCACCGCCTCGGCGTATCGGTCTCGCATTTCCCACAGCGGGACGGGACGGTTGTAGCGGCTGTTGGTGTCGCTCACGTCGAACACATGACGGAGCCTTAAGCGGCTGCCACTGTCGTCGATGAGGGCAATGCCCTTTACGCCTTTGTTTACCCACCGTCCCAGTTTCCCGTTCCACACTTCAATGGGAGCGCAGGCCGTCGCGTCGGGCCGCTGGGCGTAAATCAAAAGCTGGTCTTGAAACGGATATTTGTAGCTCCAGGCCGCGGTTTTCAGGAAGGAAGTCCAGTTGGCATGGCTTCTGGTAAGGCTGCGGGCCGTCCTTTCGGAAAGCTCTGTGATCAGTTGCAGCTTGGTTGCCAATGCGCATCCCTCCTTACTTCAATATATATTGGTTGGACAGCCTGCCGCCGTCCTCGGAGTACCGGGGAGCAATGCCGATCATGTCCAACCGCCGCAAGCGGTTCAGATTGCGGCTGGTGGCTGAACGGGACAGGCCCACGCTTTTGCCAAGGTTTTTAATGGATATGGCCACGTTGTTGTGGCGGCCTCCCGCCATGTCCAGCAGGTAGCAGTAGAGGAGCTTTGCCGACGCAGGGGCGTGGAGGCCCGCGCACAGCCTGTATCTGGTCAGATCGTTCATGCTTTCCCTCCCTCCTTAAAAGCACGGGGCCTCACCGTTCCGGTTCGTGCTTTTTCTTATGGATTGGTTTGCTCTGTGCTTGCTCGCGCAGTCGTTCCTTTTCGTTTATATAGCAGTATATATAGAAGTTGTAATCGCCCCCATGCGGAAAGCAGCGGATATAGTAGCGGTGTCTGCCGGTATCCACCCGAAAGCCGTAAACGTCGGGATGCCACGCGCCCGGAATCCTGGCTTCCGGGTGTGCATGGCAAAATTCCGCCATGCTGCCGCGGTCCTTCAATAGCCCCTGTTTCCGCAGGGAATTGATAAGTACATCAAATTCGTCCTTAAACGCCGGTGTCTTCAGGTCCCCTTGATGCTCCCACCAGGTGCTCCAAAACTCCTTGCCACCGTGCCCGAAGTCGCCGCGCAGATGGCCGATGCAGCCAAGCTCCTTGTCCCTTTCGGCGTTGGAGTAGAACAGGGCGGCTTCCTCCGGGGCGGCAACATTGATTACAAATGCCATTTTGCTCACCTCACCGTTCCGGCTCGCGCCGTTTTTTTACCCGCTGCTCCGGTTTTTCCCCGGTGTCCCTTTGGGGCTGGAAGGAGCGCAAATACTCGATTTCTTCCAGGGCGCGCTTGCATAAATCCTCGACTGCGGCCAGCCGGTCGCCCAGGTAATGGCCCCAAAAGTATTCCTTTTCGCCCTTTCTGCATTTCCAGGTGACAAACTGCGCGGGCGCTTTCTCGCTGTGCCCGATGACGAATTCCGCGTCGCCCACGGCCAGCCGGTCGGTAATGACCTACCCGGCGTTGATCTCTTTTTCCATATCCTGAAAGCCTCCTAACGCTCCTGTACTTGTTTTTTGTGTTTGGCCTGCCGCTCGGCCAGTATCTGTTTTAGCCGCTCCTTTGCCCAATCGGGCATATATTCGGTTTTCAGAACGCCCAGGATATCCTCCCGATTCCAGCGGGACTCCTTGCCGGAATAGAGATTGACGGTGTAGACCGCCCGGCCCCTGGCTTTGGCATGAGTGCCAAAGCCGCCCACGGCCAGCACAAGCTGCCTGTCGGCGGTGCGGTATTCTGGACGCAGGCGCTTCGTCCTAATGACCACCACCTTATTTTCAACGCTTTCGCCGTAATCGTTTGGCGTGCAATGTTCCAGCGTGAAGGGCGACAACGGGACGGTGATTTTATCCCGTTCCGCTTTGACCGCCTCAAGCTGCGCTTGCACCCGGTTGGTAAACTCGGTCATCATTTCCAGGTAGTCGTCGCTTCCGGCAGGATCAAAAAATTGGTCGATGCCCAACGGGTTATCCCAGTTGCAGTCGCATACCATGTACGGACAATCGGTTTTCCCGTCGTCAACCGCAAAAAGGATTTCTCTATCACCAACATGGATGGCGTGTATTACCTCGTAGGTATCCACCATGCGTTTTTCTTCAGCCATTTTCATGCTCACGCTCCTTGCGGGCGGCGGAAAGGAGACGGTTATTCGCCCCTTTTCCGCATGTCCGTTATTTTTCTTTCCGTTTGTGCAGGTAAACCGCGCCGCCTGCAATTACGAGGCAAAGCACGACGGCTAAAATCGTCTTTAACTCCACAAAAACACCTCCCTGTATTCAATCAGCAGGTTAGTCCGTATATAAAAAGAACACCGGCGTAAATAAAAAAGCCGATGCACAAAAAGACGGCCAGCGGCACGTTCCTTTGCCGGGTTGCCTTTGCATAGATACAGGCGGGGGGCAAAGCGAAAAAGAGGATGGCCGCCAGCGCGTTCAGGCTAAAGCAAAACCCCATCGCCGCCGTCAGCTTTATATCACCCCCGCCCACGCCTCCGTATATCAGGGCAAGGAGCAGCAGGCAGATACCCGGCAGCAGAAATCCCGCAATCCGCTCGGGCAAGGCCGGTTCTGGAAACAAGAAAGCGGACACGCCGCCGATGGCAAGAATTGTTATCCATGTCCAATCGGGGATGATCCGCTTTTTCCAATCCATGAAAGCCGCCCACAGGAGAGGGATAACACAAAGCAGCAGCATATCAATTTCCCACGGTGGTATCATCGTCGTACATGCTGTCCACTACATAGATTTTCAGCGCCCCACCGGTGAGCCACTTCGACAGCGTTCCTCCAGGGGTATGCACGTCGGTGACCAGGAGTTGCACGATGTAGTCCCGATTGTCAGGGAACCAGATGGGGACGTACTGCTTCCGGTATTTGAAGGGGGAGGCGGGATTCTCCCGGAAAACAAATTGTCCGCCTTCCTTTTCTAAGGGAATGGCGGTCTCATAGCGATGTTCGGGCAGATAAACTTCCGCCGTCTGCGGGGCGGTAATCAGTTCCGGCCTGTCGTAGTTGGTATTCACGGTGGCGGTGACACGGATGGCATAGCCGTAGCCCGACTTGAGATAGCCGCGAGATTTGGTGTCGTAGTCCAATACGGCAGCAACTTTCAGCTCCGCGTAAAACTGCCGCCACACAAATTGGCCGTTTTCGTAGCGTTGCTCCCACCATGTCACCCTGGACTGTTCGCTTCTTAGCGGCGGGTCGGGAAGCGCCCGGCTTTCCTCCGGTTCCGTATAGGTTACATTTTTAATGACGGCCTGTTGGGTATAGGTGTTGTTGCTTGTAGAAGTTTCATTATCCAAAACCTCATCGGGGTTGATGGTAGCAATCAGTGTAATACCCTTATCGGCCTGCACATTGGGGGTATCCCATTTGACCGGCACGATATTCCAGGTATTCTGCGCCATGACTACCGCGTCCACGCGCTTTTTCAGCGAAAGCTCCGGGATTTGAAACAGCACGGAAACCCTCTGTCCGGGTGTAAAATCCATGCTTCCTTGGTTGGATACCCGGATGGTGCTGATTACCGTCTGGTTTTCCTTATACCGGTCGGGCGTAATGCGCTGCACGTCCAGATCATAGGGGCGCTCCAACACCATGATTTCCGCCGCCGCCTGGTTGTTGCCCGTGTTGGAATCCGTGTAATCCGCCGGGGGCGACACCTGCGCCGCAAGCCGTATGGTTGTGCCTTTTTCGCCTGCCGTGCCGGTGACAAGGTAGGATTTTTTCTCATAAGCCCCGAAATTGGCCGTGGCGGGCACGGCGGAAACCGCCTGGCCGTCGATGGCAACGTTCAGGCCCACATCAGTCAATGCCTTGCCGCTAGAGTTGGCAAAGTATACGGTGAAGCTGTATTCCTCCCGCTGGTAGGCTATGGGCGGCGAGGACAAATTCACCCATACGTCGCACAACAGGTTATCCGGGTTATCAGGATTATTGGGATTGTCCGGGTCGTCTGGATCGTCTGGATCGTCTGGATTGTCGGGTTCTTCTGGATTATCCGGGTTGTCAGGGTCCGGGGGGTTATGCGGGTCCTCCGGACTGCCGGCAGCTCTTTCCACTACCGTGACGCTTGAAACGGCGGTGTTATTGTTAAGATTTCTGTCAATAAAGCCCTCCGGCGCTTGCACGTTGGCCCACAAATGATATATCTCGCCTGCTTTCCCCGCCGTGTCCTCAATCGTAAAGGACTTGGTTTCGCCCGGCTGGAAGTCGGTTGTTTGCGGAATTTGCAACAGCGCATTTTCATTGCTTTTCCCTTCCAAGGGTACAGCGGTCAGCTCCCTGCCGGAATGATTGGTGAAACTCACGGTATAGGCATATTTTTCGTATTCGTAAACAGTTGGCGGGGCAAGAATGGCCGCCGACAGGTCGCAGGTTTCCTTCAGACCGGGCGGTTCATCCGGGGGATTGTCAGGGTTGCCGGGGTTATCCGGCGTGTCCGGCTCGTCAGGCGTATCATTGTTGCCGGGCGTCGGTTCCGGCGCGGGATCAACCACCTTGATAATGGCCGTGGCTGTATTGTTATCAGGGTTGCCGTCGATAAAGCCCTCGGGCACGCCGATATGCGCCCAAAGACGGATTTCGTCGGCGGTGGTGTTGGCGCTGCGCTTCACTTCATAGGCTTTGCTGGTATTGGCAGGGAAGTCCTGCATGACCGGTATTTCTTCAATGGTTGCGCCGTCCACCGTACCCTTTAAGGGCACGTCATAGGCCGGGCTGCTTCCGCTGTTCAGGTAAATCACGGTAAAAGAATAGCTGTCGCCCCGGCTCACCGTGGCGGGGGCGCGGATGGAAACCGACAGGTCGTTGCCGTCACATGCTTTGAATTTAAAGTAAAAATTGGCAATGGGGATTTGATAATGGATTTTCTGCGTAATTTCGGTCTGCGTTTTGTTCTCCCCATCAGTGTATTCGGCGGTTTCCGGGGTGTAATCCCATTCCAGTCCCATGTATTGAAAGTTGCGGGACAGCTTGATATCATCCTTGTGGAAGGTGACGGAGGTGGTTTGATAGGGATAAAGCAGTTCCGGCACACCTTTGTCCTGTGCGGTGAGCTTCCCGAAAATCTCCCGCTTGCTTTCGTCGCACCATGTAGCAGCCACGTTTATCCTGACCGGAGCCTGGTAGGTTATTTCCGCGCTCCTCATGGTTTCAAAGGCAATGAGCGCCTTTTCCGTCCAGCCGTAACGGGTGGTCAGCGGTTCAAAATCGGTATCCGTGTCATAGACTCCGTACAGCTTACCGGAGGCGAAGCTGTAGATTTCCACCACCAGGCTGCCTTTCAGAGTGTAGGTTCCGCCGTCACAGCGATTGATCCAGGCGGCGATCCGCTTCTGTTCATGGTCGGCCACGGTGTTGGCGCTGACGAGGTCGATGCGCTGTGGCTCCGGGAAGGCTTTCAGCAGCGTTTCGCCCTCGTAGATTTCTTTCACGTTCATGCCGATGGTGCGGTATCGGGTGTCATATATGGCCGGGACTTGAAACACCACATTGGCCGTAACGACAAGGACGGCTCCTTCCTCTGTCTGGGCGGTGACGGTGCAGGGGCCGCAAGCCTCCTTGTTCTCAATCGTCAGCGTGTAATTTGGGGTTATTGCTTGGCTTTGGCCACCGTACTCCAGCCGGACCTCTGTGAGGCTGCCGGTTTTGGCCGTGGTATTTATAGAAATTTGGGCCGGGAATTGTTCCACGGCGATCACTCCGCTTTCACTGGCCAGGCTGTCTATGGGGGAAGCGATATTGATGGCAATGTCGCTCTCCGACAGGGCGAAGGCTTGTGCCGACATCAGCAGGCAGCAGACCAGCACAAGCGGAATGGCAAGGATGAGCTTTTTAATCATGGGAACCTCCTTCCTCAATGCGGATGTTGACGCTGGATATGGTAAAAGGAAGCCGGATCGTACCGCTCAGAAAGTTAAAAACACTGCGGGTTTTCAGCGCCCCGGTCAGCGTCAGGCAGGGGGGGCTGTCGGTGGCGTCGATGCGCTCAATTTCAAGCTGGTAAACCCACTGATTCCCGGCATACTTGTTTAATCCAGAATCCAGCCCCATATTTTCATAGAAATAGGCGTACAGCGTCTCTTGGGCCAGGGCGCTGTCCATCCGGGAATAGCCGTCCCGACGGTAATCGTCCCGCATGGCGTATTCCACGGAGCTGTTTACGCCCCGTTGAATGACGTACTCCGCTTGCTGGTAGAGACTTTCTATACGGAAGTATTCGCTTAGGATCACGGAAAGGGTCAGAATGAAAAAGACGAGGATCAGGATAAACAAAAAAACGTCGCCCTTCCGGTTGTTCATCATTCGCTTGAAATAATCCACGGCTTTCCTCCTTTCCGGCGATTATTAGGGCAGCTTCCAGTATTTTTCCGACATGCCGGTGATACTTTCGCGCATGGGAATATGGATTTGAATGGGGGCCGTAAAGGACGGCCTGAAAAGGGTAAAGGCGTGGCTGTATACCATTGTGATGGTAAAGGTGTCCCTTAACTGGATTTTTTGGTTTTGCTCGTCACAATACGCCACATCCTCGACGGTCATTTCCGGCGACAGGCCGGTTTGTTGCTTCAACCGATAAAACACGTCATAGACGGGTTCGGCTATTTGCCCTTCCAGTTCAACCACGCGCACAACGCGGCGGCACATGTGATTTAAATTCAAATAGGTCGTGAAAACGCCCAAAAAACTGATCACCGTGGCCATGAGCGTAATCACCACCAGAGTCTTGATGATTAAATCGACATAACTGCTGCCTTCTTTGTTCAGCAGTTTTTGAAAAGGCCGGGGGAGAGAAGCTCTCACCCATAAACCCCGGTGCTGGTTGTTCATTGCTCTTGCACCTCCCGCATCCGCGGATATGCTTTCGGCTTTCATCAGTTCAACAGGTTGGTGATTTTGGCAACGATGCTGTTCCAGATAGTGGTGATGGAGCCTTGATAGAGCGTCATAAAGACTGCGCCCACGACCACGACGATGAGCACCACGATGAGCCAACCGGTCATTTGGTCCCCGGAGGGGTTTGCCAGTACGTTCCGGGCTTTCAGGCCCACCATTTTGATTTTGTTTTTTAAAGCAGTCATCATGATAGATACCTCCATATTTTTTAGATTTGGTTGGAAAGGGGAAGCAATGCCTCCCCTGGACGGCCGCCTTTTGGCTGCAATTAGTTCAAAAGACTGGTAATTTTGGTGACGATGCTGTTCCAGATGTCGGTGATGGAACCCTGATACAGGGTCATGAAGATTGCGCCCACCACCACGACAACCAGCACCACAATCAACCAGCCGGTCATTTGGTCGCCGTCGCGCTTTGTCAGCACGTTTCCGGCTTTCACCAGAGCGGTTGTCAGTCTTTTTCTCATGGATTTTCCTCCTTTCTGCGGTAATGGACAGGATCTGCGGTTTTTGTTTTACATGCTCTACCTCCTGTAGATGATTATTTGAAAGGGGTTTTCCCCGTTTCAGCGCACTAAAATAGGCCCCCCATTGATCGGGTCATGTGGGAGCCGATGACGTAGAGCAGGGTAGACAGGGTCACGGCCACCAGCGGGATGGACGCGATCTTGACCCTGCGGGGCAGCAGATTCAGTTTTGTCTTGAGGGTTTCCCTGGCTTTGATGTCCATGTCCCGGGCAAGATAGGCCAAGGCGTCCCCCTGGCGCTCGCCCCGGTGCAGCCCGATGAGGGCGTTGACGAGAAAGGAAATATCGGTCAGGCCGAGACGCGCGTTGAAGTTGCGCAGCGCTGCTTCGATGCTGATGGACTTCATCTCCAGAACCAGGATGGAGATGTCGTCATAGAACACCTCGCTGGCAACGCGCAGGTAATCTTCAAATATTTGCACCAGGTCTGCCTGGACGACGGTTTTTTGACTGCCCTCCCGCATGTCGTCCAGCTTGTACAGGATGGAACGGATGAAGCTCGGCATTTCCATTTCAATGCGCTTCTTTTTCGCTTTCAGTTGGTCTTTCAAGTCGGACATGAAATGAAAATAGACGACCACCGCAAAAATGATAATGATAGGCGTGAGGCTGGTGGCACCGATTAGCAAAAGCGGAATCAGGAGCAGCAGGGTGAACGCGGCGCAGATAAGCGCCCTGGCCTGGTATTCCTGGGGTGTGAGAGCCAGCCCCCCGCGCCGCAGCATGGAGAACATTCTTGCTTCCTGGACGGGGTCGAGCCGGATCAGCCGGGCAACCGGCTTGACCAGGGGCATGACAAAGCGGTTTAGCAGTCGTTTGCCCGGCTTCTCTTTTTCGGTCTGCAAATTTCTAAGGTTTTTCTTCATGTTGGCCCTGGGTATTTTCAAAAGCTCCCGGCAAATAAGAAATCCTGCCGCAAGCAGCAGGATGAAAACGACGGTTTGGTAAAACAACGGTGAACCTCCTTTGCTATCTGTTGGCCGGTTTCGTCGCCCGCAGCACGTAAAAGGCCGTGCCAAGGGCGGTCAGCAGCATGAGGACAACCAGCAGCTTGCCGACGGCGGTTGCGGTCAGGATGGAAAACCATTCGGCGTTGGAGAAGCGCATGAGGGGAATTACGCTGAACATCAGGCCCGCGGTCAATAAATAGTCCCGCCAGACACGGACCATTATGCCGTCGCTCTCCACTTGCATGGTTTTGGCGTCGTTCATGGCCTTTACCACCGGGAACAGGGCGAACTTCAGCCGCCGGTCGTGATGACACAGAATAAGCATTTTTGTCCACTCGGCGAAATAGCGGTTGCGTATCTTGGCCGACAGACGATGCAGCCCGTGTTCGATGTTGGGGTTGATGTATCTTATTTCCGAAACAAACTCGTCAAAGGGCGTGATGGTTCTCAGATGGGGTGGAAGGTAACGGTTTTTTTCTTCAACGTACAGCTCGATGGCTTTGACAATATCGTCGCAGGAGGCATAGGCGTTGGTGATGACGGACATGGTGTTCTCCAATCCTTCTATTTCCTCCCGCGCCACCGTCGCGCTTTTTACGGTCAGGTAGATGTAGGGGGCGGGAAGCAGACATGCCGCCGCTGCCGCCGCCAGGTCGGGGCTGTTAAACAGCAGCATTCCGGCCAGAAAACCGCCTGCCGCCGCTGCCAGCATCATTATAAGGAATTTCTTGCGCGTGCAGCGGGTCTGCCGGAACAGGGTTTGCAAGCGGATGGCGATCCGCTCGGCGGTTTTCAGCTTGGCGCCTGCCAGACGGAGGCGGCGTTTTTGCAGCGGGTTCTGCTCCACCGCAAAAGGATTCAGCTTCAGCAGCAGGAACAGGGCCAGGCTCACAAGTAAAAACACCAGCATCAGAGATGTATGAATGGGGCTCATGCGGCAGGCCCTCCTTCCGCAAAGCGGCGGATTTCCTTTTGCGGGACGCCGCCCACCAAGAGCTTTTCGGCCAGCGCCGGGGAGATGTTTCCCAAACGCTGGTGGCTTCCCGCTACTTTGGTAATTCTCCCGGATTTGTCATGCTCATAGTGGTCCACTGCATATCGGTAAAGGGTGGTGCCGGTGACTTCGCCGTTCTGCACGCCGGTGGCTTCAAAGACTTCCATGTATTTGCGGGATTTGTCCGGGAGCTGCCGTTTGAAAACCATAATCGGAAACGCTTCAACGATATTGCGCAGCAATCGTTCCTCCGACAGGGAGGTTCCGGCTTCCAAACACATGGTCAGGATGCGGTCGTAAGCGGATCTGGCGCTGTTGGCGTGCAGGGTGCTGACAATGGTGTGCCCCGTCCGCCCGGCCTCCTGCACGGTCAAGGCCTCCGCGCCGCGCATTTCCGCCGGGACAAGTATTTCCGGGTGCAGCCGCAGCGACAGCTTTAATAAGTCCAGCATGGTGACGGGATTCGGCGCTTCTTTTGTCAAAAGGTGAATCACGTCATTGGTCATGATACCGTTTTCATCGTACTTTGCCAGGGATAATTCCCGCGTGTCCTCTATGGTGACGATGCGCTTCTCGGGAGCCACGGTGCTGAGGATGTAGCCCATGTCCGCCGTTTTACCGCTGCCGGTGGCTCCGGCGATGGCTATGGAAACGCCGTTGTTGACGCAGATAGTCAAAAAGTCCAATTCCTCCGCCGTCGCCGTCCCCCAGCGAATCAGGTTCTGCCTGGTGATGAAAGACGGCTTTTGCTTGCGGATGGAGGCGATGGCCCCGGCGTTTGCGTCAACACAGGGCTCTATTGCGCCCGACATTCTGACGCCCCGTGAAATATAGCTGTCCCCGACAGGCTTGGAGCCGTCCAGGATTACGCCGCCAAACCTGCTCATTTTCCTGACGATGTTGGCGCAGGCTTCCGGGCTGCCGAAGGTTTCCGGCAGGCGCATCTTCTTGTCCTTGTACTGCACCCAGACGCCGCTATAGCCGTTGACGTTGATTTCCTCGGTATCGGGGTCCTGCAAATAAGGGGATAAAAGCCCCATAAAGGCCATATCGTTATATACCGCGTCCACCAGCTCGGAAATGTTGCGCACGTCCTTGGACACCAACTGCTCGCTGTTTAAGTAGCGCATAATCAGGTCTTTGAGCTTGGCTTCGGCCTCCTGGGAGTACAGAACCTGGGCCAGCTCCGTGGAATGGTTTTGGGCGATAATGCGCTGCAGTCTGTCTAAAATCTCACCGTAGTCCCGCGCTTCCAGGCTGCTTTCCTCGGTGGCGGAGCGCCGCTTGTTGGCGCGGTAGATCAGGTCATGGATGGAAAACCGGCTGTTCATGGCTTGCCACCTCCGCAGATTCTGTCGGCAATCTGTTCCAATACCTTGCCGTAATGACGGCAGGCCCGGTCGCGGTGGAAATGCAGGGGCGTTCCGGCGTTTTGCAGCTCGCTTGCCCGCTTGACGTAAGGCAGCTCAAAGGGAAAGGGAAGTCCGGTCATGTTCCGGTAGGTCTGATCGTCGAATTCGCCGTCCGGAGCCAGCAGGATATGGATTTGTTTTTCCGCTATATGCAGCTCCCGTACAAAATCGGAAACGGATTGATGCCACATCTGCGCCGCAATAGAGGGCCGGTGCAGGGTGCAGATTGTTTCCGCCAGCCACAGGCCCACACCTGACACCGGGTTTGTCAGCTCTGCGGCTCCGTCGATGACCAGAATGTCGAACGCTACGGACGCGGCGTTGATCATTTGTTCAACCTGCTCAAGGGTTACGGTGTCGCAGAGAAGCCCAGTATAGCGGGTGGGAACAGACAGGAAAAACAGGTTTTTGCTCTCCCCCGACGCCACGAATTTTTCCCCGATGTTGGGGTTGTCTTCGCTTAGTGCCCGGAACAGGCCCTTTTCCGGGGGGACGTATTGGCCGAAGAAGATTTGCAGGTCTCCGAAAACCAAATTAGCGGAAATGAGCCCTACCAATTGGTCACGGGTGGAAAGGGCGTAGGCCAGGTTGGTGGCGAAGGTGCTTTTTCCGCTGTTGCTGCCGCCCCAGACGGTGATGATTTTACTGCTCACGGCTCACACCCCGTTTCTCAAAGACCAAATGCAGTTTGCCGGTGTATTCGGCCTGGATGAGCCTTTCCGCTTGCGCTTCGGTGACGATCAAGGTCACGGCTTTCACGATGGGATCGCTTGTGGAGGACTGGCTTTCGGCCTGCTGTTTCCGAACCTGGGCGGTGTCCTGGGCGCGGGCGTTCTCCGCGCTGTAAACCTCCAGTCCCTTTAATTCGGGATAAATGATCGCCTGCGGAGAGGCGCTTTGGCCGTCGGGTGATTTGTCCGCAAACACGGCCACCGTTACGATGTCGCCGCTTCTCAGGTGTGAGGATAATCCCGCCGCGATGCTGGGCACGCTGATAGTGACCAAACGCTGATTGTTTGCGGCAATGCGGTCAAGCAGCTCGCTGGCAATCGTTCCGCCGAGTTTTTGGGGAAACAAAAAATCCCCCTTGGCGATATCGGTCTGCGCGATTTTCCCGATGATTAAGGTCTTGTCATTCATGACATTTTCCGGCAGGCCATAGCTTCCGACTTCCACTGAAACAAGGTGCTTGTCCTGGATTGCCGTCCCAGCCGGAATATCCATTGCCGCCCGCAGCACTGTCACGGTCGCGTTTTTACTTTCGTAAAAACGGGGCAGGAGAAAAAACGAAACGCCCGCCGCCAGGATTAGGCAAAGGGCGCTTAAAAATATACGATTCTTGAGTAGTTTCAAGTTGTATAATTCCTCCTTCCGAAAATTTTAGATGGAGGGCAGCTTTACCTTCCTAAAAAGAAGGGAGACGCCCGGTCTGCTTTTCTTTTAATTCTTTTTTCCGGCCGCCTGCCCATTGCTGCTGCCGAGTGATGGTTTATCGTCCATATAGATGGGTTCGGAACACCTTGGGCTGTTCTCGTTCTATCGTTTCATGCAAGGCTATTTTGTATATTACCTGCCGAAAGACAGGGATATTTCTTTTTTCGGCTGGTAGTTTTTAAGAGAAGAAGTGTGGAGATGGGGCGTCGGAAGGCGGTGCTGTCTGCATGTTTCATAAACAGGCAGACTACCCCTTTAGT
Source organism: Desulfotruncus alcoholivorax DSM 16058 (assembly GCF_000430885.1). GTDB lineage: Bacteria > Bacillota > Desulfotomaculia > Desulfotomaculales > Desulfallaceae > Desulfotruncus > Desulfotruncus alcoholivorax. The sequence goes on along the minus strand of NZ_AUMW01000014.1, from coordinate 54,716 downwards.
ATAGAATTGGGCATTTTACTCCTTAAAAACAGTACACTTCCCTTTGCTGCATTTCTCATGCTGCGTATCGTAATGAAGGCAATGCTCGCAGTCCTGATCCTGTATGATTTTTACAGGGTCGCGTTCGTGTTTAGGCTTTTCCTGCATCATGCGCTCATAGGTCCGCAGCCGCCCCTCCGTAAAGTACATTGAAACACCTCCTTCCCCAACGGACACAAAAAAAGCCCTCTTTTTTTTGAGAGCGAGGCTGCCACGTTTTAGCGTTCCTGTTCCCGCTGCCGCTTTTTGTACCAGCTTTCCAGAAGTTGAACGATCAAGTCCTCTTTTTGCTTTTCCGTAAAGTTACTGGGAAAAAAGCGGTCGATGCGTTCCCGCCGGATATTGAATTTTTCCTTTTGATTGGGCTTTTCCTCAGTGAGAATGGAGAAGATGACATCCATGTTCAGCCTGCCGTCCTGACTGAGCTTTTTCATCCGCTGCGCCTGGGCCAAAGACGGAGTGCAATCTTCGGACTGCATGGTGTTGTACAGGTCTTGTTGTTCATTTTCGGCCAGGTATGAAAGCTCCACAGCAGGGTTAAAGGCGATTTGTTTTTCGTCCACCATTTCAAGGATGGAAGGGAGCAGGGAGGTAAGGCGGATATATCGGGAAATTTGATGTGGTCCTTCTCCAGCCTGTTCTGCAATTATTTGCCTTGATGTTTTGTTAGTTAACTTCTGCGCAACTTGCGCAGAAGTTAAATCAGTCCTTGAGCCTTGCCGCTTTATAGCTTCCAGTTTCATCTTATATGCAAAAGCTTTTTCACTTGGTAAAATGCTTTCCCTTTGCAGGTTGCTGTCAACCATAATGATTATCGCGGCATCGTCATCCATTTCACGGACAATGCAGGGCATAGTTTCCTTACCCGCAAGCTCGCTTGCCTTTTTGCGCCGGTGACCGGCAATCATTTCATAGCCGCCGTCCGCTTTTGGCCGGACAAGGCCGGGGACCAAAACGCCGTATTGCTTTACGCTGTCCGCCATTTCCAGCATGGCCTCATCCGCTTTCACCTTAAAAGGATGGTTGGGAAAATCGCTGATTTCCGATAGGGGAATATCCATCACTTTTTCGCGCTGCTGCTCGGCGCGGCTTTCCTCGGTGGTAAACAGATCATCTACTGAGGCCAGTTTTATGCTGCTTCGCACGTCGTTTTTCGCCAATGTCCCGCACCTCCTTCGTAAAGGCTTCATAGGCTTTCGCCACTAAACCGTGAGGGTCGTGGGCATAGATGCTTTTCCCTTTGGCGCTGGTTTCCGCCGCACGGATAGACAAGGGGATTTCCGTTTGGAAAATGCGCAGCTTGTCGCCGTAGTCGCGGCGCAGGATAAAGGAAATGTCCCTGGCAAAGTTGGTGCGGTTATCCACCATTGTCACCAGAACGCCGTCAATGGTTAGCTTGGGATTGATTTGCCGCCTTACCCTGGCTATGGTCTGTAAAAGCTGCGTCATTCCTTTGGCGGGCAGATAATGGGCCTGAACCGGAATAATTACGCTGTCTGCGGCGGCAAGGGCGTTGATGGTCATCATGCCCAAAGAGGGCATACAGTCGATCAGCACATAATCATACCTGTCTTTGACGGTGTTGATGTAACTACGCAGCACCGTTTCCCGGCTCATAGTGTTGACGAGGGAAACCTCAATGGCCGACAACTCAATATTGCCCGGCATGAGGTCAACGCCCTCCGAATGATGAAGAATACCCTCATTAGGCTCATACGGTTCCTCCAACATGTTTTTGGTTAAAACGGTCGCCAGTGAAACAGGCAGATTGTCCGGCTCATGGAAGCCCAACGAATCCGTTAGGTTGCCTTGCGCGTCCGCATCCACTAAAATCACCTTTTTACCCTGCATCGCAAGGCCGATACCCAGATTGACCGTTGTGGTCGTTTTGCCCGTGCCGCCTTTTTGGTTGGCAAGGGCGATTACTTTTGACACTTGAAATTCCTCCTTTTTTATTGAAATAAAAAAAGCCGTTTGCTTTCAGGGTAATAAAGCAAACAGCTCTTTTCTTTACTTGGTCTTGTATTATGAAAAAACATAAGTACAAAAACCTATGTTCCTCTTATTGATTTATTTGGTTGTAATATGGATAATGGGAAATTTAGTTATTAAAAGGATAATCAGTCCAGGTAATAAAAATTTCTCTTCTTAACGAGCATTCATGAATCTAGTCATCTTTTCTCTTGTAGATTTCCGTCATTTAGACCTAGCTCGACGACTTTGAAATTCATCATACCTCGTGTTTAGAGAAAAAACGTACATAAGAACTGCTTCCACGAAATGGAGTGAATCAAGCGCATCAGATTTATCAATCTGTGCGTCTAAATCGTGCGCTGCGTCGTTCCCTATCGTCCGCAATCCGTCTAACCATATAATAAGCTTGCTATCTATCTTCTGCTGGTCGCGTAATGCCAGTAAGCGTTTATGCAGGCTCCCCTTAGTTTCACCTAACTCGTGACACATGGCCTCGATACACTTACGGCACATGATCACGCATGGTTCATAAAGTCCCGCAGCATACGAGCGTACCGCGTCTTGCTGAGCACGCCTAACAGTTTCAGGCACACCCTTTCCAGGAAATACATCGTGGTCCGGATATAGCATTCGCTCTCCTTGGGGTGCCGAGAATTCACCAGGTACTTCAATATAGTCATACTCAAACAAGAAGGGCTCCTCGCATCCACTGCACACAGCGAACTCGTATACAGTCACGTAGTACGGGCTGTCTACCGGATCGCCGCCTGGATTAGCAAGTTGCGATTTCACGTGCGTCGCTACGACCTGGGCCTCGGTCCGAACGTTACAAGTCTTGCAGTATACCTGGCGCTTTTTTACATCATCCATAACCCTTAATCTCTCCTTAGTAAATTTGACGGCACTTAGCCACTGTTTTGAATGATTATGTTTATATGGATAATAGGCATTTCATTTATAATAGTTCTTATTAATCATAAGTTGTCTGTATTTATGAGCCAAATAATAAGCTTTTCTCATTCAACTAAAATGAGCGGGTTATAGGATTTTAATTGCCACACACCATGGTTCAATTCAAAAAAAAGCCCACTAATGTTTGCGACTTTAGCAAAAGGTAAATCACCATTGGAGTTAACCTTCTCTTGAAAATACCCATCACTCGAAGTCAAGAAATACTCTCCATTCTTTTCACGAGGATATAATTTTTGCGGAAGTCCATCCTTTTTCCATGTAAAAGCTGGAAATGAGATTGTCTTAGGCTTTTGAGCTTTATAAAACTCAGAAAGCAAATTAATCCAGACTCGTGATTTATCCGAAAAGTTAGTCTCTTGCGAAGAGAGGTCTAACAAGATTTGTTTGATTTCGGCAACAGTCTTGTTTTGAAAAGCATCAAGTGCAGAAAGTTCTAACGCTGCACTACGCGAACGCACACCAGCCATATAAATACTTGCGGCAGTTTCATCGGGTAGTCCCAACTCAACGAACATTGCAAGAGTGGAATACGTCTGAACAATGCCTTTTTCAACTTCGGGGTCAAACATTTGAGAAATTGCATGTATAACCCAAGGTAATGTAAAACCATAATAGTCTTTTGAGATTGTATCGGCGTTTTGTTCAGAGTTTATGATTGTTGAAAGCGAGATTCCACTTATCCAATCTCGTCGTATGTTATCAAGAGATGATTGTGCAGGCACTGATTCCATTAGTCCGCTGGCATTTTCGTTACTCCAGATTTCCAATTCACGAATAATGCTGTCTAGCAAATCAATACGATCACTTCCTTCAGCAAGCTCCTGAGTAAATGATATGGCAAGGGTTCGGAAAAACTCTATATTTTCAAGTATAGATTTTGACACGGATAGAGGAATACCAGAAGCCACAAGTTTTTTTCTATCCGCCTTGTTTTTTACCCGGTTTAGCAAGGCAATTGTCCGCGCTCGTAATAACCGCAGGTACAGTTCTTCATTTTCGACTTCAGCTTGAATGAGAGCCAATGATTTTCTAAAAACATTGTCAACCCAATCTATATTTGTATCGTCCGCACAAAAATCCTCATGCATCGCGAGAAGTTCATCATCCAGATAATCAAATAACCCATCCAACCAATTAGAAAACTCGTTTGAAATATCAGGTTCAGAGAAATCATTCGCGATTACTTCAACGAGTAGGTTAAAATCAGTGTTTGTTTTTCTTGCTACCTTAAGAATAGCCCTTAGTGCTGCAAGTAAGCCACTTTCAACTCCCTCCATCCGCTGATTATCAAAATAGTACTGTGCGAGCCTTTTATCGTTATTAACTTGCCATTGTTTCCTTGTGGTATCAATTGTGTAAAGTATTTTCCCCTCCGTATCAGCAAAAGCGCGGCCTGCGCGCCCGCAAATATTCCAAAAATCACGATTACTTATCGGGTTGCTACTATAATATGGAGTCGCAACAATCACTGTTGAAATCCCAACATTAATCCCTTGTCCAAGGGTTGAAGAAGCTATAATGACTAATGGTGGTTTGGAGCGCATGAGCCGCTCTATTGCAATACGCACAAGCGTAGGCAATCTATTGCTGTGGCAAATAACACCTTTTCTTGCAGCCATTAAAACAATATTATCGTCGTTGAGTTCTTCGCTGCAAAGGCTTTGAAAAACAGCCCACAAGGAATTATCCCAAGGGTAATCTTCTGAGTGTTCCCCCAAAGCCAGCAAAACGCTTTCGGCCAGTCCGTTAATAGAGTTTGCCCTTGCGGAATATATCATAACAGTTCCGCTTTGAGCCAACCGAACTGCTGTAGCTGCAATCGCTTCGTTTTTGTTATTTGGAAAGTGGTTGCGTCTGCGCCCAAACCCTAAAGGCTTCTTCTGGATGAAGTTGGGATTAAATGGCTCTCCGTCACTTTTCCATTCCAATCTTACACGATTCCCATCCCAAAGTAATAAACCCAATCGTTCAAGAGAGGGCTTCCATTCTGATTTTGCTACCGAAGCTGAATCGTCAGCAACCCATTGAGCTAAATCATCAGCATTAGGCAATACAGCCGATAAAAGTAAAACTCTTATTTCATTTCGTGAAGCAAATTCTTTTATATGAGTCAGGAACATTTCATTTCGGATGTGTCTTTCTTCTGCTCCAAGTAGGTGCCCTTCATCAATTACGATCAGTTTGATTTCTGCTTCAATCCCTGAGCCACAGCGAATAAGGGCTTTTGCTTTTTCCGGAGTAGCAATGATAATCTGTGATTGACTAATAAGTTCGAAATCTGTTACATTTGCGGTCGAACCACCATATAGCTGCGAAACAGTAATGCCAAGAGGGAAGAAAGTCTTATTCAGGCTTTGTTCAATTTCAAAGGCTAATGAGCGAAAAGGGGCAAGATACAGCACTTTTGACATAATGTGTGTCGATAACGTTTTTAGTATGGCTATCTCAGCTACTCTTGTTTTCCCCCCACTTGTACGCAAATTGATAACTGCGCCGTTATTGTCGCCAACAGCAAGCGGAAGCGAAGCCGTCTGCGACGGCCACATTTCAGTAACGGGAGATTTGAAATTACTGAGTAACCGTATGTATTTTTCGGTTATATGCCTTGCCGGAAATAATGGCGGCAAAACCGACCAAAGAGATGAATTCTGAAATGTAGATAAAATTATCCTCAGTAGCCGAATGATAAGCCAGTACAGCGTTAAGTTGTCCTCGGAAGAGAGGTACAGGAGTTTTTCCAGAATATCATTTGTAAGAATAAAGTTTTCTTCATTTCCGGTATGAATAAAATCAATTATAATAAAAAAACATCGTGCGACCTCGTGTGAGATTACCCACTCATCAAAGCTGCGAAGCTCTGACTGCGCTGGCGCAGAAGAAAAAAACACGTTGCTCGTAACATTCATCAGGGAGGCAAAATCTTTTTTTATAAAACTGATTATTATTTGTCCAACATTAAAATCGGTGTCAATGTCTTTTAGCACTATAAAAGCGCGGGAATACTGCTTTGCTGCATATAAAGCCATACCCGCAATCAAGAGATTATAGTTTTTATTTTTTTTATCCTCATTAGGATTAAAGCTAAAGGTATCTGATAGTATTTTCCCGGCTTTTTCTAAAGCAAGTAATCCCTCGTTGGTTTCGCCATCTTCATTTTCAACCATTGAGCAACCACACGAAAGCAGAACATACGCTATGTGTGTTGCTTTTTCTGTGAGCGAAGGGTCGAAATTAGGATAATTTTCAGCAGTTTCCTTGACTTCTTGCAGTATCCTTCGTGCATCTGCTTGAGCTATGAGGTTTTTAATTCGCCCCTGAGATAAGTTATTAAGCAAATCTGTAGCGTAATCTGTAGGGATACTCATACCGCATCCTCCAATCGTGCAAAGGCTTGCTGTACGATCGTTTCTGGCGACTGAACCCCTAAAGAAATCATAAGCAAATTATGTAGCTCGTTTGTAGTGTCGTTATTAACGTGATTGCTTACATTGCGATTGCTCATAAGCAACCCTACGTAATCTATTTGCAGTCTATTTGTTGCGAATAATATGGCGCAGCTTTGAACTTTTTTTGCCATATCATTCTTGCCTTCTTCAAAGAGCCGATCTGCGACGAACATCAATGAAACAGGCAGGCCAGCCTTGTTTGAACGTACCAATCCATCAATCGTATCAACTACGGCTTGCTTGGTTGGGGTTCCCCTGAACTTTGCTTCGCCAACAATAATCCGCACAGGCTCAGAATCCATATCGAAAAGCAGTACATCGTCACCCTTCATGGATTGCTCAACATTGGGATTATATCTTAATCTATATACAGGGATTTGAGCTTCGGTGGTTGACCGCAGGTATTCAGCAAGAAAAACCTCTGCAAAGTTTCCTTTCCGGGTTGTGGTGTTTTGTGGATAAGGCGACGGAGGAATCGGAGCATTCGCAATCCTAAGAGATTGAATCAAGTCCTTTCGTCGTTCTAAAGCCTCAAGACTAATATGATGGGTTTGTAACGCAGGCACAATGAAATCAAGGAAAACGTCATTGTGACCGTTTTCCTCTAACTTTCTGTGTGCAACACCGCACGCAGTAGTTATATCTGTGGAAAGCAGGGAAACAGCAAAAGGGTGTGTTCCTGTAGGATGATCATTTATGATATTGGCCAATGCTTTTCCCTCCTTTGATTATTACAGTCAGGGCGGCAATTGCTTTTACTTACGTAATCGTGAGCTTTTAATTATTTGCCTTTTAAAAACTTATTTATCAAAATTACCTCCCAAGGCATAAAAGGTACATCCTCAGAGTTATTTTCCGAAATTGACATCGGGTCAAATTAACCTAATGTTGAACTATGAATAATTGTAGGCATATTACGGACCATTATAATAAGAGATAAGACTGGGGGCTTCTTCGGTTCCGGCCAAATGCCGCAACTTGAAATCTGGCAATTCAATTGTTGGAGCTACATAATCTGAGTCAATTAAAATAAACTGTAGGCTGCCATAACTATCAAGTGCCAGTTGATATATCTCCTTATACAACGACTTAACTAATTCCGGGTTTTCATCTTCACTAATGTTCTTTGTCGGGCTATCAATAATTAGTATAGATGGAACCGGTAAATTGCGTTTACTAGCGATTGAGTGAATTGCCAGTGCGTAACAAACATTAAATAGAGTTTTCTTTCCGCCACTTCCAGTATCCCAGAAACTCCAAGCAGTCTCGCCATGTAACACTTCCGGTTTCCAGCTCCTAGGGTCAATAACCACTTGATCATCAACATAAACTCCAGGGAATTTCACACTAAGCATTAATCGCTTAAACTCATCAGCTATCTTTTTTACAATTGCATCAGCCTCAGATAAACGTTTTCTCTCATTTTCAAGCTCTGTTCTTAATATATCAATAGTACCTTGTAATGCGCCTGCATCTTCTTCCAATTTATTAATAGCCTGAGGCATTGATTGTAGTTTTTTCAAAGAAGCAATACGCTCTTCAAGTGTAGCAATTATTTTATCAACATATCGTATTTCTTCAACAATAGCAGAATCATAGTTAGAAAGATCCTCTTGTAATTGAGTATCAAGATGAGCCTTGTCGCCAATGAGCTTATCCAATTGCTTTTTGGTCTTTGATATTTCCATTTCACGACGCTTAATTGAATCAGCTAGCTCATCTATCCGTATATTAAGATCTTTGCGCAGGGAATCATTATCGATTTGGGCTTCTAAAACATGTTCACTTGCTGTCTTGCCACAAAGACTACAACAATCTGAATGTTCAGTAGCTTGGATTTTTGCGCCACAAGCTGGGCAGCTCTCAAATTTTACATCATCAAAAAGCATGCCAGCCTGAACCAACCGTTCATTTTTTATTTTTGCTGTTATAAGCTCTGAGTGCAACATACGTTGCTCATTTACTATTTCGATCGAATCATCGATGGCTATTTTTAGCTGATAAATTTGTTCACCTAATAACAGAATTTTCTCCCTTAAAAAATCAGTAGGGTGTATATCTATACTCCTTTTTTTATGCAATTCAGTTTTCCTTAATTTTGCATCTGATAATTGAGTCTCCGTTTCTTGTAATTGGTCAATTATCTCACTCTCCGAACCTAATGAAAATTGACTCATAAATTCACGAATTTGTTTGACAGCACCTCTTTTAGCCCGCTGATCGTCTATCGCCTTCATTAAGTCAGTTTCTAACTGACTTAATCGTTCAGAGTGAAGACCTGTAAAAAACCGCATTGCGTCTTGACTCTTTCTTCCTCTAAAGGGGTCTTCAAATCTAAAGAATGAGGAGTCCAGATGCATTTGTTCAAGGTAACAATAACGCCATAAGTCCCTAAAACTCAATCTTATCAAGGGTGAATCAGCATCGCGACTCCTTTGTCTCACTTTGATTGGTTCTATACCGCAAAGAAAATATATTATGTCGCTAAGCGTGTATAATTCACTATTCGGAATTATGGGTTCAGCCTGAGCTTGAAGTGGCGCATTTACAGACCCGTTAACTTTTTCAGACTCAAACCATGTTATACGAACACTGGACCCATCTGTTGCACTTCGTTCCAAAGTGCACTTATAATTGCCAAGGCGTACATGCAAGATTGCCGATATAAATTCTTGTTGAATTGCAGGAGTGTTTTCAAGATGGCCTCCCAAACAAAAGTCAATTAAGCGAGCCAATGTAGATTTTCCTTTTCCAACTGGCCCATAAACATATGTTATCAATTCAGAAAACTCGATAATTTCTCTGGTCTTTTTTGTTTGGATTAATAAACGTTCTAATTTAATTTTCATAACTGTATCCTCTTGCCCGAGTTGAGCGAAACAATTTCTGGAAAAGTATCATAAATAAAATTCATGAGGTTTGTTGAAGTCATATCAAAATGTCTCTTTAAAATTCCTGCACGTTTAGTGTATATCTGCATCAAAGAATTTGCACTTAATTTGTTTGCGAAAGCGAAGCCTTTATCCGACAAAGCAATTATCACTTTTCGCCCCTCTGAAATCACTTTTATTAACCCTTCCCCAACCAAAAGATTCAGATAAAACCTATACCGGTGATCCCACGGTCCAAAACGGTAGCGTACCATCTCTGATTCAACACTATATAACTCGTGATCTTCTATAGATAAATCTCTTGTTGACGCTCCTTTGACCTCTAAAGCATGCTTTAACATTGTGGGGTATCTTAGTAAAAAATCCAACTTGGCTAATTTTGTAATTCCTTCGATTGCACCTTCGTTATTTTCACCTGCAAAGGCATATAGAAGTAATAATAATCTCGATTTATGCAAAACTGGCTGTTCATCTAAATCTGCTAACACTTCCACATAATCCATTACTCCACCTCCCACGGACGGTTTATGCTCCATATTACTTTACATTGTGAAGTAAGCGAATACGCTAGCCCTTCCAAGTGCTCAACAGAACAGCCATAGAGTTGCTCTCCAGATGAAGCCCTATTTTTCAAATTATCACGAAGAGAGGACAACATATCAAGTCCAAACGGATCTTCGTCCTTCTTTTCCTTCTCATATGCTCTGGCAGCATCCCCTTGGACCTTTAATCGTAATTCGTGATATTTTTGGAGGCCTCGTTCACGACCGTATTTTTGGATAAGACATGCTCCTGCATAATCCGCTGTATCCCGTAGGTCTTCTGCGTGTATAGTAGATATAGCTGAAAATCCACCTGCGGTTAGTTTTTTGCGTAACAATTCTTTGCTGCCTGTACGAATATCTTCCAAATCCGTTGGATCGCAAGATAATGGGATTGTTTCATCTAAGCCTTGTAATAGCAAATCATAAACGCGCTGTTTGTTAAATGTTTTTCCTGCAATGCGTTCTTGGATTTCTCTTTCAACTCCACTGGATGAAATAGGCAGATATGCAGGTAACAAATCCTGGCTTGCTAATGAAGATGCGCGAAAACATGCATCAATTAAATGGCTTGCAGCGCGCTTTATTCCTTCATAAGAAGCTCCCTTTGCTCTATCCCAAACCAAAACTATTGTATCTATAAGCCGCATTGTGGCATCTCGAAATTTAGGCAAATCATGTTTGATCGATGCCTTTTTTAGTGTATGAAAGCTATCTTCTTCGGCGATCTCTGCTGTTCTAGATATTCTTCTTATAAAGGTTTTAACAACATTACTTAATGAGTCATGATTTTCAATTTGACTTATTTGGCAAAGCAGATATGCAATATCTTGTCCATTCGAGGATGACTGTATGGGGTGATTTGTGATAAATTTAAACGCTTGAAACTGTCTGGGATATTGGTTGTCTAATATCACAAATCTGGCAAAAGCTTTAACCACGTCTTCATCGCTTGCTTTCCAGAGTGGTTGATCGCTTGCCCTAGTTTTTACCTGTATACCAGTAAATAGACCATTAATATGTTTTACCAAAATATCCTCATGATGCTCACAAAACACTTCTTTGACGTCTTCATCTTGATCCAGTAGCATGCAGCAGATAATAGCTGATAAAACCCATTGATATCGGAATCTATTGGAAGTTTCATCGCCAACGTCTGTAGATAAAGCAGAGTCTATTTGAGTGTTTTCAACCTCCGGCATATTGTCGTCCCTCCCTTACTGAAAGGTTCTAACATCGGGCCAAGCTGGCCCGATGGTTTAGTTCAGATCAAATGCCTATGTATAAATATCTAAAATCAAAAAAGCCATATATGACAACATCTATGCGTTTATATTTCAACTTCTTCGTAGTACGAAATGTCTATACTCGACTATTACGTTTTAATTAATCCTATATCTTTGCTGTCCCGAAGAAGTCTTCTCAATCGCTTGTATCGAATTCTTTGACGTATTCACATAGTTTAAAAATAATGTGCCAAGCAGAAGCCGTTCACTACGAGAAATGCGGTTCCATTCATAGCCTTTGAATAAATCTCTTACAAGGAAAACTTCCCCTTGATTCAAGTTCCCTGTTTCTTTAATTGCAGTATTTAAAAGCTCATTCACATCCGGCATTAAAAAAACCTCCATACAATATCAATGAAAACAACGTTGTCAATATAAATTATATCAGCCATATGAATTTATTTCCATATAAAAAGAGAACATAAGCGCAAACCTATGTCCTCTTGTTCATTCATTTTAATTACTGCTAAACCTGTACTTTTAGCTCTTGCCGGTATTGGGCGTAATGGTCGCTTAATACATAGTCGATAACACATACTTTAGGTATCCTGTAGGTGTTGCGGATAAAAAAATACTTTATATGGTTCCCATGCAAAATCTTTCGTGCCGTGGTCTCTCCAATGCCGCCCAACATGGCTCTGAATTCATCCAATGTAACGACATCAGGATACGGCTCAAAAAGCTGCTCGTAATATTCTTGATTTTTCACAGTCATCAGCTCCTGAAAAGATTTGTCAATGGTAGGATGACTGTTACAATATTGATTTTTGATTAACACACGTTCGACATTCCGATGACAGATGGTCCGGATATCCCTCCTGTATATCCCTCCAATATCCCTCCAACGTCCAAAATTTATGTCAAAACCGCTCTTTTGAGAGAGCCTTGGAGTGACGTGGGTTTCCGGGTTTTAAGTGCCGCAAACCCGCATTATACAAGGTTTTTTGGGGTCTGAGGATTCCGGTAGAGTACGTTACATTCCCGATGCTTCCGGTAATGCGGAGGGACTCAAAATCGTGCGGGTTATCCCATGCGGGTTCGACTCCCGCCTTCGGCACCAGCTTTTTGAGTTTCAGTTGCTAACGCAACTGTTTTTTTTATATCTAATATGTTTTCGATAATTTGCCCCATTGAGCTATCAATACAGTAGGCTAGTTGCTCCTGCATGGTTGGCAGCAGGTGACTGTAAGCGTCAGAAGTAATTGCTATGTTGGAGTGACGTAGCTGCTCCAGATTTAATGTTTTTTTCGTCTATATTATTCCTGGCCATACTGGTCATTAACCTGCCCTTCATAACAGCAGGTGCCAACGCTCAGGATCAGACCCAGATGGACGTATACGAAAACCAGCAACTGAGGAGGTTCACAGTGAAAGCTAAATTCTTATTTATGGCGGCTATCATAGCCGCCAAAACCTTAGTACTTTCCATGAAGGACGGCGGCCTTGACAGCCCTAAGGGCCGAGGTGCTATTATATTGCCGACGACTTACTCATACTTAAGATTTCGCCAGAATCGTTCTGTGAAGATGTTATCCAGTGCCCGCCCCCTCCCATCCATACTGATTTGAACACCGGCGGCCTTTAAGAGACCAGTGTATTGTGGACCTGTAAAATGACTTCCCTGGTCGCTGTTCATGATCTGGTGTGTAGCCTTTTAGCAGCATTTCCCCCCTGTTCCCCCCGGAGGAACTAATAAAACCGGGGCGCCCCGTTTTAAACTTTCCCTTTCCAACCAGGCTGAGCGGCTCAACAGAAAGGTTAGGATTACAGCTACGACAAAACGTCCCAATAGTATCACTACGCCGTTGGCGCCCACGGCTATAAACAAGGCGGTGTCTTCCACTACAGCGTGACAAACCGATAAAAATACATTGATCAGGAAAAGATCCTTCCAACTTAAACGGCCGCTGCGCGCTTCCTCAATTAACACACCGGCCCCGTAGGCAATACCGAATATTATGCCAACCAGCAGCGGAAAAGCAGCCTCTCTGGATAGGCGAAAAACCCCAACCACCGGAGCAAGCCATTCTGCAATCCGGTCCAAAATTTTTAAATCCCTGGCAATCTCCAGAACCAACATTATAGGTATAATAATCATAGCCATCATAGCTATATTGTGAACTACTCCCAGCGAGACTTCTCTAGCAAACCCGAACCAATCCAAACATAGCACCTTCTTTTTCTAAAAATATATCTGAAAAGTTTTTGTTGTGTTTCCTTTCCTTAAAGCAAAAGGTTTAGTAAAATCCCGGACAGCACTGCCATGGCAATGCGAAAAACTGTTATAAGTACAGAGTTTACGCCGGTGCGACCCGATACAGCCGATTCAATCGGCAGCGAGTGGGATAAAAGCAGCATGGCAGCAATAATTGTTATTTCTCTGTGGGAAAGGCCAAGCGAAGATATAGCCCCGATAGCTGCGTAAAGGTTGATTAGTTTTCCCAGCACCAATACCAGGGAGGCTTCACCGGGAAGGCCGAACAAATGCATCACCGGTGCGAATAAAGCGGCCAACCAATCTAACACCGGTGTGTATTTTAATACAGTAACCACAAGGTAAACAGGAACTACTACTTTGGCCAGCGTCCAGGTGGTGGAAAAACCCCGGTGCAGCCCCCTTTTTAATGTTCCTGAAGTAATCATGCCGGCAACCCCTTAGATCGTTTAACGATATCTTTCTACAAAAAAACATATTTTACCTCCATTCGCTAAATTACTTAAGTTCGCATGCTTATTAAAACTTTTCATCAGCGGTTTAGGCAGGAAAAAACATCGCCCAGGTAAAATATAGAGTAATTAATTAGGCCTTTACAGGGATGTGCATGGTATGGAAAAAAACGTGGCCAAACACGTACTGGCCGATGTTCTGTGGGTAACCCACCAGTCCCGGGGACATCGGGAGGCCAAAGCTATTTATGATTTGTTGAAGCGTTCCTACCGGGCAAGACAACTGGACTGGCATGAAGAATGTCTTCAATTGGCCTGGGAACAATACCGGCACTGGGTTAGTTCCGGCAGCGCAAATGAATTAAATGATTTTAAACGCAAGGGGCACCATAACAAAAAACCAAGTAATTTAGCCTACCCTATTCGCTTGGAAAAAAGGGGACGAAATGAATGGGAATTCGCCTGGCCGGGAGAAGTATTGAACCTTTCAGACAAGTTTGACCTGGGGATTGATTATCTGGAAGCCGGCGATATAAAAAAAGCAAGAAGGATTTTTAAAAGCTTATTGAGTGAATGTCCTTATTTTATAGACGCATTAAATCACCTGGCAGTTACCGAATGGGATACCGGTAACCTGGTGGCAGCGGAAGATTATTATACAAAAGCGTACAATGTGGGCCGGTCTGTTTTGCCTGCTGACTTTAAAGGTAAATTACCCTGGTACTGGACCGACAACCGCCCTTACCTGAGAACGGTGCACGGACTGGCGCTGGTAAAATTAAGGCGTGGTGATTTAGCCGGAGCTAAAGAATTGCTTGACAGGCTATTAAAACTGGATCCGGACGACCACCTGGGGGTTCGTATGCTATTGGAGGATATAAAAAATGGCACGGTGCCATGGGATGAATAAGCCACACACAGGAGGAGATCACCATGACCAGCGGGCAAGCTTGGGAAAGAGTTAGCTTTACGAATTCCCGAAAACAATGTCTGGCAGGTTTACTACACGCCCCGGCCGGAAATTTAGGACCGGTGGTGATTGTTTGTCACGGTTTCACCGGCAGCAAAGAAGGCGGCGGCAAGGCCAGGGCCATGGGAGAGGAACTTGGAAACCGGGGTTTCAATGTTTTTCTGTTTGACTTTAGCGGCAACGGGCAAAGTGAAGGCTTATTCGAGAGAATAACCCTATCGGGCCAGATAGATGATTTAAACAGCGCGGTGGACTGGTGTACCTCGGCAGGCATGGGCCCCGTCTTTACAATGGGGCGCAGTTTCGGCGGAACAACGGTAATTTGCCACGCTGCAGTCGACCGGAGAGTATCAGGAGTATGTACCTGGGCGGCCCCGGCCAGGCTAAAAGATTTGTTTATAGAGCTGGCCGAAGGCCCTGTGGACGAAAACGGCGAGATGTACGCACTGACCGGAGAGGACGGTATCATTTACCTGCGCAGAACTTTCTTTGATGACCTTGACCGGTTTGATGTACCCCGGCTGGCAAGTAAGATTGCGCCCAGGCCATTATTGATGATCCACGGGGAAAAAGACAACGTTGTTCCCCCTAAGGACGCCAGGTTAATATTCCAAAGTGCCGGTGAACCAAAGAAACTCCTTTATATTCCAGGCGCCGACCACCAATTCTCCAACCATACCCGTGAGGTGTGGGATGCAATGTTCGGCTGGCTTAATCAAATTACAGTATCCGGCAATCCATAACTTGGGTGGAATTATCCCAAAGATTAAGTAATCTTAGAGAAAGTTGGGTGGGTGGCTGATGAGAATAGATGAACTGGCCAGGCTGCTGGTTGAAACCCAGTCGTTATCGGTAACAACCAATCAGAGGACCGAAGAAATTTTGCCGGAAGAGGACTTTTCCTTCCTGCTAATGCTGGCCTTGGCCAAACAGCAGGAAAACAACAGCAGCACACCTGAAAAACAGTCGGCTATAACAACGGAAAATATTTTTCCTGCTGAAACAACATCTTCAGTAACAGCCGGCAGAACTAAAACTACCGCAACGACACCTGTTCATAAAACCGGTATTGAGACAATGGTAGAAAATATTTCCAAAAAACATGGTGTTGATCCGGCATTGGTTAAGTCTGTAATCCAAGTGGAATCAGGATTTAATCCCCGCGCGGTTTCTCCCTCCGGAGCTATGGGCTTAATGCAATTAATGCCTGCTACAGCAGCGTCGCTGGGAGTAAAAGACCCTTTTGACCCGGTTCAAAATGTAGACGGCGGGGTTCGCTACATTAAAAAGATGCTCAACAGGTATAATGGAAACACAGCTTTAGCCTTGGCAGCATACAACGCCGGACCTGGCGCGGTAGACCGGGCCGGAGGAATTCCCGATTGCCGGGAAACAAAGAATTACGTTCAAAAAGTATTAAAACACCAGCTGAATACAATAGCTTGATACTACATTATCAAGCTATTGTTGGCGTTTAGCTCTTTTTACCGGCAGGCAGGTATTTGAGCCCGTTACGCAGCGTCCTTGGCTTAAAGCCAAATTTTTTTTCCACAGCATCAATGTCTGTGATGTTCGGCACTTCCATTTGTTTTAATTCCACAGGAGTTACGGGAGGGTCTGGTAAAATACTATCCATAAGGGGCACAATTAAACGCATTAGAAACATGGGTACATAAATCTTATAGCGTTTTTCTCCCAGCCGTTCCATCAGGAGATCCAGCATCTGCGAGTAACTAAGATGCTCTGGCCCTCCTAATTCGACCATTTGCCCGAACATATTCCCATTTTCGCCAATCAAACACAGGCAGCGCACTATGTCTTCTACAGCAATAGGCTGAAACAAAGTCGCACCTTTACCCGGAACCGGCACAACTGGACCAGGTACATACCTGAATGACTGCATCATCCGGTCAAAAAAATTAAAGCCGTCCCCATATATAATAGAAGGGCGTACAATAGTCCAACCCAAGCCGCTTTGTCTAACCGCTTCCTCCCCGCGCCACTTTGAATAGACATATTTGTACTTGGGATTATTGCAGGCTCCAATGGCACTCATATGGATAAAATGTTTAACTCCGGCCTGACCCGCAGCAATAACAAGGTTTAATGTTCCCTCTACATTCACATGCTCAAATGTATTATCTCCCTCTTCCCTGATCACGGCGACAAGGTGATAAATCTTATCGACACCTTTGCAGGCAGCAGAAACTGCCGCTGAATTATTAATATCGCCGCGGACTAGTTCAACACCTGAGGGTAGCAGTTCCCCGCTTTTTTGGGGAGAGCGTACCAGGCAGCGTACTTTGTGACCTTTTTCTACCAACGCCTTAACAAGATGTCTTCCAACCAGGCCTGTACCCCCGGTTACCAGAATCACAGAACCCCCTCCAGTCATCAGGGTTACGCAGTTAGCTATATATTTGTTATTAAGCCGTAAAATTCCTTTATTTTTTTAGAATTACTGCAAAAACCTTTGGATAATCAGCGGGGTTACAAAGGTTTCTATTAATGCGGCCAGAACCAGCAAGGGCAAGACAACTGAAAAATATGTTTTTACCACCCGGCCCCAAACCGGTTTTCCTCTGCTGCGCAACCTTCGATAATAAAAACTGGACCCGCAAGCGATAAATAGCGCGCCCAGCTCAGGAATGCCATGGGGAATCAATCCAAAAAGCCAGATTTCAAAAGTATAATGATTAAAAAGAAGCGCCTGCATTTTAGCTGCAAAACCGCTAATAACCCCGTTCATTAACAGAATCATTACAGGCCAAACGTTATATGTAACTATGCCCAGCACCAGTGCGGTAAAGCTTACAATGGCATTACGGGTTAAAATATACAAAAAAATATTTTCCGGCAAACCGCTTCCGATAATGATCTTTCGCACTTCAGCATAATACTCGACGGACCTGTCTTGCAATAATACCGCTGCAATATACCCGGCATACACAGCGGCTACAAAAATAGCACAACATACTAAAATATCCCGCTGGTAGTTTTTAAGACCGCGCAATTCATTGCCAACCGAAGAAAACATAGTACCCCCCTAACCCGCAAGCGGATGTTTCTGACACCCAGAATCAATTCAGCCATTGCCTGTATGCAATGGCCGTTATAGTAAGATACCAAATATCGCCCATTTTTAGCCACCCCTGGTAAAATACTATAGTAGTCACTATTTTCCTGCCTTCAATCTATAAAAAATAACGAACCTATATTTGCAAAAAGAAATTTATAACTTATACTAATTAATTATTGAAAATATTACGCCCGGTTTCATTGATGAGGTGAAAAAATGCAAATAACAATTATCGGGGCCGGTAAAGTTGGTAAGGAAATAGCTACCCGTTTGCTGCATGAAGGCCACGATTTAATTATTATTGATAAGGATGAGACAAGACTTCAAAAAATAGAAGAGGATTATGACTGTCTGTGCATCAGGGGCAGCGGTTCCGCAGCCAAAATTCTGAGTTCCAATGTCATTGCAAGCAGTGACCTGCTTATTGCAGTCACAAATAGCGACGAAGTTAACATGATAGCATGCATGACCGCCAAGCGGATTGGCATTCCCCGGGCTATCGCCAGAATCAGAGACCCGCATTATTCCAAAAATCTAATCATTAGCAAAGAAGACCTGGGCGTAGACCTGATCATCAATCCCGATTACTCGGCGGCAATGGAGATCAACCGCCTGTTAACCCTGGCACTACCGGTTAACATGGAACCATTTGCGCAAGGCAAAGTGCAAATGGTTGACATTGCAGTTGATGAGAAGATGACTATATTTTCCAACAAAAAACTTATGGAGATGGATATTCCCAGATCACTACTAATCGTAGCTATATCTCGTGACGGTGATATGCTAATCCCGGGCGGCTCAGACGTGGTTCTGCCGGGCGATATCATTTATCTGTTAGGTCATTCCGATGTAATCAATAAATTTTGTTCAAAAGTCAAAAAGAATAAACAAAAGGTTCACAGCGTCATGATCCTGGGAGGCGGGAGAATCGGCTTTTATCTTGCTGAAAAACTTTGTTCCCAGGGCATGAAGGTAAAAATTATTGAACAGGATAAGAAAAAAAGCCGCGAACTGGCTGAAGAATTGCCGGGGGCGCTAATCTTGTGCGCCGACGGATCCGATATGGAACTACTTAAACGAGAAGGGATCAAAGATATTGACGGGTTTGTAACCGTTACAGGACTGGATGAGGAAAACTTGCTGTTAGGGCTCCTGGCCAAACAAATGGGAGCTAAAAGGGTAATCGCCAAGGTAAGCAGGCCAGGCTACGCCCCTTTGGTAGAGCAGTTGGGGGTTGACTCCGCTATTAGCCCGCGCTTAATTACGGCCGGTGAAATACTGCGGTTTATCAAAGGCGGAAGATTACTGTCACTTTACCTATTGCTAAACGAAAAGGCAGAAGTAATGGAGTTGATCGTACAGCCCGGCAGTAAATTGTCAGGACGCCCGCTGCACAGGTCGGGCTTGCCCCCGGGTACGATTATAGGAGCCATTATGAGAAAAAACAAGGTGATCATACCCCAGGGTGATGATGTAATCAAAGACCTTGACCGGATTGTAGTTTTTGCACTTGGCCATAACGTCCATATTGTAGAGTCGCTGTGCAGCCTTGGAGGAAACTAAACAATGAATACTTCATTGATACTGCGCACGCTGGGACTGGTCTTACTTTGTGAAGCAGGGGCAATGCTGCCTTCTTTAGGAATCGCCCTGTTTTTAGGTGAAGCAGATTACCTGGCTTTTGCCATTTCCATTTTTTTTATTGCCATTGCCGGTTTTATTCTGGCCCGTACTCGCATTGAATCCAGCGTGGTCGGATACAGGGAAGGTTTTATCATCGCCACCGCGGGGTGGTTGTTTTTGGCGCTGTTCGGCTCCTTACCGTTCATCATATCAGGAGCGATTCCCGGTTTTATTGACGCATTTTTTGAAACAATGTCCGGCTTCACCACCACTGGTGCTTCAGTTTTAACTGATGTTGAAATCCTTTCCCGAAGTATTCTATTCTGGCGCAGTATAACCCACTGGCTGGGCGGCATGGGCATTATTGTTCTCACCCTGGCGCTGATACCTTCATTAAAGATCGCCGGCATGAAATTATTCCGGGCCGAAGTGCCTGGACCGGCCAAAAGCAAGGTGCTCCCCCGGGTGGCTCAAACCTCCAGGGAATTATACAAGCTGTATTTTATTATCACAGTAGCAGAAATACTCGCTTTAAAAATAGCAGGGCTTTCATGGTTTGATTCTTTCATTCAAACCTTTGGAACCGTGGCTACAGGTGGCTTTTCCAATAAAAACGCCAGCGTTGCCGCTTTTAACAACCCGGCGGTGGAATATATTATCGTTTTTTTTATGTTCCTTTGTGGTATGAACTTTGCGCTGCACTTTCATGCCTTGCGGGGGAATTTCCGTCCTTTATGGAAAGACCCTGAAACCCGTATGTACACCCTTGTTACACTGGCCGCTGTGGTTTTTATCTGCATCAACCTGATTACTGTTCAGGGTTACGGTATTGAGGCAGCTTTTCGCCAGTCAGCCTTTCAAAGCGTTTCCATTCTCACTACTACCGGGTTTGCCACTGCCGATTATAACCAGTGGCCTGCTTTTAGCCAGGGGGTCCTGTTTCTGCTCATGTTTATCGGTGGGTGCGCCGGTTCAACCGCCGGCGGGATAAAAAATGTCCGTTACCTGATCCTGTTTAAAAATGCTTCCCGCGAAATTACTAAAATGATCCACCCCAAGGCGATTATACCTGTCCGCCTGGGCAGGGATGTCATCACAGAGGAACTGGTGGAAAGCGTCGTTTCCTTCTTTTTCCTTTATCTTGCTATTCTACTCGCCTCAACATTACTCTTAACTGCCATGGGTATTGACTTAATCAGTTCAATATCGGCAGTGGCAGCAACACTGGGCAATATAGGGCCGGGCTTTGGCGCTGTAGGCCCGGCCACCAACTACGCCGCCATTCCCGCCGCGGGAAAGTTACTGCTTGCACTGTGTATGCTGGTGGGAAGGTTGGAGGTTTATACCGTCCTGGTGGTCTTCTCCGCCCGGCTCTGGCGCTCTTGAAAAAATATGTCGATTTAGACCAGCCACTGGTTTTATATAGGAGGCAACGGTTAAAGCAGCGTTGCCTCCTATTTGTTTACCGCTTAATAATTAATACTACTGTTAAAATCTTAATGTGACTATTAGACTGAATTTTGTTAATTTTCTGTAAGTTATATACTAATATATAATGGACTAAAAATTTACAGGGGGTGATAAAAATGACTTAACTACTTTCTATCAGGACTCCGACAGTCGTGTTTATTGAATATTGTAGGAATTGGCGGTTTTATAACATTATACCCAAATAATTTGGACTGTTACCTTTCTTAATAATATATCTGCCTGGAAAACTATTAATTTACCCCTTTGATACAATATTAATTACGTGTCTATATTCCTCAATAATACTGGAGGTGTAAAAATTGTCAACTAATCAACCAAGTTTAACCACTGCCTGGTTGAAGGTTTTCGCAGGTACCGGTGTCAACCTCTGCCTGGGTGTGCTTTATACCTGGAGCGTATTTGCCGCTGCATTAAAAACACAGCTTGGCTGGTCTGCTACTGAAACCCAATTTCCCTATACTTTGGCCTGCCTGATCTTTGCAGCCAGCATGATCCCCGGCGGTCGACTGGTCGACAAAATTGGCCCACGCTGGGTCGTCACTGTAGGCGCTGTTTTTGTCGGTCTTGGTATGTATATCAGCGGCTCATCAATTACTTTAACAAGCATTACCATCGGTTTCGGCCTCTTTGTCGGCATAGCCATGGGCTTGGGCTACGCCGCTCCTACCCCTGCCGCGGTCAAGTGGTTCCAGCCTCATAAGAGAGGCTTAATTGCCGGCCTGGTGGTTGCCGGCTTTGGCGGCGCTTCGATATACACGGCGCCTTTAACCAACTACCTCTTAACGACTTATGGCGTAAAGGGAACCTTCTTCTATCTGGGAGCACTTTTCTTCGTGGTAATGATTCTTCTGGCTCAGTACCTTTCCGTTCCGCCCGCAGGTTATATACCGTACGGCGGACCTCCGCCGAAATCAAATGGCAATACCCCTGTGGCCTCCAAGCGAGACTATACACCCGCTGAAATGGTCAAAACCCCGCAATTCTATCAGCTTTGGCTAATGTTCTTATTTGGCGCCTCGGCAGGTTTGATGATAATCGGCCACCTGGCCACCATCTCCAAAGTGCAGGGCGGCATTACCTGGGGCTTCGTACTGGTGGCTGTGATGGCCGTAGCCAACGCCGGCGGGCGGGTTTTCTTTGGCTGGTTGTCCGACAAACTCGGGCGAACCAGAACCATGTTCCTGGTATTTGCCATCCAGGCAATCAATATGTTCTTGTTTTCCTTCTATACCAGCGGCGCAACCCTCTTAATCGGTTCTGTCCTTACCGGCGCAGCCTACGGCGCCTGCTTGTCGCTGTTCCCATCCACTACGTTTGACTACTTCGGCCTGAAGAACGGCGGTTTAAACTACAGCTTCGTGTTCACAGCCTGGGGTATCGCGGCACTAATAGGTCCCATTATTGCCGGCCGTGCTTTAGACCTTACCCAGAGCTACCAGGGCGCCTACACCATCTCCGCCATCCTGATGATTGTAGCGGCTATTCTGGCATTGATAACGAAGGCACCCAAACCAATGGAGATGCCCATAGACAACAAAGTAACAGGTTAAGTGAAAAGGGGACACACCTCCTTCGGAGGAATGTCCCCAACTTATGGAACAATAGCAATATACCCCAAAAGCCCCGTCCTCCGGGGCTTTTTTTAAGTTATAAAATGTTTTTAAGATTTATCTTTTCCTTTTCCGGAATATGCTCCAGCATCTGCTTTAACACAGACGCTTCACCCGAAGCCATGGTCCTGTCCTTCTGCTCTATATATTTGGTCACGCGGGCGATGGCCATATCTATATTATCAATTTCCTGGTGGTCAATTACCATGGCCCACCAACTTTTGTGGGCAGACCATTTGTTTTGCACCTGATGCATGCCCTTGCCGGCAGCGTCCCAGTTACCTGCTGCTATGTCTTTTTCCAGACTCCCAAAACCCGTCATCATTTGCTGAGTATCACTTTCCAGAGCATTAACGGTGTAAACTCCAAAAGCCAGTACAACTATTAATACTGCAATAACGGCAACGTATATCTTCATGCAGCACCCCCACCGGACCTGGCTTTAAGCTGAAAGAAAAGTTTTCCCGCCGTGTCAAGGCTGGCAAAAAATACTTTTTTAAAATCATTAATTCCAAATTTATTCAGTTCCGTCCTCAACCAACCCTCATTCAGATTAATTTTCTTTAAGTTTTCTTTCATCACCTTGCCATCCATAACCAGCGTTACAGGCATGCCCTCGTACTTGGTTTCCAGCTTTAAATCTTCCGGCTGTACAGCCCGCTTCTGGGATTTGGGGATTACACTGAGCTGACCGTTGGTTTCCAATATGGCAAACTCTACATCTGCTATATTAGGGTAATCCTTGGAGCGCAGCTGTTCTAACAGGTCATTGACATTATAGCGCAGGTATCTTAATTCCTTCTCCACCAGCTTGCCGTTTTCCACCAGCACACTGGGGCGGCCGCAAAACACCATCCGGGCTTTTTCACTTTTCATGGATATATATGATAAAGTGACCTGGGCGGCCATTAAGATGATGATAGGAATGATCCCACTCAACAGGGGAATTCCGGTATTTTGCATGGGAATGGCCGCCAAATCGGCGATCATCAGCGCCACCACCAGTTCAAAGGGCTGTAGCTGTCCTATTTCCCGCTTACCCATTACCCGCATAACAATTACTATGGCAGCATAAAGGATAATAGTTCTAATTACTATTAGCAGCATTTAATCATCACCCGCTTTTGGTAGTGTTTAAAAATTATCGGCCCATCTCACCAGCGGTAGTTCATTTGTTCCCACCATATTCTGCTGGTCCGGCCTTACCCTTACGGTGTAGCCAAAGGTTCCCTGGGTAAGGGGAACTTTTCCCACATACTTATATACCCCATCGCCCACCTGTTCCTTTAACTCCATAGGTAGCGAGTCCAGGCCACAGATGTAGCTTCCCCGGTCACTGCCCAGAGTAATTTCAACAACTACATCCTTCGAGGGAATTGGGCCTAACTTAACCACCGATTCAACCATTAGTTCCTCGCCTTCTACCATATCCCACCTGCCGTTTGTATTTGTCCGTTCCACCTTGACGTGATGCCAGTTTTCCTTCATGAATCTTTTAAACCGGTCGGCCTGCCTGGCAACCTGGAAACCTGCCTCTGTAAAGGCTATACCCCGGTCAATCAAAGGAACATAAAAGCGGTCGGTGTATTCCGATACCATTCTGGCAGTACTAAACCTGGTTATGATGGTCTTTATCGACTCCTTCATTCTGGCTACCCATTTTACTGGAATACCGTTTAGACGTTCGTAATACAACGGTACTACTCTGTCCTCCAGGCATTTATACAGGTAAAAGCTATCGTTCCTGTCTTGATCTGCTTCGTTTAAATTTACATTGCCCGGCCCTCCGATGGCAAAACCGTTTTTACCGTTAAAGGCTTCCGGCCACCACCCGTCCAGCACACTACAATGCAGCACGCCATTCATAGCCGCTTTCATTCCGCTGGTGCCGCTTGCCTCCATGGGCCAGCGGGGCGTGTTCAACCAGATATCTACACCATGGACCAAATGTCTTGCTACGTTGATGTCATAATTCTCAAGAAAAACAATTTTCCCCCGAAACGGTTCTTCCCTGGAGTAATCCAAAATTTTTTTGATTAATTCCTGTCCTGCCTGGTCAGCGGGATGAGCTTTCCCGGCAAAGATGATCTGCACCGGGCGATCGAGGTTGTTTAGCAGCGCGGCTAATCGATCCGGGTCCCTGAATAGCAACGTCGCCCGCTTATAGGTGGCGAATCTGCGGGCAAAACCTATAGTTAGGGCATGCGGCAGCAGAATATCTTCCGCCTCGGCAATCAGTCCCAATTGTTCATGATTGCGGACCCTGTTTTCCCTAACCTTTTCCCTTGCGTATTGAATAACTTTTTCTTTTAATTGCGAGTGTGTTTCCCACACTACTTCATCGGGAATTTCGTCAACCCGGCTAAAAATATCAGGTTCAGTAACATGGTTCTGCCAATTGTCCCCCAGATAGCGGTCAAAAACGTCCTTCCAGGCTTCCGCTATCCAGGTCCCGGCATGAACTCCGTTGGTCACGGAAGTAATAGGCACCTCTTCAACCGGCAGTGACGGGTAAAACCGGTGGAACATCTGCCTGGTGACTTCCCCGTGCAATCTACTGACCCCATTGCAGTAACCGGACATTCTTATAGCCAGTAAGGTCATATTAAATTCCCTGTGTTCAACATCCCAACCCAGGTCAACCAGCGCCTGGCAGCTCATTCCATTATCCCGGCAGAGACTGCCGAGATATTCTTCCACCATTTCCTTGTTGAAAACGTCATGCCCCGCAGGAACTGGAGTGTGAGTGGTAAAAAGGGTATTGGAGCGAACCGCTTCCCTGGCGGTTGAATACGGAATCCCTTCAGACACCATCTCCCTAAGGCGCTCAAGGGTAAGAAATGCGGAGTGACCCTCATTGATATGCCATACCCGGGGTTTGATACCAAGTGCCCTTAGCGCCCTGACGCCACCGGCACCCAGCATCAATTCCTGCATGATCCGCATTTCACGTCCCCCACCATAGAGCTGTGAAGTTATTTCCCTGTCCTCCCGGGAATTGATGGGCAGGTCGGTGTCCAACAAGATAATCCGGGCCAATCCAACCTTGATCTCCCAAACCCTGGCATGAACCGTACGGCCAGGATAGTCAACTGCCACGGTAGTTTCCAGACCGCTCTCTGCAATCACTGGTTTTATAGGCATCTCATTAAAATTCAGGTCCGGGTAAACTACTTCCTGTCTGCCCTCCCGGTTGATGAGCTGTTTGAAAAAACCGTGCTTATACAACAGCCCTACCCCAACAAAAGGCAGACCCAAGTCACTGGCTGCCTTGGTATGGTCACCGGCCAAAATGCCCAATCCGCCCGAGTAGATGGGACAGGATTCATGCAAGCCGAATTCCGCAGAAAAATAAGCTATTGTACGGTCCCTGTATTCCGGGTGGGTGCGGTGGAACCATTTCTCCTCCTGCATGTATTGGTCATATTCGGCCATGACCTCATTATACTTTTTTAAAAAATCCCGGTCGGCCGCTGCTTTTTCCAGGTTCTCCTTGCCAACCCGCAACAGGAATTGAACCGGGTTATGTTCAACCTGATCCCACAAGCGGGGGTTAATCTCTTTAAATAAATCCCGCGCCGGCCGGTTCCAGCTGAACCACAGGTTATAAGAAAGCTCTCGCAGGCGCTGGACCGGTTCCGGCAGCGGCGGGTTTACTGAAACTTTGCGGAAATAAAACATTCGATGACCTCCGTAATCTAGTTTTGGGGGCTTTTTTATTTTATCCCTGGAAACGAACCAAAATGCACCGGTAAAACAAAAACCGGCCTTCGTTAAAAATAACGCAAGCCGGTTTTAAAATGTTTATTATTAAACTTTATGGCAACATTAAGCGCAAGTTTGTTAAAAACTAATGTTCAGCCCTGATTCTAGTTGAGATAATTATTAACCCCAGGAATCTCTACGCTTGGACCGGTAGCAATCCGGGCAATATACCGGCCTGCTGCCGTTGGGTTGGAAAGGCACACTGGTCATTTGTCCACATTGATCGCACATCACTTCATACATCTTTCTCTCCCTGGGTGCCCTGGCGCGGAAATTATTTTGCTGGCGACGAGACCTGCGGCATTCCGGGCAGCGTGAAGGCTCGTTTTCAAAGCCCTTTTCGGCATAGAATTCCTGCTCGCCAGCCGTAAATACAAATTCCCCACCACAGTCCTTACAAGATAAAGTCTTGTCTGAATAAGCCATTGTCCTGCTATTGTCCCCCTTATGAATTAGTGTTAACCATGGAACCTTTATTGATGATTCGCCAATTCATAAGCAGGAACGGGACTCACCACAAAAAATTCCATTAGTATGTCAATATAATATGGGAATTTAAATAAAATTACAACCTGTGAAATAAAATTTTTTAAGTTATTCTTCTTGCCTTAATTATAGTGGACCATTTCCTTTCCCTCCCTTGGCCTGCATCTTTCCCGGCTGGTTCAGGTTCCCTGGCAGCAGCAATTTCTTTTTTAGCAGGTAACAACTCAAAGGGGGCCGGAACCAATACAGGAATGCCCGAACGAGATACGTTTTCAATCTTATGCTTTAGATCACGTACTGTACTTTCCAACTTTTCAACTTGTTCCCTGGAGGCCTTCTTTTTTTCCGCTGCAACCAGGCATTCCAAATCCCTGAGCCTGCTGCGCAGTTTAAAATTACTGGACCTTAAGAACTCAATTTCGCCCGTCATTTCTAAAAATTTTTCATTGCTGAAAAGGGCGTTCTCCAATTGCTCGATCCGCTCGCGGTAAATCAGGTTGGTTCTGCTCAGTGCTTCATTCTCAACTATACAAGCCTTTATTTTCTGATCTTTTTCCTGTCCCATAATGCCGTTGGCAAGCCTGTACGTAAGCAGGGAACCGACAGCAGCACCAGCCCCCAAACAGGTTATAATCATTGTACCCTCTACCAGCACATCTTTCACCTCGTATCAGTTTTTATGAATTTACTTATTCTATGCATTTTTGTTAATTCCTTCCATAATTTAATTTTGCATAATGTATACATTTTCTCAAGCCAAGGCAGGATGAAGAAGATCCATGCAGAATTTCAATAATTATACTACTAACCATAGAGGGAGCGACAAAAATGAAGTTTGTTAAACTACCGGTGGAAGCACAAAAAATAATTAATAACCCCACCCACGAAGAATTGAAAGCATTGGCTCGGAAAGGATGTCGAAAAACTGTTTACGATAGTGCCAGTTTTATCTCCGGCGTACGTAATCGGAGCGCCAAAAAAACATTTATAGTGGAGGACGGGGTTCCCCTGGGCGTTGACCAGCAGGGCATCTCTGTCGAAGAAGCAATTAGAATTGCCGGTGAGGTTCATAAATACCTGAAAAACCAAGAGGTTATACAGCTGGATCGCCGTATGGGCTTACACCGAGACTTTAGCCTGCACTGCCGCCTCTATATTACCTCCAAATTTGCACGTATTCCCTTAAAGTGGAATATTATGCTGTTCCCGCCTGTTGATTCCGAGGCTGATCCGGATTTAGTAAGTGTTTACGTACCTGAATGGCACGAACGGGTGATATTTTGTCACCCCCTGGCCGGAATCACCTATATCCTTGGCACAGATTATTTCGGAGAAGCCAAAAAATCTTTCCTGCGCATGGCCATGTTCCGCTGTAAACAGTCGGGGGGACTTGGTTTCCACGCAGGCAGCAAAGTATTAAGGGTAAAAGATGTAACTGGAGAACTAAAAGATGTCGGTTTCCTGCTTTTTGGACTGAGTGGCACCGGCAAAACTACACTGACTATGCACGACCATGGTTTGAAGGAGCCTGAGAGAGCCATTATCAGGCAAGACGATGTAGTAATGATGAACCCACAGGGCTATTGTTTCGGGACTGAAAACGGCTTTTATATTAAAACTGAAGGATTGGACGAATCGCAGAAAGTTCTTTACAAAGCGGCACAAAGCCCCGAAGCGATATTTGAAAACGTAAAAGTTAATGACAACGGCCTGATTGATTTTGATAACAGTGAGCTGACTTCCAACGGCAGAGGCGTAATCCGCCGTGAAGATGTCCCGGGGGTTGATCAAGGCATCGACCTGGAAAAAGCCCATCGTCTGATATTCATCACCCGTCACGATACAATTGTACCTCCCGTGGCGAAGTTAAACCCTACCCAGGCTGCGGCATTCTTTATGCTGGGCGAATCCATCGAAACTTCGGCCGGCGACCCGACTAAGGCAGGACAATCCAAACGGGAAGTGGGCACCAACCCGTTCATCGTTGGTTTGGAAGGGGAAGAAGGAAACCGGCTGTTGGAAATATTGGAGGCCAACCCGGATATTGAGTGCTACCTCCTTAACACCGGCAGTGTGGGTACGGGCGGAAACCGGCCGGGAATAAAAATTAGCATTGGCGCATCCACCAACATATTAAAACACATCGCCAAAGGTGACATTAAGTGGAAACAAGACCCTGACTGGGGCTACCTGGTACCGGAATTAATCCCGGAAATGGATATGCATGCTTATGACCCTTCATCTTACTATGCCGAGGAAGATTACCATAGCATGGTGGACCAGCTCAGAGAAGAAAGAATTAAGTGGCTGGCCAAGTACAGGGAATTAAAGCAAGAGATTAAAAATGCAATAACCAAAGAATAAACATCAATGAGGCATGTTTAAATTGGGGACATAAAATTGGGGACATTCCTCGAAGAGGCGTGTCCCCTTTCCTATAAATGAGATTGCTTTGTCGCTTCGCTCCTCGCAATGGCAGATTAACTATATTTTCATCCTCCGCCGGTGATGCGCCGGCGGTATGGTGGTTTACCCGGAAAAACTGTGGTTAGGAGGGCCGGCGTAAATGGATGTTGTCTAATATAAAAAAGGTAATATTATGATCTTGTCGAATAGATTTAGATTATTTATTTACATTGGAGGTAGACATGCCCTCAGAAAAAATTGCCCTGATAACCGACAGCACCTGTGACCTGCCAGGTGTAATACTGAACAAGATCAACGCCTGGGTTTTGCCCCTGAAGATTATTTACAAGGACAGGGTCTTTAATGACAGGGTCGATATCCAGCCCCAGGATGTGTATGACAAGATGCCTGCTGAAGTTCCCACCACTTCTATGCCCACGCCTGAAGAGGCCAGGACATTGCTGGAGAAGCTCAGTGCTGAAAATTTCACCCATGCGATATCAATTCACATTTCCAGCGGGCTTAGCGGCACTTACGAAACGATAAAAACCGTAGCACGGCAATTTAACAAAATGAAAGTGGAGGTAATTGATTCCCGTGCCCTTTCCCTGGCCCTGGGGTTCCTGGTGCAGGAAGCCGGGAGATGCATCCAAAACGGGCTTAATTTTGACAGTGTTATAGCACGGGTTAACGAAATACAAAAAAAGATAAACGTATTTTTTGTTGTCAAAACCCTGGAATATTTGAAAAAGGGCGGTAGAATCGGTTATGTTGAGGGAACGGTTGGCCAGCTGCTGGATATTAAGCCGATAATTTCGATAAATGAGGAAGGCAAGTATTTTAGCTGGGGCAAAGTTCGGGGCAGGAAAAAATCTATTAACAAATTGATAGAAATCCTTAAAGAAAAAGCTTCTGGAAAAACAATCAACATTGCCGTCGCTCACGGAGATGCCGAAGAAGAAGCCAGAAAACTTATGGAAAGAATAAAAAATGCAAAAGAGTTTCAAATTAAGGAATTCACGTTCGCACAGTTAAGCCCGGTAATGGGTGTGCATGCCGGACCGGGATTAATTGGCGTGGCTTTTTACGAGGTATAATGAAAATTATTATTGACGCCGACGCTTGTCCCAGGCAGGTTCTACAGATATGCGCACAGGTGGCGCGCGAATACGGGCTTTTGCTGCATACTGTGGCCAGCTTCAACCACAACATAATATCCGACCATCATACCACTGTGGGAAACGGCCCCCAGGAAACAGACCTGGCGGTAATTAACATGACCCAATCCGGGGATATCGTCATAACCCAGGACTGGGGGCTGGCCGCACTGGTGCTGGGCAAACACGCGGCGGCCGTTTCCCCTGCCGGCAGGATTTATCGCCAAGATACCATTGAATTTTTATTGGAGGAACGCGAGCTTAAAGCCCGTTGGCGCAGGAGCGGTAGGCAAACCAAAGGGCCCCGCAAGCGCACAACGAACGATGATGAACGTTTCGCCGCCGCATTGCGCAGGGTAATCCTGGAAATAAAACTTTTAAAATAACGCCTCCATAATGGTCTTTTTCAGTTCCAAGAACCGGGGTGCCGTAACAATCTCCGCGCTCCGGGGCCTGGGCAGGTCTATTTCCAAATGCAGTGCAACCCTGGCCGGGCGGGGGGTAAGCACGTAAACACGGCTGGATAGTAAAAGCGCCTCATCAATATCATGAGTAACGAAAAAAATCGCCTGCCCGAACTTTGCCCAGATATCCAGCAGCCACAGCTGCATCCTGGTCCTGGTTATGGCATCTAAAGCTCCAAAGGGCTCGTCCAGCAGTAAGACCGGGCGCCGTGCCAGGACCGTCCGCATCAGTGCCGCCCGCTGTCGCATTCCCCCGGAAAGTTCGGCCGGGTAACTGTTTTCAAAGCCGGCCAGGCCGAACAGGGACATCAATTCCCGTGCCTCACGCCTAGCCTTCTCCCTGTTCATCCCGTCCACCTCCCGGGCCAGGATTACATTGTCAAGCAGCGACCGCCACGGCAGCAGCAGGTCTTTTTGCGGCATGTAGGAGACAACTTCCCCTGCGCCTACTCCTTCCCGGCCGTCAAACAGCACTTTGCCCCGGTCGGGCTCGGCCAGGCCGCAGATAATATTGAACAAGGTGCTTTTTCCGCAGCCGCTGGGCCCGATCAAACTAACGAACTCCCCTTGCCCTATCTCCGCCGACACCCCGTCCAATACAACCAGCCGCTTGCCGTCCACCTCATACGACTTCCCAACATCCTCCAATATAATTCCCAACTATCCCCCTCCTCCGGGGTCAGGGAGATGTGTCCCCGTTCCTTATTTCTCCGGCAAAAACTCGTTGGTGTACGCCTTATCCGTATCTATCATTTTGGGTAGCAGTTTGCGCTCATACATCCACCTGGCGTAACGCTCCCATACTTCGCCCTTTTGTTCACCCCAGCGAGGTGCATCATCCTGATAGCGGGGGCTGAGATACTTTTGGCTGGCCAGCACCAGTTTTTTATCCGATTCAGGCGCATATTTGAGCAGTATTTGTGCTGTTTCATCCGGGTGCTGCGCGGCATACACGTAGCCTTTGGACGTAGCCCGCATGAATTTTTTGACCAGCTCAGGGTTTTCCGCAGCCAGCTTTTCTCCGGTAATCAACACTGGAGTATAGTAATCCAGCGCCGGGTCAAGCTTACGCAATTCCAAAAAATTAAGGTCAATGCCCCTTTGCTCGGCTTCAATGCCGGTCCAGCCGTAATAAATCCAGGCAAAATCAATATCACGGTCAATGGCGGTAAAGAAATCCGAAGTGCCAATGTTAAAAATTTTAACCTTGGAAAAATCGCCGCCATCTCCTTCCACCACAGCTTTAATCATTGCTTCCTCGGTGGGGGAGCCCCAACCTCCGTACCGTTTCCCTTCCATATCTTTTGGCCTGGTGATACCGGTTTCCTGCTTGGAAGCAAAACCGGAAGTATTATGCTGTATCACCGCGGCTATTGATACTACCGGCACGTCACTGGACCTGGCCAGGGTTACGTCTTCCTGGTAGCTTACTCCAAATTGCGCTTTGCCGGTGGCAACCAGCTGAGTGGTCCCGCCTTCGGTGGGCTCCACTATCTTGGCATTAAGGCCCTCTTCCTTGTACCAGCCTTTGTCCAGGGCCACATAAAGTCCGGTATGATTGGTGTTGGGCACCCAATCGAGCATTATTGTTATATCCTGGGGCTCAGCTTTGGCTGCAGGATCTTCCTTGCCGGCAGCCCCTTCTTCCTTGCCGGCAGCGCAGCCTGCGCTTACTAACAGCGCTAAAACCAGAAACAGCACCATCGCCAATTTTTTAATCATTACTCCTGCTCCTCTCCTTAAAATACCACGGCATGGCCAGCCTGGCCAAAAGTATAATTAATACAAACAGCAGCAAACTAACTGAAGAGATAACAATGATAGCCGCAAATACCCGGTCTAATTGATAAGAGTGGGAGGCCCTGGTCATAAACACTCCCAGGCCGCTGCCGGCCCCCAGCCACTCGCCGATCACCGCGCCCATCACAGCGTAGGTGCCGGCAATCTTTAAACCGGAGAAAAAAGAAGGCAGGGCGGCTGGGAACCGAACTGTTTTAATTATTTTCCAGTTGCTTGCACCCATGACCCGCAATAAATTAACCATATCCGGGTCGGCCGCTTCCATGCCCTCCACCATACTAACCGCAACCGGGAAAAAGCAAACCAGCGCCACAACAATTACCTTGGGCAGCAGTCCCAGCCCGAACCAGATTAACAGCAGCGGGGCAATTGAGATAATTGGTATCGTTTGGGACAGCACCAGTAAAGGATAGATCCCCCGCTTAAACCAGGGGGAAGAATCCATCAGTACAGCCACCGCCAAGGCGAGAAAAACAGCTGCCACCAGTCCGGTAACTGCTGCCAGTAAGGTACTTTGGGAATGGTACATCAGGAGCGGCAGCATGTCTTTAAGGGCAGCGGCAACCTGCCACGGCGCAGGAAGCAGCCAGGCCTCAATTCCTGAAAAAGTCACTAAACCCTGCCAAATCGCAATCAGTGCAACAATAAAAACCAGCGGGGCCGTAAATTTGCTACTGCGGGGCATTTCTATATTTACCGACCTTTTCTTCCATTGTCACCCCTTGTGGCGCATAGTCGATTTTTACAATTGTCATAACCCGTTCTGCTCCGGCAGCAATACAGGCCTGCTGGGCGTTCTTAACTATATCCAGCAGTTCGTCCAGCTCACCTTCCATGGTGGTTTCCATCGGCCCTACCTCATATTTGACCCCGGACTGCTGAACCACTTCAATGGCCTTGTCAACAACCGCATAGCTGTTTCCGCCCGGCACCTGCGGCAAAACTTGAAAGCTGACATTAATTACCGCCATGCAATCCACCTCGCTCATTAATTTTTATTAACAACAGCAGGCCGGAATTAATAGTTATCTCCGCCCTGTCTGCAGCCAACCGGTTGCTGATTCCGTAGGGATTGCCGATAGCGAATACGGCATCGCGCAAAGGCCATTTAGCCCCTGTCACATTAATCCCTGAAACTTCCGCCGTCAATGGCAGCAGGGAAAACAATGCTCCTGCTTCACCTTCCACTAATGCTCGCTCACCGGGGTACACCAAACTAATATCGTTATATTCATTAACAATCCTGGCCCGTACACCCTGCTCCCCGGCAGCCGCCAGCAAGTGGACGTTGGCCAGCGAATGATCAAACCTGGTCCCCAAAGCGCCCAGGATTATTATTTCATCGGGCTTGCCGGCCAGGGCCTCGGCCAGGGCCAGGGCGGTATCGGTGTCGTCTTTATCAACTGGATATTCCTTAATAACTGTGCCTAATTTTCTAAAGTTTTCCAGCAGCTCCCGGTCAATGGAATCCATGTCGCCGACGATCATATCGGGCACAATCCCTATACCGGCGGCATAGCTGGCGCCGCCATCAACACAAATCACTCTGTCTTCCGGTTTAATTATTTCAGCCAGCCAGCTTGCCTCGCCGGCGCTGCCGCCGGTTATAATAACACAGCGCATTTAGTACCTCCAAACATAAAAAGCGCACCCCATAGGCCAGGTGCGCCGAAGCATCAATCCTTTCCTACGCGGGCATTACCCCGATCAGGTTCATTGGGTCAGGTGCTCTATTAGCCCTTTCTCAGCCCAAAACATGAGCTCCCCAGGTATTATTTTTCATTTTTATGATTTTATGATAATTATACAGTTTTATGACTTTCAGTCAATGGTATAATATTACCCAATTATATGGCAGAGGTGATCATATGCCCGCTGAATACCCCCCGCACCCGGTCCCTGCTGCGTCCGCGCTGGTATATAATAATAATGGCAAAATACTGTTGATACAGCGAAAACTTGAACCGGGCGCAGGCAAATGGAGTTTGCCCGGCGGAAAAGTCGAGCTGGGTGAAACCGCCCGGGCAGCCGCAGTCAGAGAAACGTTTGAGGAAAGCGGCATTCGGGTGGAAACAGAGAAGCTGTTAGATGCTGTTGACGTTATAATAACAGATGATAAAATGCGAACCCGTTATCATTTCTTGATTTTGGTTTATTTAGCGCGCTACGTTTCAGGCAGGTTGCAGGAATCACCTGAAACGATGGACGCCCGGTGGGTGCCGTTAAAGGAGGCCTTGGAATACGACCTTACCAGTACGGCCCATACAGTCATAGAGTCATTTATAGTTGAATTAAAGATTCGCATATAAACAAGATTATTATGCGGAGTCTTGAGTATGCAAGTATGCGGAACATGACAATTCACCCATAAAAGCTGCTAATTCATCCGGCTTTAGCGACTGCTGCCCGTCTGAAAGCGCCTGATCAGGGTTTGGGTGGACTTCCAGCATCACCCCGTCGGCACCTGCGGCCAGAGCGGCACGGGCCACCGGCAGCACAAGTTCCCGCCGACCCGTGCCGTGGCTGGGGTCAGCTATCAAGGGTAGGTGGGACAGGAATTTTACCGCAGGTATGGCATTGATGTCAAATGTATTGCGGGTATAGGTTTCAAAGCTGCGAATGCCCCGCTCACAAAGAATAACTTCCTGGTTGCCCTCGGCCAAAATATACTCGGCGGCCAGCAGCCATTCATCAAGCGTCGCGGAGAGCCCGCGCTTAAGCAATACCGGAAAATTTAGCCGGCCTACTTCTTTGAGTAACCCGAAGTTCTGCATGTTTCTGCTGCCAATTTGAATAATGTCGGTATAGCGGCAGACATCGGAGATATGCACTACGTCCGTTAATTCAGTGATAACCGGCATACCGGCCGCCCGCCCGGCGTCTGCCAGAATGCGAAGCCCATCCACACCCAATCCCTGAAAAGAATAGGGGGACGTGCGCGGCTTGTAGGCGCCACCCCGCAATATGTGCACGCCCAGTCTTTTTAATTTGCAGGCCAGCTTGACCATCATTTCCTCTTCTTCAACGGCGCAGGGCCCCGCGATAACAACAGGCGTGCCCCCGCCTATATTACAATCCCCCACCCTGATAACGGTGTTATCCACTTTGCTTTCTCTGCTGACAAGTTTATAATTGGGTCGCATTTTTAGTTCACCTCCGGACCGGCCAGAGCCTGTTTCAGTTCCTTCACTTTTTCACATACCTCGTTTACCAGCCCGGCTGAGCCCGCCCGGCGGGAAACAATATTTACCAGGGCACTGCCCACCACCACTGCATCGCAATGGCGGGCAACTTTAACCGCCTGCTCCGGCCCGGAAATTCCAAAGCCCACCGCTACGGGCAGCTCGCTATACTGTCTGACCGCACCGGTCATGGCGGAAAGATCGGTCAGAATGTTCTCCCGCTCCCCGGTTACACCCGTCACCGAAACGCAGTAAATAAAACCGCGGGCTCTGGCGGCAATCATTTGCAATCTCCCGGGCGGCGTGTTGGGCGTCACCAGGGGGATTAAATCCAAGCCGTTTTTATCTAATGCCTTTAGCAGTTCATCCGATTCCTCGGGCGGCAGATCGGGCACAATCAGACCGTCTCCCCCCGCCCTGGCCAGGCCGGCGGCAAATTTGGCCGGCCCGTACTGCAGCACCGGGTTGTAATAAGTCATCAGCACCAGTGGTACGTCACTGCGGCTCCTGATTGCTTGAACCGCTTCAATGATGCCCTGCACAGTGGTGCCCCCGGCCAGCGCCCTCTGGGAGGCCGCCTGGATGGTGGGACCGTCAGCCACGGGGTCTGAGAAGGGAACACCAAGTTCAAGCACATCCGTCCCGGCTTCCGCCATAGCCACCGCCAGTTCCACGGTGGTTTTCAAATCAGGATCGCCGGCGGTAATATAAGCGATAAGACCTTTCTGCCCGGAAGCAAGCACTTCTTCAAGCCTCGCCTTTATCCTGCTATTGGCCGTTCTAGTCATTTAAGGACACCCCCATTTCCGCGGCAACGGTATGCACATCTTTATCCCCACGGCCGGATAAGTTAACAATAATCACGTTTTCCCCGGGTAATTCCCTGGCCAGGCGAACAGCTGCGGCCAGGGCGTGGGCGCTTTCCAGGGCGGGGATAATGCCCTCGGTGCGGCAAAGCAATTTAAATGCGTCCAGCGCCTCCCGGTCGGTGGCCGAAACATACTCGGCCCGGCCGGACTCTTTAAGATAACTGTGTTCCGGGCCAACGCCCGGGTAATCCAGCCCTGCCGAAATGGAGTGGACGGGAACTACTTGGCCGTCGCCGTCCTGGAGCAGGTAACTTAATGAACCGTGCAATACTCCGGGCTTACCCTTTGATAACGTGGCGGCGTGGAGACCGGTTTCCAGCCCGTGGCCGGCCGCCTCGACGCCAACCAGCCGCACCTCCCGGTCCCCGATAAAGGGGTAAAACATGCCCATGGCATTACTGCCGCCCCCAACGCAGGCAACCACGCAGTCGGGCAGCCGGCCGGCCTGCTCCAGAATCTGGCGCCTAGCCTCGTCGCCGATCACCCGCTGAAAATCCCTGACGATCATTGGATATGGGTGGGGGCCCGCCACCGACCCGATTAAATAGTAAGACGTTGCTATATTGGTAACCCAATCCCGCATTGCCTCGTTCATCGCATCTTTGAGGGTTTTGCTGCCCGATGCCACAGGCACCACTTCTGCGCCCAGCAGCTTCATGCGAAAAACGTTCAGGGATTGGCGCTTGATATCTTCTTCACCCATGTAAACGGCACACTCCAAGCCAAACATGGCCGCTACCGTAGCTGTGGCCACCCCGTGCTGCCCCGCCCCGGTTTCGGCAATGATGCGTTTTTTACCCATCCGGCGGGCCAGCAGCACCTGGCCAATGGTATTATTGATTTTATGTGCTCCGGTGTGATTAAGGTCCTCCCGTTTCAAGTAAATACTAGCCCCGCCCAGCGATTCGGTTAACCCGCGGGCGAAATACAGTGGGGACGGCCTTCCCACATAGTTGGCCAGATAATAACGATATTCTTCCTGAAAAGCGCTGTCTTTGCTTACCTGCTCGTAAGCTTCGATTAATTCCTCCAGCGCCGGCATCAGTGTTTCGGGTACGAACTTGCCGCCAAACCGGCCGTAATAGCCCCGATCATCCGGTAATGCCAATGTCATCTATTAAACCCCCTTGGCCAGAGCGATAAACTCTTTGATTTTTTGCGTGTCCTTCTGCCCGTCTGTTTCAACCCCTCCGGAGACATCAACTGCATATGGCCGGACGGTTCGGACCGCCTCGCGTACATTGAAGGGGTTTAGACCACCCGCCAGAAGCAACGGCTTCGGGCAGGCCATATTTTCCAACAGAGACCAGTCAAAGGTTTTCCCGGTCCCCCCGTAACTTTTCTCACAATAAGTATCAAATAAAAAGGCATCGGCCCGGAAGCCATTCAAGCCGGGCACCGGCTTGCCGTTGCCCACCCGCAGTGACCTGATTACCGGCAGAGAAAGATTTAAAGAATAGCCTGGCGGCTCGTCACCGCTCAGCTGAACAGCAGTGAGGCCGCAGTACCGGGCTATCTGCTCAATCTCCGCCGGCGATGAGTTTACAAATACTCCCACCCGGGCGACAAAGGGCGGCAGCTGGGCAATAATTGCACGGGCCGCTTCCGGCTGGATGCGGCGGCGGCTGGGAGCAAAGACAAAACCCAAAGCATCGGCTCCCGCCTCCACCGCCGCCAGGGCAGTATCAGCGCCGGTAATACCACAAATTTTCACTTTAACCTGGTAATCTTTGTTCATACCCGGCCACCTTTGCTGCTTTGCCAACTCCTTTTAACCGCCAGACCCCTTCCCGGAGATCACCGGAAGTCATTAGCGACTCGCCCACCAGCACCGCATCGGCGCCGTAACTACCCAGCGTTTCAACGTCCGTCCTTGTTTTTATCCCACTTTCGCTAACCACGGTAATATCCGGCTTGTTGATATAACCAATCAATTCCTGCGTGGTTTTAAGATCTACTTTAAAAGACCGCAAATCCCGGTTATTAATCCCAATTATTGACGCCCCGGCTGCTATTGATCGCTCTATTTCACCGGGGGTGCGGGTTTCCACCAGCGCTTCCATGCCCAGCGCGCGGGTTGTATCAATAAATTCCCCCAGTTCTCCGTCAGCCAGCGCTCCTGCTATCAACAACAAAGCGTCGGCTCCTAAAAAACGGGACTCATAAATCTGATATGGATCAATGATAAAATCCTTTCTCAATAATGGCTGCCGGGTCATTAACCGGGCCGCGGCCAGGTATTCCGGAGCACCGCCGAAAAACTCGCTGTCTGTCAATACGGAAATTGCATCCGCTCCCGCCTCCCGGTAAGCGGCAACTGTTTCCATCAGGTTAAAATTTTCAGTTATTATTCCCCTGGACGGGGAGCGCCTCTTAACTTCGGCAATTAAAGCCACTTCCCCGGGACGCTGCAGCGCCGGGCCGAACCCAACCGTAGCAAAGGGCATATCAGCCACCCGCTCTATCAGCTCTTCCAAAGGCAGGCGCTTCCTGCGATCTGCAACTTCTTCCCTTTTATGCCGTAGAATTTTTTCCAGAATGTTTTCGCTCATAGCGCCGCAACCTTGGCTTCCTTGCAGCCCGTCGTAAATCTGATCATTTCCTCCAGTTTGGCCAGGGCGGCGCCGCTGTCTATGCTGCGGGCCGCCAGACCGACCCCGGCGGCGAAATTATTCGCCACTCCGGCCGCCATCAAACCCAGGGCAGCGTTCATCACCACCGCATCATATTTGGGTCCCTTATCGCCTCTCAGCAACTTCAATATTATCCTGGCATTTTCTTCGGGAGAGCCCCCGGCCAACTGGTCAGCACCGGCAGGTGCAAAGCCATAAGCCGCCGGGTCCAGCTCATATTCATCAACACTTCCATCGCGAACTTCACACACCAGTGCAGGACCCACCGGTGAAACCTCATCCAGCCTCCCGGCGCCATGCACCACGAAAGCCCGCCTGGCACCAAGCCGCACCAGTACTTCTGCCAGCACACGCACCAGCTTTGGACTGTAAACGCCCAGCACCTGGGCCTGGGCGCCGGCCGGGTTCGTCAGCGGTCCCAGAATGTTGAAAACAGTGCGAAACCCCAGCTCCCGGCGCGGCGCAGCGGCATACTTCATGGCTCCATGCAGCAAAGGAGCGTAAAGAAACGCAATCCCCACCCGGTCCAGGCAGATGCCTGCTTCATCTGGAGTAAGGTCCAGGTTAACCCCCAGGGCTTCCAGCACATCGGCACTGCCGCAGCGGCTTGATACCGAGCGGTTGCCGTGTTTGGCCACTTTAACTCCCGCACCGGCCAGCACCAGCGCCGCAGCGGTGGAAATATTAAACGTGTTGGCTCCGTCCCCTCCGGTGCCGCATGTGTCTACAAGCAGAGGGTGCGAGCTGATAACAGGCGTTGCTTTACTGCGCATCACCCTGGCAAAGCCTGTTATTTCATCAATAGTCTCACCTTTCAATTTTAAAGCGGTTAACAGCCCGGCTATTTGGGCCGACGTTGCCCCGCCCTCCATAATTTGCTCCATCGCTCCGGCGGCTTCGGTTTCGGAAAGGTTCTCACCGGCCACCACTTTGTTTAATAAATCTTTAATCACTCCGCTCAGCTCCTCTAAACTATTTCAATATATCGTGATATTTAAATTTTACACTGACCCCCTGAGGAAGTTGGAGAGGAGATCGAGGCCGTATTCGGAGAGCATGGATTCCGGGTGGAATTGTACGCCTTCCACCGGCAGGTGCCGGTGGCGCAGGCCCATGATTTCTCCTTCTTCGGTCCAGGCGCTGATCT
Organism: Desulfotruncus alcoholivorax DSM 16058; assembly: GCF_000430885.1. GTDB lineage: Bacteria > Bacillota > Desulfotomaculia > Desulfotomaculales > Desulfallaceae > Desulfotruncus > Desulfotruncus alcoholivorax. The sequence continues at coordinate 14,217 of NZ_AUMW01000014.1, read as the reverse complement.
CTAATTCAGGGGGCAGCGTCTCCCTCTCCACCACCAGGGAGTGATAGCGGACCGCTTTAAAGGGAGACGGCAATCCGGCAAAAATTGATTGGCCATCGTGATAAATTAAGGAAATTTTGCCGTGCATGGGTACCCTGGCCTTGACGATTCTGCCGCCAAAGGCCCGCCCGATGGCTTGCAGCCCCAGACAAACCCCCAGGATAGGCATTTTACCGGCATACTGTTGAATTGCCTGCAGCATAATCCCTGCCTCATCCGGGATGCCCGGTCCCGGTGAAAGTACCATGTAACCCGGGGCAAGCTCCATAATTTCCGGGACGGTAACCATATTATTGCGCTTAACCAGAACATCCTCACCCAGCAGGGAAAGATATTGCACCAGGTTGTAAGTAAACGAATCATAGTTGTCAATCATCAGCAGCAACGCAGGTCACCCCTTTTACGGACAAATAAAAAGCCGGCACTCAAATGAATGAGCGCCGGCTTTATACACGCCGGTCTGCACTCATCTCAGCTCCTCTCAATATTAAAAAACTCAACTAAACTCAACTAAACTCTCATAAAAAATATTCACTTATTAAATTAATTTACTACTGTTAACAGCTACTGTCAATGGCTTTTTTTCAATTTTCCAGGCCCAGAGTTTTGAACATGGCGTCTGCTTTGCGGGCCATTTCCTCGCACTCGCTCCGGGGATTGGAATCGGCCACAATTCCGGCACCGGCCTGGATATAAGCTGTGTCGTCTTTAATCACCAGCGTCCGGATAGCAATGGCGGTATCAAGGTTTCCGTTGAACCCCAGGTAACCCGCGGACCCGGCGTAAATCCCGCGCCGGGTTGGCTCAAGCTCGTCAATTATCTCCATTGCCCTGACCTTGGGCGCGCCGCTCACCGTGCCGGCCGGGAAACACGCTTTAAGCGCGTCCAGGGCGCCAACCCCGGGTTTCGGAACGCCCTCCACCCGGGAAACAATATGCATAACATGGGAGAAATACTCTATATCCATAAAACGGGGCACTTTGACACTGCCGGGCAGACACACCCGCCCCAGATCATTGCGCCCCAGGTCAACCAGCATCAGGTGCTCGGCCCTCTCTTTTTCGTCTTCAAGCAATTCAGCCGCCAGGCGGCTGTCTTCCTCCGGAGTTTTGCCCCTGGGGCGTGTACCCGCAATAGGACAGGTGGTCACAACCCCGTTTTCCGCCCGTATTAGCATTTCCGGTGAAGATCCCACAATTTTAATCTCGCCAAAATTAAAGTAGAACATATAGGGGGACGGGTTTACGCTTCTTAGCCGCCTGTAAACGGCAAAAGCATCGCCTTTAAAACCTACTGAGTAGCGGCGGGAAAGCACAACCTGGATAATATCGCCGGCTCGGATATACTCCAAAGCACGTCCTATCCGCCGGGTCAAAGCCTCATCCGGCAGGTCAACCTTCACTGCGCCGTTTAAAGTAAACTCTTTGGGTGCAGGCAGGGGGTCAAGTAACTTTTGGTCGATTTCCTCTAGTTTATCAATTGCCCGGCTGTATGAAGCGGCCGGATTTTGCGCGTCCACCGGCATATTGACAACAAAGGTGACGGTATGCCGGACATGGTCATAAATAACCACTGTGCCGGGCACAAATTGCATGCAGTCCGGCAGTTCCAGCTTATCGGCGGGAGTACCCGGAAGTTTTTCAATAAACCTAACGGCATCGTATGCAAGATAGCCCACCGCCCCGCCGTAAAACCTGGGTAAAGTTTTAATCAGGGGTACCCGGTAATGGCCAAGTAATTCTGTTAATGCCTCTAGAGGCGGGCCATCGGCAACCACAGACCCATCTTGGAAAGCTGCTTCCCCCTTGCCGTTTTTGGAGCAAAACGTCACCAACGGGTCCATGGCTATAAAGGAATACCTGCCCAAATGGCTTCCACCTTCGACACTTTCCAGCAAACAACAGGGACCATTACCCGATAATTTCAAAAACAGGGTAATGGGTGTTTCAGTATCCATCACTTTTTCGGTATACACGGGAATCAGGTTGTAATTCCGGCTTAGCTCGTGATATTCATTCAATTCAGGGTAAACCATATTAACATCTCCCTAAGAAAAATAAAAAACAGCACTCAAATGAGTACCGTTAATAAACGCTACATACTCACCTAAGCTCAAAAAACTCTCCTCAGCTAAACTCAACTCTTTTTCCTATGCACTTACACATACGTTGGGGACATTCCTCCGACCCCAAAATTTTGACCCCAAAAAGGAGGTGTGTCCCCTTTCATACGTTGGGGACATTCCTCCGACCCCAAATTTTTACCCAAAAGAGGAGGTGTGTCCCCTTTCCTTAAATATTATAAACTAGAGTACGGGAAGTCAACCCCAAATCTTTAGAACTGGTGGTGATTTGCTTGTTTGCAACATATATTCTGACTGTCAACTTAATTACTTTTCTCCTGTTTGGACTGGACAAACGCCGGGCCCACAACGGCAGGCGGCGCATCCCTGAAAAAACCCTTTTCGCCCTGGCGCTGGCCGGGGGAGCGCCGGGAGCACTGGCTGGAATGCGGTTTTTTAGGCATAAAACCCGCCATCGTACATTCACCCTGGGCTTGCCGGCAATTTTGCTGGTACAATTATTGATGGCATATTATTACTACTTTATGTAATTTCATGGAACGGGAGGATCAGCATGGGTTTTTAAAAAAAGCACGTTCATGCGCTTTTTTTAGTTTTCTAAAATAACTCGCCGCCAAGCAGGTAACACTAAACAGAAAAAGGCTGGTGGCGAAAAATGCGCTTCTTTATATTTTTACTGGCTGCCCTGATGCTTTGGCCGGCCTCGACCACGGCGGGAAATTACTCCGATGATTCTCATATTCCCGGCCGCAATTATAAAATAATGATTGGTGGCCAATTACTGGCAATTACTTCACGGCGGCCATATAACGGCGATGAAATTTTCTTTCCCGACGGGCGTCACTACCGGGTTAAGGATCACAAGGGCACAATCTACCGCGCGGTTTCAATGGGCAAGGATAAGGCACTGCTTGGATTAAACGAATATTTCTCCAACCTTGAAGCTGTACCTGTTTCCACACAGGTACAGTTTAGGGGTCCTATTGCCATCTACCACACCCATACCGATGAATCTTATCTACCATCGGACGGCCGGGCCTCCATTCCCTACCACGGGGGGATCTATCAGGTTGGGGGAAGGTTTAATCAAAAGCTTGAAGCTATCCATATCAATACAAGGTGGGACAAAACACCCCATGATCCCCATGATGCTAACGCTTATATGCGTTCCCGGCGAACCGCAGTTAAATTGCTTAAATATAACCCGGCAGCCATGTTCGATATCCACCGTGACGGGGTGGATGACCCCAATGTCTACCGTGAAAATATTAAGGGTATTAATATCAGCCAGCTGCAAATCATCGTTGGCAGGCAAAACCCCAAAATGCACGCCAATCTTGACTTTGCCAAAAAATTAATGTCTTACACCAACAAGCAGTATCCGGGCCTGGTAAAAAGCATTTATCTTGCTCATGGAAATTACAACCAGGATCTGCTTCCCACAGCCCTGCTAATCGAAGCCGGAACTTACACTAACTATAAATCAACCGCCGAAGATGGCATAGCTCTGTTTGCCAGCATTGTGCCCAAAATGATGGGACTGATAAATAAACCCGTTCATCCGGTCCAACCCACAGGGGCAGACCGGGCACCGCTAAAGACAGCTGCATTTATCATCATGCTGGTTTTAGTAATGGGCGCAGCCTTCGTAGCCATCAATGCAGGCTCAGATGAGCTGGATAAACTCAGACAGCGAATTACCAGCCGGGTACCGGTTGAAAAAATACAACCATTCCTGGCCAGGGCTGGTAACGCACTGGACACCGGCGCCAGTAGTTTAAAAGAAAAATCAGCGCGTGTATCCCGAAGAGCATTTGAAAAATCCCGGGATTATGTAAGGCAATATTCCGAGAAAAAGAAAATTAGATAAATATTATCATTATGATATAATTCTATCTTGAGGTGTTGTCAGTGACTTCATCATACAAAGCCATATTGATAGCGCTGGTGGCTTTAATCGCCGTCATCCTGGGTGGCAGTTTTGCATTTATGAAATTGGAAGGTTTCAGTTTCATGGATGCCATTTGGCTGACTGTGATAACTATAACCACCGTCGGGTTCGGGGATGTTGTGCCCAAATCTCCGGCCGGACGGGCAATTGCCTTGCTTCTGGTCGTCAGCGGGGTATGGTTGTTTACATATGTGTTGAGTAATATTTTTTCTGGCTTGGTTGAAGGTCAACTGGTTGATTTATGGGGGAAAAGAAAAATGCTAAACAAAATCAATACCCTTAAAAACCACATCGTAGTCTGCGGTGCCGGCCGGGTAGGTCACGAGGTCGTGCTTGAGCTGTTGAACTACAACACCCCGTTTGTTGTGATAGAAAAAGACGAATCAAGGCTGGAAGAGTTACGCGAAATGGGGGTCCTGTTCCTGGCAGGCGATGCCACCGAGGACAAACTCATGGAATTAGCCCGTGTGGAACACGCCCAGGGAATAATAGTCACCCTGCCCGATGACGCGAGCAACCTGTTTGTTACGATATCCGCCAAAAACTTTAATCCCGGCATTCGCATCATTACCAGGGCCAACAGACCGGAAAATATTAAAAAAATAAGCCGGGCTGGTGCAGACACGGTAATTTGCCCCTCGGCCATGGCAGGTAACCGAATGGCCCTCTCAGCCATAAAACCCGCAAGCGTTGCCTACGTTCAAACACTGGTTGAAACAAGGGAAATAAACCTGGAGCTGGAAGAATTAATATTAGCCGAAAACTCTGCCTTAGCCAACCTGCCGCTAAAGGATTCCGGGCTCAGGGAAAGATTTAACGCCCTGCTGCTGGCCATTAAAAGAGACGAAGAAACACTGGTCAACCCGCGTCCCGATGAAATGCTGCTGCCCTGGGACATACTAATTGTGTGCGGCCCGGCAGAAAAACTGGCCGAACTGGAAAAACTGGCGGCAGGTAAAACTCTAAGACCAGCGACAACCTGACAGGTTTTTTATAACTTCTCACCGGACAGCGTGCGTGCAAAAAAGTTCACCCTCACGGGTGAACTTTAATTTAACTTTTATTCGCTTATTTCAGGCTTTTTATTTGGTTTAACGTTAGGGTTCGTTTCTTTAGTCAGTGGCTTGGCAAATTCGTAACTGAAACTGCCCGGGGTACCCTTCTTCTTAAATTTGTCCTTGTCTTTGTTCACCATAATCCCTCCTTTCTTCAGTCAGTATGACAAAAAAAACTATAATTATACCTTTAAGGGGTCGGGATAATAAAAATAATCGCTCATTTCAGGTGAATAGCATTTTTATCCTCCGGTATGATAAAATACATCAGTATAAAACTACTGGAGGTATGCACATGATTGATCCCATTGCTGTAAATATTGGTCCTTTGCACGTGAGATGGTACGGAATTATTATGGCCTCCGCCTTTGTAATAGGCATTTACCTGGCCTATCGCAGGGCTGAGCGCAATCATATCGACCCCAACCATATACTTAACATGGTTACTTTAATCATTCCGGCTTCAATTATTGGAGCGCGCATGTACTATGTAATTTTTGCCTGGAACAACTACCGCAGTAATCCCCTTGACGCATTGGCCATCTGGCACGGAGGCCTGGCCATCCATGGCGGTATCATAGGAGGTTTGCTGGCCGGGCTTTATTATGTTCGCCGGTACGACCTTCCCATCTGGAAAATTGCAGACATTATGGCACCAAGCTTAATCCTGGGACAGGCCATCGGAAGATGGGGCAATTTTATCAACCAGGAGGCTCACGGGGGGCCGGTAACAGAACAGTTTATTAACCATTTTCCTGCTTTTATTAAAAACCAAATGTATATTAACGGGAGTTATTATCACCCTACCTTCCTTTATGAATCAATGTGGGACTTTCTAGTTTTTCTATTTCTGATGTGGCACTGGCCCAGGAAAAAGGCTCAGGGTGAAATAGCACTGCTGTACCTGATCCTTTATTCTGCAGGACGGTTCTGGATTGAAGCAATGCGCACCGACAGCTTGATGCTGGGTCCAATACGGGTAGCACAACTGGTTAGTATAGTGCTGATCATAACCGGAGTTTTAGGCTTATATTATTTATATCGAAGAAAAAGCCATACTTAAAAGCAAACTACTGGCGCATGAAACATGTTGCATAAAAAAACAACCCTGGTTTTAGGGTTGCAGCATTACATATAATTTGTAAAAAAAATAGCGGAAATTTTCATACAAGGTAAGTACTTCGACAGAATTCTATTTATTCCTGCAAAATATAATTATTTTTTAAAGTATATGTTTTTATAAACCCCAAACAGTCCATTCGGCAGCCCGTTGTAGCCGGCGTAGCAGTAGACTTGCAGGTAACCCTTGAAACACGCCAGGAATTTACGTGGATGTTCGCTCAAACAGATCAGTAAAAATATTTTTATGTTATAATATAAGCTAATTTAAAAATTATACTATAAATCAAGTTTTATTGAGGAAGTTATATGGACAGCAAGCTTTTTATTATAAAGTAGTTAGGCCCTATTTACCCAAACTGCAGATCAATGAAAACGAAATACAACCACACATTGAAAAAGATGATGAAGCAATATCCCTTGATTTTAATATTTTTATTTTGATTATTTTTATCTAATTTAAAGTGATTGCAAACAGTTAAACCAAAACAAAAACTTAGAGCCACCTACCAATAACAGTACCAATAATAATGAAAGTCAAAGCAATGAGGATGACGATTTCGGCCGGGTGCGCTCCCGGCCGTGTGGCTTTGCCATATTCATATTATTAAGCTGTTAGTATTATCAGGTATCTTATCTGCCGTGTTAACCGCTTGTTTACAATTTTTACTCGCTTTCCTCAATCAGCGCCCTGGCTGCGGTCAGCGCCAGCACCTCGTTGGAACCATCTTCAATTAGTGCTGCCCGGGCGTCCCTCAGCAGTTTTTCAATGTAATATTCTTTGCTCACCCCGTAGCCGCCAAACAACTGGACTGCTTCGTGGGCGATTTCAAAAGCTGCATTGGTGCAGTATACTTTGGATAAGATGGAGTAACGAGTTACCGGCGGGAAATTGGTGAAATTGTAATTCATTACCGCCCGGGATATAGCCCGGGCCGTTTCTACCTTCTGGAACATGTCAAAAAGCTTTTTTTGCACCAGTTGGTGTTCGCAAAGAAGCTTGCCGCCCTGCACCCTCACCTTGGAGTAAGCCAGCGCCTCTTCAAAGGCGGCCCTGGCTACGCCGGTAAAGATAGCTCCCATCGTGGCGTTGGCAATGGCCAGCGTGGCGTCCAGCATAGTTTCGTAAGTATCGGGCTGGGACAGCATAAAATGCTTAGGCAACCGTACATTATCAAAGTAAATCTCTCCCTGGGGCAGTTCCCGCTGGCCCATCTTGTCCAGGCTTTTGCCTTTGGAAACTCCGGGTAAGTCCAAAGGCACCACGGCCACACCGCCGCCGGCCAGCCCCATGGATTTTTCAATATTTAAAAAGAGAAGCGCGTGGGTGGCTTGCGGCCCGTTGGAAACCCAGGATGATTTTTGCCCGTTCAACACCCAAACGTCACCGTCCAGCCGGGCCGAGAGCTGGCCGGTTATTTGGGGGTCATTAAACCAGGGCATCCCTACGGTGAGCTGGTCGGAGCCGTGGTTTGGTTCGGTGATGGCCCAGCAGCCGATGAAGCTGTTGTCGGTTTTCTCCACAAAGGGTTTAACAACTTCATCGATCACCTTATCCTCGTCGTCGGGAGCCATTGATGCGAAGAAGGCCGGAAAACAATCCACTCCGATGGATACGGCAAACCCTGCGCTCCCCCAGCCTATTTCTTCCCAAAATATGTGAGCTTCAAGGGGTGAGAGCCCCAACCCACCGTAGTTATCCGGGATATACACCGTATGGTAGCCCAGTTCCTTCATCTGGCGCATACAGTCCCAGTACACCGAATCCTTTTTCAGCACATCCTCCGGGTTGGCTAATTTATCCAGTTCCATGGCTGCCGGGCGCAGTACTTCCCCGGCAAATTTATGCATTGATTTTTTTAAATCCAGCTGCTCATCAGTCAATTCAATATTTAAATCCAAATATTCCATATTCATCCCACCTTATCCATTTAATTTGAAAACATTAGCGGCTTGGGGGCTGAAACCAGCTTTGAGAAGCCGATCCAGGTTCTTTTCCGAAGCTGTTTTGGGGATCTCCTCCACCACCTGTATATAGGAAAGAACAGCATTGCGCTCCAGCCCGGCCAAGCAGGCGGCAAATATAGACCGGGGGTCAACTGTTTTGCCCGGGAAGGGCACCACCGCAGCAACAATATCGCTTTCCCCGGGCGCACCGGATGCAGCTGGAATGCCGTAAACGCAAACATCACTGACATCGGGATGCTGGGAGATTATTCTTTCCACGTAGCCAGGCTGGACAAAATCACCCTGCCTCCTTAAACCGCCGCCGGCGCGAAAATCAAAGTAAAACCAGCCTTCCTCGTCCCGGTGGCACATATCCCCTGTCCTGAGCCAGCCGCCCCGGGTTTTTTCCGCCGATGCCTTCTGGTTGCCGTAATACTCCACGTCGGTGCTGCCGTGCACCATGCGGCAGATTAACTCACCAATCTCCCCTGGCGCACATTCAGTATCGTCATCCCGGACCACTTTCATTTCCATCACGCCGTCCAGGGGTTTGCCGAAGGAACCGACGGGGCCCACGCCCGGTGGATTATGGGCAAAACCACCTTCCACAGCACCATACCATTCGTGAATTTTGACGTTAAACCGCTTTTCAAAATCATGCCAGATAGCCGGGGGCGTGCCGGCGCTGATCACCATGCGCACTGGATTGTCGTCGTCGTTTGCCCTGGGCGGTTCGCTGTAGATGCCCATCATCATGCCGCCCAGTAGGGAAAAGGTGGTGCAGCCGTATTGGCGGCAGATGTCCCAGATCCTGCTCTTGGTAAATTTGTGGCTAAAAACCGCCGGTATACCCAGGGCCAGGAACGGAATAAGGGTCACGGCTTGGGCGTTGCCATGGGTGAGGGACAGTCCGGTGTAAAGCACGTCGGTTGACTGGTAGCGCCAGATGTTTTTGGCAAATAGGGCGTACATGCTCAGGCGGTCTTCCTTGACCATCACCCCCTTGGGGTTACCGGTGGTTCCGGAGGTGTAGATAAACTCCAAAGGGGTATTGGCATCGTTTTTCCGGTTGTCTTGAGGGCTGGTTTGAGGTCCTGCCAGTATTTCATTCAAGCTCGGGAACCGGTCGTTGACCGCAACTCCGAATAACTCTTTATAACTTACGCCCAGCACCGGACAGGCATTTTGGTCCAATTCCAGACAGTCTATTTCATCCAACAAGTCGGCTGCCACAAACACGCCGCGGGCATTGGAGTTCTCCAACTGGAACCGGAGTTTGTCACCCCGTGAGCGGGGGTCTACGGGCACCATCACCGCGCCGGTCGCGGAGGCGGCCCACAGGGCGTATACAAATTCCGGGTGGTTGCGCATAAACACCGCGAATTTATCACCCTGCCCGATGTTGTGCTCCCGCAGCACCCGGGCAATTTTGCAGCCGTTTACAAAAATGTCTTCGAAGGTTAAAACCTCTGCCGGGTATTCTCCGTATTCAAAGGTCAATATTTTAAAACCGGGTTTTTTTTCCGCCGCTGCCTCCACTTGATAGGAAAGCAAATTCATATTTGCCGTAGTCACTGCAAAACCTCCTATCTGGGCAGGCTGTACTTGTCACAAACCGCCGGGTACATTTCATGCAAGGGTTTGAGCAGCGGCAGCATTTTCATTACTTTAGACATAGAACCCTTGGAAACAAAGAGCTTTTTAGCCAGGGCCGCAGGCAGCGACAGCTCCTTCAGCCAGAATTTGTGGGCGGTGTCCCCGGCCAGGGTCATTTCCACGTCAGCTTTTAAATTTTGGTCGCCGGTGAGCACGCCGCCCGGTGTAACCCAAAGCGTCCCTGCCGGGTCGGACAATTTATACTTAATGGTCAGCTCCGCATCCCTGAACTTTTTCCGCTTTCGGGATGTTCCAGCAGCTGGCTCCACAGGCCGCCCAGTATTTCATACATTTGTTTGGTATCCTTATAAACTGCCATTTTAATTTCCCTCCCTGTTTAATATGGAAACTAACTAATTGATTCAAAGATGTGAATGGTCATCGCCGCTTCCTCGTACCCGATATTGCCCCCGCCGTTTTCGGTCATACCAATCCTGGCGCCCACCACCTGGCGTTGGCCAGCCTCGCCCCTTAACTGGGTAACAACCTCGTGAACCTGGGCCAACCCCGAGGCCCCGATGGGGTGCCCCCGTGATTCCAGGCCCCCGGAGGTGTTGACCGGCAATTTACCGCCCAGCCGGGTGGCGCCGCTTTCTGAGAAAATACCCCCTTCCCCCGGCGGGCAAAACCCCATAGCCTCCAACTGGTGCAATTCTCCAAAAGCGGTGGCGTCGTGCAGTTCGGCCAGATCAATGTCCTGCGGGCCCAGCCCGGCTATTTGATAAGCCCTTCTGGACAGGCGCTCCCCGATATCCTCACCGTCAATTGGACGATCCTGCCCGGAACCCAGCACCGAAGCCAGGATTTTGACCGGGCGGGCTCCCGTCAGTTTTTTAAGAAAATCACCGGAGCAGAGAACAGCGGCGGCGGCGCCGTCCCCCACCGGCGAACACATGGCCCTGGTCAGGGGATAGGAAACCGGCGGGTCCGCCAGTACTTCTTCCACGGTCATATCCCGCTGGATTTGCGCCAGAGGGTTCAAACTGCCATGGAAATGGTTTTTGGCGGCAATTACTGCCAGTTGTTTCTGGGTGCTTCCGTACTTGGCCATGTGCCAGCGGGCCACGGAGGCATAGATGTCCATGAAGATGCTGCGCCCCCGGCCGGGTTCATCCTGGGCGACCTGCGGGCTGTAAAGTTCATTTAACTGCATCAGGGTATTGATTTGCTCGACTGATTTTTCCACATCAATACATGAGGCGTAGGATTGCAGGGACAGTGCTTTGTTCTCATGGGATATCTTTTCCACGCCCAGGGCCAGGACCAAATCGTAAGCTCCCGCCGCGATGCCAAGGTAAGCCAGGTGAAAAGCGGTGGAGGCCCCAGCGCAGGCATTTTCCGTATTTACGATGGGTATGCCCTGGATTCCCAGCGGCCTTAAAAGCACCTGACCACGGATGGAGTGCTGATTGCTGAACATGCCCCAGAAGGTGTTGGACACGTATGCAGCCTGCAGCATATTCCCGTCAATGCCGGCATCCCGCAGTACGATTTGCACCGCTTCCGCGGCCATCCCCTTGACGGTGGCCGTAAGGTGTTTCCCAAAACGGTTCATCCCCACCCCAATAACATAAACATCCCGCATAACCGTTCTCCTTTCGTCATTATTTCTTGTATTTTGCCGCAATCCCGGGCCCGTACTTATCAACGATCTCCGCCATTTCCATGATTACCTCATACATGCGTTCCTCTGATTCCAGCTGGGTACCCCAGTTTATAAAGTGGGTTTCCTCCCACCAGCGGTCGGTGGATTTAAACGCCGGCTTGCCGCTGCCTGCAAATCCCAGGAAATTGATGGGCAGGGTATTGAACATGGTTTTTATATGGTCTTCATAGGTAAACTTTTTGTTCATTACCTCCCGGCTGTACCAGACCAGTTCCTTGCAGGGCCCCACCGATATACCCAGAATAGAGCTGGCCTCCGGCAAATACCCCAGGGTCTTGGCCGCACTACCGGTGGAACCCTGGACCCGGTTGTCCACATTGTGCTGCCAAGCTGCAGCCGCAGCCCAGTCGCAGGCGATGCCCACGTCAAGTATTTTCCAATTGCAGGATGGGCCGCCGCCCACCAACCCTTGTCCCAGGTTTTCCCTGGCGTAAGCATTAAATTCCTTGCAAGTGGGGAAGCCGCAGGCACCGCAGTTCCAAGCCATTTCCGAAATGGTGGCGTCGGCACCAATCAGCACCAGCACCGGAGGGTAACCGGCCTCATAGGTCTCTTTAAGGGTCATGTAGTCCCAGGCCACAAATTGGGAGATTTTGGCCATCGCGCCCAGCATTTCAATTATAGGTACTAGATCGTCTCCGGTGACAATTTCCGCTTGTAGTTTTGCCCGGCCGGTAGTAAGTGGCGCCTTATAGGCGGCCTGTATCATACTTTTTGCTACCTCCAGTAGATGCTCCTGAGCGGCCGTTTTTCCGTCGTACCTCGGCATGTTATTCTTCCTCCTTCCGCTTGGGAATCCACTTCCGGTAATCAAAGGTAGTCACTGTGCGGGGAGTGATATATTGTTTGCGGGTGTTTTCCAGTACCTTTGTCATATTAATTAAGTGGTAGTCGGGATTAATATCCACATAGGGGTTCTTGGCCAGGGTGGCCAGCGGAATACCCACCACCATGCCGGAGTTTTTACAGTAGCCCAATTTTAGCCCGGCGAGACCCACGATTGTAAATGGCCGGGCATCTATGAAAAGCCTGGCCGCCAGCCACAGAGCGGAACCAACCGCAAAGCCCAAGTCATTTACCCTGGCTGTGCACAGGGGACCCCTAATTAAAGTTTCGGAACGGCGGTCGGTGGTATCCACCATACCGTATTTGGTCTTCTTGCGCTCGTAAAAATAACTGCAGTCGGGTTTACCCCCGCACATGCCGCAGCCCGCATCCAGGGGGTTATCCTCCGCCATGCGGGATCCAAGGAAGATAACTGCATCGCTCTCCCGGACCATCACCGCCTCGTATTTGAACATCTCTTCCCACGCCTTGTTGGTGTAAGCAAGCTCTTCCATTTTCCGGGCGATTTGATCCTGCTCGTCCTGCCCGTAAACCAGTTCCGCTTCTACATGAGACACTCCACCGGCAAATGGGGCAGTCAGGGCAGCGTTAATCATCAGCCGGGCCGCTAAAATACTCCCTTCACGCCTTCTTAAATCCTGAGGGGATGTCCCGTACCCCTTTTGATGGACACTTGAAACACAAGTATAATAGAAGTTGAAAGGGGTTAAAAAGATGTCAAAGCAATACAGTGCGGAGTTTAAAATGGAGGCTATAAAACGGGTAGAAGCATCTGAAAGTTCCGCAGCATCTGTTGCAAAAGAATTAGGTTTAAAAACCAGCACGCTACATGGTTGGTTAAAAAGATATCGTGAAAAGCCTGAAATACCATTCCCAGGTAGTGGGAAATTGAGCCCAGATGACGAATTGATTAGAAAACTTGAACGACAGAATCGGGAACTCCGTGAGGAAAATGAAATCTTAAAAAAGGCGGCAGCTTACTTCGCGAAGAACCTGAAGTAAAGAGGTTTGAATTCATTAAAGCTAACCGCAATAAATTCCGGGTGGCGAAGCTGTGCAAGGTGCTTGTTGTTTCAAGAAGCGGTTATTATGCATGGGAGAATCGCCCGAAAAGTGTAAGAGAATTAAAGAACGAATTAATCAAGGAACAAATTAAATTGATACACAAGAAGACAAAACAAACTTACGGTTCTCGTAAAATTACCCAGGAATTACGCCGTAAGGGTGAATTGGTTAACCACAAGCGAGTAGAGCGGCTAATGAAACTGGAAGGCATTAGCTCTAAGCTAGCTAAAAAGTATAAGGCAACAACAAATTCAAAGCACCACCTACCAGTGGCGGAAAATATTTTAAACCGGGAGTTTACAGCAACGAGACCCAATATTAAAATGGTCAGCGATATAACCTACCTATGGACAGAAGAAGGCTGGCTTTATATAGCTGCTGTAATGGATCTATGTGGCCAAAAAATAGTTGGGCTCTCAATGAGCGAGCGCATGACGAAAGAGCTTGTTATTAATGCTCTGGATCGCGCCTGTAAAAGGTATAAAGTAGCCCCGGGGGCGTTAATCCATTCCGATCGTGGTAGTCAGTATTGCTCAAACGATTATCAAAATTACCTTAAGAGGCATGGATTTATTTGCAGCATGTCCCGGAAAGGGAACTGCTGGGATAATGCCCCGATGGAGGCCTTCTGGGGGAAAATGAAGTACGAGTGGCTCTGCGAACAACGTTTTCTAACTCGTGAACAAGCTCGCGCCGCAGTATTTGAATATGTTGAGATATTTTATAACAGACAGCGATTACATGAGACCAATGGCTACCTTACACCGGAGGAATATTACTCTGCCGCAA
>NZ_AUMW01000013.1 GCF_000430885.1 Desulfotruncus alcoholivorax DSM 16058 | reverse complement strand
TGCCATTTCTATCTCGCTAAAGGAAGCTGTTTCAACTACTATTAGGAATTTATCCTGTGTGCTCCACTTTTCCACTTCAGGCTCGCCACCTGGAACTGCTATGCCGTTTGCCCTGGCTTTTTTCTTCCAGCTGTGTAGCGTGGCCTCAGATAGTCCTGTTTCTCTTGATATGGCGCTAACTGATTCGTTTTGGGGTGGCATCATTCTTTTGATAATTGTATATTTGAATTCTTCACTGTATCTCGTCATAGTGTTTCCTCCTTGTTTACATTACTAACTATAGTTTTTTTAGAGGTCTATGACAACTATTCTGACACAGGGGGGTTTAGCCCGGTCAGGTGGTGAGCAGGGCCTGATCATGTGTGGCCCTTATTGTACTTGCATGCCCGGGCACCGGGGTCCTGTGCATGTCGGCCAGTATGCCCCTGCTGCGCTTCGCTCCGCAGGGAAAAACGAAATTTTTTTGCTCCGGCCCTTGACACCGGTACCGGCAGCGGTGGTCGGAAGAAAAACGGGAGGTTGTGTAAGATGTTGAGAAGGCTGTTGGGTAAGGTTGATGATGGGCGGTTTGGCCGCGCACTGGCGGGCATTCAGGCCGGCTGGCAGTGGGAGTGCAAGGAGCGGAAGGCAGAGTGCGTTGAGAGGTACGTGAAGCATGGCAACAAGCAGTACATGGTGGTTATCGAGCGGCGTGGCCGCGGTGGGTCAGCGCGGTGCAGCTGCGAAGATGCGGTCAAGCGCGGGGTGCTGTGCAAGCACATCGCTTTTGCCGCCGTGTCGGAGCTGGCAGCCGCCGCGGCGGCGCGCAGCGCGCACCGCAGTTGCAGGTGCTGAGGCGCCCCTTTTTTGGTCGCGGCGGTGTGTTTAGTATCGGTTGTTTAAGGGCGTGGATCGCTATAAAATATTGATAAGTGAGGATTAGGTGTGTCTGTGGTTGCGGCTGGGTACAGCCCTCCTCCACCAAAATTTGGTAGTTGATTGCGAGTCTTTGAAACTCGCGTTTTTTATTGGTTTTTGTAATGCGGGTAGTTAAAAAGCCGTAGTTCCTTGCGGGATAAGGAATTACGGCTTTGTTGTTTTTGTAACCGTAGAAATTCATTATGTTTATTAATCGGGTAGTAGTTTACTTGCTTATTTTTTTCAAGTCTAGCGGGTATATTGTTATGGTTCCATCTTGTTTTATTGAAAGAACCTAATTTTATGGGCCATCTCTGCTGACCTTACCCCGGTAACGGCCAGCTGCAAATAACGGTCTATCCTGAAACGAAGACTTTCTATAATAATATAAGACATAAGAAATCTGATTTCTTTTAAAAAGAATCAAAAAAACTACTATGCCGACAAAGGAGTTTTGATTATGTATGCGAACGTTTTTGGTTCTCATCATCCATATATTTAACTAATGTCTATAATTTGGAAGTTGGTGAAATGTTCTTGATTGAATTATAGGGCAGTAGGCCACAAAATACGCTCTTAATACCATGATCCATTTCGCGTCTATTTCTTCCGCGATGATGAGGATCGTTAACGTTAATCTCGCTATTTAGGAGGGATATATATGCCAAATTATAATATTTTCAAAGTTGACCCAACTAAGCGAGATGAGATGATGCAGAAATAGAGTGGATTAATTTATACTCTTCTTTTATTAATTTAGAGAGTCCTCCCACTAACAAAAGCTATTTCGCAGTAATGCTTATTGCTGTTCCAAATGGTAATGAATACGCCATTAGTATGGGAAAAGCACATTTTGCTATTATGATTTTGGTTTGCAATTGGCTGAAAGAATTTTTAAGAAATCAAAACTCAAGCACTCAAAATTCTATTCATCTCGCCACAACTGGCCGGAATACCGAAGATGTCTTTGCTGACCTTGAAAGACGGTCATAGGGAATATGATTTTCTTTGTTTAGACAGACCATAATGGCCCTGTTAACTACTATACCTGGCCAACCGACCTCACCGATCGGTTAACTTTTTGCATGAATAAAAACAAGGGGATTCTGGAAAGCCTTGCCGGTCTTTCAGAATCTCCCCATAGAGGCTGCCACCGTTTTGTTATTGAAAGCTATTAAAGCCGTATCTTATTATTTTGTTAAATAGTCTTTATACTGTTCTCGCAAGACCGATTTTTTGAATTTACCCACGCTTGTTTTGGGTATTTCATCAATAAAAACTACATCATCCGGTAACTGCCATTTGGCGAACTTGAGCGATATAAAGTCAATGATCTCATCCTTGGTAACCTGGCCCTTAAATTCATTTCTTAAAACCACAAAAGCAAGGGGCCGTTCCTCCCACTTGGGATGATAGACACCCGTAACGGTTGCCTCGAGTACCTTTGGATGGCCCATGATGGTGTTTTCCAAATCAACGGAAGAAATCCATTCACCGCCGCTCTTGATCAGGTCTTTCACCCGATCAGTTATTTTAAGAAAACCATTAGGGTCGATGGTTCCGGCATCTCCGCTTTTCCAGTAACCGTCCAGGAAACACTCCTGCGTCCGCGGATCATTATAATAACTACCGGTAATCCAGGGGCCCCTTATTAATATTTCACCGGAGGATTTACCGTCCCTGGGCAGTTCATTGCCTTCAGGGTCTACAATTTTGATATCCAGCCCTGTTACCGGTAGTCCTTGCTTGCGCTTCAGGTCCCATATTTCCTCCTCAGATAATTTATCTTTCCAATCTGGTTTAACCAGGTTAAAGGTTGCCAGCGGAGTGGTTTCAGTAGAACCATAGGCATGAATAATATCAGCGCCGGTAAGTTCCTTCCAACCCCTGATCATAGCCAGGGGTGGCTCCGTGGCCCCGGATGCGAATCTGGCACCACTGAAATCAGGCTTTTCTTCAAGTGTTCTGATGTAATTTAGCATTGGCATAAAAATGGCGGGGGCTCCACAACCTACTGTAACCTTTTCCTTAATCATCAAATCGACCAGCGGCCCTAAATTCTCTACCATAAAGCGCCCCGGTAAGATAATCTTAGCCCCTATGAATGTAGCCGAGAAGAAAAATCCCCAGCCCTGAGCATGAAACATAGGTACAATTTGCATATAAGAATCCTTCCATGACATGCTTAGATAACAAATTGCTTCTATAGCGTGCAAGTAAATGCAACGATGGGAATAATACACACCTTTGGGTTTTCCGGTGGTCCCGGTGGTGTAGCAGGCGCTGTAGGCGGCGGTTTCATCAATCATGGGCCAATCATAATTCGGGTCTGCTTCTTTTAACAGATCCTCATAACTATATACAGGATTTAATTTTGTATCTATTTCGGCTAAATTTTTATCTGTCATGATCACGTAACCCTGTACTGTTTTAAGGCTTGGGGCGATAGCTTCCGCCACCGGTAAAAGGGATTCATCCACAAAAACAATTTTGGCCTCACTATGGTTAGTCACGTAAATCAGATCTTCCGGTGTTATGCGTAGATTCATCTGCAGTAACACTGCTCCGGTACCGGGAATCGAAAAATATAGTTCGTAAAACCGGTGGCTATTCCAGTCAAGTACACCAACTCTGTCCCCGGCGCTGACCCCAATCTTGCCCAGGGCGTTGGCCATCCTTTGGATCCTTTCGTAGGCTTCTGCGTAGTTATAGCGAAAGATTCCCTGTGAAGTACGGTAGACTATTTCCCGCTCAGGAAAATTCCTTGCAGCATGTCTGATGATGGTAGTGGTATTAAGCTGATAGTCGTTCATTGATGTTGATGGACAGCCTTTTATAATATTCATTTTAACCTCCCACATTTAAATTAATATTTTTTATATAAATCAAATTAAAAATTTTCAAAAAATTAGTTTGAGACAACCTAACGCAAGGTTTATGCCAGCTGTTTTATCTAATATAGCAATTTCTCTAAAGATGACTACTTTAGATAGATTCTGCTTTAGTTAATTATTTATTAAGCAAACAAGTGTTATCACCAAAATATTATCACCAAAATCGTCAATTCAAAATTAAGCGGTTTTTTCTTATACGAACTTTTTAAAACTTGAGATTGGCATAAAAATGTCCTGGACTCGGGACATTACCAGCCAAAGAGCATCAATAATGCAAGCGTTATATAAAATTGCATGCCTTGATAAAGCGTCCTGAATGCAGGACAATTATCCCACATCCAGGACAAAATTATTTATCAGGATTACACCGGCCGCAGCGAATACTTATTCCCCTTGGCTAGTGAAGCCTATTAAAATAGCCCTGCTAGGAATTCTTCCTTGACGTGGTTTTATATTGTTTTCTTATGCCATGGGTTTTGAAATTTAGTTTTGAATGAGACTTAACTTACGGGAATTTGCAAGATCCTTTTATTATTTTTTTATGGATGTTAGACAATTCGACATTGTTCCCGAAGGCAATAAGCAGGTGTTTTTCAAAAACAAAAAACTTAATGCAATGAGAGTTGCATAGGAACATGTCATTATCAAAGCTTGTATGTCCTAATGTTCACTTAGGAGGTACCAAAATAATGAAAGAGAAAATTATGATGGAAAAAGAAATAAATAATATTAATTTTAAAGGATTAATAGGCTACCTGCGAAAGCATTATGGAGATGAGGGGGTACGATAATTAACGTAGCTTAAGAGGAAAATGCAAAAAATAGTCGAATTTTAAATATATGAACAATCTACCTATTGCTGCCACTAAAACAACCGGCGGAGGTTGGCCCAACCATGAAATGTTCTGAGCCATTCCGCCGGTAGTTTTAACTAATCATTCGCGGGTGACAATTAAGACTTAACTTTAAACCACAAATTTTGTTGTATATAACAACCTTCGAAGACTGCAGTTACACTGGTATCACAGCAAATTGCGCAGTTCTTGTGACGCCGGCCGGGCGGCTGCCGTCTTGATGCCCAGCACAGCCGCTGCAGTGGATGTTACCGCCGCTGCCAGCAGCAGCCCCAGATAGCCCCATGGTACAGTAATAAACTCCGGCGGCGGATCGAAAACACCAGTTAAAACTTTTACCAAAGTCAGAGCAATACCAAAGCCCAGCACTGTGCCCAGCAAAGTTCCCCCGATCAGCATGACCAGGCCTTCACTCCAGATAAAAGCACCCAACTGCCGGCCCCTGGCTCCCAGTGCCGCCAGCAGAGCCAGGGTGCGCCGTCTTTCAGACAGCCCCAGCGCCAGTATCAACCCCGTCGCCGCGGCCACCAGCAGCACGGCAAAAGCCAGTTCCAGGCGCGTTAGTCCCCTTAAGTTAACTGCTGTCAAATTGGAACTGATTAACCGCTGCGCCGAGCCGATATCAGTCACCCTGGCGCCGGCCAGAGAGCTAACAACAGGTCGGGCCCGGGCCGCCAGCGCCGCAGGGTTTCCGGTCGACCGCATTAAAACTATTTCACTGGCGTCATTGCCCGTGACCCGGGCCAAATAAGAAGCATTAGCTACCAAAAATGAATCCCTGGGCGCAGTGGGAAACTCCCGGACCACCCCCACAAAGTGGAAGGTCACTGGATGATAACTGTGATCCCGACTGTTCTGCAAACGCAGCCTCAAGAGGTCGCCCGGGTGCAATTGAAAATCCCGCACCGTTTCTTCGGAAACCAGCACCCCGTCGGGCTGCCGGGCCAGCGCCGCCAGGGTCGCCCGGGCATTGCCCCCGCCGAAATAACTGTTGGATATAGAGGTCACTTTACCGATCTGCAGTGGATTAATACCGTAAATATCCTGCAAATCACTGCCCACATAAGCAAACCGGTGTATCATAGACTGCGCGGCGGCAACACCGGGGAGGGCCTGCAGCGCAGCCAGCCTACTGCCGGCCGGGGCGGTTGTGGAACCAGTGACCGTTACATCGGCACCGTTGGTTAATTCCGCGTCCACCCGGGATTGCGCGTTATACGTAGTATTGAAAACGGAAGTGGATACCGCAAAGGATACTGCCAGGGCCACCAACACCATGCCCCGTGTTACCAGTCCCCGCTGGCGGCACAGATAGGCGGCCACCAATCCGGAGAGCTTTTGGGCTGCCGGCTTAAGTGTCTTGGCCAGCCATCCCCGGCCATGTTTTAAAAAGCCTTCTCCCAAACGGCTGATCAGCAGCATACCGCCCAGCCACAGGCATAGCGGGGCTAAAAAGGCTTCGTAGTGCACGGAAACACTGGCTACCCCTTCCGGTGCCAGCACAAGTTGATAGCCAGTGCCGGCAGTATGCCATAATTCCACAGCACCTGCAGCCAGGATAATTAAATCGACATACGCACGCTGCCACAAGGGGACACCTGCGCGCCCCAGTGGGGCCCGGCCCGCCAGCACCGCTAGGTGACGCGCCTGCACCCAGGCAGGATATAGTACCGCCACAGCAGCCAGCACCAGCCCGGCAATGGCCGCTCCAACCGTCCAGGTAATTATTTGCTTATGCACAAGTACACCGGCCGGCAAAATTAGTTTATCGGTGCCCAGGGCCAGCACAGTGCCCAGCAGCACGCCGCCAAAAGCCACAACCAGCGCCTCCAGAACAGCCAGGCCCATAATCTGACCTATGGCAGCCCCACGCACCCTGAGTAATGCTTGTTCCCGGCGTCGACGCGCAGCCCCCGACGCTGTCACGGCCAGGGTCAGCCACATCGCCAGCAGCACACCAGGCAAGCCCAGGAATAAGAAGAGCACCCGCCCGTAAAGGGCATCCTCCCGCACGCCGGCCAGCCGGGCCGCCAGGTTGTCTCCCACCAGGCCGCTGCCCGCCAGGCGGGCTTCCAGGTTATTAGCCAGCCGCTGCACATAAATGTAAGCGTCGCTGGGGGCAGATGGCAATGGCTGTGCCAATTTGACGTGCAGCTGGGTGCGCACCGTATCAGGACGCAAACCGGCTTGACCATCAAAAAGGCTGTGCCATAGCGGGGCCGGCAGCAGCACTACATTATCCGGCGGTGCCTGGGGGGCGGCGCCGGGGGGGGCACCAACTGCCTGGAATAGCGCGTCGGCATCGGGTAAATCCACCACACCCGCGACCTTAACCTTTGCTGCTGGCAGACCGATCCGCTGCATAACCACGGTATCTCCTGCCTGGACATGCAGGTTGGCTGCGGTTTGCTGGGCCACTAGCACCCCTTGTGCCGCCCCCGTCAGCCGGCGCAGTTCGGCGGGAAAAGAGCGTATATAACTGTCGCTGATGCCCAGCACCTTGCCTGGCCCGGTAGTCTGTACAGTGCCGCCGGTGGCCGCTGTGAAGCCGGACACGTCAGCATAACCAACCTGTTCCAGCGCCGAATAGAACACGGTTTGGGACACCGCCTTTTTCACCGCGCCAACACTGGCTCCGGGGGCCAGCTGCACCTGCCAATCCACCGGCACACCGGCCACCGCGTGCTTGGTCATGGAAGCGGCCCCCGAGGCAATAAACGTACCTGTGGAAGCCAAAAGGCCCACGGTCAGGGCCACCCCTACCATTGCACACCACAACCGGCTCGACCGGTACGTGAATAATCCTTTCATCCAGGACAAAATAAACATTATTAACTGACCTCCAATACGCCGTGCTGCATACGCCAATTGACAGCCAGGCGCTCGGCTACGGCCGGGTCATGGGTGGCCACCACCAGGGCGGTACCAGAACCCTGTAAAAAATTAAATAAAACATCAAACATATGCCGGGCGGTGTGCCGGTCCAGCTGGCCCGTAGGTTCATCGGCCAGCAGCAGCTGAGGACGGCAGGCCAGGGCCCGCGCCATCGCCACCCGCTGCGCTTGACCGCCGGACAATTCCTCCGGCAGCTTATCGGCTAATTCATGCAAATTAAATATATCAAGCATTTCCCGGGCGGTTTGGCGAGCCTCCTCGACACTTGCGTCCCCCAGCAACATTGGCAGTTCTACATTCTCCAGCACCGACAGGGGGGGCAAAAGGCTGGGCATTTGAAAAACTACACTTACCTGTCGGGGTAGCAGACCGGATAACTCATCCAGGACCGGCCAGGTAATTTCGCCATCAGTTGGCTTATCCAGGCCGGCCATCAGCTGCAGCAATGTCGATTTGCCGCTGCCCGACGGGCCCACAAGGGCAATGCGGTCCCCGGGCCTGACCAGACCCGTGGCATCAACCAGAGCCTGCACGGACATCTTGCCTCGCCAATAGGTGCGGCTAAGGTTTTGCATACGTACCAATACCTCACTAATCATCCAGTAGTCCTCCCATCCAGCAGGTGCACGATGCGACCGGCCCGGGCCGCCAGGTTGGCGCTATGGGTGGCTACCAGCGCCGCGCCGCCGCCCTTTGTATAATCCTCTAGCAGGGCCAGCAAATATTTCTCCGTTTCCACGTCCACTTCGCCGGTGGGCTCATCCGCCAGCAGCACCGGCGGCGTATTGGACAGCGCCACCGCCAGCGCCGCCCGGGCCGCCTCCCCGCCGGAGAGCTGCGCGGGGCGCGCTCGACTGCGCTCCTTTAGCCCCACCAACTGCAGCAATTCACCAACGCGCTGCTGGTTGACTTTACCGGCCAGCTGCATGGATAGACGGATATTATCCTCCACCGTCAGGTGATCAAATAAATTACCGGACTGCAGCATAATACCCATTTTCCTGGCCCGCATGGCCGCACGCTCGGTTTGGGGCCGGCGGGTCAGTCGCCGGCCCAGCAGCTGCACATAGCCCCCGTCTGGCTCGTCAAGTCCTGCCAGACAGGCCAGCAGTGTGGATTTGCCGCTGCCGGACGGCCCCATCACCGCCACCAGCTCTCCTGGCGCCAGATGAATGCTTACCCCCCGTAAAGCCAGGGTTTCCTCTTCACCGGCGTGGTAAAAACGATAAAGGTCAAAGGCCTCCAGAACCTTATCCATTATTGCCACCTGAAGCTGTCGGAAATACGCTTCCATTGGTCAACATTGTCGGCGCCCTGGGGAGCATAGAGGTTTAACACAGCCAGCTTTCCCTTTTGATAGTAGAAGTAGCGGTTGTTTTCCAGTCGTACCTTCTTATCGGTTACCGGGTCAGGCAGAGAATTAGAGGTGTATACCACCAGCACAGCCGGACCGCCGGCCAGCTTGACATTACTTACGCTCTGCACCTGTACCGCGTGTTCCGCTTTTTTCAGTGCCGGCACCTGGTCCTTCAGCACGCTTTGCTCGGTAATGGGACCGGCAGCTTTGGTAATTTCAATACTTAAACCGTCCAGCTTATCCTGAAAGGTTGCATTATCACCGGCAACAGTGCGCGCCCAGCCTTCAGGCACGTCTATTTTATATATCCCCGAAGCCGGACTGTAATTGACGAATACCTGGGTATCCGGTATATCGCCGGGGGGGTTCTTTTCCGGTGCCACCGGCTGCTCAACGCCCTGCGAGGCTGCCGCCTGCTGCTGCGGTTGCCGTTGCTGTTGTTGTTGCTGGGGAACCGCGTTATTTTGTGTGGGCACCGAACCGCCGGAACCACAGCCGGCAGCAAAGGCTACTATAACAGCTATGGTTAGCGTTAGCAGCCAGAATTTGTTTAATTTAGCCATTCTAAGACCTCCGAAATTTTAAAATTTACATCAAGCTCAAATTTAAAGGATTTACTAGCAAAACAATTTAAAGCCTATTGAAACAAACAAAACCCCTCCCTTGCTATTTCTGTCTTTTTAGCATCTATCCATACTTTAACCACGAAGATTTAGATAATTATTAGAGTTACATTAAAATAAGATTAGAAAAAAATTTAATCATATTTTAATTTTTGGGACTTACAATTAGAAAGGAATAAAGCAGGGTGGTGGTAACATGGAAAGCTGAATCAAACAAATATCCTGGTGGTGCGTTTAAATACAAAGGAGGACTTAATTTGGTTAATCGAAATAAATTTATTTTGGGTATTATTACAGTTATTTTTCTGCTAGCGGGGTGCGCCAACGCCAATACGCATAAAATCAATAATCTTCCCACTCCGACTGCTAACGGCACACAATCAGCCAAGCCGCCAATCTCAAATAAAATAACACAAACTAGTCTGGCACCGACCAGCATACCTGTTAATTTACCAAACATATCAGCAAACAACAGTATTACCGCCCAGGGTACCATCCCAGCCGGCAATAAACTAATGATCAACAATATTACCGTAAATACTGATGCCAAAGGCAATTACAAGCAAACAATTACGTTACAACCCGGTCCCAACCAGATAGATTTAAAATACTACGGTAACAATGATTTACTGCTAGCCCACGAGACCAGAACAATAAATTACAGCCAACCATTGTCGATAAATATTCTTACTCCATCTACTGTTAGCTCACCCCAGGTAAAATTAAGTGGGATTACTTTACCCAACAGCGTTATTTATATTAACGGGGTAAAAGCGTTGGTAGACCAGGACGGTAGTTTCCTGTTATATGAATATTTAAAGCCAGGCAAAAACAAGTTTGATTTTGTAGTAGAACACAACAATATGCAATACACCCAAACTAAAATTATTACTTTCAACCCGCCGCCACCCACTATTCAATGAACAGTACCCCAATACAACTCCGGCGCGATCAAAACCAATCAGGTAACAGTTCAAGGTATAACTCAACCGGGCAACCTGGTACAGGTATTCCTAAACGGATCCAATGCTAGCACCAAAATGAAAAGCCATGTTTACCAGACCACTATAGATAAAACAGGTAAGTTTCAGTCTACGGTAGACTTATCTCAAGGTAATAATTCCATAACTATAGTGGCAACCAATAGTTATGGAATTAGCACTAGTAAAGTGTTGACTATCAATGGCAAATAGGTTCTTCTCATTTTGACTTTAGTGTATTATGATTTAAATGAATAAAACTCTCTTTACGCTATTATTTGCAACAAATCAGTAACAAGCGGCACTAGGCCCAGTGCCGCTTGTGATTTTTTTGTATGTTTTAGTAAACCACCCGCTATGCGGGTGTGAATAAAAAAGGCTATGCCTATAAATAGAAAAACTCAAACTCCAACCGGAAGAGAGGCGGCAAAATGAACTCACCGGTTTGGAGCTTCAGGCATTGTTTTTTAATAAAGGATTAAGATACAATGTAGTAAATAAATGTTATTAGATGGGAGGGGTGGTTATGGAATCAGCATATGGCCAGAGTGTTGCTTCTCACGATAAACTGCCGGGAATTTCCCAAAATAAACAGTAGGCATGGATTTCCCTGACAGCCTCACCGGTGAAAATCTCATTACTTTCTCCTGCTGCTTTGATGTGAGTTCTGATGTATTCCTCCGCTCCTTGTAAATCCAGTTATCTTGTATTTTGCATATAATTATGTCATAATTATGTTACAATTAATAGCTCAATGAGGCGGGATCTCCACCGCCCCTACACTTTGTATAGTGCCAGCAGCCTGTGGGCACTCTCCCGCATGTCTTTTCGGAGCCAATCCGGTTCCAGTACCTCCACCATCTCACCCCACTGTACAATCCACGTTTTCATCTCAGCTAGGCCGCAGGCCTCAAAGGACATTATCACCGACCCGTCTTCAAGCTGCTTTTCTATCACCTGTGAGGGGTGATAAACCAGCTTTTTAACCCGGTGGGCCACTTCCGGTCTGAACTTCAGCCTGACTTTACAGCTTTCCCCGTCATTGATCACGCCCCAGCTACGGGCCATGTATTCTTTCAAGGAGAAGTCCGTTGGGTATACAAAACGCTCCGATGAATAAGGGAATACGTCATTGATCTGGTCCACCCGGAAGACGCGGATTGCTTTCCTGGTGAGGCAGCGGGCCACCAGGTACCAGTTATGCCGCTTGCAGATTAAGCCGTAGGGCTCTACGACTCGCTCTGTATTCTGATTGCTGTGGGCAGAAAAGTAAAACAGCTTTACCCGGTAACATTCCCGGAGTGACTGCGCCAGCACGGCAAAAATCCGGCCAACGCCGGCCGGGTCCACCAGTTGCTCCTCCACTATATGGATCCGTTCCTGCAGCTGCTCCACCGGCAGGCTTTGGGGCGAATACTTGTATTTGAAAAGCGTACCCAACAGAACGTCCTTTATTTCACTGATGTGGCCGGCTAGGGCGGAGCCCTTTTGTTGTAGCAAGCTCAAGAAAATAATCAGGGCTTTTTCCGGGCTGATTGGAGGCAGGTAGCCTGCGTCCAGGCGGTACAGCCCCTCTTTTCTGGAGGTGTTTTTTTCCGGCCTGACCAGCGGAATTCTCAAGTCGTTTTCAATATGGTCCAGGTAGCGGTGAATGCTCCTGGTGCTGACTTCGCAAGCCTCAGCCATCTCCCTGCAGGAAACGCCCCCATAAGGGCTCTTCTTGTTCAGCAGGTCCAGTAATTTGGCTACCCGCAGCGCCTTTGTGGTTTCCGGGTTGGAACCGGCCATTTGTTGTCCCCCTTTGCACTTGGTGGAATCTATTCTCAGTAATATTGTTCCTGCAAAGGGAAATACGACCAGGTATTTGCATTATCCTCCTTTATCGACTGCTATTTACAATAAACACGTCTTTCTCATCCCGGTACCCGGCCCGACCAGTGTTCTTCCGGGTTTTCTCGGCTTAGCGGTTTCAGCTCTTCCGAAATGAAAATTGCCAAGTTGCACCATATTATTTCCAACTCCTCATTTTTTGTTAAAAATATTATTCCTTTTGGATAACGAATAAATGCCGGTTAAATGGTACCTGTTAATCAAGGTATTTCATTTGAGGTAGAAATTTTGTTGGAATCCCAAGCAAAATAAAACCGGCGGCTGTTTTGTGCCGGCAGCGCAAGCAATGGGTGCGGGTCTTGCCGCTTCTGCCTCTGGAAGGTGGACTTTGGGGGACCGCATGATATAATCAATATGTATCAATTACTCATTATATTTTAGCTGTTGTAACTTGTGGGAAGGTGAATTGTATTTGATTAAAAAAATTCTTCTCGCCTTTGATGGATCACAAAATGCGCTGCGGGCGGCTGAGTTTGCTGTTGATTTGCATAAAAGCATACCTCAGGCCCGGTGTGCCATAATAATAGTGGCGTCCTTCACCAGGGATGAGGCGGAGTTCCTCGGTGTCAGCGACGCGGAATTTGACAACGCGCTGCAAATCAATGCCGGGCGTATCCTGCAGGGTGCTGTGGAATTATTTAATAACGCGGGCTTAGCAGTGGATAAGGTTATATTGCAGGGGGACGCAGCCAAAAGTATAGTTGAATATGCCGGGGAAAATGGTTTTGATCTTATAGTCATGGGTACCCGTGGGCTGGGTAATGTAAAAGGGATGCTGCTGGGCAGTGTCAGCAATAAGGTTATGCACTTGGCGCACTGCCCGGTAACCGTAGTAAAATAAAAACAAGGTGATGCAATTGCGCTTTATCAGCGTTGGTATGGGCGGAATTTTAGGCGCGCTGGCCCGTTATGCCGTGAGTTTATTATTAAATAACAATGGTTTGCTGCCCTGGGGGACTTTTGCCGTAAATATGGCGGGGTGTTTCTTTATTGCCTTATTTCTCACCCTGGTGATGCATAAATTAAGCGGCCAGTCATATTTTGTACTGGCCGTTGCCACAGGCTTTATCGGATCTTTTACCACTTTTTCAACACTCAGTGTGGAAGGCATCATGCTTTTTCAATCGTCAGCTTTTTTAGCGTTGCTTTACCTGGGGCTGACCCTTCTGGCAGGACTTATTTTTACCTGGTCCGGTTATGCCACGGGGCAATACATCTTAACCACCGGCTGGGGTGAAAGATGGACCGGCTTGAGTGTAAAGGAAGAGAGAAATGGTTGATTTGGTTGCAGTCGGCGCCGGCTGGTTTTTGGGCGCCACAAAGATTTTCCGCTGGGTACTTTTGTGGTTAATATGCTGGGCAGTTTTGCCCTTGGCTTGCTGGTGTGCCATCTACTGTTTTTAAATTGGATCTCAACAGCCCGGTCTGACTTGACTTTGTTCTGAGCCGTATATTGGGGAGACTACAGTTGTAACTGTTTAATAACCATCACCGCGCAGGGAGCGTGCTGGACAATATAGCTGGAAGTGCTGCCGAGGATAATCTGCTGAATTTTATTATGGCCGCGCGCGCCGGTTAAAATTAGATTAAACTTGTTTTCACCGGCAAATTTGACAATTTTGTTGCCGGAATGGCCGTATTCAATATGTAGCTGAAAAGGCACCTGGTTTTGCTGCAGCAAATTTGCTACCTGCGCATGGTGCTCCCGGTAAAACTCATTGGCTTTCATCATAATATCATCGACCTCACTCACGGTGCCGGCAAAGTCCGGCAAATTAATTACGGAAACAACTCCGATGAATGAGCTGTATTTTTGCGCCAGGTCAATGGCAACCTCTAGGGCATTTTGGGCATGCGCCGAACCGTCATAGGCCACTAATATTTTCTTGAACATTTCACAGGACCTCCATTCCTGGAATTAGAATACTATCAAAACGGTGGTCGCAACTAATAATTGCTATGGCTGAAAAATTTTTGAGCCATTGAGCAAACATATTCCGGCGACCACACCGTCCAGGGGTCGGCATGAATAACCTGCAGGTAACTCATGTCGCTGCCGGCCGGATAAATCAGCGGGAACCGGGCCACCATGCGCAGGAAAACCCGCGCGCCGGGCACCGCCTGGTTGCTGACAAACAGTGCCGCGTTAAAAGAAGCAATATTGACTGCTTGAAAAAAAAGAACCATATTGATAATGCCGCCGGTGAGGTCTGACATTAATTCACCATTAAGCTCATCCAGTTTGCGGGCCGGCAAAACTGCGGTCACGTCGCACAGGGCCCGGGGGGCAAACGTGGCCAGCCAGTGCACCTCCCCGGTTTGGCCCAAGTACCGCACCCCTTCAGTTTTTTCATAATGAATCAATTCAGCCCAAAAATCTTTGCCGGTTTGCCGGGCGAAGCTTGCCGCCCCGGCGGTGCACCGGCGGTGGTAATTGCCCGGGGAAGGCCCGGCCAGCACCTGCAGGTGCGGGTGGACCAGGGTGCCGCCGGAGTAAGGCATGTAGTTCCAATTGGCGGTCATGTAAGCCGCCCCTGCGGCGTCTTTAGCGGCACACTTTTGCAAAAATAAGACGGCGGCTCCAAAAGAATCATTAACCAAATCAAAACTAATTTCCTCCAGGGAAACGTAATGGTCGGGAGCCATAACCACCACAGCGGAATAGCGGTCATAGGGTGAAAGGTTCGGCACCACCGTGGCCCGGCCTACCCCTAGCCGACCTTCTTCAATAAAATCTTTGGGGAACTGTGGTGTCATTTGGTTCAGGTTTTCCCCGCAAAACGGGCAGGGGTTTTGCAATGATCGTTGCACTGCCTGGGACCAATCAACAATTGGTAGCTGAAATTTTTTAAAGCTGACGACTCTGCTCATATCACCGGTCAACGGGTCGAAACGCTTTTCCACTATTATTTTTTTAGGCGCAAAATTTGACCCGGGGTCAAGCAAAACCGCTTCTTCCCGCACTAAGTTCAACTTCAAGCCCATATATTACACCTGCCCCCTAAAATTTTATATTTTTCGACTATTTAACCACCAATACAGGGCAGTGCGACTGCCGGATCACCCTCCGGCTCACGCTGCCCAGCAGCGCACCTTTAAAGACGCCGCGCCCCCTGGTGCCGACAACAATTAAGTCGCAATTGTTCTGCCGGGCATAATTCAGAATGTTCCCGGCCACATCGCCCTGCCGGACCGCAATTTCCGGCTGCAGTCCGGCCCGGTGAAATAATTGTTTTATCTTTCCAAGCTGGCCATCAACCTTTTGGCCGGCGGATAAATTATACTCTGCCGCTGGTGCGCCCAGGAACCGGGCCTCCTCCTCAGTAAAAGTCAGGACGGTTAAAATTGTGCATTGGGCTTTGGGGATGGCTTGCAGCAGGTTAACGGCAAATTGGGCAGCCCGGTAGGCGTTTTCCGATCCGTCCACGGCTAATAGTAGTTGATTAATCATTGTCTTCCCCCTTTTGGGAAAAACTAAACTTTAGCCCATCAACAAACAGGTCGAAGATATATTTTGCCACAACTACGGCTGCCGCTAGGTAGGGCTTGATCAGCGCAAACCGGATGGGGAAGGGGATGGGGTATCCCCCTGCGGTTATTGAGAAGCCATTTCTGTTTTGGGCCTGAAAAAGGCCTGGGCGATCAACGTCGGCACTATAGCGCTGGACACCACCACCGTGGCCAATATAGTATACTGGTTTTGGTCGATTATTTTATGGCTGAGCCCGAACAGGGCGGAAATGGTGCCGAAGGTAAGCCCGGTGGACATGAGCAGGGTGGTGTACATGCCGTCCCGGGAAGTAAACCCGAACGCTTTGGTCAACGGCCACACCCCCAGGAATTTTGCGGCCATTTTTACCGCCAGCAGCACCAGGATTAAGCCGAAACCGGCTATCACGGCGGAAAAAGATATAAACAGCCCGGCTTTAAGAAAATAAAACGGGGTCAGCATGGCAAAGGCCATCGCCCTCATTTTAACCATCACCTGCTTGTTTTGCATAAAAATTTTGGCCACGGCCAAGCCCAGCAGGTAAGCGGGAAGCACCGCCTCGCTGTTGGCCTTGAGCGCCAGGCCGCCCAGGCCGAATAGCAACAGAAAGACAAATTTAACCTCCATCTGGCTGACCTGGTTGCCGAACTTTTGAATGAACCACCTGGTTGTAAAGGGTGTCAGGGCGATGACGATCAAGGAAACAAGCAGAAAAACGGCCAGCCACCAGTCGTAATTGGCAAAAAAGATGCCCAAAGCCACCACCGTGCCCAGGTCGGTGATAAAGCAGGCGGCGAGAATGATTTTACCCAACTCCGTTTCGTTGAGGCCGGTTTCCACCATCACCGCATAAACCACGGCCACGGAAGTGGTGGAAAGGGCGATGCCGGCTATTAAAGCAGCGTTCAACGTCCAGCCGGTTACATAATAAGCAAAGGCAAACGCCCCCAGGAAAGGAAACAGAAAAGAAATAAAACCGATTAAAACAGTTTCCTTGAATTTATATCTAAGATCTGACGGGTTTACTTCCGCACCCGCCAAGAAGGTGAGCAATATTGCTCCGAAGCCCGCCACGTATTCCACCCAGGGAAGCATGTGTAAGCCCAGGTAATTGCCGCCGATAGCGCCGGCCATAATCTCAGTAAGCGCCACGGATATGCCCAGCCGCACGGAAAACAGCGCCGCAACCAGAGCCAGGCCCACCCAAAGTGACGCGTCCAACCACATATTCACCGGTATTCCCCCCTAAAATAGCTATAGCTAATAGAAGTCAGGAGTCAGAAGTCAGAATAAAAGAATAGGTAAAAAAAATTTAACCTATCAATTGCCTCCGGTGATGTTTATATTGTGAGCAAAGCCGGGCAATGTCAGACACCCGCAACTTAACTTAACACTACATTATAACACTCATTATAAACGCAGGGTTGCAATCAATCGTTTGGGCTGCAGCAGCAGCTCCAGTCCTTCATTGATATCCTTTACCGCCACACCGGCATTTTGCAGCGCCTGCACGGAGGTTCCCTCCGGCCCTAAAATCACAATGCCCAGGGCCGCTTTCGCCAGCATCAACCTGTCGTTGGCTCCGTTGCCTACCGCCACGGTTTGCTCCGCCCCCAGACTTTCCACAAAGGCTTCTTTTTCTTTGCCCCCGACCGGTTGGGTCAGAATCTGAACGGCGCCTTTGATGCCCCTGCACTCACCCCGGCACTTGCCGAAGGTGTCGGCAGTCAGGATATGTACTTCAATACTCTCGCTGAGCCGGTTCAACCTTTCCTCAACGCCGGGCAGCAGCATGCCGTCTTTGGCCATCGTGCCGTTGTAATCAAGCACAATATATTTTAGCTGCAGCGTGCCGCGGCCGGGTATATCCACGGAAATCAAGCTTCACACCTCCTTTCGATGGGGATGATTCGCCCGCCGGCGCTCTCATCCAACTTAATTAAGCTCTGCAAGTTAACCAGGTCTTTTTTAACCTGCTCGACGATTAACAGCTGCTTTTGAATTTCCGCCGCGGCCGCGCCGGTATGTTTTTCGCCCGATTCTTTTTGGGCCAGGGCGCGTTCCAGCACGGCCCGCGTCTGGCTGACCACCGCCTGGAACTTTTCTTCCAGAGCCCTGGCGAACAGGCGCACGCTTTTTTCCACCCGCTCCCGCATGTCGTACCGCACCCGGCCGCAGTTGCGGTCCAGCTCCTTATCCACCTTGGCCGTCATTTCCCGCAGGATGATGGGACCGGAAATGAACCGGGGCAGAACGGCGGCGGTGATTTGGATGGGGTCGGGCAGCAGCAGCCCCGGCTCATCGCCTAAAATATAGTAGAGTTTGCTTTCGGACGTCAGCCGTTCCACCTTGGTAAAGCCCTCCAGGCTAATCTCAAAAATGCTGGCGGAATGCTTGAGCAGCTCTTCCACTATCTCGTTGGTTTTGCCGGTGAACCTTTGCACCAGGTCGTCAAATCCCTGGCTGACCTTTTGGTCCAGCTCCGGGTACCATTCCTTTAAATTTTTTTCCACAGCATTATAGATCATATTTTCCAGGTGGCCGATCAGCAGCCGGCCTCCCAGTCCGCATTCCCGGCAGGCCCGGTTGACTTGCGCCTCGATCAGCTCGCGGCGGGTTGCGCGAAACCTGGTGATTTCCTGTTCCATTGCGGCCAACAGGCGGTCGACTTCTCCTTTCAATAAGTAGCTGTTGTCCAGCTGCTGCTGTTCCAGCTGCCGCACCATTTGATCAAATAGTTCAACCTTTTTCTTTAGGTCCTGCAGCGGTATTCCCAGCGCTTTTAGCTCCAATTCCAGGTTCAGTTTCAGTTCGCCGGAAGCGTTGATGCCCTTGGTGATGGCCGCCGCCAGCACGGTTTGGCCCTTTTCCCGCATTAAAAAATGCTGCAGCTCCTGCTCAAACCGGGGCAAAAGGCTGTTTTGCAGTTTTACCCGGTCGCCGGTTATTTTGCCCTCCAGCGCCAGCTTGGCGGACAGGGGGTAAACCTGCACCCGGTGATAGCCCAGCTGCTCCGCCAGCGTTTTTTTAGTAAAATCCAGGGCTTTTTCCCTGTCGCTGCCTTTCAGGTAATCTATTTTGTTCAGAATAAAAAAGGTTTTGGCGGAATACCGGCTGATTTTGGTAAGAAATTCACATTCCGCTTCACTGATGGGCTGGTCGGATGAAAGCAGAAAAATAGCGGCGTCGACCATAGGCAAGTATTTGTATGTTTCATCTGTGTTGTTCTTATAGATCGAGCCCACGCCCGGCGTATCGATTAACAGCACACCGTCTTTCAGGTAAGCGGAAGGGTAGGCCAGGGTCACATGGCGCACATTTTTACTATTGCCCGGGTTGCCTTCTTCTGTTACGTATTCCGGTAGCTCTTGCGGGGTTATTGGCTTGGTTGCGCCATTTTCAAAATAAATGGTAATTTGCATTTGCTCCGCGTATTCAATTAAAGTCACAATGGATGTGAGCGGCACCACGCCGGTGGGCAGCACCTCATCGCCCAGCAGGGCGTTTAAAAAAGTTGTTTTGCCCCTTTTGAACTGTCCCAGGACAACCAAATGAAACCTGTCTTTGACCAGTTTTTGCTGCTGTTCTTCCAGGTAAGCGGCTAAAACTTGGTTGCCCCGGCCTGCGGAGAGCTTCTCCAACACTTTCAGGGCGCTTACAGTTTCCTGTTTAGCGCGGGCGTATTCCACTGCCATTTATAAATCACCCCTTTGACCGCTATTGTGTTTTTTAAAAAAGTCATGCCACCACTTTAAATCGAAGATAAATTTTTTTTGGGCTAATAACGGGAGGTTATTTAAAATGCTCAAGACTGCTTCCTGCTCCGCGGTTAACCCGGCTTGATTGCCGTTTTTATTGCTTTCCGTCAACCCAAACAAATAATCCAGGCTGACATTGAAATACCTGGCAATTTTTAAAGACAGCAGGTAACCTGGCGGCCTGCGCCCGGATTCGCAGCCGGCCAGCACGGATTTATGGCAGTCCAGTATTTCCGCCAATTGTTCTTGGGTCAGGCCGGATAGTTTACGCAGCCGGTGCAGCCGTTCTGCAAACACAGGCAGGTTTTCAGGAATTTGCTCCAGTTCCGCCCGGGCCGTCAATTCCGCCAGCGGATGTTCCAGCGCTCTGGCCAGTTTTTTGACCATGCGCGGGGTTGGTTTTCTGCTGCCCTGCTCCAGCCTGCATAAAGTGCTGGGGTCTATCCCCGCTAAACGGGCCAGCTCCTTTTGGGTCAAGTTGTTTTTATTGCGGAGCTGTTTCAGGTAACTGCCGAATGTTTGCATAAAATCACCTTTCACATGATGCTCCGGTAAAGCCAACCAATTACATACCCGGCTTGTGCGGTAAATTAAAAAGCTCCTACCAAACCCGGCAAGGGTGGTAGGAGCTATTAGCTTTGCAGCGTTAAGCGAGCTCCATCGCTGTAATATTTAACTTATAACAAATGTAATTGCCCGGAAAGAAATAGTCAATTGTTATATTCTGCAAATAATAATGATTATAACCATCCCATATAATTGTGCTCGGTAATTCTGTGCCATTCTTTGATTTGTAATGTTTAATTTGTCATTTAACAATTGTTATTAAACTGCCCTTTGCGCTATGGGTTGCTACATCGTTTCACTCCTCAATTATCACGAATTATCACGCGATGGATTGAATTTTTTATAGTATTGACAATTGTGTGCAATGGTTTAATAATGTTTATAACTATTGTTAATGAAATAATAAGGCCATACGCAAATTTGTAGGGGTGGACGGCCCTGTCCGGCCGCCGCAAAAGGAAAGTCCCCAACTTATGGAGGTGGCATTGTGGAATGGTTGATTTTAATCTACAAAATACCGGCTGAGCCCTCCCGGTACAGGGCTTCGGTTTGGAGAAAAATTAAAGAAATCGGGGCGGTTTACCTGCAAAATTCAGTTTGTATCCTACCTTTTAACAAAAAAACCGAACGGATTTTCCGTAAGATTAAAAATGAAATTGAGAATTACGGCGGTGAGGGATATTTAATCAAGGCTGATTTTATCGGCCCGGAAAACAAAATCATTAGT
The DNA here is from genome assembly GCF_000430885.1 of Desulfotruncus alcoholivorax DSM 16058. GTDB lineage: Bacteria > Bacillota > Desulfotomaculia > Desulfotomaculales > Desulfallaceae > Desulfotruncus > Desulfotruncus alcoholivorax. The sequence continues at coordinate 100,136 of NZ_AUMW01000013.1, read as the reverse complement.
TTGTTTAACGATATCAGGGACGAAGAATACGCCGAGGTAATAGAGAAGTGCTTTGATTTTTTCTATGAAATAGATGCTGAAACAAAGGCGATGCATTTTACCTATGCCGAGCTGGAAGAAAATGAAGAGGACTTGAAAAAACTATACAATTGGTTTGAAAAAGTACGGGGGCGGGATTATTTCACTTCATTCCTGCAGGAAAAAGCCTACCAGCTGTTGGCAACGTGCCGGGCTTGCCTGGATGACTTCGGTGACCGGGTGTTCGCCCGGGAGGATATGGAGCAAGATAATTAGCTTTGGCTGGGCCGGTTGGAATTGACGCCAATAACAATAACATATGATGGAAACCATGATGACGGAAAGGTGGTATAGTTTTAAATGTTTAACATAATTATCCTCGGCCTGACCAGTTTATTAACCGATATAGGCTCCGAAATGGTCTACCCTTTAATCCCGTTGTTTTTAGTGCAGCAGCTGGGGGCTACCCCGGCCGTTGTCGGGTTAATCGAGGGATTTGCCGAAAGCCTGGCTTCCCTGCTTAAAGTGTACTCCGGCCGGGTATCGGATAAGCTGCAGCGCCGCAAGCCGCTGGCCATAGCGGGATACGCATCTTCCGCGGTAGCCAAAATTCTCATCATTGCGGCGGTTTCCTGGGGTTGGGTGCTGGCGGGGCGCATCGGGGACCGTTTCGGCAAAGGCGTCAGGACCGCCCCCCGGGATGCCATTATAGCTGATTCCACCGACCCGGATAAAAAGGGCAAATCCTTTGGACTGCACCGCGCGCTGGACACCGCCGGAGCAGTAACCGGTGTTGCTCTGGCTTATTACTTGTTTACATCATATCATGGGAATTACCGCCATGTATTCATCTGGTCACTGGTTCCGGCTTTCCTCGGGGTGCTGGTTTTGGCGCTGGTGCGGGAGGCCAAAGGGAAAATGCAGAAAACCGGGTCCAAGGATTTATCGCTGAACTGGCAATCCTTAAACCCCCGTTTAAAAGGTTTTTTAATTGTGGTATTTCTTTTCGCCCTGGGCAATTCGTCCAACCAGTTTTTGCTTTTGCGGTCTTCGGACCTGGGCATGAGTACGGCGCAGGTTATTTTGCTGTACCTGGTATTTAACGTCAGCTACGCCCTTGTTTCCTTCCCGGCGGGCGCGTTATCGGATAAAATCGGCCGCCGGCGGTTATTGATTGCTGGGTATTTAATTTATAGTGCCGTATACCTTGGTTTTGCCCGGGTGCACGATGCCGGCCATCTCTGGCTGCTATTCATTATTTACGGGCTGTATAACGGGATTACGGAAGGCGTGGAAAAAGCTTTGGTGGCCGATGTGGCGCCGCAACAGCACAGGGCCACCATGCTGGGACTGCACGCTACTTTAGTGGGCATAGGGTTGCTGCCGGCATCCCTTTTGGCCGGCTTGATCTGGAACTATTTTGGCGCTGCCTATACGTTTTATTTTGGGAGCGTGATGGGCCTTTTGGCGGCGCTGGGCCTGGCGGCGGTGTTGAAATTGGAGGACACCAGGCAGGCCGGTTAAGCTTTTTAATAAATTCAATATCAAGTGAATTTCTTGACTATCCAAACCAAGGTAATATAAAATAACCAAAAAATAGTCAGGCGATGGGGCCCGCCGTAGAACCGCCGGTCAGGCTAACAGCTCCTACCAACTTGTGGTAGGAGCTGTTTTGTGTTTATACATAGGTAATAAAATTTCTTCAAAAGTTAAGCTCAAAACCTATTTACCAAGGAGGAATCTTTTTTATGAAAATCACTGCTGTAACAGCCAGGGAAATCCTTGATTCCCGCGGAAACCCGACCATAGAAGTGGAAGTAACTCTGGAAGACGCTTTTATGGGCAGGGCCGCCATACCTTCGGGCGCCTCGACGGGAACAAGGGAGGCGCTCGAACTCCGCGATAAAGACCCCGACCGGTTTGGGGGCAAGGGCGTTTTACAGGCGGTTGATAACGTCAATTCCATTATTGCCCCGCAGATAACCGGCATGGATGCCTTTGACCAGTCTGCCGTGGATTATGCCATGATTGAACTTGATGGCACGCCGGAAAAAAGCAAACTGGGGGCCAACGCCATTTTAGGCGTTTCCATCGCCACCGCCAAGGCCGTCGCCTCCATGCTCGGGATACCCATCTACCGCTACCTGGGCGGGGTGACCGCTTATGAATTGCCCGTTCCCATGATGAATGTGCTTAATGGCGGCAAGCACGCCGATAATAATATTGATACCCAGGAGTTCTTAATTGTACCCGCGGGAGCGCCCAGCTTTAAGGATTTTTGATGAGGGAATAAAAAAAGTCATCGCCAATTCCATCTTAATTAAACTTAACCAGATCGGAACTATAACAGAAACCCTGGAAACCATGTCTATGGCCCAAAAAGCAGGATACACCACGGTTATTTCCCACCGGTCGGGGGAAACCGAAGACACTTTTATTGCTGATTTCGCTGTTGGAACAAGCGCCGGCCAGATCAAGACCGGCTCTCTTTCAAGATCCGAAAGAGTGGCCAAATACAACCAGCTATTGAGAATAGAGGAGTCATTAAGCTATTCTACCTTCAGCGGGGGCAACATATATAAAGCGTATAGATAATTATTGGCGACACTGTGCTTTAACCGGGGTATCATCAGCCACTGTCATTGCGAGCGTGGCGAAGCAATCTCGCTCCTCGCAATGAAAGACTTCAAGCTAACGCAAGGAGATGTTTTATAATGAGAAAACAATTGCTTAAATCATTTTTTGAGAAAATTAGCGAAGGTGATTTCGAGGTTAAATATTGGGACGGCGAAGAGGTGCGGTATGGTACGGGTATCCCCCGGGTGAAGCTGGTTTTCCACAAGCCGCTGCCCCTGTCCTTTAATCTGGAAGACCCAGTGTTATCCTTTGGTGAGGCCTATATGGACGAAATTATTGATTTCGAAGGCAGCCTGGAGGAGATAATCCGCATTGCGGAATTAAACAAGCATAATTTTACCTCCAACGGACTCAAAGGTAAAGCGTTTTCCGCCATCAAAACACTTGGCGGCGCGGCCGCCAGGCTTAAGCAAAAACAAAACATCCGTCACCATTATGACCTGGGCAATGACTTTTTCTCCCTGTGGCTGGATGAAACCATGAGCTATTCCTGCGCTTATTTTAAAACCCCCCAGGACTCGCTGCACCAGGCCCAAATACAAAAGATAGACCATATCCTCAAAAAGATGCAGCTGCAGCCCGGGGAGCGCCTGCTGGATATAGGCAGCGGGTGGGGATGGCTGATTATCCGGGCGGCCCAACAGTACGGCGTGCGGGCACTGGGCATTACGATCAGCGAAGAACAATTCCGGGCCACTAAAGAGCGTATCAGTCAATTGGGTTTAAGTGACCGGGTCGAAGTCAAACTGCTTGATTACCTGGACCTGGATGAAAAAGAATACCAGTTTGACAAAATAGTCAGCGTCGGCATGTTTGAACATGTGGGTAAAGAAAACTTGCCCGTATACATGGAAAAAGTAAACAAGTTGCTTGTTCCCGGCGGGCTGTCCCTGCTGCATACCATTTCCGGGGTGAATGAAAACCCCGTCAATTCCTGGATAGACACTTATATTTTCCCCGGCGGCTATATTCCTTCCCTGCGGGAAACAGTGTGGCTTTTGCCGGAATATGATTTTCATACCTTGCACATAGAAAGCCTGCGCATGCACTATGCCATGACTTTGGACCGGTGGTATGAGAATTTCTGCAACCATATTGCCGACGTTGAAGAAAAATTCGGCCGGCGGTTCGTACGCATGTGGAGTTTATACTTGCGCAGCTGCGCCGCTTCCTTCAGGACATCGGGATTGGATGTCTACCAGATGCTGTTTTCCAAGGGACTTAATAACAGCCTGCCGCTAACGCTGGAGCAGGTATATGCTTAAACTGGAACAGCTGGCCAAATCACATGCCGCTATATGGTGATGCGGCCTGGCACCAAGCCGCATCTCTCTGAATGCTGGCCCTGGTAATAGTAGTGCCGATACCTGCCCCTAAAATAAAACCTAAAGACTGTTTTAAGGTTATAATGGACGCATTAGTGAGGCTAACCAATATAGCACACCACCACCCTTGAGGGCCAGACTATGTTAAAAAAGCGCAAAGAAAATGTTAAAAATAAGTTAAAATACTCATTAACAATATTGTACTATATTTCACATGTTAGTCAATAAAATACTCCTTATAAATTGCGCCGGTTTTTTCCCGGTCTTTGCGCCAGAAAACAATTAAAGCCACCGCAATAATTAAAACCCTATTGTATAACTACAGAAAAGATGCTATTATGTCTGTAGCATTGATAAGTGCATGATGCACATAGGTTTATGTTCTCAAGCATGTCCTTGAAAGATAGATCGTCCAGCTTAATCAAAATGATCCGATGCTAGTTTTGTGCAAAATCAAGGATATCTTTCATTGTAAACCGGACTACGGCCAAGTGGTTTTGATCTGGTGACCGGGCGGTCGCTTGAACGGGGAGGTAAAAATGATTGCGGGAAAAACTGAAAATGGTGCCGGTGTTTCTGTGGACAGAATGATCCAGCCCATGCTTCTTTTGCTTATTTTGAAAAAACCGACCCACGGTTATGAACTGATCCAAAGCTTTAATGCTTTGCATGAAGGTGAAATTGTGGAGCCGGGCACTATTTACCGGAACTTGCGGCGCATGGAAAAAGAAGGGTTTGTTTTATCCAGCTGGGAGGCTTCCGAATCCGGGCCGGCCAGGAGAAAGTACGACATCACCGAAGATGGGATTAAAGCCCTGCGGGAAGCTGTGCTGAAACTGGAGCAGCAAAAGCAGCAAATTGAAGATTTTTTAAATGAGTATAAAGATTTAACGGCAAGGGGGGATATTGATGAAAACTGACCCGAACGCGCTGAAAATACTGCACGCCGGCGCGTTAAGAAAGCCTATCAAAGAATGCATCCATATCCTTTGGGAAAAATACCCTAATTTAAAAGTTGAGCTTGATTACGCAGGTTCCCGGGCCTGCGCCAAAGCCGTGGCGGAAGGCAAAATTGTAGATGTGATTGCCCTGGCGGATTACCAGGTGTTTAACGATATTTTAATACCCCGGTTTGTGGATACCTCCTTTGTTTTTGCTGCCGACCAAATGGTGCTGGCCTTTGATGAATTTTCAACGGACAGCAACAAAATTAACGGGCAAAACTGGATGGATGTGCTGCTGGGCAACCCAACTATTAAATACGCGCGTTCCGATCACCGTCTTGACCCCTGTGGTTACCGGACTTTGATGCTGTGGCAGCTGGCGGAACAATACTACGCCAGGCCGGGTTTATACCAGTCGCTGGAAAACGGCTGGAGCAACTTATACCCCAAATCACTCGACCTGGCCGTGGCCTTGATGGAGGGTAAAATTGACTATGGCTTTGAGTACTTGTCTGTGTCCAAGCAAATGAATTTGCAATATATCCGGTTCCCAGTGGAAATTAATCTTAGTGACCCCCGTCATGCTGATTATTACGCCCGGGCAAAGGTTATTATAGAAGGCAACTATCCCGGCCTGGAGACGGAAATTTTGGGCGCACCCATAGAATTTGCCGTATCTATACCCAAAAATTCCAACCAAAAAGAGCTGGCCCGGGAGTTTATTGAGATTCTCACAGGGCCCCGGGGGGAGGAAATATTGGAAGCAAACGGGCTGATTCCCTGTTAGAATAACATTTCACATTGTTTACATTGGGGATGGTTCTTAATGTGATTTTTAATGTGGATTATACATATTAAATTATCAAAAGGGGTGCATCTAATTGTATTTTCCTGTTTCCGGTGTGGAGATTAACCCGCTGATTCCCCCGCTGGTGGCGTTTATTGTCTCGTCCATTACAGCCTCCGCCGGAGTATCCGGCGCATTTTTACTGCTGCCTTTTCAGGTGAGTGTGCTGCACTTCACCAGTCCTTCGGTCAGCCCGACCAACTTGATTTATAATATCGTTGCCATTCCGGGCGGCCTGTACAGGTATATCAAAGAGGGGCGGATGGCCCGGCCATTGACCTGGGTGGTGGTTGTGGGCACTCTGCCGGGGGTTTTCTTGGGTTCATGGGTGAGGATAAAGTACCTGCCCGACCCCCGTTCGTTTAAATTATTTATGGGCGGCGTATTGTTATATTTGGGGATCAAAATTGTCACTGAATTTACCGGTGGCTCTAAAAAACAAAAGGCGCAAAACAAAGCGCTGGAGCAAAAGTTTAAGGAACGGGTGGCTCAGATTAAAGCGGAGAGCAACAAAAAAATAGCCGCCGGGCTGCCGGCGGATGCTATTGTGAAAACCAAGAGTTTTTCCTTGTCCAAAATTGAATATGAATTCTGGGGTGAAACTTATTCCTTCAGCACCATGACCATTTTTACGCTGGCGCTGGCGGTGGGTTTGATTGGCGGCATTTACGGTATCGGCGGCGGCGCTATCATTGCACCTTTTTGCGTTTCCATTCTGGGTTTGCCCGTTTACACCGTAGCCGGGGCGGCCCTGGCCGGGACGTTTCTAACTTCCATCGCCGGAGTGGTATTTTATACCATTTTGGCGATGACTGCCGTGGGCGCATCCGCCAATGTAGCGCCCGACTGGGCGCTGGGTGCGCTGTTCGGGGTTGGCGGCCTGCTCGGGACATACTGCGGCGCGTATATTCAAAAGTATCTCAAGGAGAACATTGTGAAAGTCATTATGGCGGCATTGATTCTGTTCCTGGCGCTGCAGTATATTATTCAGTTTTTTATTTAATAAAAAATGTCAATTTGCTGTTTTGCTATGGCACACTGATGGGCTACTGCAAATAATGTCAGGTGGGCGCCAATTGTATTTTGCAGCACAGTGCGGGAGAGTTGGTTTGCAGCGATAGCCACCGGCACCCGCATGGTTGCAGAAAAGAAAAATGCAACTATTATCGAGGATAGCGATGGTGAATAACCTTTGAAAATTTCCGTAATTACAAAACCACCAAGCGGTTTTTTCCATCCTTTCCGGTCCCAAGTGGAAGCGGTGACCGTTTTTTGGGAAAAATGGAACACCTAATTTATAACCTGCCCAATATGAAACGGTTCGTCCGATTAAGCAACCCGAAGCAGCTACAATAAAGAATTTTAACTGCGGGTAGAGGGTAAAGTATTTTGTTTTGCAAATTGGCCATAGCGAAAAAGACGCAAACCGAAATTAGTTAACGGCCGCAAAAACGAACTGAATTTCCACATTAATAGCCCACTTAAAGATCCTATTACTATTCCGGCAAGAACATCGGTGGGCCAGTGTACTCCGGCACAAATCCTTGCTATGGCAGTGCAAAAAGCTAACAAAGTAAAACTTATGCGAACCCAATAATTTGCTTTACCCCATGAGGCGGCAGCAAACCCGAAACTGCCTGTAGTATGGTCGCTGGGGAAAGAAGTATCGGCAGCGTGCTGAATAAGCTGGGAAAACGTCCCTTTGGGCAGCACAGTAAAGGGACGGGGCCTAAACCAGATATGGGCAATCAAAGCATTGACAGCCAGCCCTAGAGCCCCGGATAAAACCATAACCACCAATGCATGACGGCGGTTGACCTCCCGCTTAGGCAGCGTCACCCACGCAATAATAAATAAAAGAGCATAAAGTTCCAAAGAGTAGTTTGCAAAAAAGGTTATTAGAAAATCAAGCATTGAGCTTCTGCCAGAGAGGCCGTTAAAAAACTGAAACCATTGCAGATCAAACCAATTCATATCATTTACCCCCCATTATGGCATAGCCTACATTTAATATAGTACCGGTTAATACTTAGAATTTCCTTAGAATTGATTAGTTTTTAAACATGTAGAACAAAAATAATGGATTTGGACATGCTGGACACACTTGGTCGAGCCTTGTCCAAGGATGTGATTACCGGCAGAACACCCGGCAAATATAATGGAACTAGCTAATAAAAGAACCAAACCCAAAACCATTAATAAGATAGGCTTCGTAGCTTTGGCATAACATTCTGTGCCGCTGGAACGGCGGTCAAATGCCTGGGGAGTTAGGTTGCAGTAAGGGCCTACTATGAACCAGGAAGCCCCGCAACTTTGCTTGTGCTCTTGGAAGCACCTTCCTGAGCGAAGCGAAGGGAGGGGTAGTTCACACTTATCTAATACCTGCTTTTCCTGAACCCTGTTCATACCCATTTGGGCAAAAAAACCTCCTGGTAGTTTCATTAACAAGCGGCACTAAACAGTGCCGCTTGTGTTATCCAAGGGAAAAAGGTTATTTTAATCTTCATGTTCAGTGTTGTCGTTATCCGGACCGTCATTACTTTCTTCTCGATCGTTTGCCAGGTTTTTATCCTGATTATTGTCCTGTTCAAAATCCCGGGCTAATACCTTGCCATTACCGGCGTCTATCTTGACGTCCGTAGTTCCTTTTACCGTTTTAATTTCCACGCTGTATACTACATTGCCATTTTCATTGTCCAGTGATACCTTGTTTACTTGCCCCGGAACGGCCTTCATAGCGCTGGCCCGGGCTTGCTCCGCCGTAATCTTGGCCAGTTGCTTCAGGGCATTACTCTCCGCTGCTTCGTTGCCTTTATCTTTTATTTCTTTTACGTCCTGTGAGTCTGCCATACGGACAGAGCTTTCATATGTTGGTTGTTGCTCATCCTGTTGTTTATTTTCTTGTGTTACTGATACTGCTGCTCTGGTGTCTTGAGCGGCAGCTTGGGCCGTATGCGCCTTGTAAGCGCCCGCACCTGCAGCTACTCCTAGTATTAAAATACCGGAAGCCAAATACGACATTAATTTCTTGTTCAAATTAATTCCTCCCTTTGGCAAATTTTAAAGTGTAATGCTGTTGTTAACCCATGATGAGCTTTAAACTAAAATAAATTTAAACACCCCCTTTTCAAACCTGTTATAAATGTAAACTCTTAACTTTGGAAAATGATTAAAGAAAAATTAAAATAATATTAGAATCAGTTCTAATGTTTTTTTAATCTTCTTTTTGTACAATAAACGGGGTGATTACGTGATGGCTAACAATATCAAACCACATATTCTGGTGGTTGAAGATGAGGAAAGTCTGGCCCGTTTTCTCCAATTGGAGCTGAATCACGAGGGTTTTCATGTAGAAACGGCACAGAATGGCTATGAGGCGCTTGGTAAGATTACTGACGGCAGGTGGGATTTGGTGCTTTTAGACCTTATGCTGCCGGGTCTGGACGGTTTTGAGGTTTGCCGCCGTATAAGGGAATATTCGTGTATTCCAATTATCATGTTAACCGCAAGAGATGCCATACTTGATAAAGTTAAGGGGTTGGATATTGGAGCAGATGATTATATAACCAAACCATTTGCGGTTGACGAGCTCTTGGCCAGAATCAGGGCGCGTTTGCGCCAGTCACCGGCAGCAAGACGCGATGGAACTTCAATTAAAATAAAAGACCTGATTATAAATTGCGATACAAGACAGGTAAAAAGAAACGGGGAAGCAATCCCCCTCACCAGACGGGAATTTGATCTGTTGTGCTATCTGGCGGAAAACGCCGGTATTGTCTTAAGCCGGGAAACTATTCTAACCAATGTATGGGGCTATGACTACTATGGCAATACCAATGTAGTAGATGTATATATCAGCTATCTGCGTGCTAAAATAGATGAGCCCTTTTCCATGCAACTGCTGCATACTGTAAGGGGAGTAGGCTATACATTGCGGGGTGAGTAATTAATGCGTTCTGTAACCTGGCGCCTTACCATTTGGTATGCCGCAATTTTGTTGGCTATTTTATTTATTTGTGGTGCGGCGGCCCTGGGGGTTATGCGATATTTGCTTTATACCGAGGCAAGCCGGGAAGTGGAAATGGCTGTGGCCAAAGTGCAAGATTTAACTGATACTGAAGTTGCAAACAATAATTATGACGAAAGTTACGAACACATGGACCTTAATGACCCCGAGTTAACCTCCTCTGCGGATTACGGCATTCTCTGGGTACAAATTACTACCCGTAAAGGACGTGTATTGAATAGTTCCCGGGCTTTGGGGAAAAATATTCTACCTTCTGATTATATTGGCCCTCCCGGCACAGCTGTTTTTCATGGTAAAAAAATACTTATGGCCGGTGCCATACTTTCAGACAATGCGCTGGTGCAGGTAGCCAAGCCGCTGGACAGAGAGGTCGGGTTTCTTAAAACACTGGCCGGTGTTTTGGGGTTACTGGCTATGTGCGGGATGGTTTTGACTATAACCGGAGGACGTTTGATTACCAGGGCGGCCTTAAGGCCGGTGCATAGCATAACCCAAACGGCCAGGCAGATAAGTACTACAGATTTAAGCCGGCGCATTGATTTGCACAGCCCGCGGGACGAGCTATACACACTCACGGAAACCTTTAACCAAATGTTGGACCGCTTGGAACAGGGTTTTCACAGACAGCAGGAGTTCGTGACTGCAGCATCCCATGATTTGCGCACGCCTTTGACAGTGATTAAAAATTATTCTGACTTGCTAAACAGGTGGGGGAAAAATGACCCGTCGATTGTGAACGAGTCTGTTCAGGCGATAACGAAAGCTGTGGGAACAATGGAAAGACTGGTTAACGAACTGCTGCTTTTGGCCCGCTTGCAGACTAAGCCTCCATTGGTTGCCAGGCCTGTTTCTTTAATTGAACTGGCGGAAGAAGCAGTGCAGGAGGCCAAAGCTATAGCAAAAAACCTGACCATAGAATTTGGGCATGTGGAAAGCGCAATGGTGGCAGCAGATGAACATTATTTACGCCGCGTTCTATGGATATTGATTGATAATGCCATTAAATATAACAGGCCCGGGGGGAAAATTACCGTCAATGTTGCTACTGAAAAAGAAAAAAAGAAAGCAGTACTTTCTGTTATTGATACCGGACAGGGTATAGCTGAAGGTGATCTATCAAGGATTTTTGATCGATTTTACAGAGGGGACCCGGCACGCAGCCAAAGTAAAGGCTTTGGCTTGGGCCTTGCCATTGCCAAAGAAATTGTTGAAGCCCATGGGGGGATGATTACTGTAAAAAGCCGGCTTGATTACGGCAGTATATTTACAATAGTGTTACCTTTAGCCTAAACCAACATTAAAAACCCGGGTGCCGGCCACCCGGGTTTTTAATTACAAAAGAGCTATCTTTTACTTAGCTTGGGCTCCATTAGCATACCCGGAACCCATCATGCCGCCATAACCGCCGTTATAACCACCCATCATGCCATAGCCACCGGTAAAGCCACCCATCATACCCATGCCATACTTGTTGTGAAAGTCCCGCATGTAGTTAAAATGCTCCTTCCAGGCCTTGGCCTGGTCCGGTGTCAATTGGCCGTTCTTTTGAGCATTATCCAGCCACTTTTGGTGCCAGTCAAACATCTGATTAAACCATTGCTGGTTCTGTGTGTCCTGTCCCTGCGGTGTTTGCACTGTTACTGCCGCAAAAGCGGGAATTGCCAGAGCCAAAACCAGAATACCTGCAACGGCTAAAAACCAAAACCTTTTTTTCATAAAAAATTCCTCCTTTAAATTTTTTGCATTATTTGCAGGCAGTTTAAAGTCGTGCCCGGGACCATCTACGGCACCCGCCCTTACAGTGAGCCACTTGTCTTAACATCCATTGTTTTCTAAGCATTTGCTTCAAACCTCCTTTATGAACTTATGGCATATAAAGCCCCCGGGGTTACTTATTATAGGTTGAGTTCCTCTTTAACGCGCTCGTATTCTTCTTTGGTAATTTCACCTTTAGCATAGCGGCGCTGCAGCAAAGCCAACGGTTCCGGCCCACCGGCCGCTACATTTCTCCGTCCGCGGTCCCATAAAGCAAGCACCAGGTAAATAATCCCTACCAGAACTGCCACCGGCAGCAGCATGCTTAACAACATGGACAATCCCCAGCCCAGGCTGCTGAAACCGCCACCGAATCCAAATCCCATCATGGGCAAAACCTCCTTTCCGAATGTTCTATTTGTTTATGTTTTCTTGCTTGACTCTACTATAAACTAAACATTTAACAGAAGTATGGCATAAGTATCACAATTTTGTAACAATGAAGGGGCTGCCCATATGCACTGGTCTTTTAGCCTGCACATGCTGGTATTTAATTGAAAAAGAATATAAAATAAATGTGTAATATAGAAGAAAATGTCGTTAATTAAGATAGCTGGCTGAGGTTAAACATGATATCGCAATTGGAGGGTAGGATGATGGAAAATACTAAAAAAATACTGGTTGTGGATGATGAGCGAAAAATCCGCGAATTAGTGCGGCTTTATTTGGAAAAAGAAGGCTTTGAGGTCGGGGAAGCTGCCGACGGGCAGAGCGCTTTGGATTTATACAAAGATGAAGAGTGGGATTTAATCGTCCTGGACCTGATGATGCCGGGCATTGACGGCTGGGCGGTTTGTAAGGAAGTAAGAAAAAACTCCAATATGCCCATCATTATGCTCACCGCCCGGGACGATGAAATGGACCGTATACTTGGCCTGGAACTGGGCGCCGACGACTACGTGGCCAAGCCTTTCAGCCCGCGGGAACTGGTGGCCAGGGTAAAAGCGGTGCTGCGCCGCACCAAGATGGCGCCACTCCCGGAGCAGCCTGACGGAGCTCACATTATTCAGTTACCGGGCCTGTCCATTAATCCGGAGCTGCGCCTGGTATTGGTTGATGGCCGGGCCGTAAACCTTACCCCCAAGGAGTACGAGCTGCTTTACCGGCTGGCCAGGTCGCCCCGGCGCACATTCACCCGGGAAGAGTTGTTGGAAACCATTTGGGGCTATGACTACATGGGTGATACCCGTACGGTGGATACTCATGTAAACCGTTTAAGGGATAAACTGCTCAAAGCATCGGGGAATAAATCGTCTTACATCTCGACGGTATGGGGAGTTGGCTATAGATTTGAGGTGAAATAAAAATGAACATTCTGCGTAGAAGCGTGGTGTTAAAACTATGGCTGATTATGGTCACGCTGGTATTGATAATTTTATATATTACCGGCGTTCTCCAAACCGCCAAGTTAAGGCAATTATACTATAACCAGCAGTTGGAACTGCTGACCGGCGAGGCCAAGCATATATCGACTATTAAAAACATTAATGACCAAAACATGAACGTTAACCTTTTATCTACCCTGGCCGGAGCGTTTAAGGGCAACATTATGGTTATAAACAAGCAGGGCTATATTGTGCATTGCATCGGCATGGGCATGAGCATGAAAAATGTTGCCGGCGAAAAAATCAGTGTGGTAGGTCATCATGATTTGCCCTGGAAGAAATCCGATTTGCAAGCAATAATGCAGGGAAAGACCGTCTCTTACCGGGGGGCCTATCATTTTTTGAACTCGGATGTATTAACTGTGGCGGTGCCCTTATATAATGAAGGACAAGTAACCGGCGCAGTTATGTTAAGTTCACCCCTGGGACCGATAGAGGAGCGTATCGGCACCCTGCAGAGAAATACCCTCTATGCCGGGATGATAGGCATTGTGCTGGCAACTGTTTTGAGCCTGTTGTTATCCCGCACCATATCCCGCCCTTTGCTGAAAATGCACCGGGCAGCCCGGTCAATGGCCTTTGGCGATTACTCCCGCCGGGTCGAAGTGAAATCACAGGACGAGATCGGTTTACTGGCCAATTCTTTAAATACCCTGGCGGCTGAATTGCAAGAAAAAATTACTACTTTGGAGCGGCTGGACAAAACCAGGCGTGAGTTTGTGGCCAACGTTTCGCATGAACTGCGCACCCCCCTTTCCATTATCCAGGGGTATACTGAAGCGCTGATGGACGGCATGGCCGAATCAGAAGCTGAACGCAACAAATACCTGGCGGATATCCATGAAGAAATCCTCCGGCTGCGCAGGCTGGTTGCCGAAATTCTGGACTTGCGCAAAATTGAAGCAGGCCGGTTGGAAATGAAAACGCGGGAAGTTTCTCTTGCCCATCTGGCCAGCCAGGTGTTTAAGCAATTTCAAGCCCTGGCTAAAGATAAGCAAATCACAGCGTCCCTGGATTTCGTGCCTGGTTCATATACCGTTAAAGTCGATCCGGACCGCATAAAGCAGGTTCTGATCAATCTTATTGACAATGCTGTGCGGGTAACCCCGCCGGGAGGCCAGGTTAAAGTATCCCTAAAGGAATTCAAGGATACAGTACAAGTTTCCGTTACCGATTCGGGGCCGGGAATACTACCGGAAGAACAGCCGTTAATCTGGGAGAGGTTTTACAAGGTGGATAAATCACGCGCCAGAACAGGCGGCGGCACCGGCTTGGGACTGGCTATTGCCAAGAATATAATAGAAGCCCACGGCGGCTCAATAGATGTCAGCAGTAAGCCGGGGCGGGGAAGTACTTTTTATTTTGTCATCCCCAAGTAATAAATCCCCGCCTTCCTTATCCGGAGTGAGCCGGCGTGCCAAAAGGTGGGTAAAAAGGCGAGGCTGTACCCAGTAACTAATGGGTACAGCCTCACATTATTTTATGCTAAGCTAACGTTTTTACATCCTCATACTCATAGGCAGCGTAAACAGGTAAATGTTGAAAATGGCTAAAACGACCAGCAGCACTGCGTAGGATGAAAAAGTCTTAATAATCTTTCTCATTTCGCTAAAATTGAAGCCGCTGATTTTATAGGCTGTAAACAGTGATGCTAATAAGCCCATGGCAATTAAAGCAAATTGCATAACCTGTATTGTGCCGTCAGACGCCAGGGCTGCGGAACCCCCTTCATATCCCGGCAAAAACATGGCTATGGCTGTGTAGAGTACCGATTTGCCTTCAGCCAGCAGGTGGAACAAGTTATGCGCCAGGTGGCCTGCCAGGTCCAGAGGGATCAGTGCGTAACCAAACTTGATGAAATTGGAAACTGCTTTCTCTCCGTTGAATTTGCCCGCTAACCAGCTGGTTAAATACAGAACGGCAACAGGTACAGACATTGCAATAATGAAGGTTACGGTAAAAGTAACGGCATAGCTGCTGGTGCCAGTTATACCTTCGATGAAAGTTTGGGCTTTTTTCCATATTTCCAGCATGGTAATGTTTTGCACGAAAACAATCCCCATGATAATTATGGCCAGGAACGATTCCTCAATCCGGGGTCTTTTAATAAACCACAGTTCCCTGGACGGCACTCTGGCCTTGATAGTAACCGAATCATTTGGGCAAACCTTAACACAATTGCCGCATAAGTTGCACTTGGCGCTGGAATCCATGACACCGGGCAGTTCAAACATTGGGCATCCGGCTACATTATCTTTACCCTTAAAACAAAACTTGTCTTTACACTGACTGCATTTTTTGCTGTCGGCCCTGAGTTCCAGCGCACCGGCCCGGGAGTAGTTGCCCGAGAGCCCCCCCAGAAAGCACAGATAACGGCACCATGTCCTGCGCTCGAAAAACGCCCCGGAAATAACAACCCCGGTGACTATCATTAGAAGCAATAAACCCGAACCCCGGGGTGATTCCACTATTCCAAATACATGGTCTGCCCATGTAATCAGAATAAAAATGGCGTCAATAATCCAGATGCCGTATTTTTTCAAAAAGGCCGGCACCGGACGGTTGTTGCCCACCCATTTCTGAACTAGATCATTCAAGGTGGCAAATGGGCAAATGGCACACCAGAACCTTCCGAACAGCAGGAACACCAGGGGAATTACCGGCCACCAGAGCACCCAGGTCATGGCGGTGCCGAAGTTGTCATGAGCGGAAGACGGCCCATATAACAGCTGGTATATTACCACCGTAAAGATAAAAGCCGTGGGCCACTGGAAGAGGGCAGGGAAAAGTTTGCTTTTGATAAAAGATTTTACCATTGGTATTTCCAGCAAGTTGCGTCCGGCCATCACTTATACCCCCTGCCTGTTTCTTCTTAATAACGCTGCGGCAGCGATTATCATGCCATTAAGCCCTGCGAAACCGCCAACTACCTCATTCTTATACTGATTCAAACTGCTTTTGCCCGAAACACTGCCATGATCTGAATTATTATGGCTGCCTCCATTTGAATGCTGTGTATTACTCTCCATATTTATGCCATCCATATCCATGCCATCCATTTGCGTGTTGTCATGATTCATTCCGCTCATGTCCATGACATCGCCAGGATTACCCGCTGCATTAGAAACTCCGTGATTGGAATGGTTTTCTGCAGCATAAACAGTTAGGGGTAAAATAAATAAAAAAAGAATGAGTGCCGGTATCAATATTTTGGTATGTCTCACTGTTCCTCACTCTCCATGTTCATACTTTTAATTTTGGGGCCTTGGGCTCCGGGATTATTAGTCGTTTTGTCTTTTTCTAATACTCCTTTCTTATGGATTTCTTGCTATTTCCAAAACTAATCTTTTAGATTATAGCTAATGAGTTTTACAAAGGTTTATCAAAAATGTCACATTTGTGTCACAAAAGTATTAATGCTTCTGGCGATTTATAACACCGTTAATAAATAATTAATTAATTCATAAGGCTGTACGTGCTTTTTATAGATAATGGTTCCTTGGCTATAACTAAATTATTAACGTTATCAGGCCTGAAATAATAGGCCCGGGTGTCAGCCGCCCACCCGGGTCTAATTCAAAAAATTTATCTATTTTTTGGGTTGGTCTCCATTGGCATACCCTGTCCTTCGCAGGGGTTCAATCGTTTGGTTGCCGCAAAGATGGGGGTTGCTTTTGTTTCAAAGCGCGCGATACTTTAGAGCTATCGGCGGGTATTCTAAAGGTGATAGATAGCAGCGAACTCGTAATTCCCATGCATTCTTATGTCATTTCGGCTAAAAACCAGCATTGTTATCCAACAGTACTAGCTTTTTTAAATTCGTTCGCAAATGGTCACCGCATAGCTAGCGCTACACGGGCGCTATTTGATCACATTTCACCGGCGTCTGGCAATTTCATTCAGGGATAAAAGCAATAGTTGTTCAGGGGTCATGGCACTGCCGCTTTCAACGATAGGTTCAATAAAATAACTGCAATCCTTAAAAACTGATTTTTTGAAAACTAAAAGATAATAAATGTATTATTATTTAATTATAACTTCATTTAAGCAATTACCCATTAGGCCGGGGGCATATTGTTGACATTATTATTAAATAAAATTATCATTATATAAACAGTTTCTAAAGATAAACAGTTTCTAATGGGGGTTTAAAATGAATATAAACAGGTTGGTTAAAACTTTTAAAGCACTTGGCGAACCCACGAGGTTGAAAATTTTAAAACTGCTCTCGGTGAGGCCGATGTATGTATGTGAGCTGGAAGGCATCTTGCAAATAAGCCAGCCCAGGATATCGCAGCATTTGAGAGTAATGAGGGAAGCCGGGCTGGTCAAAGAAAAAAAAGATGCCCAGCGCACCTTTTATTTGCTGCAAATGGAGTTTTTGGACGAAACATTTAACAGCTTGATCGACACTTTCCAAAAAGATTTGGAGGATTTAGCCGAATTCAAAGAGGAATATGCAAGATTGAAACAGCTGGACAGTGACTGTAATGTTGTCTTATGCAAACAAGGCGGGCCACTGCCATAATTTATATTTTGTGAAGGGTGATTAAATACGGCCAAATGCTGTGACCACAGCGCGCCTGGAGTATATAAGGTTAAAATTGATACCGGCACGGTACATGATATGTATTATTTTTTTGCCTAATATATAAAAATAATTTTATATAAATATCGTTGAGGGGGTGAAGATAAAGTGGTTGATTGATTTGGCCTCAGCTCGCCTAAAACGCCTAAAATATACAAGATTTAATTAATACCGGCACGGTGGGCATGCTGGGGTTTAGACCTGGTTATAAACGAGTGTAAAACAATTGTTATCTTATAATAGCATAGGAGGCTAAATGATATGACCGATTCAGTAACTGGCAAGCTCAATTTTCTGGACCGGTATTTAACGCTCTGGATTTTCCTGGCGATGGCGGTGGGGGTGGCGGGAGGTTACATTTACCCGCAAATCGCCGGTTTTTGGGGACGGTTCCAGGTGGGAACCACCAATATCCCCATAGCCATCGGCCTGATTGTTATGATGTATCCGCCTCTGGCCAGGGTGAAGTATGAGGAAATCGGCAAAGTGTTTACCAACGGCAGGGTCATGGGACTTAGTCTGGTGCAGAACTGGATCATCGGACCGCTGCTGATGTTTTTTCTGGCCATCATTTTCCTGCGGGGCTATCCGGAATATATGGCAGGCCTGATTCTTATCGGGCTGGCCCGCTGCATTGCGATGGTCATTGTTTGGAACGGTTTGGCCAAAGGCGATTCCGAATACGCTGCAGCCCTGGTGGCATTAAACTCCATCTTCCAGGTGCTGTTCTTTTCAGTATACGCATACTTTTTCATTACCCTGATGCCCCGGTGGTTCGGTCTGGCGTCTTCGGAAGTGCATATTTCGATGGGAGAGGTGGCCAAAAGTGTGTTTATTTACCTCGGCATACCTTTTCTGGCCGGTGTTATTACCCGCTTTACCCTGGTGCCAATAAAAGGCAAGGCATGGTATGATAAGCAGTTTATGCCCAAAATCGGCCCTTTAACCTTAATCGCTTTGCTGTTCACAATCCTGGTGATGTTCTCCTTAAAGGGCAATTATATCGTCACCCTGCCGGTTGATGTGGTTAGGATAGCCATACCGTTGGTCCTGTACTTCTTAATCATGTTTCTGTTTTCGTTCTTTATGAGCAAAAAGATGGGAGTCAACTACGAGCAGGCCACGACCCTTTCCTTTACCGCCGCCAGCAATAACTTTGAGCTGGCCATCGCGGTGGCGGTGGCGGTGTTCGGCATCAATTCCGGGCAGGCATTTGCCGCGGTAATCGGCCCGCTGATCGAAGTGCCGGTGATGATCTGGCTGGTCAACGTAGCCCTTTCTTTTAAGAGGAAATATTTCGACCACGGGGTTACTACCACCAGGTAAAGCAAGTGAATAGCCGGGATGCGGCCATGCTCCCGGCTGTATCTTTTGGGGGAAGAATAATGAATACTGTATTGGATTTCTTTAAAATTTTAGCAGATGAGACCCGGTTGAAAATTATTTTAATGTTATCCCGGCGGGATATGTGTGTCTGTGAAATCATGGATGAGCTGGGCATGTCACAGCCCGCTGTTTCCCACCACCTCAGACTTTTAAGGAAAAGCGGCATATTAAATGATGACAAAGACGGGCGTTGGGTGTTTTATTCCATCAATCAAAAAGCCTTTGCCCAAGGGCTGGCCTGTGTCAATAAAGACCTGTTTGATCAAATATGCGACAATCTGAAAAACCGGCAGACCCACCGGAATTACGATGCCTGCCTGCGCATGGAAAAAGAAATGCACTCCTGCCTTAAAGCAAGGAACAGGAAAATTAATTAACGCCGGCCGGGTAAGGCGGCGGTAGGGGGTATAGGTATGCGAATTGCAATATTTTCCGACGTGCACGGCAATAAACATGCCCTGGAAGCAGTTTTGGCCGACATCCGGAACCGCGGGCCGGGCCGGGTGGTCTGCCTGGGCGACCTGGTCGGCTACGGGGCCTATCCCGACGCGGTGGTGCAGGCCGTCCGTGAGAGCGGCATCCCCACAGTGATGGGCAATTACGATGACGCCATCGCCAACCGGCGTATGGTCTGCGGTTGTGACTACAAAGATGAGCAGGCGCTGGAGGCGGGGGTGAAATCAATTTCCTGGACGCTGGAACATACCGGGGAGGCAAGCAGGGAATTTTTGCTGGGCCTGCCGGAGAGAATTGTTGAAGAGATTCACGGTCGCAGGGTGCTGTTCGTACACGGCAGCCCGCGGCGGCTAAACGAGTACCTGTACGAGGACGCGCCAGCCGCCGGTATACTTCCCATGCTGCAGGAAGCAAAGGCCGATGTGCTGGTGTGCGGTCATACCCACCTGCCGTACCACCGGGTTGTTGATGGACGGCATATAATCAACGCCGGCAGCGCGGGCAAGCCCAAACACGGAGACCCCCAGGCGGTGTACGCGCTGGTAGACATGGGTAAAGATATACGGGTGGAGTTTATCAAAGTCCCGTATGACTGTGAGTCAGCGGCCCGGGCCGTAGAAAAGGCGGGACTGCCCGCTGAATTCGCAGCGATTTTAAGGACGGGTATCGGTTGATTCACAAATTTATACAGCACCGGCCGGTACATTTCGGCTGGTGTTTTAATATTAAGCATTTGTGTGATGTTTAAGGTGTTAGTGAAAAAAATAACAATTTATATCTTGACAGAAGTAAAACGCAGTATTACAATCTAATCATATTATAAAATATTTATATTAATATATAAGGAAGTTTGTATTATGTAAAAGAAATTACTTTTAATCCTGGGGCTCGCCGGCTTTACGGTGATGGCGGACAACTGGGTGGTATCGCCCATATTACCGTCCATTGCTCAAAACAACCGTTATTGCCGCCAGGCAAGAAAATGGGCGGTGGATGAAATTAGAAGATTTATTGTGTATAGGTCTATGTTGTTATACATGCCAAAAAAGGGAGAGATTGGATTCTCTCCCTTTTAGGTATATCAGGCGTTGGCATGGTGCTCGCAGCAGTGTTCATGGTCGTGGCCTTTATGGACATGGCCTGAATCGCTTTCCCGGTAAAATTCGCGCAAATTGCAGGTTGTCTGCCCGGCCATGCTGCATTGCTGCTCCAGTTGAATGGTGCTTTGAAAAATGCCGAATTTTTGGGCCAAAATCAGGTTGCACTTATTCAGTAAAAGCTGCCCGTTCACATGCTCATCAACAATGGCGTGCATAGTGAAGGTAGGAATGTCGCTGGTAACGCTCCAGGCGTGCACGTCATGTATGTTGTGCACCCCCGGCACCCGCTGCAGCGCCAAGTACGGCACGTGGGAATGGAATTTCGGCAGCTCTCCCGCGTTTAATTTCCAAAAAGAATTGATCTTTGCCGGGGGAAGCCTCACGCTTAATTTAAATATCAACCAGGGGATGGTCAAAAGCTGTAAAATATACGGAGATTTTTTTGAACATAAACCGGTGGAAGAACTTGAGGCTCTATTGACCGGCCAGCGGTATGAAGAGGCAAATCTACAATCTTTACTGGGGAAGGTGGACGTTTCGCGATACATCGGCGGGCTGACCTCCCAACAGTTATTAACGTGCTTATTTTAGGTACTTAAACGGGCTTTTCACAATCTCGAAGACCATACCCGGTTTAGCAAGGTAAAATGTATTACTTTTCTTGTTGCATCAATCAAATAAATTTGATATGATTAATGCCATGATAGACACAGTAAAAATTGCCAAGGCTCTAAGTGACCCTGTGCGTCACAAAATTATGCTTATGCTTGCCCAAAATAATCAGGAATGCTGTCCTGTTCCAGGAGAAGTGGAAGGTAAAACTGGACTTTGTAATTGCGAAATTATGGCCAAGCTGGGCATGATCCAATCCCGTGTTTCGTATCATATGAAAGAATTGGTGGAGGCGGGTATAGTTGCTGAAGAGCCAAGGGGTAAGTGGAAAATGTATTTCATTAAAACAAAAACGTTAAACCAATTTCTTGAACAATTACGGGCGGATTTTAAACTGGACTAATTTTTTTTAAATTGTTAAATCAAAAAAAGTTGATCCAAGGAGGTACTGGTTTTGCAAGAAGACAT
Organism: Desulfotruncus alcoholivorax DSM 16058; assembly: GCF_000430885.1. Taxonomy (GTDB): domain Bacteria; phylum Bacillota; class Desulfotomaculia; order Desulfotomaculales; family Desulfallaceae; genus Desulfotruncus; species Desulfotruncus alcoholivorax. The sequence goes on along the minus strand of NZ_AUMW01000013.1, from coordinate 78,528 downwards.
TCGTGAAGTGGTGAAACTCAAGTATGCTCAAGCAATTACCCAAAAAAGCAGTTGTTGTGGTTTTGGAAGCGGTTGCTGCGGGGGAGATCCTTTAGAGGTTAATATGATTACCGGAAACCTGTATCAGGACCATGAAATGGATGACCTGCCCCGGGACTTGGTGGCAACTTCTTTTGGTTGCGGTAACCCGACCGCATTGGCAGAACTGCATCCCGGAGAGGTGGTGCTGGATCTGGGCAGCGGTGCCGGGTTGGATGTCCTGTTATCCGCCCGCCGGGTTGGACCTAACGGCAAAGCATATGGTCTTGACATGACTGACGAAATGCTGGCCGAGGCGAGAGCCAACCAAAAACGGGCTGGTCTGAGCAATGTGGAATTTCTGAAGGGGCATATTGAGTCAATTCCTTTGCCGGATAACAGTGTGGACGTTATCATCTCCAATTGTGTCATTAATCTGTCGGCTGACAAAGACCGGGTGTTCCAAGAAGCTTTCCGGGTGTTGAAACCAGGCGGCAGGTTTGCGGTGGCCGATATCGTACTGACAAGGCCGCTGCCACAAAAAGTGCAGCAGGACTTGTTAGCTTGGGCTGGGTGTATTGCCGGAGCTTTACAGGAACAGGAGTATCGTGATAAGCTCGTTGCTTCAGGGTTTAACGAGGTGGAGTTGCAGGTCACCCGGGTTTATGACTTTAGTAGTCAACAGACAGAAAGAATTTTACCTAATTTATCGGAGACAGAACGGAAGGAATTAAATGGTGCAGTACTTAGCGCCTTTATTCGTGCCAAAAAACCTGCCGGAAGATTAATACCGGGATAATAAATCCTTACTTTATTTTATCTGCAATTTCGCAAAAAAAGCCGCCCATAACGGGCGGCATTAGCTTTAACCAATAAATTCTGTTTCATCATGTCAAACGGGTTGCCATAGGTTGGAGAGGTATGACCGGAGTAATTTCCATAATTAGTTGATGTAAGTTAAAAAACCTCCCTTTGATTATGAGGGAGCATTTCACTTTAACATGGATAAACCTGCATGGCAATTTGTAAATGCTGGCAAGTTGTCTGTTGTGGCGGTTCCCATCTGAGGAAGTAATGGTTAATCCGGGGTTTATCATCTATTTTTCGCGTGCTGGGAGAAGTTGTTATAGGTGTGGAAAAACATTTAAGTTAGGATTACTAATGTTTTTATGGTATAATTACCATATTAATTATATAGAAAAACGGAAAGATGTTGTTAAATATGACTGATTTTGAGAATATTAACGTAAATGATATCGAGGAAAATAACAAAACAAATAAACAAATTGGTTGGAAAATATTTGCATGTTTGTCTTGCTTGCTTGCAATTGCATCTTTGGCTGGCGTCTGGTACGTCAATAATCAAAGACTTTTTTTAATGATAGATAATAGCAAGCTAAAGGTGGAGGTACAAACTCTTCAAGAAGAAGTTGCAAACTTAAAAAATCTGGATAATGACAGTACACAAAATAATACTGAAGCAAAAAGCGACTCCGCGGAAGGCAAGCAATCGGAGAATAAACAAACTGATAAAAATTACACAATATACGAGGTGAAGCCGGGGGACTCTTTAACTGGCATTTCCATTGCATATTATGGCACGGAGATTCATGCATCTAAAATAGCCGAGTTAAATGGCATAACACCTGAATCAATTTTGCAATTGGGTCAAAAACTAAAAATACCTAAAAAACCTTAAAAAAAGCGGTCTTCGGCGTGGTGCCGGAGGTCGCTTTTTTAAAACCTGTGGTACATTTCAAAAATAACCAGGAGAATTAATGGAAAGGGCCAGCTATCGCTTGGCCCTTTCATGCTAGTTCACTACTGTATCAACTCCAAATGCATCATAGCTTCTGAGGCTGATTTAAAGTTATTTTTTTGGCTGAGCAGTTTTTTAAGGAAGTTAATAAAGTCTATAGATAGTGGAAGCACTTTCTGCCATGGTGCATTTAGATTTGGGTTCTCAACCAGGTTTGTAAAAAGGTCAACACCTACCACTCCAACTCCGAAAAGGTCACTTTTGGGTGATATATCTCTGCGCAATAGACGGTATGTTTCTGCTCCGGGAATTCTGGGGGAGGCCGGACTATTTAAGCATTCCGAATTGTTTCCTGACACTGGATCCGGTACATAAGGAAACTTAGCAGGATCAAGATATCTTGCCAATCCAAAATCTAGAAGATAAATCTTACTGCTGTTAAGCAATATATTAGACAGCCTTAAATCACGGTGCACAACAGCGTTTTCCTTTTGGGAAGGACAATGCAAGTAATCAAGAATAGACAGCAGTTGAAAAAGTATCGGCTTAACCTCGCCCTCATCAAACCTGCAGCCGTTGTGAATATAGTAACTCAGTGGCAGACCTTCAATATATTCCTGAATAATGTAATGGACATCGTTATATGTAAAGGCATTAACGAACCCCGGTATCCGGGGGTGGTTTAACCGGCTGAGGATATCGGCTTCCAGTTTGTGCGCCAAAAACAGCTCGACATCTTCAGCTTTGTTAATCAATGCCTTTATAGCATATAAACTGTTGTTGCGCCTGGCTTTAATCACAACGCCAAAACTGCCCTGGCCCAGATACTCCTCAATTCTATAATCCCTAATCCATGGATGTTCTTTTCATGAAGAAAAAAGACGCCCCAAGAGTCCCTTCCTGTGCCGGCGGTGCCTGCCTGAACTACTACCGTGGTAATGGCCATGCGAATATGGAGGCTGATAGTGATAATCCGGCTCCTGGTGGGATGGCCGCTGCTGTCGTGAAACAGGTCTGTTAAATGCAACTTTTAAGCTGCTGCCGCAATAGGGGCAAGCGGTCCATTCCGGCTGAAGCTGTTTATGACAGGAAGGGCAGGAAAGGTTTTTATTTAATTCTATTCCACAATAAGGGCAAAATTTAAAATCTCCCTGTAGTTGTTTTTGGCAATTTGGGCAACTCATGACGCAATCCTCCTTGGATTTAGTTCATTAAACTTTAGTAATTTATTTCATAAATTGTATATTGTTTTAAGTATACCACAAAAACACCAACCAACAATCACTGTATAGATCAAACTAGCCCCATTTTACTGTTTTCTTTAAAAAATTCACTAAAGTTTAGCTGGTATGCGCAATGTCCGGTAGATTACGTCAAGCTTTTCCCGCATTTTTATAACATTTCATCATCTTATAATCAATAACTGGGCAAAACTATTACAAATGGCAGTCGAGGTGGTTAAACGGTGGATTCCGGTTGGCTTTCAATTATTCCTTTTTTAATGGTAATACCCGTGGCAATTTGGACAAAGCAGATAATCCCGGGTTTAACACTGGGGTTAATCACCGGCGCCTATTTGGTCGACCCGTCACCTCTGGGCGGGTTGCAAAAAATGCTGTTTTACATCATCCAGGGCTTAACCCATAAGAATAATCTAAAGATCATTATCTTTCTTTATTTATTCTCAGGCCTGGTGGAGATAATTAAAATAGCCGGGGGAATTAAGGGCTTTGCCGAAATGGTTTCTACAAGAATAAAAACAAAAACCGGCGCACTGGTGCTTACCTGGTTTTCCACCCTGGGAACCTTCAGCACTCCAACTTTTCGCATAGTAACCATTACACCAATTTTAAGATCCCTGTTGGACAGGTTAAAAATGCCTGCCCGGGAGTTGGCTTATATGATTGAAGTTACTTCAGCACCGGTTATCGTAATGGTACCGGTCGCCACTGCCTTTGTCGGATATATGACTTCAATTATCCACCTTTCGCTTAAAAACCAGGGTATTGCATCCGATGCTTATGCCCTTTATATCAAAAGTATCCCTTTTAATTTTTTTTCCATTTCTATCCTTCTCCTGGGACTTTATCTAAGTTTTTTCCACCATGACGAGGGTAATAAAGTGTCTGCAACTGAAAGCAAGGATACAAATAAGGAAGATTGGCACGACTGTCACCCGGTTGTGGCCAAGGATCTTCCCTCCAAACCGTTGAACCTGCTGGTGCCTCTTCTCTTGCTGTTGGGATTAACATTTTTTGTTACCTGGCTGGACGGCTATAAAAAAGGAAGGACAATCTTTCAAGCCTTCCTTAATGCTGACGTTCTGGAAGCCATGGTTATAGCAGCGCTGGTGACTTTCTTTATTACTGTAATATTTTTTACGGTTCAAAAAATAGCATTAACTAAAATTATCAGCCATTTTATCATTGGAGGAAACGAATTAATGACAGTTATACTTCTGTTAGCCATCGTCTGGGGGCTGACGGGAGTAACGGATGACCTTGGGTTTTCTAAATTCGTCACCCAAAATACCGGCTGGATTCCGCAACTTTTTGTGCCCCCGGTTTTATTTTTACTCGGGTCGTTTATATCGTATTTTATCGGTTCCGCCTGGGGTACCTGGGGTATCCTGATGCCGCTGGGCATATCCCTGGGACATGTAGCGCACACTTCCCTGCCGCTGGTTATTGGAGCCGTTTTTGCCAGCGGGACGTTCGGTTCCTTTGCTTCCCCCTTGAGCGGCGATACTGTCACCATAACTAAAATCATGGATTTGCCTGTACTTGAATACGCCAAATACAAGCTTAAATCCGCATTGATAGCGGCAGGTATTGCCTCGGTTTTATATTTTATAGCTGCTGTATTTTGATAAAGGAAAAATTTACGGTGCCGCTATTGCTCTAACCATTGAACAGGGCATGGCTCCTGTTGTAAAAGTAGCCGCCGAAGTCCAAAAAATCGGCGACCTGCACTTTTTCACCCAGTTTTACGTCATTTAAAACTTCCGTCTTAAATACGTTATACCCTTAAATGCATTTGTATCAGCTATGATCCAGCTCACACATCGGGTTTTTAATTTATAGCATTAAGGTTGTATAATTGGCCTTAAATGGACTGATTTAAGTTTAAAAACATTGCCGGTTATTACACAGGGAGTTCATTGTGCTGAAATAAAAAAGCGCAGTTCAGATCCTGCGCTTTTCTTTTGCTCATACTTATGTAGAAGTCTATTGGCGGAATTTACCGAAGTCGGGTTTCCTTTTTTCCATAAAAGCATTTCTACCCTCCATGGCTTCATCAGTACCGTAATATAGATTTAAGGCCACCCCGGCCATGGAATGAATGCCCCAGATTGATTCGGTGTCGGCGTTAAAGGAAGTTTTTAAAGCCGCTAAAGCAGTCGGGCTGTAGGATAATAAGGTGTCGCAGATTTTATTGACTTCTTCCTCTAATTTTTCGGGTGGCACAACCTTGTTTACCAAACCCATTTGCAGGGCTTCTTCAGCAGTATACTGCTGACACAGGTACCAGATTTCCCTCGCTTTTTTTTCGCCCACTACCCTGGCCAGATAGGCGCTGCCGTAACCGGCATCGAAGCTCCCCACCCTTGGCCCGACCTGGCCGAATTTTGCCGTGCTTGACGCCACTGTCAAATCGCAAACCACATGGATTACATGGCCACCACCTATGGCGTAGCCATTAACCATGGCAATGACCGGTTTGGGTATCATTCTTATTACCTGCAGTAAAAGTGCGTGGCTGTTGGCCAGAGGCAGGTTATCCATTGGTTCCCGGCTTTCGTTTTGCTCTTGCGATGCGCCTGTGTAGCCTCCTTTTTCGCGAATTGATTGGTCGCCCCCTACCGAAAAAGCCCTGTCACCGGCTCCGGTAATTATGATTACTCCTATGTTTTTGTCGTTCCAGGCGTCCAAAAGCGCCTGAATCATTTCTTGTATTGTTAAATTGGTAAAGGCATTTAATTTTTGCGGCCTGTTTATTGTAATTTTTGCCCGGCCATTAATTTTTTCTATCATGATATCTTTGAACTCCATGATTACCTCCATATTTAATGAAATTTTGAAATTTTTTAGGTTTAACAATATACTTTGGTCTTAAACTTTTTCTAATAAGCCCTGTTTAAAGTCGCTTTCCACCTGATCAGCTAATTTGTAATGAACTTTTTTACCGGTTGCAGTCATGGGCAATTGATCAACAAAGCGATAATAGCGCGGCCTTTTATATCTTGCCAGCATGGGATGTTCCAGGCAATAGCGGTCAAGCTCCTGAACATCCAGATCAGGGTCACTTTTGACTACGTAGGCTACTATTATTTGACCCCATTTTTCGTCCTTCAATCCAACTACGGCGGAATCAACAACCTTGGGATTTTCATTTAAAGCTTCTTCAATTTGCACAGGGTAGACGTTTTCACCTCCTGAAATGAGCATATCGTCCTTTCTGCTGACAATTGTCACATATTCGTATTTATCCCATGTTGCCAGATCACCTGTGTACATCCACCCTTGATAAAAGCGTTTTTTACTCTGCTCGGGATTGTTGATATAGGTGTATGTGCATTTGTTGGGACATTTAACAATAACCTCGCCTACTTCCCGGTTATCTTTGTCCACGTAGTCATTGGGTTCGGCCAGCCTGTCTTCGTAAATCTTAACCACTGCGATGTCGTCATCCGTACAGGACCTGCCCGCGCTGCCGGCTTTTTGCGGCAAATCAAAGGGTCTGAGAAATGAGTTCCAGAATGATTCTGTTGTGCCGTACCCGTTAAAAATATTAGGAGTAAGCACCTTTTGATATCTGATACAGGCTTCTTTTTCCAGTGGGGCCCCCATGGTCACAATGCCTTTTAACATGCTAATATCTCTTGGTTCTTTTACTTGTAAATCGTGCAGCATTTTTAGTGCACCTCCAGTATAAGTATCAAATAATTTTAAAAATTTAGATTATTATTGGCGGCAGCTAGCCTGAATTTTAATCTTTATAACATATTAAGCCCGCCATTGACGCTTAATGTTTGCCCGGTAATATATTCGGCATCATCGGATACTAAAAATGCCGCGGCGTTGGCCAGATCATTTGGCTGCCCAAGCCGGCGCAAAGGAATTGATTTGATTAAGGCTTCAGCAATTTTTGGGTTATCAGCGGCAACCTCTGCAAACAAAGGGGTGTCCGTGGGACCGGGGGCAAGGCAATTAATATTAATTTTATATCTTGCCATTTCCCGGGCTAAAGCTTTGGAAAAAGCTATAACTCCTCCTTTGGCTGCGGAGTATACCACTTCACCGGAGGACCCGACACGGCCGGCATCGGAACTAACATTTAAAATTTTGCCGTATTTTCTTTCCATCATTTGGGGCAACAATGCTTTGCAGCATATAATAGTGCCTTTAAGGTTAATCGCTATCACCTTTTCCCAGGTATCTTCGGAGCTATCCATAAAAAGCCCGATTTTATCCCAGCCGGCATTATTAATTAAAATGTCGACTTTTCCATATTTAATTAAAGCTTCTTTGACCATACTATCAACTGATAGGTTATCTGAAACATCTACTTTAACAGCCAGTGCGTCACCACCTATTGATTCTATCTCACCGGCAACGGAGGCTGCAGAACCATGGTCAAGGTCCGCGGCAATAACCCGTGCCCCTTCCCGGGCAAATTTTAATGCAATTGCCTTACCGATTCCCCTGCCTGCTCCTGTTATAACAGCGACTTTTTGGTCCAACTTCATGGAAATCCCCCTTTTAGCTATTTTTAATATAAGGTTATAATGCAATTATCATGCCTCAAATGTGAACTGGTTAAATTGGATAATTTTTAACGGGATATGTTTTACATAGTTATTGTCTGTTATTATATTGTTAAATTCATTTAAACCGGGAGGGAAGCGTATTGACCGGTGTTAAATTGAAAAAAGATTTTGAATCTTGTGATTACCCGTTTAATCTTGGTATCGTGGCCAAATCCCCTGTAATGATGGAACTGGTAAAAACAGCGCTGCAAGTGGCCAAAGTTGACTGCACTGTTTTGCTTCAAGGTGAATCAGGTACTGGTAAGGAAATAATAGCTAACATTATTCATCAATATAGCAATCGCAATAAACCCATGGTAAAGATAAATTGCGGTGCCATACCCGAAAGCTTACTGGAGTCTGAGTTATTTGGGTACGAGCGTGGTGCTTTTACCGGGGCCAGGAAAGAAGGGAAGCCGGGCAAATTTGAAGAGGCTCATAATGGCACTATTTTTCTTGATGAAATTGGCGATTTGCCTTTGCACCTGCAGGTCAAGCTTTTAAGGGTATTACAGGACAAAGAGATCGTTCGTGTTGGCGGCACTGAGGCAAGAAAAATAAATACCCGGGTCATTGCTGCAACCAATAAGGACCTGCAGCAAATGGTGCTGGAAGGCAAATTCAGGGAGGATCTTTTTTACAGGTTAAACGTTATTCCTTTAAAAGTCCCTCCCTTACGCGAGCGGAGAGAAGATATCATGCCGCTGATTATCTATTTTAAAAAAGTTTTTGAAGAAAAATATAATGTCAGGAGAGATTGTTCTAACCAAGTGGTAAAGATATTTCTGTCTTATGATTGGCCAGGCAACGTTCGCGAGTTAGAAAACCTGATAGAGAGAATTTATGTTATTTCAGATCCTATGGAAGTAATCACACCGGAAATACTGATTAAAGATTACTTAAACATAAACAGGCAGAAGTCGGATGAGAAAGATGTTACTGTTCACCGCATCATCACCCTTAAAAAAGCCAATGAAGAGTTGGAAAGACAATTACTCGAAATGGCCGTAGAAAAATATAAAACACTTAAACAGATAGCACGTGCATTAGATGTCAGTGAAGCTACCATTTGCCGAAAACTTAAAAAAATGAAGATAATTTTGCATTAATGAAAGCAGCAGCTGTAAAATCCCCTGGGTAGTAGATTATTAGCTTGCATTTTTGTAAAAATCATTGCAAAAAGGAAATACCAGGAGCTGTTATTATTAGAGTCTGTTCGAAAAGTTTAAAACTTAGCTAACATAAATAGGAAATGCACCTTCACTCGGCGAACTAGGTAATAATCTCGACAAAATTACCCAAAACCAAGCGAGATGCATAATTATGGTAGAAAATTCAACTAGATCTCTTTCCCATGAGTTATTGTAACACACTTGGCTTTGATAAGGGACTCATTGACTATATTGATTTGGTGGACGATACGTTTATTAATTAAAAACCATAAAGTAAAAATCGCTCCTCAGCTGTTCACCTTGTACAGAATATTTTTATTAAAAAATATTCTGGCAGTTCACTTTTGTGGTGTCTGATTGGTTATAATGCGGATAGGGAATTCAAGTTTATTAAGAATCGCATAAATCTTTAAGGAAAGGGTCTAAGATGAAAGATTTACTGCATAACCGCTTGTTCAAAGAAAAAAAGAAATCCAGAGTTCCCCGAGGTGAACTCTGGATTTCAGGTACCATATTAGAAGAACTGGGACTTGAACGAACGCAGAAGTCCATAGTTGTTCTCAGCAGCGAGATTGATGCTGACATATGTTTTTTAAGCTACACCGGTCCGGTTCAACAACTTCCGGTTGAGTCAAAGGAAATGGAATTTAACATCAAAAAAGCCCACGATTTAGAACTGCTATGTGGAGTCACTGTAGACGGTCCCTTTGAGCGAATAGTTAAAGAGCATGGCTTTTTAGAAACAATGAAATTATTTTATAATGAAAAAACCTTAAATATTCAACTTGAAAAACACACAGCGGTGGCTGCTGCCGAATTGGCCGCAGCTGAAAAAGCCGGTGCCGATCTGCTGATTCTATGTGACGATATAGCTTATACCAGGGGATTATATTTTTCGCCTCACAAGTTTAAAAGTAACATATTGCCGCTGTACCAAAGGCTGAGGAATTTAGTAAAAGAAACAGCTATGGGTTTTCATTCTGACGGAAACGTTGAATCAATACTTGATTTTATGATTGACCAGGGATACTCTGTATTTTCCTTGGAACCGGAGGCTATGGATTTAATCACTTTGAGCCGGGCTCTTCCAGAAAACATAACTTTATTGTCGGGCATTAAAGCCGAGTGGTTAATGGGTACAGACGATATCATTTATAAAAATCAAAAGGAAATACTGAATTATGTGGAAAACCTGTCTGACGGTTGCAGTTTGATTCTGTCTTCATTATGCGGTCTTAGTAATGTTCCAAGCTTAAATAATTTAAAACTGTTGTATGACATGCTAAGTGGTTAAAGCGTAGCCGTTTTCCTTAATCAAGCCGCCGTCCCTTTTTTTGGGGGGCCTTGGCCCAAAGTATTGATAATAGTCAACTTTAATATCACCGTTATAAAGTTTTCTTTTTTTAGATGCCGGTTTGCCGAATAAGCTTTCGAATTTTGGATGGGAACTTAAAATATAAAAAGACCATGTATCAAATTTACTAAAGACTCTACCCATTTCCTTATACATTTTTTCAATTTCCCTTAATTCACTCAATCTTTCACCGTACGGCGGGTTGCAGATTATTTTACCGTATTTCTTTTTGGAGCTGATTTCCGTAAAGGACATCCTTTGAAAATGGATAAATTCGTCAACTCCTGCTTCCATAGCGTTATTACGGGCGATTTTAACAGCTTCGTTATCTACATCGGTGCCCCTGATTTCCAAGGGTTGGTCATAATTTGCCAGGTCATGGGTTTCTTTACGCGCCTGTCGCCACAGCTCCTTTGGTATGCTTGGCCATTTTTCCGAAACAAATTCCCGGTTCATTCCCGGTGCAATATTTTGACCAATTAGCGCAGCCTCAATGGGGATTGTTCCTGACCCGCAGAAAGGATCCAGCAGAGCAGTGTCCGGGTGCCAGCGCGACAGCAATACCAGCGCGGCAGCCAGCGTTTCCTTGATCGGGGCTTGGCCGGCCAGGCGGCGGTACCCTCTTTTGTGCAGGCCCGGACCCGTGGTATCTATGGTTAATGTTGCAATATCTTTCAATAACGCGATTTCTATTTTATAAACCGGGCCCCGCTCTTCAAACCACTGCGTTTTATATTTGGTTTTCATGCTTTCCACTACGGCCTTTTTAACAATGGCCTGGCAATCCGATACACTGAACAGCGTGGACTTAACAGATTTTCCCTCAACGGGGAAATTGGCGTCAGCCGGGATAAGCTCCGGCCAGGGGAGGGCCTTGGTTTTTTCAAACAGCTCGTCAAAAGTGGTTGCTTTGAATTCACCAACTTTAAGGCGCACTCTATCGGCGGTGCGCAGCCAGAGATTGGCCCTGCAAATGGCGCTTAAATCGGCGGTAAAAGTAACTTTACCGTTTTCAACTGAAACATTTTGGTAACCTAAATCTTTAACCTCCTGCGCTACTATTGCCTCCAGTCCAAAAGTTGCCGTGGCGATTAATTCAACACCGGACATGTACTTTTCACCTGCTTTAACTCCTTTATTTTGTTTATTATCATCTTCAGGCAGAAGACATCCACTTCTGCATCCGGGTGTATGTGGATAAAGTTGGTGATGAATGCCGTGTACTAAAATATTAAACCTATTCTTGTTTATGTGTTTATTTACGGCAGATTAACTCCAATTCTTTAATACCCCCGTTAAACTGGTTTAAATCCACGTTCCCATTAATTCCATTCACCTTGCCTTTATCTGTGAATTGAAGAAACACCCATGACTGCCACGGCAGGGAAAATGGTAGTTGCTTTTGATCATAATGTGCCAGCCAAAGTGGTATAATATTTAATTTTTTGTCAAGAAAATCTCTGATAAAGTAGGTGTAGGAGTAAATAATTGGTTGCTTTTGGGTTTCTTCTTTTACAGTATATACCCAGGTTTCTACTATCTCTGAAATTTGTTTTTTATTTAAACCTTGATTTTTTTCAATGTCAATTACAGGTGGCAAATCAAGTTGGTCAAAACCTCCATGCTTCCGTATTACGTTGGTAAAATGCATGGCTTCATCTTTAGCGTCTTTTAAACTGCTTGGGGTGCAAAAATGATAAGCCCCTACAAAAAGGCCTGCTTTTTTTGCTTCTTTTATATTCGTTGAAAACTTGGGGTCTATATAATCCACACCTTCAGTTGACTTAATATAAGCAAAGGAGAAGCCGTCATTTTTAACCAGGTTCCATTTTATATCACCCTGCCAGTGTGACACATCTATTCCTTTAAGGTTATTGGGGTTTCCCAACTGCATTGGATCAACCTCCCTCTATAATCTTTGGTTTTCTTAAAATATCTCGCTTAATCTCCTAATTGTTTTCTATGCCTTTATCATATGTAAAATCCCGTATGCGGTTGTCATATGGGGTTTATAAAACTATACTTTAAATAATTATATATTTGAGATAAAATACTCTTACTTAGTACCTGCGACGGGTGGTTATAACTATGAATCAGTTTTACACGGGTGTTGGTTTGGTATTTTTATCAGCAATGGGATTCGGAATGATTCCCATTTTTGCTTTATACGCTTACCAGGGAGGGGCGACTGTCAATACGCTTCTTTTTTTGCGCTTTATCATTGCCGCTGTATTTTTTCTGACTTACACATTCATCAAATACAGAAATTTTGAACTTAAAAAAATTAAGTGGGGATCCTTGTTGCTTATGGGAGGCATACTATACATGCTGCAATCCGTATGTTATTTTTCCGCGGTAAAATACATCCCCGCCTCTCTGGCTGTTTTGTTATTCTACACGTACCCCGTTTTTGTTGCTGTCCTTTCTGCAATAATTGATAAGGAAATACTGACGAAGCAAGTTATATTTGCCATTTTGGTTTCTTCGGCAGGCCTGGTAATGGTACTGGGCACAACTTTTAAAAAGATAGACGCATTTGGAGTTTTGTTGGCTGCCGCAGCCGGGCTGGTATATTCCTGTTACATCACCATGGGTAACCGGGTGGTCAAACAGTTACCGGTTATGGTGACCAGCGCTTTTGTGACTTTATTTGCATCGTTTTCATTTTTAGTTATTGGGCTGGCAACAGACAGTCTGACCTTCCATTTACCGTTGCCGGCCTGGTTGGCAGTTGCCGGCCTTGCACTGTTTTCGACCATCATCGCCATTTTTACTTTTTTCCGGGGCATAGAGTTGATTGGATCCACCAGGGCATCAATTTTAAGTATGGTTGAACCTCTTACCACGATTGGTTTTTCCGCCATGTTGTTCGGCGAGAGAATGTCCTGGTTGCAGCTGGTTGGCGGGATAGCGGTTCTCGGTGGTGCAGTGTCGGTGGTGACTGCTGTGAGGCAAGACCGGCATAAAGATACGACGGTTCAGCCGGTTGATAATTCGCAACACATTTAAATGAACTTCTAAACGAACTTCCACGGGCAAATAAGATGTTCAAGATAATCCAGGATAAAATAAATTACCAGGCCAAGCAGCCCCATGGCAATAATGCCGGCAAACATCTCATCATAGGCGAACCTGGACCAGGCATCCAGTAGATAATACCCCAGCCCTTCCTGGCTGGATATGGTTTCGGAAAAGAATAGAATAGCTATGGCTGTACCCGAGGCAATGCGTAGAGATGTAAGCATTTCTGGCAGCACAGCAGGCCAGACAACATGTTTGTATACGTCGAAACGAACCGCTCCCAGCGATTTTACCGAATTGATCAATGCTGCGTTGATGTTGCGGGAAGCATCCCTGATCGGAACAAGTATTTGAAAAAATACCACCAGTGTAATCAGGGTTATTTTGGATATATCTCCGTAGCTTAACAGAGTGGCAAGCACGGGAAGAAAAACAATTTTAGGGATGGGATAAACCAGGTAAATAACCGGTGCCGCAAAGCGGTCCAGATGCTGTTCCCTGCCCAGAAGCATGCCGATTGGTAAGGCCAGCACCAGGGACAGAACGATACTGGTAAATACGCGATAGGTGCTGATTAAAAAATGCTGCCAGAGTCCCCGTGGTACTTCATTAATAAAAGTGTCCAAAGACTGTACGGGGCCCGGCAGGGCGGGGTTGTTGACGGCAAGGGCCAGCAACTCCCACCCGGCAAGCAAGGCTGCTATAGATAGAATTGTGCTAAAATATTTATGGTAGCTATTTTGGTCCAATTTCACACCTGCTAATAGGATTTGATTTAAAATTAGTATTCTGGAGTAAGAATTCAGAATTCAGAAGAGAATACTCCGAGTCCGGCTCTCTCATTCTGACTCCTGAGTAGTTATAGGTGCTGAATAGTTACGATTGAAATTTAATGGGACAATTTGCTGCGCAGCATTGTGGACAATTGATGAAATTCAGGAGTATCACGATAACCTTCATTGCCTACTCCCGGGTTGTTCACGATTTCCAGTACCCGGCCCGGATTACCCGCCAAGACGATGATTTGTTGTCCTAAATAAACTGCTTCATCTATGCTGTGGGTCACCATGATAATGGTGATCCTTTTGTCTTTCCAGATTTGCAGCAGCTGTTCCTGCAGCATTTCACGGGTAAGTGCGTCGAGGGAAGAAAAAGGTTCGTCCATCAAGAGCAGATCGGGTTCCTGGGCCAGGGCCCGGGCTATGCCCACCCGCTGTCGCTGGCCGCCGCTTAACTGGGAGGGGTAGCGGTTGCGCAATTCCCACAAACCCACTTCCTGCAGTACCCTTTTGACCCTGTCCAGTCTTTGCTCACGCTTGATACCCCTGATTTCAAGGCCCAGGCCGACGTTTTCCGCCACCTTTTTCCACGGCAGCAGCCCGTAATCCTGCAATATCAGTGCCGTTGACCGGCGGGGAGCCGTTGGCGGTTCCCCGCCTACCATTACGCTGCCGCCACTTGGGCGCATTAAGCCCGATAGCACATACAATAGTGTCGACTTGCCGCAGCCCGAAGGTCCGATCAGCGCGCAGGTCGAACCGCGGGGAATGGCAAAACTTACTTCGCTTAGGGCCGGCACTTCCTTTTTTTGCTGAAAATAGCTTACCGATAGCCCCCGGACAATAACCAGGTTATTATCGCTGTTCAAACTGTTCATTTTTTAATGATACGCTCGTCCACCAGATCACTGTATTGAAAATCTTTTTGCAAAAGCCCGTGGTCTTTCATCCAGCTGATTGTTTTTTCCACTCCTGCCCGGTCAGGGGCCTGGGGTTCGGAAAAGTGCAGTTTTAAAGGGTGTTCCTTGCTGGACATTACTTCACCGGGAATCTTTGCTTTTTCCGCTATCAATTGTTCGTATTTTTTAGGATCTGCGGACAGGTCCTTAACTGCTCTGTCATAAGCCCGCATTAATTTTTTGATACCTTCGGGGTTTTTATCCAAAGTTTCTTGGCGGACAATAACCACGGTTTGGGCAACGGTGTTCTTGGAATTGTCCAAAATTAAACGGGCTCCTTTAATCTCAGCCAGGGTGGCAAAAGGGTCGGGCAGAGTTGCTGCTTTAACGCTTCCATTGATCAAAGCCTCAAACCTTATAGGCAGCTTTACCATGTTGGTTGTTTTAATCTCATCAGGTTTCAAACCCTCGGCTGTAAGCAGGTTGTCTGTTATATATTCATTGACGGTATTGAGGGAAAGGGCTATGGGCACGTTAGCCAGCTGCTCGGGCTTGGTAATGCCGGAATTTGGCGCAGAGAGAATGGCAAATCTGTTCTCGCCCGGCACTGCGCCCTGCCCGACTGAAACAGCTTTTACTTTGGTGCCGGAATTGTTCATGGCTGCCACTGCCAGCAGGTCTCCGATACCGGCGTCAATTTGCCCGGCTGCGAAAGCGCTGTCCCTTTCAATGGCGCTGGGGAAAGGCACCAGCTCCACCTGGATGCCTTCATCTTTAAAGTAACCCTGTTGTTCGGCAACCCAGAACGGTGAATTATCAGTAATGGGCATCATCCCAACCTTAATGGGGGCAGCTGGTGAGCTGCAGCCTGTTAGGGTCAAAAAAATCCCCAGCGCCGTCACCAGTAAACACAAGCATACACTTTTTCGACTTAAAGACAATTATTAACCCCTCCATATGTTTCAATCTTTATTTTTCTTTCAAATTATTCTATTTTAATTCATTAAATCCTTGTACTTGTCACGTTAATCCTCTGCTGGTGCCGTGTTGGCGGCATGGTGGTCTACCTGGCAAAGAATACAACATCGCCTAAATTAGCCCCGGCAGTTTTACCCACCCAGGGACATTTAATTTTTAGCAAAAAAAATACCCTGTCTCTGGCCAGCTCTTCATGCTCCAGTGACTCAAAATTGGCCTGACCTTTGGAAACAACCAGGTCGGAATTTGCCAGCAAGGTTACCACTTCAGGAGCAACTTTGTTCAGCGGCACCCCTAAATAATTTGATCCTGTGGTCATAACCTCTGCTATTTTGTCCATCCCTACTTCAACGGCGTCTTCCATGGTGGCATCATTTAATATCGGGCCGCCTTTAACTATGTAGGCTACCTTCTTTCCCATTTGGTTTAATTCTTCCACCAGCAATTTATCAAATACGATTTCACCGGCGTTGTCTCCAACAATAACCACCTGATCCACCCTGCCAAGCTTTTCAATAAACCTATCGTAATCGTCTTTGGAAAATCCTATGCTTAAACTGTGTTCCAGGCTGGCGTTGATGTCAAAGTCCCTATTGATGCCAAGATCGATAATATTGCCCGAAGCGGCAATTTTTAAAGCATTATAAAGCTTATTACCAGACTTATTAATGTATTCTTTTAAACCGGGGTACAGATCCAGACCAAGGGTATTCAGTCTTTTTTTGATTTCTTGATACGGGTCGTTGCTATTGATCATTTGATAAAGGTTGATCAGCATTTCCGTGGAGTTTTCGGCCGGCGTTCTTTGGCGGTCCATGGTTTTAATGTTGTCCATAATATTGAACAAAACCGGGTACTGCCTGTCCTCGTCTACTCCGGCGATGCTCATGCAGTTTACAGCCTGTTTAAGATAACAGTGAACGCAATCTACGGAAGCTTTCATTATTCCCCTCCTCATCAAGCTTAAGCTTTAGTTTAACACAACAGCAGTTTGAAATTAGAAATTTTAGTTAATCCTCATTTTCTAATAACATTTCCTTGCCCCAGGGCAGCACACTATCCCAGGTTTCTTTGTCTAAAATGGGCAGAGCTGTTTCCGGATTGATTTTCCAACCTTGATCCTTTTTATATTTTAACTGAAGCAACAGGTTTTTTTGATATACTTTTTCCGAATCCTGATAAACTACACCTGTGTCAACCTTGTAAGTATTTTTTTCTTCTGTACTGGTAATTTTTATTATCTTTATCATCTTTAAACCGTTAAGCCCCGTTAATAATTCACTGGCGGAATAAGACTCCGGGTCGATTATTTTTTTGGCTATTTCCGGCTTACTCTGGTCAACGGCGGCAAGGAATACTTCAATAGCCTGCTCCGGCGTTAGAATTTGAATTTGCTTATCCAAATTATTTGCCGCTATCCAGACCATAATTTGGTGGGCATAATTTACGGAGCCGGAAGCATGTGTTTTACTATCCCTGAAGTGGATACAGAAATGACCGTTAAAATTATTTCCTTTAATCGCGCCTGCGCCGTGGGGCATGCCGTGCATGGAGGCAGCTATTCTGCGCCCGCTATCCAGCTGGACAACAATGGGTTTGCGGTTCCAGCTCCACTTGCCGCTATAGATGGTTTTCATGATGTAAGTGTCATTTGCGGTGAGCGGCTGGACGTCGGCATGGTATTGTCCCGCCCGGCGCTGCACGCGGAAGCTTAAGCCCGTTTTTTGGTCAATAACTGTGGCTTTGGCGAATTTGGGAAACAAAACATCAACCTCTTCCCAGCTTAAAAATTCACCGGTCAGCTGTTTTTTGACTATGGGCCGGGTGCTTTCTTTCTTGGTACCGGTTGCAGCCATTGTATAAGCTGCTGCAATTAAAACCAATAATATAACAATAATAAACAAATACTTTTTACGTATATTCATTACCCTGATCCTTTACCGTTCTTACTACATACATAAATATATTTATTTAACATGCACGATAATGATGACATGTTTGGGATACAGTTGGAAGCATCATTGGAGGGGTTGGTTTGCGCAGGGTTTTTTTGGTTTTGGCACTAATTGTAGGGGTTATGGCTTTTTTATTTTTTTTATCCTATAGAAGTAATGGTGTACCTGTATTAATGTATCACATGGTGAGCGACTGGTCGCACAGAAGGGCTCTGGCGGTGCCGGTAAAAGAATTCGACAGGCAGATGTGGTACCTGCATCAAAGGGGCTATCAGGTAATGTCTCTGGAAACAATATTAAAAAAGTTAAACAGCGGCGAGCCGCTGCCCCGAAAAACAGTGGCTATTACTTTTGACGACGGCTACCAGGATAATTACATTAATGCGCTACCGGTACTAAAAAAATACCATTTCCCCGCCACTGTTTTTATGCCATGCAGTTTAGTGGGTGAAAAAAACCTGTGGGACATTAAAAGGGGTAAGGCGGAAGTTAAAATGCTCACCCGGGAACAAATTGCTGAAATGATGTTTCATAAAATATCCTTTCAGGCTCATACCAGTAATCATGTTGTACTTACAGATGTTTCTCCGGCAAGGGCCAGAAAAGAGATTTTCGATTCAAAAGCGGGATTGGCCGGGATTACCGGCAAAAATGTGGAAATATTTTGCTATCCCAGCGGCAGGTATAATAATCAAATCAAAGGATACGTAAAAGCGGCAGGCTTCAATTATGCTTTTACTACCAGACAAGGGCGCATTAAACCAGGCGACGACCCGTATACCTTAAAAAGAATCCGTGTATCCGGGATGAACTTACTACCGGATTTTATTATGCGTTTGGAATTTATCAGGTAGAAGGTAAAAACCATGTTTAATCCGTGCATGAATTAATTATGCACGACAGCTATGATTAAACCCCCGGCCAACCGGGGGTTTTGGGGTTTTCTGCTGAGTGAACGGAAAAACTGTGAAAAAAAATTAATCTGGATTTAATATTCATATAACAAAATTAGTGATATAGTTCTAATTGGACAAGCTAAATTTAATATTCTTTACATATCCTTAATATATTTAGGGGGATTATGCATGTTTTTCAAAAAAAAGGATATTTTTATTGAAACGCTTTCTCAAAGCGCTGATAATCTTTTGGAAGCCTGTAAACTTTTTCAGGAAGAAGTAAGTAACCTTGGAGACGTTGAAGCCTATGCCGAAAGAATAAAAATTCTTGAGGACAAAGGGGACGAGCTGACTCATACAATTATTCACGCCTTGAATAAAACGTTTATAACCCCGCTGGAAAGGGAAGACATTTTGGGTATAGCTCTAAAATTAGATGATGTTGTCGACGGGATTGAAGCCGTTGCCGACCGGCTGGAAATATACAAGGTAACAAAAGCCGACGATTATATTAAATTGTTTGCCCAGATGATTGTTAATTGCGCTGAAGAAATAGTTACGTCCATAAATCTGTTGGCGCAGAAAAAAATGCAGCAGATGGAAAGGCACATTTATAGAATAAACGAGCTGGAAAACGAAGCCGACCAGCTGGTAAGAGAATGTGTTATGACTTTGTTTGAAGAACACGATGACCCTATCTTGATTATCAAGAAAAAAGAGATCTATGAAATGCTGGAAGGCATTACAGATGCGTGCGAAGACGTGGCCAATATTCTGGAAGCTTTAATAATGCGTAATTCATAGGGAGAATTGTTATGGATACTAATATTATTTTAGTGGCTATTGTAGTATTAATGGCCATTTCTTTTGATTTTATCAATGGTTTTCATGATACTGCCAATGCAATTGCTACTTCAGTTTCAACCAAGGCGCTAACTCCCCGGATGGCTATTTTATTGGCTTCATCTATGAACCTGTTGGGAGCGCTGGCCTTTACCGGGGTGGCCAAAACCATTGGCGGCAAGATTGCTAACCCCTTTGAACTTGAAAACGGGCTGATGATTGTATTGGCTGCGTTATTAGCGGCCATTGCCTGGAACCTGATTACCTGGTATTGGGGCATCCCCAGCAGTTCATCCCATGCCCTTATCGGTGCCCTAACCGGTTCGGTAATTGCATCTGCCGGCACGTCGGGAGTGAATTTTAAGGGGTTTTTAACTATTTTGCAAGCTTTGGTTTTTTCACCATTTGTTGCTTTTGCAATTGGCTACTTAATAATGAATATTTTAAGGTTCTTTTTTAAAAACGCAAATCCCCGGTCGGTAAACCGGGGGTTTAGGTATATGCAGATTGTGACTGCGGCTTTTCAGGCGTTTAGCCACGGGACCAATGATGCGCAGAAATCTATGGGCATAATAACCTTTGCGCTTATTGCCGGGGGATTACACCAAACAATGGACATTCCTATTTGGGTAAAAATAATCTGCGCGTTGGCTATGGCGGCCGGGACATCAGCAGGCGGTTGGAAGATCATTAAGACCGTAGGTTCTAAAATTATTAAGCTTCAGCCCATCAGTGGCTTTGCTTCCGATTTTACTTCGGCTTCGGTCATAATTGGTGCTACCATGCTGGGTCAGCCGGTAAGCACTACCCACGTTATTTCGTCAGCCATTATGGGGGTAGGGTCAGCCAAAAGCATCTTCTCGGTAAAATGGCTGACCGCGCAGAGAATGGTTACTGCCTGGGTTATAACTTTACCCGTAACTGCTTTGCTTGCCGCCATATGCTACTATATAGTTTCTATTTTTTAGGGTATTAAGCCCTTTTTTTGTTTTTTGGCAACAGGGATCAAATAATTTCCTGTCGAAATAGTTGGTATTACTATTCAAGTATTCAGAATTCAGTAGTCATAATTCAGAATATTACGAGACGATAAACCTTTCTTTTATTCTGGCTCCTGACTCTTGAGTAGATACTAATTGGTATTAAATATTGGGAAGTGTTTGTAACTTGGCTAAGAAAAGTAAGCAGGAAATTTTATTAACCCCATCCGGCCATGAAGTGGACCGGGACCTGGCCAGGGTGCCCATAAAGGTCTCCCCATCGTTACAGGCGTTGATAGCTAATCAAATAGAGCTGATTGATATGCTGGAAGGCAACAAGCCATTAAGCAAGGTATTCTTGGAGCAGCATAGGCTTGAACTGTTACAGGTTGAGGGAGAAATAGAAGTTTCCTTTTTAAAATATGTTAAGAAAAAGGAAACAGCCAGAGAGCAGCGGCTGTCCAAAAAGAAGTCGGTTAATGAAATACCGGCTAAATTTGAAAATGGGCCGGACCAGTTTGGAGCGGAAATTAATAAAAAAGAATCGCCATCACCGGGTGAAAGGCCGGCACATGATTTCGGGACTCCAAGCCCCATGGTTGATGGGGAAGAAACTGGTTTAGGTCAAGAGGTCTATTGGGATGCTTTAGCGAATAAATTAAGCCCTGGTCTCCCGTCATTTAAATACGACAGCCAACAAAGACCCGCGGAAGAAAAGAAAACGGAAATTGATATTCGCAGGGTTGCCATAGGAGCATCAATCAAAGCGCTGCAAAATTTTCTTGGCCGGGAATTAACCGAAGAAGAGATGTCAACAATTGAAGCCCAGGTAGACTCATACCTGCCGGAACCAGCTAAAGAATAGTTTCCTTTAAGGAGCATCTTTGATGCAAACAATTTTCGGGTATTTGGAGAGAATCACCTATTATAACGAGGAAACCAACTTTACCGTTGCCCGGCTGCAGGAAAAAGGAAAAGCAGGGCTTACCACCATAGTGGGCAACATGGCCGGCATCAATCCGGGAGAATCTTTGAGACTGACAGGCAAGTGGATAAATAATGCTAAATATGGGGAACAATTTCAGGTTGAAAAGTATGAAACCGTTGTTCCCGCCACCGTCAATGGTATTGAAAAATACCTTGGCTCGGGCTTGATCAAAGGTATCGGCCCGGTAATGGCCAAACGAATAGTAAAAGTTTTTGGGCTAAATACCCTGGACGTGATTGAAAATTCCCCCCGTGATCTTTCCAGGGTGGAAGGCATCGGCTCCAAGCGCATAGAGATGATTACCAGGGCCTGGCAGGATCAAAAAGAGGTCAAGGAAATAATGCTGTTTCTGCAGAGCCACGGGGTTAGTGCGGGGTATTCGGCCAAAATTTTTAAGGAATACGGCAGCGCTTCCATAGAAATAGTCAAAAACAACCCCTATCGCCTGGCGGCGGATATTCATGGAATCGGCTTTATTACAGCAGACCAAATAGCCCAAAACATGGGTATTGAACCCAATTCCATATTAAGGGTCAAAGAGGGAATTATCTATGTCCTAAATGAAACCACCAACGAGGGCCATGTTTTCTACCCCTATGAGCTCCTTGTGGCCAAAGCATCCGAAATGTTGAAAGTTGACCGGGCTGTTGTAGTTCAGGCCATTGCAGTGCTGTTTGAAGAAAAGCGGGTAGTCCTGGAGGATATGAACGACTATAAGGAGGGCTTAACCCCCAATAATAAAGCAGTGTACCTTGCTCCTTTTTATGTGGCGGAGACAGGGGTGGCTGCCAGGCTTTTAAATTTAATTGCGGAGCAGTCAGCTATCCGGCCCATTGACACCAATAAAGCGATAAACTGGGTGGAAGAAAAATTACAAACAAAATTGGCGGCAAAGCAAATAGAAGCAATTAACCTGTCTGTTAAACACAAGGTATTGGTCATTACCGGCGGACCCGGGACCGGTAAGACAACTATAATAAAGGCAATTATGCGCGTGTTTATGGCCTTAAAATTAAAAGTTTTATTGGCTGCCCCCACCGGCAGGGCGGCAAAGCGCATGCAGGAGGCTACCGGCTACGAAGCCAAGACTATCCACCGGCTGCTGGAATTTGTTCCCCAAAAGGGTGGATTTCAAAGAAACCAGGATTCCCCGCTGGATGCCGGTGTTATTATTGTTGATGAAGCTTCGATGATCGATATTATTTTAATGCACCACCTGCTTAAAGCCATCCCGGCTCATGCCACCCTGATATTGGTGGGTGATATTAATCAACTGCCGTCGGTGGGACCTGGCAGCGTGCTGAGGGATATTATTGATTCCGGCAGATTTAAAGTTGTTGAGTTGAATGAAATTTTTCGTCAGGCCGGGAGAAGCAGGATTGTGGTTAACGCGCACCTGGTTAATCAGGGCAAATTTCCTGATATAAGCTTACCCGGCAGTGATGAGCTTACAGATTTTTATTTTATCGAAAGCGAAGAACCAGCCAATGTGCTGGCTAAAATATTAATGCTGTGCGGCGAACGTATTCCCAAAAGGTTCGGCTTTCACCCGGTGGATGATATACAGGTTTTGGCACCCATGCACAGGGGCGAACTGGGTGTGGCCAACCTTAACGCCAAACTTCAGGAGTTGCTTAACCCCGGCGAGGGCGGCATCACCAGAGGGCAACGACTTTATAAGATTAACGATAAAGTAATGCAGTTGGTAAACAATTATGATAAGGAAGTTTTTAACGGGGACGTTGGTAAGATTATTATAATTGACCGTGAGAATCAGGATTTAAAAGTTGATTTTGACGGTAGAGTGGTAACTTATGAATTTTCAGAACTTGACGAGCTGGCCACCGCCTATGCTGTATCAATTCACAAGTCCCAGGGCAGCGAGTACCGGGCTGTTGTTATTCCGGTTACCACGCAGCATTTTATGATGTTGCAGCGGAATCTAATTTATACCGCCATAACCAGGGGAAAGGCGCTTGTTGTCCTGGTCGGGAGCAAGCGGGCCCTGGCCATGGCAGTAAAAAACAATAAGCCGCTGAACCGGTATACCAGTTTGAAAGACCGGCTATCCTGAAAAATTCTCACGTTACTTTTGACCGGCGCTCCGGTGGTTCCCTCCGCGCATTGCGCAATTTCCCTTACTGTCCCCTTTCCTTATTCCCCATAAATTACACCGCAATAAATCAATACAAAATTCAAACAATATAAAAAACTATTTCAGGGTGTGAACTATGGATAGAAAACTTGAAAGCCGGACTTATCACCTTTCACCAAGCCAACTTAACGAGTTATATCGAAAATATGGTCGCCCCGGGGAAGTGTCGCCGGGACGGCCGGCTACAAGGAAGCGCAGGCGCCTGGATGCAACTCTGGCCGCTCTGGATCGAAAGAGCAACAATGTGCTGATGCCGGATGATGAATACTAAAATCAAGAAAAAAATCCATAAAAATTAATATATATTTTCCGCATCCGGGCAAACTAGGGATAAAGAGGGAGGTAATGCTGTCGATGGGAAAAATCAATCTAACTTTGCAGCCTGAGATTGATGCTGATGCAGTTGACCGGGTGAAAAAAACGTTAGTACAAATGGGGCCTTATGATGAGCTTAGCATCAGTATTGAATCTGCGGATGCCCACCAGGCAGACCGGATCTATAGTTTCCTGGACGAAAGCGGTTTTCAATATCAAACCCGGGGGAGTCATGACGGTAAAACTTACCTCATTAACGCCCGGTTGAAGCCCAACTGATCCTGATTATAAACCCTTAATTGGGGACATTCATAAGTTGGGGACATTCCCCGAAGGGGTGTGTCCCCTTTCCGTTATAGCCCGGGTTTTATTTATCATAATTGTTGATACGCAAAAAATGTAATAGGGGTGTTTTTATGGTCTTATTAAGGATTCCGCTGGCGGACATTACACGGGAACTGGTAGCAGTGGCTACCGGAAGATAATTTGCTGATAAAATTATCCGCGGCGGAAAAGTTGTCAATGTTTTTACGGGTGAAATCCTTGATTGGGATATAGCCATCAAATGAGAGCGCATTGCCAATGTCATAAAAAACGACTTTTAGGCCGTAAGTTTTATCGGATGTAAACAATTTTTAATAACTTAGTCAAAATTTTTTAAAGTGTTGTGCTTAATATAAGAATATCTAAAACCCGTTTCTTGAAGCATAAGATTGCAAGAAAGGAGGCACATCTCCTATTAACCATAAGTTTTTCAGGACAGGGTGATAACTTATAATGGAAGATCGTATTTTCTTTGATGAAGTAAAAGCAGGTTACAGTAAAATAATGGTGGTTGAAGATAACCCAAAGGCCGCCAAATTAACTGAAGCCTTTTTAAGTGCCGAAGGCTATCAAGTTGAATTGTGTGTTGATGCTGCCAGTGCCCAAGCAGCCATTTATCGCGAGCCTCCTGATGTGATTTTGCTGGATGTTATGCTGCCTGGAATGGACGGTTTGCAGTTTTGCCGGCGTTTGAAAAGTGACCATCGGACCAGGTCTATTCCCATCCTGTTGTTAACAGCCCTTGATGACATCAAAGATAAAGTGGCCGGGTTGGACGCCGGAGCTGAAGATTACTTATGTAAACCATTTGATCACATGGAACTGCTGGCCAGGGTACGTTTATTGCTGCGCACAAAAAAAATGCGCGACGAGATGGAAACGGTGGAAAACATTTTTATCTTTCTGGCCAGAATAATCGACGCCCGGGATACCTATACCAGGGGCCATTCCGAACGTGTGGCC
Organism: Desulfotruncus alcoholivorax DSM 16058; assembly: GCF_000430885.1. Taxonomy (GTDB): domain Bacteria; phylum Bacillota; class Desulfotomaculia; order Desulfotomaculales; family Desulfallaceae; genus Desulfotruncus; species Desulfotruncus alcoholivorax. The sequence continues at coordinate 53,320 of NZ_AUMW01000013.1, read as the reverse complement.
GAAGTTACCGCCCGGATCGCACTAAAAATGGGCCTTGACAAGGGGAGCATTGCTAATATTACAAAAGGGGCCATTGTTCATGATATTGGCAAAGTAGGGCTTCCATCGGAATTGATTCGCAAGACGGGGTTGCTTACCCAGGAGGAGTATTGTATTGTTCAGCAGCACCCGCTAGTTGGTGAAAAGATTATGGCTTCACTTTCTACGGCCCGGCACCTGCTGGTATTTATTAGAAGTCATCATGAAAGACTTGATGGTTCAGGTTACCCTGATGGATTGAAAGCCGAAGAAATACCATTGGGTGTTAGAATTCTTTCTGTTGCCGATGTATTCGACGCCCTTACTTCGGACCGCCCCTACAGGAATGCATTGAGTATTGATCAAGCAATTAGGGTCTTATGGGAAGAAGTGCAAAAGGGATGGTGGGACGGTGAAGTTGTAGATGTGCTACAAGGTATAATTAAAGGACCTTTAACTTAAAGTATTGGGATTAATCAAGAGCCGCGGTTAATATCGCGACTTTTTTTTGCCTGAACTGCAATTAATTAAGTATATTAACTTTCCTTTGGTTTATTTTTACCGGCAGGATAATTACTGTCAGGCAGGAAATATTCATAATGGGGGTAATTAAAAATGATTCATGAATATATAATAGCCGCGTTAAACAGGGACCAGTTGGAAGCTGCCTGCCGGATAGCGGAGGAGAATAACATAGTTGTTTTTGGCACTATGGATGGGGACAAGTTAAAGCGGGTGGGGAATAACGTTCCCATTTATTTTTACGAGCCTGGTTGAGACACACCCCGCAGGGTGGTTGCCGTAGGCAATCTGGTTTCAGTTTGGACGGGTGTGCCGGGTGAAGATGAACAGTTGTTTTCGGTTGATTTTTTACATTTTTTTGGACTGACCTGGGAAAAAGTTCTGGTAGGATCGGAAAAAACCTATACCTATCACCGGTTCTGGGATGCGTGTTTCGCCGTGGATTCTTTTGAACGGGTCCAAGGGACGACCATAGCGGATTTACCGGTTACCCCGGGAGGTTGTACAACACAAACCCGCTGCAATATTATAGTTGGTTAATTAACCCAAGGGAGGAATATATCAATGGCGTTTGATTTTCAACAGGGTATATTGGAAAAGCTGGAGCAGGGGACACTGGAAGAGCTTAAACCGGAAGATGGTTTTAATTTTTCCTGCGGTTCGGAATGTATGGGCCGGTGCTGCCAGAAAATAACTATTTTATTGGATCCTTGGGACATAGAAGTTATGGCAAGACATCTCGGCATTTCCTGCCGGGAGTTTTTTAGCAATTACTGCATGATGGAAACCGACAGAGATACCGGATGGCCGGCTGTTTGGCTGGCCCATGCCGCAGAAGGACATTGCGCTTTTATGCTGGAGGACGGAAAATGCTCCATTTATCCGGCCAGGTCCAGGAACTGCCGCACCTATCCACTCGGCCGGGCAGTTCGTTATGTTAATGATAACGGCCAAAAAATTAAAGAAGAGCGGGTTTTCATGGTGGACCGGATGAAATTTTGCCTTGGCCATAAGGACGGGCAAAATTGGACGGTTCAAGAGTGGTTTGATGATGCCGATGCTTATACCTACTACCGCATGTCGGACCAGTATACTGAATTGATCGACTATGCCGTAACGGAGTTGAGCAGCAGGGAATGGATGAGCTCAAAAATAGTGCAAATGATTAATCCGTTTCTATTTGCGCCGGATATGCTAAGAAATAAACTGGGGTTAAGCGCCGAGGAAATAGGGCACGAAGAATTTCACCGGCGCAGGATGAAAGCTGTTAAACTAATTCTTACGGACATGGCTGCCGGTTTCGGTTACGGCCCCGGCATAGAAACAGCGGAAACAGCCTTTACCGGGAGCTTGATGGACCGAATGAAAAAAGTGCTAACCACGGGCGATTAATTTGGATAGGCCGGATGCTAAAAATGCAGCCGGCTTTTTTGTGTAAAGAACTATCACTGCGAGTGCAGCACTTTTGTAATTGCGAGCGCAGCGAAGCAATCTCAACTTAAAAAAATATTCTTTTTATCTTTAATACCTTAATGGGTATGAAATTGCGTTGATGCATATTAAGACAATTTAAATGCAAAAGAACTTGTTACAAACGGCACATTCATTCCGAAAAAAGGTCGATGTTGGGATTCAAATCACGGCTGACCAATTTTACAACAGTTTATGAAAATTTGTTTTTTCACAAAGTGCCTACAAATAAGGCTTTCCACCTGCAGCCCCTTTGGCATCTGGTTTGCACCTTAAATTACAAAAATGTTAAGGGGGTGTTAAATACAAAACTTTGATCCGGATATTACAGATATAACTCGGAAGGGGGAAAGCTTTATGGCTAAAAAGCATGTAGAGAATAAAAAAACAGCCATGTTGCAGGCATTCTTATGTTTAATCGGAACGGCGGTTTTATATGTATTTGTTTTTACTAAAATGGATGCTATAAATAAAATTTTACAGAGTCAAACCTACTACGCGCCGCTTACCGCAGTAGTAATAGTCCTTTTGGCCTCGTTCTTATACGGAACAGCAGCATCAAATATACTTAAACATACATTACAGGAAAAATTGAAATCCCAGGAATTAAGAGAGGAGTGATAATATGTCAGGTGCAATAGAAATTCCGGCAACGGTAGAAGCGATTAAATTTATCGCGATGACTCCCAAAACAGCAATTTCCCTTTTCGGGATCGGCCTGGTCGGGGGTGTGCTGAGCGGATTCCTGGGCAGCGGCGGTGCTTTCATTATGACCCCGGCCATGATGAGCCTGGGTGTTCCCGGCATCATGGCGGTGGCCGCCAACATTACCCATAAATTCGGCAAGGCTATTATGGGGTCCAAGAAACACAGTGAATTCGGCAATGTAGATATGCGCATGGGTCTGGTAATGTTTGTGGCGCTTTTCGCCGGGGTTCAGGTGGCAGTAGCCATGAGCCGGGGCGTGCTGGCAAAAATGGGTGAAGCCGGGTCAAACCTGTACATTAGCGTTGTTTTTGTGATTATTCTCACCTGGGTTTCATGGTTTATGTTCAGGGATATAATGAAGCAAAAAAATGGCACGACTCAAAATACCGGAAAGACGCCGCTTGCTGAAAGGATTCGAAACCTGAATTTGCCGCCGATGGTTCATTTTAAAGTGGCGGGCGTTAAAGCTTCTCTCTGGCTGGCTTTACTGGTTGGTTTCGCCACCGGCTTTCTGGCAGGGACCATTGGCGTGGGCGGTTTTATCGGAGTTCCGGCAATGATTTATTTGCTTGGAATTCCTACCTACGTAGCTGCCGGCACAGAATTGTTTTTGGCCATATTTTCCGGCGCACAGGGAGCATTCCTCTATTCACTGCACGGGCTGGTTGACATCAGGATAACACTGATTCTTTATCTCGGTTCACTGATAGGCGTGAACCTGGGCGCTATCGGCACCAGGATCGTGCGCGGCTCCCAGATGAGGATGGTAATGGTAGCCATTATCGCCATGGTGGCACTGAGCAGGGCGACCATGATACCCGTTTACCTCAGCGATATGGGCAGAATAACCTTACAGGCCGGGACACATGCGCTGGTGACGACTGTTAGCAATGTCTTCTTGTTCGGCAGCGGGGCTGTTGGAGTCGGTATAATTATGTTCTGGATGTTTCAAGCGTATCGCCGGGCAGGGAATGCAGCTCTCGCCGGGCCCGAAGCAACCAAAGCAGAAGCATCCAGTTAAAGGATTGTTAAAAACAGGTTATGTTACGCCGGTGAGTAATCGTCGGCGTCTGTTTTTTTGTAACTTGATTTACGAATTACAAAAAAATTATAATATAACAGGAGTCAGGAGTCAGTATAAAAGAATGGTTTATCATCTTGTTATATTCTGAATTCTGACTGCTGAATTCTGGCTACCCGAATACCTGGATACCTGGATAGTAGCCAAACTTATATTTGGAGTATAAGTATTGTCAATGAGCAATAGAAACATTTTTTTCGGCAATAGAATTTTACTGGTGGTGTCGCTGCTGCTTTTTCTCACGGTGCTGCTCACAGTTTACCTGATGAGCATCATCCGCAACAGCGAACTGTCTTTGCTTCAGCACCAGAGGGCCCGTTTAAACCAGGCCGCTTACTTGTTCGATCAAAATCTGGAAGGCAGCCTGAGAGATTACCTGGCCAGACAAAATCTTAAAGGGGCTGACCGGCAAAAGCAGGTTGTAGCTCTGGGTAATTATATTAACGAGGTCATTAATGAGGTACACAGGGAATACCCCGATGTGCACATCGGCCTTTACTATACAGACCTGGATGTTTTTTATGACGGCACGCAGCGTTTTGGTGAAAACTATTCACTGCGCCGCAAAAAGGCCTTTGAATCTGTATTAAAACAAAAGTCAGCTTTGACTCAAAATGTGGGCGAAGAAGAGGGCGGAATAGTTGAGGTTTACAAGCCTTTGACCAGAAACGGCCACGTGGAAGGCGTGATCAGGTCAGCCGAATACCTGGGTGAAACATCATATTATACCAAGCGCCGGGAAATTGAGTATACCGTATATTCTATTATTGCCATGGTGGTATTAACGGGTACCACCGGGGCGGTGCTGATTTTTAGACAGCTGGTCAGTCAGGTTGATAGCATTAAAAATGGAGTAAAACTATTGGAAAATGATTTAAACCAGACTTTGCAGCCCGCCCCCGGCGAACTGGGTGTAATCGTGGAAGCCATCAATGGCTTTGCCCACAAAATTGCTGATTTAAACATATATACAGAAACGATGCTTGCAGCCATCGACGACGCGATTCTAGTGGTTGATGTTGAAGGCAAGATTATGATTGCCAATAATATGGCCCGCAGGATGATGATTCTACCGGATGATTACAGGGATAAAATTTATTATGAACTCTTGCCTGCGGGCAGCCCTTTTATTGAGTTGATCAGTAAAACCCTTGTTGATAAGATAAATTATAAAGACCTTCATATCTCCTGGGCCAATAACGGCGGCGGCAGTGTAGTCGAGCTTTTGATCAGTACCGCTGTGCTGTTTGGCGCCAAGGGCCGGGAAATCGGCGTGGTATTGTTATGTCGCGATATAACAGAACGCATGCGCCTCAGGGAAAAGGCCCAAAGGCAGGAGCGGCTGGCCTCCCTGGGTAAACTGGTTACAGGAGTGGCTCACGAAATTAGGAACCCCCTTACATCGATAAGTATCTACATTCAGCACTGGCAAAACCAAAGCACACCCAGCACGAAAGCGCTGGCCACCATTAACCGTGAGGTGGCAAGGCTTGACGCTATTGTTGACCAGTTGCTTTATTTCGCTAAGCCCGCCGAGGCTAAATTTGTGCCAAAGGATATTAATTCCCTGATAGAAAGTGTTTTAAGTTTCTTTAGTGAAATTCACCACGGTAAATACAGCCTTATAAGGAATCTCGACCGGACTGTGCCGCAAGTATGGATTGACCCTGAGCAGATCGAGCGGGTTTTGGTAAATATGCTGTTTAACGCCATCCAGGCTATGCCTGAAGGAGGCACTATTACTGTTTCCACGGGATATAATAAGGCTGACGGAATGGTTAGTGTTGCGATAGCCGATACCGGGTGCGGGATAGCAAGGGAACACCAGGGACATCTTTTTGATCCCTTTTATTCCACCCGGCCCAAGGGAACCGGACTGGGTCTGGCCATAGCCCATGAAATAATTCAAGTGCATGGCGGGCATATCGAAGTGGAAAGCGAGGTCGGCAAGGGCACAAAATTCACTTTTTATTTAAAGACCAGGGAGGATGTTTGATTTGGCCAAATTGGTGCTCGTGGTGGATGACGAACAAAGCGTACGGGATGCATTGAGTGATATCCTAAGTGACAGTGGGTACCGGGTGGAATGCGCTTCCAACGGCAAAGAAGGGCTTGATTTAATTGAGCGCTTAAATCCGGATGCGGTGCTGCTGGATATCCGCATGCCGGAAATGGACGGCATCAAGGCCTTGGAAATTATCAACCAGCGCGGCCAGGATGTACCGGTTATACTAATTACAGCTTATGGGACTACTGAAACTACCATTGAGGCCATGAAGCTTGGCGCATTTGATTACGTAATGAAACCGCTGAAAATTAATGAACTTTTAGGAACACTGAAAAAAGCGGTGGAAGTACGTGAAATGCTGCAAAAGGCTGAGCACCGGGATCATAAAGCCAACCGGGTGAATAAAGATATCATGATCGGGCAATCTCCGGCAATGCAGAATATTTATAAAACCATTGGGAGAATTGCCAACAGCAACGCAACGGTATTGATCAGGGGGGAAAGCGGCACCGGCAAGGAGCTGGTAGCAAGGGCCATCCATTTTAACAGTGTGCGTAAGAATAAGAATTTTGTGAAAATTAATTGCGCCTCAATACCGGAAAACCTGTTGGAAAGTGAATTATTTGGCCATGAAAAGGGCGCTTTCACCGGGGCCGTGGCATCCAAGCAGGGAAAGTTTGAGCTGGCTCATCTGGGTACCATTTTCCTGGATGAAATTGGAGAAATGTCCCTCTCAACTCAGGCTAAACTGTTACGCGTCCTTCAGGAAAGGGAATTTGAACGGGTGGGTGGTACGGAAACCATCCGGGTTGATGTGCGTATTGTTGCCGCTACCAATAAGGATTTGGAAAGGTCCATTGATGAGGGAACTTTTCGGGAGGATCTGTTTTACCGCATCAATGTAGTTGATATTGTTCTTCCCCCGCTGAGGGACCGCAAGGAGGACATTCCCGCGCTGATTGACCATATTATTAAAACTTGCTGCCTGGAACACGGCAAGACAATTACGGGCTTTTCCGACGAGGCCATGAAACTTCTTGAAGCTTACGACTGGCCCGGTAACATCAGAGAACTGAAGAACGTTTGCGAGAGGGCGGTTTTAATGTCCAGCGGGCCGCTGTTAACAGTATCGGATTTGCCATTAAGTTTTAGGAAAAATGGCCGCCGCGTTGAATGGCTGGGTGAAATACAGGGTGATTCACTGAAAGAAATTGTTGCCGAAGTGGAAAGGGAAGTAATATTAAAAGCGCTGGAGGAAAATAACTGGAATCGCTCAGCTACAGCGCAGGCGCTTAAAATCAACAGAAGTTCATTGTACGCCAAAATGAAGGAACTGGGGATTATTGAATAATGGAGGTATTTCCATGCCGTACAGACTAACGGCGGAAAAAATTATGGTGCCGGTAGGGGAACTGCCGCTGGTTAGAGACAGGGATGTTGTGGCGGAAGTGGTGCGTGAGATGCGCAATTTTTTCCACCAGCGGGACGGTACCTGGTATGGTTTTCAAGCAGCCCTGGTACTGGACGGTAAGGATCGTTTGACCGGTATTTTAACAATTCGGGGGCTTTTAAGGGCTTTTAAACTCCAAGTAATTCAGGATCACCTTCTTAAAAGTGATGCCACCGGCTTGTTTTTTCTCAACAAATTTAATGAAAACATGGAAATAACCGTCAGGGATATTATGAGGCCGCTCAATTGGATTTCGGTTCAAAAAGACAGCAGTGTTTTTGAAGTAATCAGAAAAATGAACAATTATAAGATAGGCTTGCTCCCGGTATTGGACGGCGACCGGTTGGTTGGGGTAATTAGGACAATAGATGTGTTTTGGGTTATTGGTGAATTGTTGGATTGAATGGGGGCTGAAATACAATGCAGGTAAAAACAAAAACAGCCGCGGATATTATGGTGCCAATCAAAAGTTACGTTACCATTGACAAGGATGCAACTATATACGAAGCCATTATTGCTTTAAAAGGAGCCATGCATAGTGAGGGGAAGGCCTGGCACGGCCACCGAAGTGTATTGGTTTTGGGTGACGGCGGAAAGCTGGTGGGGATATTGACCATGAGCGGTTTGCTTCGGGCAGCCGGCCTGAAGGAGATTGACGAAGACCCGGAAATTAAAGCTGAATCATGGGGCTGGTATTATATAAACCAGCTGCGGGAAGAAACGAAAATGAGGGTGCGTGACTTCATGCGCCCTCTTGATCTCTATACTGTAGATGCATCAGTTACTGTTATGGATATTGCACTGGCTCTGCTGAAATACCAGGTAAACTCCTTACCCGTTATGAAGCAGGGTAAACCGGTGGGAATAGTAAGAGCTTTGGATGTTTTCATGGTTATCGATGAGTTTTTTCATTAATTTGGTTTAATAACTTTGTTAAGATAATTACCGGTTACCATTATAAATTTAGCCATTGCCTCTCCCAGCTGGCGGGCGATGGCTTCTTCTTCATATTCATTCAAATCAAATAGTATTTTAAACCGGTATTTACCAGTGGCTTCAATGGTTTGCCTTTCCCGTTCAATTTCCATACCAAGCTTTTTTTCCATGTTTGCCTTTTCAAAAAGCAATGGTAAAAATATATTGTTTTTGTTGCCGTCCATTATCAGCTCAACTGCAAGCAAGTTTTTACCGCTGTACTTGCCTTTGCGGGGAGATGTTTTACAGATACGGTAATAAATGCTGTCCAAGTTTTTGACCCTGATGCACCGGGAATTACTTCTGTTTCCAGGGACAATGGAAGAAACACAACCGGCATAAATGCCTTGATCAGCCAGCAAGGATTCAGCTTCTTTAACAATGCTGTCCAGCATTAAACCAAATTCCTTTTTAATGGCCCGGGATTTTTGTGGCTTTTTTGAATGATCCAATTTTCCTTTCAACCACTTTTCAAATAAATCCAGCGCCTTTCGGTTGTTGTCTCCGGGCATGACCTGTCTGATGAATAATTCTTTTCTCTGCTCAAAGGCAGACACAAAATCCCTTTCGGTCATAATTCTCCCCTTCCCCTGGCATAATAATTTAAACAATAATTACAGGTTTAAAGCAACCAACACAGCCACAGGTATCAGTGTAATCAACGATAAGACAATTAACTTGGGTTTGCCGGAACCGTTATTGTACTCATCCCGAACCATTTCAGCCCGGTGTAATTCTGCCTTATAAAAAGGTTCCTCCAGGTTTTGAACCATCCAGTTATGGATTTTGTTGCCGGTTGGCATACCGCGCGCCCCCTTATATTGGGGACATTCCCCGAAGGGGTGTGTCCCCTTTCCTTAAAATCCCCTTTACGATGTAACTTAATGTGCAAAGGGTATGCCAGCCTTACCGGAAGCTCAAAGGCGCAATAATTAAGGTTTTTTGCATTTGGGTAGAGCACGCAGTTGACCATAAATACACCATACCTGATGTGTTTTTGTACAACAGCCCGTTAAGCGCCAGTATTACTGGCTAAACGGCTGATAGATAGGCTGGCTGGTTTGGGTACGGGTTGCGCATTTTGTTCAAGTTAAGGGCAAACAAGTGCTGGATTTATTTACAAAATTTTATTATTTAATTTGTGAAGGTTAGGATTAGCTGAGGATGGACAATTTATACTTTGTGAAATTTTTACTTTCAAAAAATGATCATTCGCCGGAATAATATTTAGCTTTTTTGTGTGAAGAGTAAAATATATAACATAAAGGAATCAAAGGAGTGCGAAGAGGTATGGCATTAATGAGAAACTTCTTGAAATGGATGGAAAGAAATTTGGAAAAACCATTTGTTGAGATTGAATTGAGCCGGGCTGAACTGAACTGCGAGAGGAAAGGTAAAGCCGGGCAAACAAGCCGTAATACAAAAACAACTAAAATCATTCCCCTGAGGGCAACCAAATAGGGGAGTTTAAAATCTAAGCCCCGCCGTTAATTTAACAATAACGGCCGGGGTTTCGTTTTTTTTTAAAAATTGGGGACATACCTCCGAAGGAGGTGTGTCCCCTTTCCTCTAACGACATACCTCCGAAGGAGGTGTGTCCCCTTTCCTCTGTGTAAACCCGGGCAACGTTTTTGTTAACGGGGGGCTATACATTGATGCCTGCTTGCAGGCAGTTGTTGATGAGATGTACCCAAAAACCCTGATTTTATTGGGTTTCATGACCACTGGTCTTCCCCAAAAGTTTCAACTTTAACTGGCATTATTCTTGCTCAATAAATTATCATATTTTTTATAGCACCCGGGAGGTGGTTGTTAAGTAAATGTTATGTGGCTTTTGCAGTAAAAAGTCGAAAAATTCACTCAAAAGGTAAATGTGTAACAAAAGATTTACACTAAATATAGAATTGGAGTTGAGTAAACATGGCAGGTAAGGAATTAAAGGTGCTTGACCTGGAACTTAAAGAAAAAGAATCAGAAATTAAAAAGGGCGGAGCAAGGAAATACCACGAAAGTAACGCTAAAAAGGGCAAACTCTTTGCCAGGGAAAGGATCGAACTTTTACTGGATCCCGGGTCAATTATGGTGGAGGATGGCTTGTATGCCAACAATCTGGCGGACGGGCTGCCGGCAGACGGCGTTGTCACTGCGGTGGGTAAAATTCACGGCAGGACAGTGTGTTTAATGGCCAATGATTCTACAATTAAGGCGGGTTCCTGGGGCTGGCGCACAGTGGAGAAAATTATCCGGATCCAGGAAACGGCTATTAATTTGAAAGTGCCGATGCTTTACCTGGTTGACTCGGCCGGGGCCAGGATAACCGACCAGATAGAGATGTTTCCCGGGCGTCGCGGAGCCGGCAGAATATTCTACAATGAAGTAAAAATGTCCGGCATGATTCCACAGATTTGTTTGCTGTTTGGCCCCTCAGCGGCGGGTGGGGCGTATATTCCCGCTTTTTGCGACGTTGTGTTTATGGTGGATGGCAATGCCAGCATGTATTTAGGCTCGCCCAGAATGGCGGAAATGGTGATTTTCGAAAAGGTTACACTGGAAGAAATGGGCGGGGCCCGGATGCACTGCACTGTCAGCGGGTGTGGGGATCTACTGGCGGCAACGGAACAAGAGGCCATTGAAGCCTGCCGCCGTTACCTGACTTACATGCCCCAGAATTATCAAGAAAAGACGCCTCTGGTGGATGCGCGGCCCCCGGTTGGGGGGCGGGATATAGAAGAAATTGTGCCCGCTGAGGAGAATACCCCCTTTGATATGTACGAGGTAATTCATAGGCTGGTAGACAGGGGCAGTTGGTTTGAAATAAAGAAACTGTTTGCTCCCGAATTGATTACGGGGCTGGCCCGCATTGACGGGCGTGTGGTTGGCATACTGGCCAACCAGTCCATGGAAAAAGGCGGCGTACTATTTGTGGATTCGGCAGATAAAGCTGCCAAGTTTATGAATTTATGTGATGCATTTAATATACCTTTGTTGTTCCTGATGGATGTGCCAGGTTTTATGATCGGGTCAGCCGTTGAACGCCAGGGTATCATCCGCCACGGGGCGAAAATGATTTCGGCCATGTCGCAGGCTACTGTGCCCAAGGTCTCAGTGGTGGTTCGCAAAGCATACGGAGCCGGTCTTTATGCCATGTGTGGACCGGCCTTTGAACCGGACTGCTGCATGGCGCTGCCCACGGCAATGATTGCGGTGATGGGACCCCAGGCGGCGGTGAATGCTGTATATGAAAATAAGATTATGGCTCTGCCGCCGGAGGAACGGCCTGCATTTGTCCAGCAAAAACGCGAGGAATATGCCAAAGATGTAGATATCTATCGCCTGTCTTCGGAACTGGTAGTGGATCATATAGTGAGTGGAGCCGAATTGCGGGATGAGTTAATCCGCAGATTTGCCCTCTATGAATCTAAAGATAAGCAGTTTGTCGAGCGCAAACACCCCGTGTACCCCGTTTAGAGGAAAGGGGACACACCTCCTTCGGAGGAATGTCCCCAACGTATGAATGTCTCCAACTTATAGAAGGGACGTGGTATTAATGCAATATGAAAATATCAAGCTGACCAGGGACGGGCACATTGCTGTTATGGCGTTTAACCGCCCCCAGGCCATGAACGCCATCAGCACCCAAACAGCCGGGGAGATCCTGGCCGCATTGGAGGAGCTGGAACTGGACGATGAAGTTTTTGCCGCTGTGTTTACTGCTGAGGGGGACAAGGCCTTCTGTGTGGGAGCCGATTTAAAGGAAAGAAAGAACATGACACGTGAGGAAATGAAGAAACAGCGGGCCTTATTCGTCAAGGCTTTTACCGCGGTGGCCGAGTTTCCCAAACCTTTGGTGGCTGCTGTTAACGGGTTTGCCCTGGGCGGGGGCTGTGAATTTGCCCTTTGCTGTGACTTTATCATTGCATCGGAACAGGCTGCCTTCGGGTTGCCGGAAGTGGGGCTGGCTATCATCCCGGGTGGGGGAGGCACCCAACTGCTGCCCCGGGTGATTGGCCGGAATAAAGCCAAGGAATTGATATTTACCGGCCGGCGCATCGGTGCCGGGGAGGCTTATGAGATCGGGTTGGTCAACCACGTTGTTCCCGCTGACAAACTGATGGAAAAAACCATGGAAATCATGCGGGAAATAACCAAGAACGGGCCGGTGGCGCTGCGGCAGGCCAAGCGGGCGATTAACCTGGGTGTGGAGCTGGAATTGCATACCGCCCTGGCGCTGGAGGCTGAATGTTATAATGTTTGTTTAACCACCGAGGATCGTGACGAAGGGTTGCTGGCATTTAATGAAAAACGCAAGCCGGTGTACAAGGGCAGATAACCAGACGGAAAAATAAATACGGGAGGTATAAGTATGTTTCAATTGAAGTACCCCAAAAAGGTTAGACTTGGTGAAATTACCGTCAGGGACGGTTTCCAGCATGAGGAGTTTACCATTCCCACCCGGGCCAAATTGTGGGTATTGGAAGAGCTGATTCTGGCCGGCTTTAAAGAAGTTGAAGTTACTAATTTGGGTAACCCCAGAGGGATGCCCCAGTTTGCCGACGCTGAAGAACTGTTTAAAATGCTGTATAATTCAAAAAGGATTAAGGAAAAACTGCCGGAAACAGAACTGACAGCAATAACCATCCGGGAAAAGGCTGTGGACCGCGCCATTGAATTAAAGCAAAAAGGCTATGGCCCCACCCGTATTTTGCAGATGGTGTCAACCTCGCCTTCGCATATGTATAAAAACTCCGGGCTTGATCACAAGGGTTATTGGAAAATGACCGAAGAGTGCATAAAGAAGGCCCATGACGCGGGTATTAAGGTCAATGGCACCGTTAGTACCATTTGGGGCTGCCCCATAGAAGGACCGACAGAATTGAAAAAGGCCGTGGAATTCACCAAAAGATACCTGGATTTAGGCGCGGATGACATAGAACACGCTGATCACGACGGCTCTGCCCCGCCCAATAAAGTATACGAGTATTTTTCGATGATCCTCGATGCTTTGCCCGACCCCAATTTACACGTGGCTCACTTTCATGTGACCAGGGGTTGGGGTCTGGCCAATGTTCTGGCTGCACTTCAAGCGGGTATTATCCGCTTTGAAAGCACAATGGGCGGCACCGGCGGGCAACCGGCCAATTTTGTTGACGGTACTCCTGTTGCCGGAACAGGATCCTATTATTACCAAGACCCCAATATAGTCGGGCTGGTGTCCACCGAGGACATGGTGGTAATGATGGATGAAATGGGCATTGACACAGGGGTTGACGTTGACAGGGTGCTGGAAATAGGACGGACGATGGAAAAAATTCTTAACCGCAGATTGCGCAGTGAGTGTATCAGGACCGGTCGCATTCCCAAGGAAGCTACCGGGTTCTAATAAAATAGCGCCGGGGGTTTATATGCGTTGGCCGGATAAAATTTTAATCAGGGAAGTAGGTCCCAGGGACGGGCTGCAAAATGAGAAAGCAATATTGTCCACGGATAAAAAAATTGCTTTAATCAATGATTTAATTGAGGCAGGGGTTGTAGCCATAGAGGCTACTTCCTTTGTCCACCCCGGGACAGTGCCGCAGTTGGGTGACGCGGAAAAATTGCTTGAAGGATTGACCGAACCGGGACCTGAGGTGATAATAAGTGCCCTGGTGGGCAATGTCAGAGGTATGGAGCGGGCTTTGGCCATGACGCACACGCATCTTCGTGAAGTTGTAGTGGTGGTGTCGGCCAGCGAGGCTCATAACCGTGCCAATTTAAACCGTTCCATAGATGAGTCAATGGAAGGCTTAGATAAAATTTGCCGCATGGCGGCAGGAGAGATTAACGTTCGTGGGGCAGTAGCCACGGCTTTCGGCTGTCCTTACCAGGGTAAAATAAGATTTGATGAAGTTAACAGGGTTGTTGATGGTATGCTGAATGCAGGCATAAGGGAGATCACCCTGGCTGACACGGCGGGGATGGGCAATCCCCGGCAGGTATATGAGCTTGTAACAGAATTAAAAGGAAACCACCCCGGTGTAACATGGTCTTTGCACCTGCATGACACTCGTAGAATGGGTATGGCCAACACTGTTATGGGGATACTTGCGGGAATTTCGGTACTTGAAAGTTCGGTGGGCGGGCTGGGAGGCTGCCCGTTTATACCGGGAGCTACCGGCAATATAGCAACAGGGGAGACAATAAAACTTCTGCATGAGATGGGTATTGATACGGGTATTGACCTGGAACGGATCAACCGGTGTACCCGAAATATCAGGACCTGTCTGGACAACTAAAATTATTGGACATTGCCTCCCCACGGCCTGTAAGGTAATACAGGTTGCGGGGCCGGCCTCTCTTACTGGCGCAACCGTAATAAATATCAAAACCTGCGTTGCCTGTTTCAACCAGATACTGCAGGTAACGGTGAACAGTGGGGTAAGCCAGGCTCACTTGCCGGCAGATGTCCTCGATGGCCAGTGTGCTGCCGGTGGTTTTCAGGCAATTTACGATAAGTTTAAGGGTAGCGTTATTAATACCCTTATCTATAAACACTTCCTTTTGTCCCCTTACCGATTCTTTTAGTAATATGCCGATTCTAATATTTACATTGATTCTGCTGATTAAGTCCGGTGCTTTGATTGGTTTAAGAGCAAAATCCGTTGCTCCCGCGTCCAGGAAGGCGTCGGCAATTTGCTGTCTTTCGTCCACGGTTAACACTAACACCGGAACTGTCTCGTCAGTTCCGCGGATCGCTTTGACCGTAGCCAGCCCGTCCATTTTGGGCATGTGATAGTCAACCAGGATAATGTCCGGTTTTTTTTCCGTGAACAATACCAGTCCTTCCTGGCCATCAGGCGCGGATGTTGCGTCCAGCCCGGCCTGTGAACATATCTCCGTTATGGTGAAGCGGATATCCTCATCGTCATCAATAACCAGAACTAACTTTTTTTCCCGAGCCAATCGTCTTCCCCCCGTAACCTGATGTTAAAGGTGGTCCCAATCCCGGATGCGCTTGAAACCTCGATTTCTCCTCCGTGATCCTCAACGACTTTTTTTACGAAGGATAACCCCAGTCCGGAAGTATTTTTGGTGCTGAAGCCAGTGATCCAAATTTTGTTCAAATTTTCCGTGGATATCCCTACCCCGTTGTCAATAACTGAAAAACATGTTTCTTCCGACATGTCCCTGGTTATTATTCTGATTTTTCCTTGCTTAACGTCCCTGGTAGCTTCTAAAGCGTTTTCAACCAGGTTGATCATCGCCCGGGCAAACCTAATCCGGTTGACCTTGATGATTCTGTCAGGGTTTTCAACGTTAAATTCAAGCTGCTGCTCCATTTTTTCAGGGACAAGTTGCGCCCTTACATAATTAATTAGATCGGATATGGTTATTTCCCTTTTTATGTTCTCATATAGTATTTCGGAAATCATTTCATTCATGTTTTGAACAGAACGGTCAATTCGATGAAAATATTGCCGGTTTTTGGCATCCTGCCCGTATTTCATCTCCAGCAACGAGCAAAGACCGTTGATAGTGGTCAGCGGCGTTTTTAAATCGTGCACCAGTGAGTGCATCTCTTGAAGAGACCTTGCCTGAACCAGCTGCAGCCGGTATTGCTGCAGCTGGTTTTCCCGCTGTTTGTCTTTTTCCATATGTTTTAATTCTTTATAGTGGTTATTGATTAAAAAAGAAGTTATAAAGGCTATGGCAACCAGCGGGATAAAAAAAGACATACTGATAAAATCCATTACCGCTGCCGATTGAAGAAAGGTGGCAGCCAGTTTCATGCTCACAGCCACCTCGTCTTTTCCCACACCTATCGCTCCCAATGAGGGGGACAGGTCCAGCCAGTAACACCCTAGAAGAAGCTGTGCGGTGGTGGTGCACCTGTGAATAACCCAGAGTTTTTTATGGCCCGGGGTGGCGGTAAAAAATAAAAAGCAGGTCATAATCAGCGGAACGTATAGACCGGGGTGGTTTTCGGTCAGCAATAATACCAGGTAATAAATGGAGGCAATAATCATCAGGTTAACGGCAAATTCCGCATACCTGTTAATTTTATCCGGGAACAGCTTGTTTACCGCTTCGTTGCTAATAATCAGGCTGCCCATCAGCAGAGGTAAAGCTGCTGCTGTTTTGATCAGGGAGTAAAGACCTGCTGCCAGTACCAACAGGCTGCTGTTCATATTGATAATACTGGCCTCTATTTTATCAATAACCAGAAAAAGCCATGGTTCTAAAAGAAAAATCATGGCAACAGAGAAAAATATTAATAAAAGGCCGCTGAGCGGGCTGAACAGGTTTTTCCCCGTCATATTTTCACCTGCTACCGGAAAGCTGAGTTAAGGGGTGGTTTCAGGTAAAGAATGCCCGGCGATACGGTAAAAGGGGTTCCCCTTTCCGCCGCTATTCTGCTGAACAGTTTGTCGAAATCACTTTCCTTGACCACCACAAGGTAATTAGCCTGAGCTGCAAATTCATTAATCAAAATATCATCTTTGGAATTACGGCGGTTTTTGCCTCCCAGGTGTATTACAATTACAGCGCATCCTTTTTGCCGTGCTGCAGATATTAGGCCCTGGACCCGCTTGATTTCATCATCCATGCTCAGGCCAACCTTATGCAGGCCCGTATCGCTATAACCAAGGACTAAAACCAGGCTTTCATACCACTGGGTTAAATCTTCACCTGTGGCTGCGCGGCGGAAGGAGTGGGAAATGTTTAATTCCCGAAGCATCTCGGACACGATTAACCCGTCCGTGCTTTGGCCCACCGGAGTAACCAGGGCTCGTTTCTTGGCAATGGGGTATGGAAGATGCGGCACTGTCCAGGCTGCTTGACTTCCAAATTGGCGCGCCGGCCCCGGGAGAAAAAGGGCTATGGATATTGTTATCACCATGCATAAAGATAAAATTAACTTTCGCAAATGATTCGTCCTCTCTTCTGTTGGCGCCGCTTTAGTTCCCCTACACCCCTTTATCATCCTCTGCTGGTGCCGCTTACTCCTGGAATCCACCGGATCGTCTTGCCTATGTCAGCTATTTTTCATCTTAATTTTAGGCACCGCGCCAGCGGCATGGGGCTACAGTTATCAATGATTCGTTGCCCGTCTCAAAAAACCTCCCCCTTTTGTGTTGTTCCAAATAATGTCTTGGCAATGAACTGTCATTGTGAGTTGCTTTTCGGCAGGTATTGTCATTACGAGCGCAGCGAAGCAATCTCAGCTTGGTATTGCCACGTCGTTTCACTCCCCGCAAGACAGGCCTCCGAAGCGGAAAAGGGACACACCTTCTTCGTATGGATGTCCCCAATTTATGGCCCGATGTAGATTTCTATAGTGAAATAAAACACAGCGTGAGCTGTGTTTGAGGGGGATAATTATTATTTTACCGGCAGCTAATTGGTGTTTCTAAGACGGGGATCCAGTGCGTCCCGCAGGCCGTCGCCCAGCAGGTTGAACCCCAAAACCGTAAAAAGTATTGCTATGCCGGGGAACATAATCACCCAGGGAGCAATATGCATTACGTCCTTCCCTTTATTCAACATGATGCCCCATTCCGGTTTGGGCGGCTGGGCCCCAAGACCAAGAAAACTCAATCCGGCTGCATCTAAAATGGCAGTCCCAATACCCAGTGTGGCCTGCACAATCAGGGGGGCCAGGCAATTGGGCAGCACGTGTTTCATGATAATTCTGAGGCTGTTGCAGCCACTGACTTTGGCTGCTTCGATGTACTCCATTTCTTTTACTGAGAGAACCGCGCCCCGTACCACCCTGGCATAGATAGGTATACCCACTATGCCTATGGCAATCATGGCATTATTAAGGCCGGGCCCCAGCATGGCCGTTATAGCTATGGCCAGCAAGATGTAAGGAAAAGCCATTACGATATCGATAGCCCGCATGATGATCATGTCCGGCTTGCCCCCGAAATAGCCCGATATTGCCCCCAGGAAAGTTCCAAAAATTAAAGAAATGCCAACTGCCAGTATTCCAACCTGAATGGAAATACGAGAGCCGTAAATGATTCTGCTCAATATATCCCGCCCCAGCTCGTCGGTCCCCAGAAAATGTGTGGCCGAAGGAGCTTGCAGCCTGCTGGGCAGGTCCGGGGCGACGGGGTCGTACGGCGCTATAAGCGGAGCCAGAAGGGCGGTTAATAACAGCAGGCAAACAATTATAAGACCAAAGATGGCTGTTTTTTGGCGTAGCAGACGCTGTATGCCTTCCATCCAGGGAGCCCTGATTGCCGGTTCCATAGCCATGCCGGCGGCCTCTGTTGTCACTTTCATATCTTGTGCCGTCATGTTTAACCTCCTAGTCAAATCGGATCCTGGGATCAACATAGGTATAAAGTATATCCACGATCAGGTTGATGATTACAAACACCAGTGCCACCATCAGTATGCCGCCCTGGACAATGGGGATGTCTCTGGCCGAAATAGCTACGAACAGCCAGCGGCCGACACCGGGCCAGGAAAAAATAGCCTCGGTCATCACGGCGCCGCCCAACAGGTAGCCAAATTGAAGGCCGATTACCGTCAGTACAGGCAGAAAAGCGTTTTTCAGGGCGTGCCGGAAGATAACCAGCCGGCCGGGCAACCCCTTGGCCCAGGCCGTGCGGATATAATCCTGCCCCAGAACCTCCAGCATACTGGAACGGGTAACCCGGGCGATCATCGCCATAGGGATGGTGGAAAGCGCGAGGGACGGCATGATAATATGCGCCAGCACATCTTTAAATGCCTTCCAGTTCCCCGTAATAATGCTGTCAAGGAGATATATGTTGGTAATTTTATGCAACTCCACTCCCACACTGATCCTTCCGGAAGGCGGTAAAATGTGCAGGTTCACCCCAAAGAACCAGATCATCATCAGGCCAAGCCAGAAAATGGGGATAGAGACCCCGAATAGGGCCGCCCCCATGGAGAGATTATCAAATAATGAATAGGGCTTAACTGATGAGATTATTCCTGCCAGGCCGCCGGCTAGAACGGCGATAAGCATGGCAAAACAGGACAACTCTAAAGTTGCCGGGAATTTATTGGCCATTTCCTCGGTGACAGGCAACTTGCTCCTGATCGAGCTGCCCAAATCTCCGTGCAGGGCGTGGTTGGCGAAACGAAGGTACTGAACCGGCAACGGGTCGTTCAGCCCCAGTGTTTCCCTTAATTCTTGCATCGCCTTGGGGGTTGCCCTTTCGCCCAGCATCATCCGGGCCGGGTCGCCGGGTACCAGGTGAATGAGCATAAAAGATAATATCGACACGCCGATGATCACCGGAATGATCATTATCAATCTTTTAATAATATAATTGAGCATTGTTATCCCCCTTGAAATGAAGGGGACACACCCTGTGGGGGAATGTCCCCGATTAAAGAGGTTTGACCGGCAGCCGGCCGGCTTGCCGGTCAAAACGAGATTAAAAGCTGTAGTTTATTGAACGCTTACGGTATTGATTTTCTCAACACCGGTGGGGTGAGGCACATACCCCTTGACGTACTTCATTAATATAATGGGGTCGGTGGAGTGGTCAAGCGGCACCATGGGAGCGTCATTGTGAATGATTTCCTGGGCCCGCTTATAAAGATCCGCTCTCTTGTCCTGATCCATTTCGCGTTGGGCTTTGATCAACAGGTCATGGACCTGGTCGTTTTTATAGAAGGCATAGTTGGAAGAACTGCCTTTGACGGCATTGTCCTTGTCCAGTAATACATACAGGAAATTGTCCGGGTCGCCGTTGTCGCCGGTCCAACCCAGCAGGACCATATCGTGATCGCCGTCTTCAGCTTTCTCCAGGTATTGGCCCCATTCGTAGCTGACGATTTTAGCCTTGATGCCTACGGCTGCCAGGTCGGCCTGGATAGCT
This sequence comes from Desulfotruncus alcoholivorax DSM 16058, assembly GCF_000430885.1. Taxonomy (GTDB): domain Bacteria; phylum Bacillota; class Desulfotomaculia; order Desulfotomaculales; family Desulfallaceae; genus Desulfotruncus; species Desulfotruncus alcoholivorax. Next base: position 33,242 of record NZ_AUMW01000013.1, on the reverse strand, counting down.
TCCGCAATTTTCTGCGGCTGCTGCATATAAGGCCTGGGCACCGGCATGGCCCACAAGGTAGTTTCAAAGCCGTCGGGATAACCTGCTTCGGCCAGTAACGCTTTTGCTTTGGCGGGATCGTATTCGTAATCCGTAATATCGTCATTATAACCCCAAAGTGAAGGCGGCATCGGGTTTTTGGCCGGTTTGGCCAGCCCGGCAAAGAACGCGTCGATGATGGCCTGCTTGTTGATAGCGTGGCTGATGGCCTGGCGCACTTTTAAGTTGTCAAAAGGTTCTTTTTCCATATTCATGGCCAGGTAGCCAATGTTCATACTGGGCCTGAGAATGATCTGGAAATTCTCATTGCTCTTGGCGGCTGCAACGTCATCGGGGTTGATGCCGTCCATCATATCGATGGTTCCCGCCTGCAGTTCCATGAAACGGGCTGAGTTATCCGGTATGGAGCGGAACACGACCTTGTCGACTTTGGCCTTTTCACCCCAGTAGTCATTGTTTTTCTCCAGCACAATCTTGTCATCGGGAACCCATTCCGCGAACTTGAACGGGCCGGTGCCCACCGGGTGTTTAAAGAAATCTGCGCCGTATTTCTCCAGTGCGGTGGGGCTGGCAATGGCGAAGGGGAACATGGCCAGGTTCTGAATGAAGGGTGCGGATGGTTCACGCAGGGTAATTTTAACTTCATAGTCGCCGGTCTTCTCCACGGATTTGACAATACTGTCGGCGTCATAACCGTTGAACATATACATCCAGTACTTGCATTCGCCTTGATTCAGCGGGTGGTCTTTTTTCATCCAGCGGTTGAAGTTGTAGACAACCGCATCGGCGTTAAAGGGGGTTCCGTCGTGGAATTTAACGTCATCCCGCAGCTTAAAGGTCCAGACCAGACCGTCTTCTGAAACGGACCATTCTTTGGCCAGCGCGGGGCGAACCTCGGTGTTCTCGGGTTTATATTCCACCAGGGTGTCGAAAATGTTGATAGTAACCTTGGCGGCTTCACCGTCAGTGGCGACGGCCGGGTCAAGAGTGGGCGAGTCGCCGCCGCGTCCCCATACCAGTACGTTCTCCGATTTTTTCATTCCGGCTGCGCTGCCGTCTTTGGCTTCCTCTTTGGAACCTCCGCAACCTGCCGCGAGAAGCGACAAAGCCAGCACCACCAGCGAGCAGAACAAAAATACTCTTCGTTTCACTAATTCTACCTCCTCATTTTAGATAGCCTGAAGAAAACCGATTATACCGCAATCCGGCTGCAACCACCTCCTTGGATATTACTTGGTTAACTTAAATGACATGCCACGTGATGTCCTGACCCGGTATCTCTGAGCGGGGGTTCCACAGCCCGGCATATTTCTTTGGCTTCGGGACAGCGGGTGTGAAACCTGCAGCCCGGGGGAGGATTAATGGGACTGGGAACATCTCCCGTCAATAAAACTCTTTCCTTGACCTGGTTGGGTTTTGGCACTGGGATGGCAGACAACAGTGCTCTGGTGTACGGGTGCCGGGGACTGGCGTAAAGCCGGCGGTAACCGGCAAGTTCCATTATCTTGCCCAGGTACATTACCGCCACCCGGTTGCTGATATGCTTAACCACGCTCAAATCATGGGAAATGAATATCAAGGTCAAAGCAAAATTATTTTGCAAATCTTCAAGCAGGTTAATAACCTGGGCCTGAATTGATACATCAAGGGCCGAAACCGGTTCGTCGCATATGATCAGCTCGGGATTCACAGAAAGGGCTCTGGCAATGCCGATCCTTTGCCGCTGGCCGCCGCTGAACTCGTGCGGGTACCTGGCGGCGTGAGATGCGTTCAGGCCTACTGTTTCCAGGAGTGATTTAACCCGGTCCCGTAAATCCTTTCCGGCAGCCAGTTTGTTGACCAGCATGGGCTCGGCGATTATGTCGCCCACAGACATGCGCGGGTTTAGAGAAGCGTAAGGGTCCTGGAAAACCATTTGAATTTTGCTGCGCAGGGGGCGAAGCCCGGCTTGATCCAAATGGGTGATATCCCGTCCCTGGAAGGTTATTGTGCCCTCCGTTGGTTCCAGCAAGCGTACAATCAACCGCCCTGCAGTTGATTTACCGCACCCGCTTTCTCCCACCAGTCCAAGGATCTCGCCCTTTTGTACCTCCAGGCTGATACCGTCAACCGCTTTTACATTGCCGGCGGCTCTGGGAATAATACCCTTGGTTATGGGGAAATATTTTTTTAAATTTTCAATTTTTAACAGAGGCTCGGCCGCTGACATCTATATTACACCTCGTTACTGTCATCTTCTGCCGGTGCCGCATCAGCGGCACGGAAGTCTGTTCAGACATTCAGAATTCGGAATGTTTCAAGACGATCAACCGTTCTCTTATTCAAAGCTACTGACTCCTGACTTCTGACTCCTTGGTTATATAACAATGACACACCACGGTGTGGCCTGGTTTAATCTCTACCGGCACAGGTTTTGTTTGCCGGCAGACGTCCCGCGCTTCTTGGCAGCGGGAAGCGAAATTGCAGCCAGGCGGCAAATTTTTTAAATCGGGGGGTGTTCCATCAATAGGGGTTAGCCTGATTTTTTCGTCTGTTTCCAACACTGGCAAGGAGCTTAATAAACCACGGGTATAAGGATGACATGGACTGTTGAAAATAGTTTCCACGTCGCCTTGCTCAACGGGCTCGCCGGCGTACATAACCAGCACCTTTCGGCATAATTCCGCCACAACTCCAAGGTCATGGGTTATCATGATGATTGCGGTACCGGTTCTCTCCTGTAATTTTTGCATCAAGTCCAGGATTTGCGCCTGAATTGTCACATCCAGGGCTGTTGTCGGCTCGTCCGCGATGAGCAGGCTGGGGTTACAGGCCAGGGCCATGGCGATCATGGCCCGCTGGCGCATGCCGCCGCTTAATTGGTGCGGGTAACAGGCCGCTCTTTTTTCCGGTTCCGGTATGCCTACTTGCCTTAACATTTCGATTGCGCGGGAGCCGGCTTCCTTTTTACTTATTTTGCGGTGCATCACCAGCACTTCGGCAATTTGAAAACCGATAGTTAAAACAGGGTTGAGGGAGGTCATGGGGTCTTGAAAAATCATGGATATCTGGTTACCCCGAATTTCCCTCATTTCCGGTTCTTTCACAGAGACAAGGTCTTTGCCTTTGTATAAAATCTTGCCTTCGACAATTTTGCCGGGTGGTGAGGGTACCAGGCGCATTATCGACATCGCCGTGATGGTTTTGCCGGAGCCTGATTCTCCGACAATGCCCAGGGTTTCCCTTTCTGCCAGGCTGAAACTTACTCCGTTTACAGCTTTAACGACCCCGGCTCTGGTAAAGAAATGAGTTTTCAAATTATTGACCTCAAGCAATTGTTGGCACATAGGTTCCTCCCCCGAGTTAAATGACAAAACACTTATAATTTAACCATTTGGGCTTTAAGTCCTATTATTTATTTTTTTTCTCTAAAAATTTTTGAAAATATTGAGCAGTATTTTTTATTCTTTAAAACAGATAATAAAAAAGCAGAGATTAAAATGGGAGGTATAAAAAATGGCCAAATATCTTTCCGACCGGACAAAATTCGAATTTGCTCAAGAGTTAGGCGTGGCTGATAAGGTTACCTATGGGGGTAGTTTGTATTTCGGTCACGTGAGCTCAAAAAACTGCGGTAATTTTGTAAAACTGGCAATTCAGAAAGTTGAACAAAACATGATGTAAATCCGCCCGGCGGACATTCTTGAAATGGTTGGCGACAAAGCCTCTGTTGCCGGTGACCCCAGCGACTGCCTGGGTTGTGAAACCTGTGTCAGCGTTTGCCCCAATGAAGCTATCACTTTAACCGAAAATTAATTTTTTATTTAACAACTGTTCAATCACCCATATCCGCCAAGGATATGGGTTTTTATTTGTTTTTTTACTTAGTCTGCTTAACTTGCGAATTTTGTCTTTATCACCCCTATATGAAGCCAGGAAACGACATTATTAAGCCGTTGTTGGCCGGGCGCAAAGCATTTATCATAATTATCATGGAGGTGAACAGTTTGTACTACATCGCAGGGGTGACCGAAGACGGCAGCGAGGTGAGCTGTGACTTTGGTTTTGACATGATTGAGCGCATTATTTTGGACGACATTTTAATAGACTTGCCGGAACGTATTATAGCAAATCTGGTTAAGGAAAAACGGTTTTCTTATTTTGGCAGCAGGCCCGGGTTCAAAATACAGGATTTAATGGGCCAAAAGGATTATAACTTGCACAAATATAATCTGGATATATCCCGTGAGGTCTGCCTGGCCACGGTGGTTGACAGGGAAAACTTAATAGTAGCGCTAAGGAGAGCCATGATCAAAGTCGTTAACCAACCTCTGTGGCGATGCGGCCGGGGTTTGGAGCAGCCTGATTTGTTTAGTCATGTGGTAGTGTATAATCCCCAGTTGCTGCGCAGCATGCTGGGTCGTGAAAAATACGGAATTTGGGACCACGGGGAAGACAGAACCCGGGCCCTTGGAGTTTTATATAAGTTTTTGGATTTTCTGCATGTAAAAGATAATCTGGTACAAATTATCTTATACAATGAATTAATTTGTCCCCACTGGGAGGCTTCGGGAGAAGTTTGTTTTAATAACAGGGGGGAACTGATAGCTTTTTATTACTTTGGTGAAGGCAATGGCCAATCTTATAAATACTACCCTGAAATGGATGTTTGGCACCGCAAATAGCCGGGGCGAATTATGCTGTGTCGGCAGGATTACACCCGGTAACATAGAATTGATCAAAAAGCAAACTTTTGGGAGGTAAGCTGCTTGGACAGGCTATGGGCGCCGTGGCGCAGCGTTTACGTTGGAAAAGATCAAGGCTCGCAGTGTGTTTTTTGTGAAAAATTAAATGCACCAAGTGATAAGGACCAGGAAAACCATGTTCTTTATCGCGGGAATCAAGTTTTTGTTATGTTAAACATTTTTCCTTATAACAGCGGGCACCTGCTGGTTGCACCCAAAAGGCATGTTGGAGATATAGAGGATTTACATCCTGAGGAGATGCAGGAGCTTTTTTCAACAACCCGGTACATGGTCAAAGTATTGCGCAGTGCCTTTAACCCGGACGGCTTTAATGTGGGAATCAATCTGGGCAAGGTTGCCGGTGCGGGTATTCCGGGACATTTACACATTCATATCGTTCCGCGGTGGAATGGAGATAATAACTTCATGCCGGTTTTGGGTGATGTGCGGGTTATATCCGAGGCTCTTGATACCACATGGCAAAAATTAAAAGAAGCTATGGATAAGATTTAATTTCAATTTCCATCAATTCCATCAAACTGTTTCTTGACTTGTAACTGTAGATATGGTAAGATAAATCTTGCGCCGGGCAAACCCGGCAATTTAATCTGGTGGGTGTAGCTCAGCTGGTTAGAGTACCAGATTGTGGCTCTGGGGGTCGTGGGTTCAAATCCCATCACCCACCCCATTTTTTGGGGCGTAGCCAAGTGGTAAGGCAACGGGCTTTGGACTCGTCATTCGTTGGTTCGAATCCAGCCGCCCCAGCCAAAATAAATTAATAATAAATTAATAAGGCCGTCTGCGGCCTGCATGATGACCCATTAGCTCAGTCGGTAGAGCACCTGACTTTTAATCAGGGTGTCCCGCGTTCGAGTCGCGGATGGGTCACCAGATAAAACCCCTGCGGTAAGTGATACCGCAGGGGTTTTGCTTGTTCGGTCAGTCTTTGGACTCTCTGCCTGAGATGCGCTCAATATGCAGGGCAATGACCGATACTTTGGATGCTTGTGCTGCATCAACTGGAACAAACTCGCTTTTCATAAATCTTTGCGCCAGTAAATTTAGGACGGCTAATTTTTCCTCTGTCTCTTTGACTAGATAGGCCTTTCCGAAAACCTGGACGCTAATAAATCTTGTTGAAAATTTACAGGGGGTATGGTGTTCCAAAATATCAATCAGAGTAGATACCTCGAAGCAAACCCTGCTATCAGCCGCAAGGTTGTCTAACTTTTTTCCTTCTGTTGATGAATGAAAATATATCTTGTCATCATTTAAAACATAATGAAGAGGTGTTATATATGGTCCGTCCGGTCCAACAGTGGCCAATCTGCCCCAGGTTTGACCGGCAAGAAAAGCTCTTGCCTCGCTTTCCGTCAAGAAATCTCTATGCATATTCATATACCTCCAGTTTTGTACTTGTCCAGTTGCTGCGTTTTGAGCCAGCGACAAAATTGAAATGGCTATAATTGATAATGCAAAAAAAATAGTTTTTTGTTCAATAGCTGTCATACCTTTCCTGTTGATATGGGGTGTTATTCGACAAAAAATTCCTCAAACCTTTAATTAAATATTAACTAACACTACAGCGTATATTGCTTATTTAAGTTAACTTGAAAATTAAGTATTGATTGATTATTCCTTTACCTCTATTTTTTAAAACGGGCGTTAAAAAGTGTCACACATACTCAGTTATTTTGGGGGAATCATACTAGTGAAAGTTAACTTAATCAATTAAAAAAAGGAGGAAATTAACATGGCAACCGGACAAAGAACAAATAGAAAATTAATTCCCCAGGCTTCACAGGCTATGGAACAATTTAAATATGAAACAGCTGCGGAACTGGGCATCCAAAACTACCAGGGTTATCTTGGCGACATTCCTTCCAGGGTAAACGGCGCTGTTGGTGGTAACATGGTCAAGAAGATGATAGCCGCTTATGAGCAAAGCCTGGCTCAGGGAAATAAGCCCGCCACCCCGAACGTAACTAATCAACAGCCTACTCCTTAACCATAAACCGGCCAAATGGGCCGGTTTATTTTTCCTGTTTTATGCAAAGTAGAGCTGTATAGTGGTCAAAATGGAAATTTAATCATATAATAGTAAAGAATATAAATTGGCTCTCGGGGATATATTAAATATAAACAGTCAATTAATAACATATATTAAATTAATGATAAGCCCAGGGGGTGAATGCATGCTGAAAAGACGCTATCTGTTGAGACCGGTGGCCCACTGCAAAGGTGGATGCACGATAAGGTCCCGGGCAAGACTTTAAACTGCCTATAAATATAATTTAAGGTTTAATTGAAAAATAAAAGAGATTCTGTTGATTTGCGGAATCTCTTTTATTTTTTCTTGCTTTGCATGTAAGTTGCTAATAAAATATGGTTATGATTTATTATTATAATTACATAAAAAATCATTTTATTGTAATTGGAGGAATTGATATGGCATTTGAAGTATACAGGCCAAGATCTTCAAGGGAAAATGTTGTTGCCTTAACTAAGCATCATATTAGAATTGGCGGGAAACTGGTGGATAAATTGGGTGGGAACCGGGTTGAGGTTGCTTTTGATAGGGAAAAAAATAAGTTGCGTATCAAAGGTGTTAGAGATAATGGTATGATGTTAAATAAAAATAAGATCGGAGCAAGAGGCATTTTTAAATACTTTGATATTGAAAATAAAAAAGGAAATTACCCTGCCGAATACAATGAAAAAGAAAATGCTATATTTGTTGACTTGAATCAGTCCAAGTAAATGATTTTTTAAGGTTGACATAAAGTAAGGCAAACAATTGTTTGGATGAGGCATTAAATATGCGTACAGGTATTGCTAACCTCCCTTTGCACGGGCACCATTGCCCTCGCTGGTTGTTTGACAGGATGGTGCGCCTCAGTGCGGTAATAATCGAAGCCGTAGCAGAAGAGTTCGGCCCGGGAGAAGTGCTGCGCCGCATGGCCGACCCGTTCTGGTTTCAAGCGCTCGGCTGCGTGGTGGGGTTTGACTGGCACTCATCCGGCCTGACAACGGTACTCTGTGGCGCGATGAAGCAGGGCCTGATGGACAGGCAGCAAAACCTTGGTGTATTTTTTGCTGGCGGAAAGGCAATGACATCACGCAAGACTCCTTTGGAAATTGAACAATACACTGAAAAATATGCGCTGCCTGATCACGTTAAAGAGCTTCAGTATGCCAGCAGGCTATCGGCTAAAGTTGACTCGGCTGCTATTCAGGATGGGTACCAAATCTATCACCATTTTTTTGTCTTTACCGGCAGCGGCGATTGGGCTGTGGTGCAGCAGGGCATGAACGGGGAAAGCGGATGGGCCAGGCGCTATCACTGGATTAGCGATAATTTAAAAAGTTTTGTGGAGGAACCGCACCAGGCTGTTTGCGGCCGTCAGGCCGGCAACGTGTTAAACATGGTGGCAAAGGATAGCTCCGAGTCAAGGAATGTTGCCGTACACCTGGCTGGTGAGCGGCCTGACCAAGTGATCTCCGGTCTTAAAAAAATGGCAGGTTTGCCAAGTGATAAGCTGCTGCAGTTGCCCGGAGCCCATCCGGTGCCGCAAGCCGGCAGAATAGAAAAAACATTAAGGCGGCTTTACGACCTGGCGCCCCAAAGCTACGAGCAGTTAATTGGCACGGAAGGGGTAGGTCCTGCAACCGTCAGGGCCTTTGCGCTGGTTGGAGAAGTTATTTACGGGGTTAAGGCCAGTTACCGGGATCCCGTGAGGTATTCCTTTGCCCATGGAGGCAAGGACGGTCACCCTTTCCCGGTGGACAAAAAGATTTATGACAACTCTATTTTGATGCTGGAAACCGCGGTGAGGCGGGCCAGAGCAGGTGAGCGTGATAAGGTTGAAGCCCTGAAGCGGTTGGCGGCACTTCAAAAAGGGTTTCCCAAGAAACAATAAGATGGGGGGATTTTGAAATAAATAAGCATGATTTGTTAAAAGAGCTGAAGGAGCTTTTAGATAGCCAAGCATTCGAGCGCAGGCCGGTGGTGCTTTCCTCCGGCAAAACCAGCAATTATTACTTTGATGGCAGGAAGGTATCACTTAATCCTAAAGGCGCTTACTTAATTGCCAACATAATTTGTGACATGATCCGAAAAGATCATGTGGATGCCGTGGGCGGACTTACAATGGGAGCGGATCCCATTGTGGGCGCCGTGGGAGTGGCGGCTTACGAGCAAGGTTTAAATATTTCGCTGTTTATTGTGCGTAAGGAAGCCAAAAAACACGGAACAATGCGTTTGATAGAGGGGCCGGATTTACAGGCAGGGCAGCGGGTGGTTGTGGTTGACGATGTGATTACAACCGGAGGTTCGATTATTAAGGCTGTGCAGGCAGTTAGAGAGGTTGGTTGTGAGGTTGTAAAAGCCATTGCCCTCGTTGACAGGCAAGAAGGTGGCACCGAGGCCCTTTTGAAAATGGGGGTCAAGGTTGAAGCTATTTTTACCGCAGCTGATTTTGGATTGTAAAAAAGCGCAGGAACCATTTCCATTTGCTGCCGCGGTTAATAATAAAAAGGGAACCTAAACCAGGTTCCCTTTTAAGATAAGAGCTGCTGCCTGATTACTTTACCCGATGCCGTTCTGGGAATTTCTTTAAACACTATTTCTATTGGCAGTGTTATGTCTCCGCAATCCTTGCGACAAAATTCAATAATGCTTTCGGGTGAAGGAGGAGGGCTGCCAGGCTCTACAAAAGCTTTTATCACCTGTTCACCGTTTGGTGTGTTATAGGAAACAACCACTACATCCTCCACTGATGGATGGTTGACGATGGTTTTTTCCATTTTACGTATTTTTAATACCAAGTCATTCGAAAATGCCAAACCTTCCATGATAATCCCCCTTAAATCTCCCTTTTTATTAAACAGAATTTTTGTAATATTTATATAATTTTTATGATTAAAATGCAATATTCTTCCGCTAAACAGTTATTTACAAAAGTTAGGCGGGCAAAATATCAATTTTTCAGCCAGCGCTAATTTGTGTAATACGTAATACAGGGATTGTGAATAATCAAGCAAGGATTTTTGATTAAATAGTAGAATTATTAATTATAAACATTATGGGGTGTTGAATATGACTGGAAATAAAACTATTGCAGAAAGTACTCAGACCATCAAAGTTAACCTGGTGGGCGCTGGCGTATTAAATGTAAGAAAAGGAATTTCAGTGTTGGATCTGGTTCAATATGATGAAAATCAAAGGAAATCGCCTATTGTTGCAGTAATGGTTGATAACGCTCTATATGGTTTGCGCTGGGAGCTGGAGCAGGACTGCACCATAGAATTTATTGATATGGAAACCTCTGACGGTATGCGCGTTTATACCAGAAGCATGGTTATGCTGCTGGTACGCGCCGCCAGTGAGGTGTTGCCGGGATGTAAGCTTAGAATGGAGCATACCCTGGGTAATGGCGTTTATGGGGAGATTGATTTTCACAGGCCGTTAAGAAAAGCGGACGTGGAAAATATTGAAAAAAGAATGCATGAAATAGTTCAGGCCGATGAACCGATAATTGTGCATAATGTACAAAAGGAAAACGTGGAAGAGTTGTTTAAGAATTCAGGTCAGCTGGAAAAACTGGATTTGATGCGTTATCGAAAGAATTCAGGTGTATGGGTTCATTCCTGCGGTTGGTTTAACGATTTTACTTACGGTAATATGGTTCCCAGCACAGGATACCTTGGCATCTTCAGGCTGCGATATTATATGCCCGGATTTATTTTGGAACTGCCGCGTAAAGAAAATCCCCTGGTTGTACCGGTGTACGCTGAACAGGGTAAGCTGGCCAATATTTATTATGAAGCTGAAAAGTGGGGCAAAATTCTTGGCGTGCGCAACCTGATTGATCTTAATGAATTGGTTGAAAAAGGCATGGCCGGTGATTTAATCAGGGTTGCCGAGGCCTTTCATGAAAAGAAAATTGCCGAAATTGCCGATCAGATTGCCAGGAACATAGACTTAATCCGGGTAGTATTAATTGCCGGCCCATCTTCTTCGGGTAAAACAACTTTTGCCCAGCGCCTTGGCGTGCAACTACGGGTTCATGGTATTAAACCGGTGCCGATTTCGATGGATGATTATTTTGTTGACCGGGAAAAGACCCCCAGGGATGAAAAAGGCGACTATGATTTTGAGTGCCTTGAAGCAATTGACAGCGAATTGTTTAACGAACATCTTATTAGTTTAATCCAGGGTGAAGAAATAGAACTGCCGTCATATGATTTTATTACCGGTACCAGGCAAGCAAGCAATAAGAAATTAAAACTGGGTGACATGGATTTGCTTATAATTGAAGGAATCCACGGTTTGAATGATAAACTCACCTCTTCAATACCCAAGGGGCGTAAGTTTAAAATTTATGTAAGTGCCTTAACCCAAATCAACCTGGATAATCATAACTGGGTTCCTACCACTTACCTGCGCATTTTAAGACGTATTGTTCGTGATTATAACAGTCGCGGCAATAATGCCACCAATACCATCCGCCGCTGGCCGTCTGTGCGCAGTGGCGAGGAAAAGCATATCTTTCCGTTTCAAGAAAGTGCTGATGTAATGTTTAACTCGGCTTTAATCTATGAAATAGCCGTTTTAAAGGGTTATGCAGAGCCTTTGTTGGAAGAAGTCAGCCGTGACAATCCCGAGTATGCAATGGCTCGTCGTTTACGCCGTTTCCTGAGTTATTTTGTACCCATATCCTGTGAGGACATTCCATATAATTCGATTATAAGGGAATTTATTGGTGATTCTTGTTTTGCAGTGAAGTGAAAAGGGGGATGCGTAATGTCTGGTGAGATCGCTGATTTGCTTACCGAAAGCATGGAAAAAGCAGGGAAGGTTTGTTTTGAGCTGAACGACGAAAAAATTTTTGATGCTAATGTTAAAGATGTTACAGTATTTTATAAGCTTTTAGGGGAATCCCGGTTTAAATTTTTCCGCAGTAACGATTTTAAGCTAGTCTTTGTGCGCCTGACGGAGGATTGGATGCGCCAGGCTAAAATTGATCTTGGCGACCTTGGTTGCAGTGGCGGCCCAATTGAAGTGACCTTAAATTGGGGAGAAAAAGAGGACACCATTTCCGTAAGGTGTCCGGGAGGAGTAATTCGTACTGCTACTGCCATGCATATTGATAATTAGCGCATAAGTTAAATCGTTTGCTTGATGGGTATTTTAATCTTCCTGATTGTCCTTGGTTGTGGGTCATTAATATACACTTCGACAATAAAGTAGGAATAATACTTTTTAATGGCGGTGGCCAGCCCAAAGGTTCGCAACCCGTGCCTGTCCAAGATTTGCACCAGTTCACCATATATTTGGGCTTCCACGAAAAGCTTTTCAGTTAGATCATCATGGGCAATTCCAACCAGGGTTTTGGTAACCGCCAGTTCAAATTCATCCAGTGCCGGTATGAGCGGAGATATTTCGTATTCGGTATAATTTTCAATTATATCAATCATAAATAAATACCTCCCAACGGTCGGACATGGTCGTCCGCCCCTACTATGGAATATATTAACATTGTTGCTTTAATTTGTCTATATATAACCGGCAGTCTTAATTCCTAAAAATAAGATAAAACCCCCGCAAGGTTGTCGCGGGGGTAAGTTTTGAAAGCGCCGCTTTCTTTATTTACCCTCAGGTGAAAAATCCCTTTTTATTGCTGCTGTTGCAGCCACATTGTGAGCCGGGACCTGTTTCCATTTTTACTTTGCTGCTGCCGCAGTGCGGACAGGTTATTGTTTTTGGTTTGATAAACATGTATTTGACAATAAAGTCTTTGGAACACTGGTTGCACTTGTAGTTAACTTGTGGCATTGCTACCCCTCCTTTATCTAGATATTAGTATATTAAAAATAAAAAATCAAGATTTTGTGGGTAACGAGCAATAGCTCCAGCTTCAGATTCCTGGTAAGGAGGAATCACTTTTTGAAAGTGTTTTACGTTTATGTGTTAATGTGCAATGATGGTACGCTGTATACCGGTTACACGACATCTTTGGAAGAAAGGCTGAAAAAACATAATCTCGGGCAGGCCAGTAAATACACACGGACTAGACTTCCGGTCAAGATTGTCTATTCTGAAACATTTCCGACAAAAAATTTAGCTATGCAAAGGGAAAACGTAATTAAAAAAATGTCTCGCTCAGAAAAGATAGCCCTGATTAATAGCCCGGGGCCCGGCTAAAAAATTTCAGCGTGCAAAAAAAGGTTTGTTTAATTGTGTTAAGCTCACGTTTATTATAATATTGCCCTCAAATGGGAAGACATAAGTTTGAAATGGAGTGGATCAAGTGATTATTATTAGCGCATGTTTGGCAGGTGAAAAATGCAGGTATACCGGGGATGGTTTTGATTTCCCGGAATTGCGCAAATTGGTAGATGACGGGAAAGCTCTGCCGGTTTGCCCTGAGGTGCTGGGCGGGTTGCCTACCCCGCGGGAGCCTAATGAAATTGTGGGCGGTTGTGGCTATGATGTGCTGGATGGTAAAGCCAGGGTATTGACCAGTTCAGGCAGCGACAAAACAGAAGAGTTTATACGTGGGGCCGGGAGAGTTTTGCATAAGGCACTGGTCAATGATGTTAAGACGGCTATTTTAAAAGAACGCAGCCCGTCGTGCGGGAGTAATGTGATTTACGATGGCAGTTTTAGCGGAAAGAAAACTCCCGGCTGTGGCTGTACTGCAGCGCTGTTAATCAGAAATGGCATAAGCGTTTTTTCGGAAGAAAACTACATGGGGAATATATGTTTAGATTAGTGGCTGGTATTGACACTAAACCGGTGCAATTATATAATAAACCAAACAATTGTTCATTTCGGTAATTAATTGTTTGGTGGTGATTGCTTTTGCAGGGAAATTTAGCTGCAGTTCACAGAACATGTGAGCGAAAGACTGTTGTTATGACGTTTAAAGAGCCTTTTATAGACAAGGTTATGTATTGGCTCGAAAGTGAAGAACCTGCCTGCCAGCGCATGGCGAGTTACGGCTTTCTTGCCCTGGCGGCACTTTATTTCTTGAGCGGTATTCTACGAGCTGTTTTTTAGTTTAATCTTCTCCATCTTCAGGGGGTAAAGGCTTGCGTGCGGCTTCCGGAATGGCGGTTGTTGGTAACTTCGTTTCTGTTCCCCGGGCCAGATTGCTTTTTTTATAGCCGTAAATAGCATATACCAGCAACCCCACCCCTGCCCAAACAGCAAACCTGACCCATGTGAGCGGTGGAAGATTAATGACCAGATAGGCGGCCGATATTATGGTCAAAACCGGGATTACGGGCATTAACGGCAGGCGAAACGGGCGGCGCAGGTCCGGTTTGGTTCTGCGCAAAATAATAACTCCAAAGGATACGGCGATAAAGGCGGTTAGGGTCCCAATATTAGCCAATTCTGCAACCAGGCCGATAGGTAAAAACGCTCCGATAGCGGCAACTAACAGGCCGATAATTAAGCTGTCCCATACCGGTGTTCGCAATCTGGGATGCAGCCAGTCAAATACCGGGGGTAATAAATTATCCCGGGCCATGGCAAAAAATATCCTGCTTTGGCCGTACATAGATACCAATAGCACGCTTGTCAGACCGGCAAGCGCGCCAACGGACACAACGGCAGAAGCCCAGGGTATCCCTGCTCTGAGCAAAGCCGTTGTCACCGGCGATGCCGTATTTAAAGTGGTATACTTTACCATTGCGGTAAGTATGCCGGCAACGATTACGTACAAAGTTGTTGAAATAATCAGGGTCAAGATTATACTACGGGGTAAATCTTTTTGGGGGTTTTTTACTTCCTCTGAAGCCGTAGCCACGGCGTCAAACCCGATGTACGCGAAAAAAACTATTGCTGCACCGTGAAACACGCCTGAAATTCCATAGGGGAGTAAAGGTCTCCAATTGGCAGGGTTAATATGCTGAACGCCCAGTACGATAAAAAGTGCAATGGCGGCAAGCTTGGCGGCTACAATAATCTTGTTGGCTGTGGCGCTGTGCTGAGTTCCTGTTATGATCAGGCCGGTAATCAGTAGTACGATAAGAACTGCAGGCAAGTTAATTACTCCACCTTCAAATGGTGAAGTTGTATAAGTTGCCGGCAAAGTGAGACCCAGAGATTGCAAAAGATCTTTTACGTAGGAACTCCACCCGATGGAAACTGCCCCTGCAGCTACAAGGTATTCCAGGATTAAATTCCAGCCCACCAACCAGGCGATTATTTCACCCAGCGAAACGTATGAAAATGTATAAGCGCTTCCGGCAGACGGGATTGCCGCTGCCAATTCGGCGTAAACCATGGCAGCTAAACCAGCGGCAATGCCTGAAAGAATAAATGAAAAAACAACGCCGGGTCCCGCGTATTTGGCTGCTGCCACCCCTGTAAGAACGAAAATTCCGGTACCAATAACGGCACCTACACCCAGTGCTGTTAAATCGGCAACTCCCAGTGTAGGTACAAACCCGCGTTTGTTTTCCTTCCTTTCGGCCAGCAATTTTTCAACAGATTTCTTGCGCCATATGTCCATATTTTTATCCCTCCCGAATATTTTTTCCCATAACTTAGATGTTTTATGTGAATCAATTCTTATTAGACTGCAGGATCCACGTCATCGAACGACAATTTTTTCATGGTAGGGGAGGGGTTGGTATGGATGATGTTTGTTTATTTAATCACGGTATAAAACAGATTTAAAACAACAATGGACAAGCCCAGCCCGGAGACTAAGATTTTTGATAACCTGTTGGCTCGGTCCCGATACATAATTAAGCCGGCAAATATCACGCCGGTGGGCACCACGAAATTGGATGTTTTAAAGCCCAGTGTACTAATTAAGAAATATCCCATTAGCTTTAATACCTTGTACTCTTCCTTTTCGCGCGCGCTCAGGCAAATAAGACAAAATAATATTACTACCCCTGCCGCTAAAGATGCCAGCAATTTCATTAACGATCACCTCGCTGCTGTATATTGTTTATCAAACAATTGACATCCTGCTTTATTTTATATTATTTTTTAAAAAAGTTTGCATAAAGAGGTTTCAATAATGGAATTTGAGAAATTTTTAGATTTGAGTATAAAAGATTACCTTAAACAACCCTGGCTGGCCAGTCAGGCCGCAGGACTTGTTGAGGCGCCGGGAGACATTGCAGTGCGGTCGGCAATACTCCTTGCGCTTTCTGCTTTACCGTTAAAAAAGCAAACTGTATGCCTGGCAAGTTGTGCGGACCGGGACGGCTTGATTAAAGTGCTGGTAGAAATGGAGGAATATGGTGCGGTAATTTCCCTGCTACACAGCGACCTGGCCAGGTGGCTTCCTGAAACCGGTGAATTTGACGATCTGGCGTGGCTAATTAAAAATTTGATCCGGCTAAAAAGACAGGCTGAAGGTAAAAAGGCGCGAGTAGTTATGTCAATAAAATCAGGTTTTGGAACCAATGTAAGCGCCGCCATGATGGAGGCAATCATTGACGAAGCTGTATCAGCTGCGGCTGGTGCGTGTATTCGTTGTCTTAATGGCCCGGGCGGCGACCACCGTATTTGGGAAATACCCGGAGCACTTGAGGATCCTGATCTGGCTGAAAATATTTTAATTATGCTATCCGGTGATCCGCGGGCATTAGCGCTGCTTTTGGAGGATGACCGGCCGGAATTATCCCAATTGGCTCTGGAGTTAAGTGACTATATCCGTTATTTAAAGATAGGAGCCGGCGCCGCTGTCTTCTGCCTTGAAACTATTACGGGCCAACTTAAAAAATTGACCGGTTCAGATGGAAGTAATGATGCATTTTAAATATAATTTGAGGGAGGCGTAAAATGAAAAGTTTTAGAAAAGAACTTTGGTTTGAAGTGAAACAGAGGAGGGAATTAATTAACATAACCTCACAGGTGGAAAAGTGTCTTGCAGAAAGCGGTATTCAGGAAGGTTTGCTTCTTTGCAACGCCATGCACATTACAGCCAGTGTTTTCATTAATGATGATGAATCAGGACTTCATCATGATTTTGAGGAATGGCTGGAAGGACTGGCTCCCGAAAAGCCTTACTCAAGGTACAGGCACAATGGTTATGAGGACAATGCAGATGCCCATTTAAAGCGCACCATCATGGGCAGGGAAGTGGTTGTTGCTGTAACCGGCGGCAAATTAGACCTTGGGCCTTGGGAGCAAATATTTTACGGCGAGTTTGATGGGAAACGCAAAAAAAGAGTGCTGGTTAAAATTATTGGTGAATAAAAGGGGGATGCGTTGATGAAGGTAGTGGCTTTTAACGGAAGCCCGAGGGCAAAAGGCAATACATATAATGGATTGATAACGGTACTGGAAGAACTCAACAGAGAAGGTATGGAAACCGAACTGGTTCAATTGGGTGGGCGCAAAGTTTATGGCTGTATGGCCTGTTTCAAGTGTTATGAAAATAAGAATAAGCGCTGTGCGCGACGGGATGACGAAATGAACACATTTATTGACAAAATTGTTGAGGCTGACGGTGTCATAATTGGCTCACCTGTATATTTTAGCAATGTTTCAACTGAGGTAAAGGCTTTAATTGACCGCTGCGGCATGGTGGCAAAAGCCAACGACGATATGCTGCAGAAAAAAGTGGGCGCAGGGGTAATCGCGGTTCGAAGAGCCGGGGCGACTTTTGCTTATTCAGCCATCAACTTCTTTTTTGGAATTTCTCAAATGATTATACCTGGTTCATGTTACTGGAATATGGGTTTAGGTCGCAACCCCGGTGAAATATTAAAGGATGAAGAAGGGATCCAGACATTTAAAGTTCTCGGCCAGAACATGGCCTGGTTATTGAAGAAATTGCACGAATAAAGTTTTAAATTGTGAAATTACCTCTTTTCTTTTATCCTTCTTTTTAGATTGGGCTTTTCTAAAAATTTTTGGTTCAGGCGGGCGACTGGACGGGTGCGTGCTCAACCGGTATAATTTAATTAACATATTTACTATTAAATTTAATAGATTTTGAAGAAGAAGTTAAACAGGGGGGCATTATGGACAGGCGGCAATTGGAACAGGAATTGGAAAGCCTGGAAGAGGAGCTTGAAGACGTAAAACAGGAAAAACACTTTATGCTGGAGAAAACCAATATTCACGTTCCGGGACATGCCAGACACAGGTTTGACGCAGAAATTCAGGAAATCGAGGAGAAAATAAAAAAGATCAAAGCCCAGTTGGGACAATAAATGTTTAATAAAAGTCAAGGCCGTAATCTCCAACAACTGCACAGGAACGGCCTTTGTTTTTTTTACATCCATAAGTGTTTGTATATTTATAATTACCAACTATACTTCAAACTGCAATACTTGTATTATTGGGATATAGAAGAACCTAAATGGTTCATAGCTAATGTCTAAAGAAAAGGAGCGCCGTATTATGTATCAAAGAGGGGAAAAACTAACTGCTACCACCAATTTAATTTTGCACCGGACCAGTAAAAAAGAAATCCAAGAAGGCATTACGGTCATAGTTAAGGGTGAAGGTGTTTGGGTTTATGATCAGGACGGCAAACAATACCTGGACATGGATTCCGGTGTGACCAGGCCGGTTCATGTTGGTTATGGCAGAGAGGAACTGGCAAAGGTAGCTTATGATCAAATGTGCCAACTGGCTTATTTTACTCCAATGCAATATGCTACTCTCCCGGCCATCAAACTGTCTGAAAAGTTAGCCCAAATTGCGCCAGGGGAAATCAATAAGTTTACCTTTGAATGTGACGGCTCGGAAGCAGTGGAAACTGCTATGAAACTAGCCAGGCATTATCATTATTACCGGGGGGACAAGGCGCGGTTCAAGATCATATCGCGACGGGGGGCTTACCACGGTGTTAACGGAATCGGTATCCGGGCTCTGGGAACGGTAATGCCTATGAGACAGATAATGGAACCTTTGGCGCCCGGTTCAGTTTTCATCGAATCACCCTATTGCTACCGCTGCCCATATAACCTGAAATACCCTGAGTGCGAAATTGCCTGCGCCGGAGACCTGGCCCGTATAATCGAATTTGAGGGCCCGGAGTATATTTCTGTTTTCATAGGTGAACCTATTCAACAGGGTTTCGGAGCCTGTAAACCACCCAAGGAATACTGGCAGATTATTCGGGAGATTTGTGACAAGTTTGGTATTTTGTTAATTATGGATGAGGTTATTTGTGGTTTTGGCCGGACCGGAAAGATGTTTGCCACTGAGCATTTTAACATTCAACCGGATCTGGTGACCATGGCCAAAGGGATAACCAGCGGGTATATTCCTCTTGGCGCCGTAGGTTGCACAGATAAGGTGTTGGAACCAATTGATATTTTCAACCACCTGCATACGTATGGCAACCATCCGGTACCATGTGCGGTCGGCTTGGAAAATATAGAAATTATTATTAAGGAGAAACTTGTTGATAATAGTGCTGAAATGGGAAAATATTTTTTGGAAGCGCTAAAATCTTTGGAGTATCATCCATCGGTCGGGGAGGTGCGGGGCACAGGCTTGTGGTTGGCCATTGACTTTACTACAAATAAAAAAACCCGGGCCCCTTACCCTGTGGCTAATTTGTTAAACATGGTTGCCCGGGCCAAGCAAAAGGGCGTCATTATCAAGATGATGGGTATGGCTCTGGAATTTGCCCCCCCATTGACTATTAAGAAAGAGGAAATTGATTTTGCTGTTAAAGTTATTGATCAATGTATAACTGAAGAGGAAAAATCCATGAATTTGTAAAGCAGAAAATTTTTAATTATTGCCCGTCTTTCTTGGCGGGTAATTTTGTTTTCCCATGCAAGACAGACTGCCGAGTAATTAAGGAAATTTATCGAACAGGTGTTTTATTTGATTTAATTTAGTGTTATAATTAATTAAAACATAGAAAGGCAGGCAGGTTTATGGATCTAACCCAGCAGGAAATAGATATTTTAAATTTTATTAAACAGCATGTCAAGGAAAACGGATATCCCCCAACCGTTAGGGAAATTGGTAAAGCAGTAGGTTTTAAGTCAAGTTCAACGGTACACGGTTACTTGCACAGGCTGGACAAAAAGGGGGCAATAAAACTAGACCCGACAAAGCCCAGGGCTCTGGTTATAGTGGAAGATGAGTATACAAAAGATGTTGTTTCAGTGCCGGTGCTTGGTCAGGTAGCGGCCGGCCTTCCCCTGCTGGCCGAAGAAAACTATGAAGACATGTTTCCGCTTCCCGCGGATTTTACGGGCGGAGGGGATCTTTTTATACTCAGGATTAAAGGCGATAGCATGATTGAAGCCGGAATTTTGGATGGTGACCTGGTTGTGGTGAGGAAACAGCCTAAAGTTGAAAACGGTGAAATTGCTGTGGCTATGATCGAGGGTGAAGCTACGGTTAAACGGTTTTTTCAGGAAAAAGACCATATCCTGCTGCAGCCGGAAAATAGCTTATATGCACCGATTACAGCTCGTGAGGTTGAAATCTTAGGCAAAGTGGTCGGTCTCGTCAGGAAATATTAATTATTATATGAATCAAATGAACCCTTCTTTTTAAAAAATACAGGCTCCATTTGATTGAACCAACTTGTTTTAGATAATGAAAAAATAGTTAGCGCCGCCCAGATAAAAATAAATGATGTTAACCGGCTGGATGTAAAAGGTTCGTGGTAAAGAAATATACCCAGAAATAATGTTAACGTAGGGGCAATATATTGCAAAAAACCGACGATGGATAAAGGAAGCCGTTTAGCTCCGTTTGCAAATAAAACTAGTGGAACTGCTGTTACAACACCGGCACCCATTAATAAAGCTGTAACCATCGGCGTATTGATGCTAAATGCCCCGGTTCCGTTTATATGAACATAAAATACAAATGTTAATGCTATGGGCGTAATAAATAAGGTTTCCAGGGTGATTCCGGTAATGGCGCCGATGTCAACCATTTTCTTAAACAAGCCGTATAAACCAAAGCTAAATGCCAAAGTTAATGCAACCCAGGGAAATACTCCATAATGAAAAGTCATGTTTAAAACGCCTATAATTGCAAGAAGAAAGGAAACTGCTTCCCAAAAAGATAACTTTTCTTTTAACACAATAATTCCCAGCATAACGCTAACCAGTGGATTAATGTAATAGCCAAGACTGGTTTCAAGTATATGGTTATGATTAACAGCCCAAATAAAAGTAAACCAGTTGATACTAATTAATACTGATGCCAGCATAACGCAGATTAATTTCCTGGGTTCTTTAACAATTTCGGATACCTCGCTTAAGCAAGTGCCTGTCTTCCTGGTAACGAGTATAACTGCCAGTAAAAATACAAAAGACCATATAAATCTATGCGCAAGAATTTGTTCAGACGGCACCTGCTGGATCAGTTTCCAATAAACGGGTAAAATCCCCCACAGTATATATGCTCCTGCGGCTGAAGCGATTCCCGTAGCCTGAAGATTTGTTTGGTCAGTTTTCATTTAAAGTCTCCATTCGTGTTTTGGGCTATTTTTTGTAAGGTGCAACTCGTGATCCAACCAGTTAATTAAGTACCGGTATAAGTTTATAATGTTGATATTCTATTATTTGCGCTGATTACCTGCATGTGTGTTAAGGCGCGAGGGCTTGCGCTGCGTCAAAAAAGTAGCTGCCACGTAAGTGCCCCTAAAATTCCTCCAAAGACCACTAATATAAGATTTACTTTCAGGTAAGCGAGGATTACTGCAATAATTCCACCCGTTACGGCAGAGCCCGTGCTTGAGGTTGAAGATAATATGCCCGGGAATATAAGCGCGACAATGGCTGAATAAGGTATGTAACTTAAAAAGCGTTTCCAGAAGGATGGAAGTTGAATATTTTGTAGTAAAACCATGGGCAGCATTCTGGGAACATAAGTAACCGCACCCATCCCTATTACCAAAAGCAGCAGGTTGTCCATTAAACTTCACCGTCCTTACAGAAAAGTGCACCGGCGGCCGAGGCAGCCACAGTTGTAATTATTATGGCCCAGCCGGCAGAAAGGCCTTCAAAAACAGGAAGCCAGTGCAGCAATGAGTTTACCGCTACTGCCAATAAAGAAATAAAAAGAACCGTTTTTGATTCTCTGACGGAAGGAACAAGCAGCCCGATAAACATCGCATACAGGGCAATGCCCATGCTTGATTGCACCATTTCCGGCAGACCTGCGCCTAGAAAAACCCCCACCCAAGTCCCAACATTCCAGGCGCTAAAAGCTAATAAATTCAATCCGAAAATGAACCCGGGGTCAAGCTGCTGCTCCTTGCGCAACGACGCCATGGTAAAAGTTTCATCTGTAACGCCAAAAGCTAATAGCGCCATCCACTGTTTTGATGTATCTGCTTTAATCCGGCGTGAGAGGGAGGCTGTCATCAAGAAATGCCGCAAATTTAAAATGAAGGTGGTTAGAACTATCTCCCAGGTGGTGGCGCCCAAAGCCAGCAGGTTGACCCCCACAAACTGGCTTGCCCCGGCAAAAATCAAGAGCGACATTAAAGCGGTTATATAATTTGGTACACCGGCCGATTGCGCCAGCAGGCCAAAAGCTATTGCAATAGGCAGATAGCCCACGGCAATTGGTATGCCAGCTTTTATTCCGGCGGAAAAAGCCGTTTGATCTTCCTTTGCTGTTACTGCTTCCCTGATTAATGCTTTCATTGTTTATACCTCCGATATTATATTATACATTATTAGAAAGTTAATTAAATTAAAAATTAAATCGAGCCGGAGGTAATTGTAATCTAATTTTATTCTAACACTGTTACTATAATAAAAACAATTCGGTTGTAAACCATGTGATTCTGCATTTTACAAAGATACTGTGCATTATGCCGAGTAGGTGAACTGTAACATTTGCAGCTTTGATGGCTTAATCTATTAAACGGTAAGCATTAAATAATAAACGCCCCTAGCCGTATCCAAAAGCTGGATTTTTTATTTTTAACTGGTTCTAGCAGTGATACTGTCAGTATATACATAATATTTTAGGGGAGCAAAATTAGCGGATTATGGGAGCTAAATGCCCCCATAATCCCTATCCGGACACAAACTACCTAAACCAAAAAGTCAATAAAGAAAGCTTTTCCAAATTTACGCCAACTCAAGCAAACAGCGTTGTCCCCTTTATTGCGGGGGGGAGTGCTGTTGTGTTGCTGAATGGGAAATGAAATTCTGAGGCGTTTCAGGCAGCTGATACCAGCCCCTTTGGGTCATATAATTATATACTTCATACGACATCTCGATGCAATTTCTGGCCATGTTGGTGAGAGCATTCCGCAGGTGCGGCTCAGAGCTTTCCAGGGCAGCCCTGGTGTTGGTGTCCGCACTGCACTTATGGAATAGAAGTGCTCCCTCGGCAATCATCTTATCGTTAATTGCAGAGGTCTGCATTCCGGTTTGACCGGCCATTTGAGGATTCATTGAGGCAGCCATACCGGTAGTTCCGGTAGTGTACATTGAGCCTGAGGCATATTGTCCCGTGCCATAGGGCTGCGCTGTCATCTGGGCACCTGTGCTGAATTGAGTGCTCTGGCTGCCGGTGCCCATGGTCAGTGCGGTGGGTATAGGGATTCTACTGGTATCCATTCCGTGTGACTGCATCATCTGAACCATTCTCTGGAAGCTGTCCAGGGTATGTCTTTGCTGCCTTTCCAGGATCGAGCGAAGCTGCTGGTCTTGGCAGGTGTTCAAATAAAGGTTGTAGTGGTCTACCATGCATGCGTTGGTTCTCAGTACTTCGCTAAGTACCATTGCCTCTCTGGTTCCGGTTTTCATCAAATTCCTCCTTGAAAAGAGTTTTTACACTGGTCTATTATTCAAAAATTTACCGGAAATTATTCAAATAAACATTATTTAATCCTGGATAATTTCAATTGCGCCCGACTGCTTCATCATGGCTCTGACCCTGTCTGCCTTGAGCGCGCGTTCTTGAAAATTTTAATAGAAATATCAGAAATAATGAGATAAACTTGAGCTAATCTTATAACTGTGGGGGAGAAAATTTGGACTTTAAAAGCATTAAAATAATTAATGGTCCTAACGCCAGCAGGTTTCCAAGCTGCACTACCCTGCTCGTTGACGGTGGGGACACGGTGGCGGTAATAGACCCGGGGGCCGGGCCGGAAGCATTTGCAGTAGTAGAAGATAAATACATAATTGATATAATCATTAATACACATTACCATTTTGATCACATCAATGGAAATTATCTTTTCCCTAATGCCCGGGTGCTGATGAACCCAGTTGAGGCAGGTTTTTTTTCAGAAATAAGAAATGTAGCCAAATGGCTTGGCATAGCCGAGATTTTTGGAGATAGTGGAGTTGAGGATTGGATTAAAAAAGTATCTGATCCAAAAACCAGACTAACCGGTTATTCACCCTGTTATCGTCACGAGTGGTGGTTGTCTACAAGACGTGAAGCGCAGTCATACCAGTATGACCGGGAATGGCAGATCGGCAGAGTGCGTGTTATCATGATCCATTCGCCCGGTCATACCCGCGGTTTTTGTTGTCCTTATTTCCCTGACGAGGGTCTGGTTTATACCGGTGATATTGATCTCACCGGCTTTGGCCCCTGGTATTTTGGCAGCGACGGTGATATAGAAGAGTTCGTTGCTTCAGCCCGCCGGGTCGCTCAATTAGACGCCCGGTGGTTTTTGACCGGACACCAGGAAGGGTTATTGTCCCGGAAGGAATTCAAGGAAAGATTGGAGCAATACCTGGACATAATAAATCAACGACAGGAACGTTTGGAGTCAATGCTGAGAGAAGGGATCAGGCCGGAAGAAATTTCAGGTCACGGCTTTGTTTACGCAGCCAAGTACCAGGTTGATCCCTGGATTGCCATGTGGGATAAGATAGCAGTGCGAAAGCATCTGAACGTACTGGGAATGGACGTACCGGATCAGTAAAATCAAAAAGAGAGGAAAAGTCCCGCCAGGGAGTTTTTCCTCTCTTTTTGATCTTTACTAATAAAAATATCCTTACCGCTTTCCCGTGATCAGGCCAGCTTGATGCCCTTCTTGGGTTTGTAGCCCAACCCGATGGCGGCAATCTTGCGACGTACAAAGGCCAGCTGCATCTGCAGCGGGAGTTCCATGGGACAGTTGTCGTCACAGGCCATCAGGCCCATGCAGCCGAAGGCGCCTTCTTCCGAACCCACGACCTCAAAGTATTCCGCCGGGGTCCGCTCGTCCCGCGGGTCCAGCATGAACCGGGCCACCCGGTTAATCCCGGCGGCGCCCAGGAATTCATCCCGGATATTGGCAGTGGCGCAGCCCGCTATGCAGCAGCCGCACTCAATGCACCGTTCGGCTTCATATATTTTATTGGCCGTTTCGTTGTCCATGCGCTCTTCCTGGGCCTTGGGGTCAAAAGTTTTGCTGGTATGCACCCAGGATTCTGTTTTCAGCGACATGTGCCTGAACCAGGTGCCGGTATCGACAGACAGATCGCCGATCAGTTTGAATACCGGCAGCGGGAATAACTTAATTTTATTGGGCAAAGTATTGGTTAAAGTTTTGCACGCCAGCCTGGGGCGCCCGTTGATGATCATGGCACAGGAGCCGCAAATGGCTGCCCGGCAGACGAAATCGAACATGAGCGAAGGGTCCTGCTCTTCCCTGATCCGGTTTAAGGCTATGAATATGGTCATGCCCGTTGTTTCATTAAGCTTATAAGTCTGCAGATAAGGTTGGATTTCCGGTTTTTGCGGGTTGAAGCGGAAAACTTCAAAAGTAAGTTCTCGATCAGCCATTATTTGCCTCCTTTAGATTGAGCCGAGGATTCGCCGTAACCGCGGTCACCCGGCGGCAGCTCGGTAATCTTAACGGGTTCGTATTTCAGCTCGGGCAAATCGGCACCTTCCGGCCAATAGGCCAGGGTACGCTTGAGCCAGTTAACGTCGTCCCGCTTGGGGTAATCTTCCCGGGCGTGGCTACCGCGGCTTTCAGTGCGCATCAGCGCACCATAGGAAATGCAAAGCGCCAGCTTGATCATACCGGGAAGTCGAAGCGCCTGGGCCAGTTCAGGATTGGCCCCTTCGCCATTGGAGCGCAGGCCGAGTTTTAGGGACCGGTGGTAAATTTCCCTAAGGTTGGAAACTGCTGTTTCCAGGTCTTTGCCGTTACGGAAAATACCGACGTAATCCATCAGATTCTTTTCCATTGCGTTGCGCAGTTCATATACGTTTTCCTTGCCGTTCCAGCCGTGAACAAGTGCTTTAATTCTGTTTTCCTGCTCTTTGACCGCGTTATCCACCAGCTGGTAATTGTATGATATGGTGGCGTCTTTAGTGTATTCAGCCACCTTTTTGCCGATGATCCGGCCGGCGGTGATGGTTTCGGCCAGGGAGTTGCCGCCCAGGCGGTTAAAGCCGTGCAGGTCCCAGCAGGCTGCCTCGCCGGCGGCAAACAGTCCTTTGAGCCCGTAGGCATAACCGTCGGAATTGGTCCTGACGCCGCCCATGCTGTAGTGCTGGGTGGGGCGCACCGGAATTAAATCTTTGACCGGGTCCACGCCGGCGAAATTACGGGCGATATTGGCGATTTCCCGCAGGTTGGTGTTGATGTGTTTGGCCCCGAGGTGCCGGATGTCCAGCCACAGGTGGGGGCCATAAGGACTGTCCACACCGTAACCGGCCCGAATATGCTGGATCATGCGCCGTGATACCACGTCGCGGGAGGCCAGTTCTTTTTTCTTGGGCTCGTAATCAGGCATAAACCGGTATTTATTTTTATCCAACAGGTAGCCGCCGTCACCCCTGGCACCCTCAGTAATCAAAATCCATACCGGAACCATTCCCGTCGGGTGGAACTGAACGGCTTCCATGTTGCCCAGGGGAACAACGCCTGTGTTCAGGGCGACAAACATACCGTTGCCTTCGTTGATTACCGCGTTGGTTGACGCGCTGTAAAGCCTGCCGTAGCCTCCGGTGCAGATTACTGTGGATTTAGCGATATAAACACGTAGGTCGCCGGTACGCAGGCAGCGGGCCACCACGCCAAAACAATTTTCCCCGTCGTGAATCAGGGAAATTGCTTCGGTACGGTCGTGTACCGTTATGCCCAGTTTGATCACGATGCTGTCCATGGTGTACTGCAGGGTGTGGCCGGTGCCGTCGGCGGTATAGCAGGTGCGCCATTTGGCAGTGCCGCCAAAGTCACGGGCAGTGATTAAACCTTCTTTTTCTTTTTTCTCCTCGATCTCGCGCCCATCGGGCAAGATTCGCTTGCCTGCCACAACGCGGCTCCAGGGCACGCCCCAAACGGCCATTTCCCGGACCGCCACGGGGGCTGTTTCTACGAACATCCTGGCTACATCTTGCTCGCAGCCCCAGTCAGATCCTTTTACGGTATCTGCGAAGTGAACGTCAGGGTTGTCTCCCTCGCCCATGGCGCAGTTGCCTAAAGACGCCTGCATGCCGCCCTGGGCGGCTGTACTGTGAGAGCGGCGCGGGGGTACCAGGCTTAAAATTATTACGTCCTGTCCCTGAGAAGCTGCTTCTACGGCAATTCTTTCCCCGGCCAGGCCGGCGCCTACGACCAGACAATCTGTGATAAAGGTTTGATATACGCTCATAGGGCACCTCCTAACTGGACAAAGACAAACATGGCGGCCAAACCTAAAACGAGTATGATAGCAGTAATGGCCTTAGTTACATAACCTATTGGCTTACGTGGGAACCAGCCCCATTTAACGAACTGGCGGTAGATGCCGAAACCGGCGTGATACTCGCCTACGATCAGAAGTACTAAATAAAACCACCAGAAAGATTCCATGCGATGGGCGCTGTTGACGGCCCTAATCGGCCAGCCGGTTGTGACCATCCAAACGTGAATGCCTGCCAGCACCAGAATGGCCATACCGGTTATGGTTTGAAACACCCAGGTCCAGGTGTCTGTATGATGCAGCATTTTGGCGTGCTGCCAGACAATTCTTTGTTCCTGCATCCGGGTTGGTATTCTGCGGCCCGCAATAACAAAATGGAAAAGTGCGACAACTACAATAAACGGAATACCAACGTATGAAAGATAGTATTTGTCCAGAAATTCCGACAAACTGTTAAACATGTCCTGGGAGATAAGTATAGTGGCCACGAAAAGCATGTGTGTCCATAAAAATCCCACCAGGAGAAGACCGCTGGTCAATTCTGCCAGATCCAGATACAGGTCGGTTTTGTTGCTTTTAGTCAGGGTTTTTTGTAGCAACATTCCTTCTCCTTTCCGCTAAATCGTTCTAGTTTCTAACGCTTAACAATAATGTAATTGAAAGTTCTTGTTTTTACCGGCTATCCCTCCTTTATATAATTCAGTTAATAAATTAAAAATTATTAGAAAATTTTAGAAAACTAAAATCTAAAATTTAAAAAGATACTGCATTATTATTTGACGCGAGCACGAGAAGTTCCTGTACAAGAAGGAAACAAAATTTGCGGTGAGCTTTGTTATCCATTTTTCAAAATTTCTGCTTTTACATTGCAAAATTTATGCCTCCGCAATTAGAGGACAATTTATGGGATTAGCCCGGTATTGGCGGTATTAAATTTTATAATATTTAGAAATTGTATTTTTAAAAACTTTAAAAGTGTAGGAAATATATATAGCGTCTAAACTTTAGGTGTTTATAAAATTTAGAAAATAATTGTTTCAAGCACGGCATAGTTAACAGGTAAAACCTGGGACACAATAAAAATTCAGGCAAACTTTAGATTGCTTTATTGAAAATTCCTTAAAAACATTAGCACTTGCAACCTTTAACTTATTTAGAGCGGCACGAATGGATTTATATGAAATGGTTTCCTGTAATGGTTTAGTCAAATTTAGGATATTACTAAAACAACTCTCAATTATAAGGAGGACTAAAAAAATGAAAGCAACTGGGATTGTCAGAAGGATTGACGATTTAGGGCGCGTCGTGATACCCAAGGAAATCAGGCGTACTATGCGCATTAGAGAAGGCGAGCCTCTGGAGATATATGTAGATAGAGAAGGAGAAGTAATCCTCAAAAAATACTCTCCAATAAATGAGCTGGGTGAATTCGCCAAGGAATACGCCGATTCTCTGCATGAGGCTCTGGGACACGTGGTCTGTATTGCGGACCGTGATGAAATTATTGCTGTTTCCGGTGGTTTTAAAAAGGATTTGCTGAAAAAACCTATTAGTAACATGCTGGAAGAAACAATTAACAACCGGCAGACCAAAATTATTGAAGAAGATCACAGCCTTGGATCAGATGAGCGTGTGCAATTTAAAAACAGTGTGGTATCACCTATTATCGCTAACGGAGACGCCATTGGAGCTGTTATTATAACTTCAGCGGAAGAAGCCAAAATGGCAGACCTGGAAAAAAAGTTGGCGGAAACTGCAGCATCATTTTTAGCAAAGCAGATGGAAGAATAAATTAGACGCCTCATTCAGGGGCGTTCTTTTTTATGTTTTTAGTACCATTAATTACCACTTATATTATGTACTTAAAAGAGGCAAGATACTAGCGTAAGGTTCGTAATGGCCGAGCCAAGATTGTTACAGGGTCGTAAAGGCTCTGTAATAGTCGGCCAAAGGTTAATATCGGGTCATCAAGGCTCGGTATTAGCCGGCGGGCAGATCGGTAAATGTTCCGGCAGGCTATATTGCAGTCTAAAGCGATTGCAATATGGTCGTAAGGGATGTTTACCGGTTGAGCTAAGACTATTATGGGTTCCGATAATTTTAACAATTAAACATGGTCCAGTGTTTCTGTTGAAGTTGCTCTGGGTTTGCAGCAGTCGAGAGATTGTTGCAGGCTCATAAGGTATCCATAATAGTCGAGCAAAGATCATTATGGGTGTCGTAATGGTTCTTGGCAGCCGAAAGGTTGTCAGGGGCTACGCAGATACTCATAGTGGTTGTAGCGTAGGTCATTACGGGCTTGAACTGAAATCCCCTTTCTTTTTAGAAAGGGGATTTCAAATTATGTAACATTTTTTGTTCCGGTGGAGAAGGATCTTTCTAAAAAGTTTACCAGGAAAAAAACTACTGTCCGGCGCTTTTAAAACAAGCGTAGATGAAACTGATTAAAGCGCGTGTTTTTACCGGTGTGTTATAATATGATGGAAATAATATTATTGCGGAGGTTACATGAAGTCTAAGGCTTTGCAAGAATTATATGTTAAGATTGCCAATTGTAAGTGCCGGTGCCCGGGAGAAAGAAAAGGGGCCGGTTTGGTCAGAGACCGGTACAACCCGGATACCGGGGTTGTTTTTCTGGGGGAAGCTCCCGGCGGTGAAGAAGTAAAGCAGGGAGTCCCCTTTGTGGGCCAGGCCGGGCGCAAGCTCGATTCATACCTTGAGCTGGCAGGTTTAAGCCGGAAAGATGTATTTATTATTAATTCCGTTAAGTGCCGGCCCACCAAAAACGAAGGACGGGCCAACCGCAAACCAACCGGGTGTGAAGTTAAAGCCTGCGCTCATTGGCTGGAACAGGAGTTGGAAATATTATCACCCAGGGTGATAGTAACCCTGGGCGATGTGGCTTTAAGGAAATTTGGCGGAAGTAAGGTGAGAATCGGTAATTACCACGGCCAGCCGCTGGTATGGAATCAAATTATCGTTTTCCCTCTTTATCACCCGGCAGCTGCTATCTACCGCCGTGCTCTGGAAGATGTTATCAAAGAAGATTTTATTAAATTAGGTCGCTGGCTAAAGCAAAACATCAAGCAGTAAAACCATCTTTGGCTGCAGCCAGAGCTGCACCTAAAGCCCCTACCAGTTGGGGTTCTTCCGGGACCAGCACATCGACACCCAGTTTGGTTGCCAGCAATGAGTTAATACACCGGTTTTTAGCGACGCCTCCGGTAAACACCAGCGGGGTTTTAAAACCGGCTCTTTGTAGCATTCCGACCGTCCTCTCAACCACTGAGGCATGTAGTGCCAGGGCGATGTCTTTTTTGGGCGCCCCCCTGTGCAGCAGGGTTACCGCTTCCGATTCGGCAAAGACAGTGCACATATTGCTGATTTTAATTGTTCCCTCGCCGGTTAGAGCTTCCTGGCCAAATTCACTTACGGAATTGTAACCCAGAGCTGTTGACATTATTTCCAAAAATTTACCGGTGCCGGCTGAACACCTGTCGTTCATCAGAAAATCAATTACCGCGCCGTGCTCATTCAATGATATAACCTTGGTATCCTGCCCGCCGATGTCCAATACCGTTCGAACTCCGGGAAAAATCCAGGCTGCGCCTAGCGCATGCGCTTTAATTTCAGTAATGATATCATCGGCGAATTCCGCTTTGGCTGAGTGTCTTCCATAACCGGTGGCTACGATTCGGCTGTATGTCCCGTCAAGGATTTTTTGGGCGGTGTCGGTTGGCTCAAAACCGGTATCTTCGAGTCGAAACTGTTTTATCTGACCCGCTGACATAGCCACCATGCCTATGGTTCTGGAGCCGATGTCAATTCCGGCATACACTGCAAAAAACCCCTTTACCTTAACATTTCTATAAAAGCTTCCACTCTGGTTTTTAGCTGGCCTGCGTCCTCCTGGTCATACCCTGTTTCAATTTTCAAGAAAGGAATTCCCTTTTGTTTCATCATTTTTTCCACCCGGTTGGCTTCAACAGCGTAAGGGTCGCA
The DNA here is from genome assembly GCF_000430885.1 of Desulfotruncus alcoholivorax DSM 16058. GTDB lineage: Bacteria > Bacillota > Desulfotomaculia > Desulfotomaculales > Desulfallaceae > Desulfotruncus > Desulfotruncus alcoholivorax. The sequence goes on along the minus strand of NZ_AUMW01000013.1, from coordinate 1,905 downwards.
AAACGACAGGGTGCAGTGAATAACTCCGCCGGCATGGTATTCCTTGACCAGATTCTCCAGGTTTTCCAAGCGCCCGGTATTGGGTGTAAATACGGCGCAGTTAATTCCCAGATACCTGGCTGCGATGTTTTCCAGCATGCTGTCTAAGCTCCCGGCTTCGGCCACCTCATTTTCAAAATAGCGCATCCCGGTGCACATTTCCTCGGCTACAATGACAGCACCGCTGGTTTCAATGATATGAGGCACTTTCCAGTTGGGGATGGCCATGGGCGTGCCGGTAACTATTACCCTGGGGGTTTTGGGGGGGAAAGCACCTTCTCCGGCACTAATTTTTTGCTCCAGCTCATCACAAAGCTCGTTGACCTTGGCGGTAAACCTTGCGACATCGTCGTACATAGCTATTTGTTCAATCAGCAGGCTATCTTTGCCGCTGATCGGGGCAGGGTCATTTTTGCGCAAATTCGACAGGCGCCTGAGAGCCTGCCGCTTTCCATTAACTTCCTGAATAGCTTTAGCCAGGCTTTCACGGGTTATTTCAATGCCTGTGGTTTCTTGGACCAGGCCGGCAAAATCCTGAACTTCTTCCAGCCAGAGCTGTTTATCCCGGCCTTTTTTCATTTGGGGTGTTTCCATAACGTGGACAGGCACATAATCATTCAATATTTCAAAGGCTTTCTTCTTTCCGTCACAGGTTGTCTCTCCAACCACCAGATCGCACGATTCAAAATAAGGGCATACTTTAGCCAGCTTAAAGCCCATAAATGATTTAATTAAAGGGCAAATGCTTCTGGGCAATACCTGTTCAGCTTCGGCGGTTCCCATTTCCAGACCCGAACAAAGGCCAATGCAGATGCCTCCGGCTGCCCTGACAATTTCCTCTGGAACAAACACGCAAAAAGCGCCGATTACTTTGCCGCCTTTTTTCTTATGCTCCTGAAGCTCCTGAATTCGCAGCCCGTGGATTTCATTAACAACAAAATCAAAATACTCCATGCTTTGAGGCCTATTCGTCTGCGTCAGGTAAACATCGTGATAAGTAGGGGGTAAAGCTTGTAATAGTTGATCGTGGGCTTTCAGGTTAAGTCCCAGTGAACGCCACATTTCATTATAATGATTACTCATCAAAATCCCTTCTTTTACTGTAATAATCTTAATTACTAATTATATATAAAGCAAGTTGATCACTCAAATAAATAAAATTTATAGTCAAGTGTTAATTATAAACTAATTAAATTAATAGAATCCCATGCCGTTAAAGCGGCACCATCAGAGATTGAAAAAATAGTTAATGTGAAAATACAACTTTCAAAGCAGAAAACAGATCTTCATAAAAATGCAAATAGGATGCCCGGGATTAAGGCCGACCCGGCTAACCCTTAAGAACACTATAAGGTCAAAATTTTTCTGGCCAAGGCTATTAAACTTAACAAAATATAAATATTGCCTTTACAAAAGTAACAAACGGTTTACTTTTATTTAAAACTGTTTTGTTAATGTATTTAAGGTGGGGATAAATGTTTACAGACGTTTATGTGTTAGTTATTAGACAAGAAAAGGTGATTGATCAAGTCCAAATTGTTGTGTAAAATTCCTCAGCTAGCATTTTAACCTGAACACCGCCACTTAAATTATCCAGCTCGCCATGCGCCAGTCAAGGGTAAAGGCTTGCGCCTCCGCTTCGCGGACCCTTGACAGGCGCACGGCTCCGCTGGTAACGGTTGACAAGCGGTGTTCAAGGGTAAATATATTGGCCTTATTTTTATCGGATATAAGCGACATTACTTCGATGGCAGGCAAGGTTTTGCTCTTTTCGCCACTGCAGGTATTCGCTCATATCCAGATACTTTCTACCGGTTGCCCACTTATCGTCAAGCTCCATGAGCAGGGCTCCGATTAAGCGTACTA